>NZ_JAGGOY010000024.1 GCF_018614095.1 Streptomyces sp. ISL-87 | reverse complement strand
CTTCATCAGACTCCTAGGCCGCCTCTTCAGCGGGCCGTCGCGCCGGTCACGTCAGCGACCCCCTCGCGCCTGTCACGTCAGCGGGCCGTCACGCCGGTCACGTCAGCGGCCCGTCGCGCCGGTCACGTCAGCGGCCCGTCGTGCCGGCCAGGCTAACGGCCCGTCGTGCCCGTCACGCCGGCGCCGGGAGGCCGAGCCGCGCTTCCTCGGCGGTGGCCGCCGCGAGGACGCTGTCCAGGAGTCCCGGGAAGAGGGCGTCCAGGTCGCCGCGGCGCAGGCCGTTCATCTTGGCCGTGCCGCGGTAGATCTGGCGTACGACACCGCATTCGCGCAGTACGCGGAAGTGGTGGGTGGTCGTGGACTTGGTGACCGGCAGCACGAATTCCGAGCAGGACAACTCGGAGCCCGCGCCGGCGAGTTCACGGACGATGGAGAGCCGCATCGGGTCGGAGAGGGCGTGCAGCACGCCCTCCAGCCGGATCTCGGCGGACTCGGGGTGGGCGAGCGCACGGGTGGTGGGGGCCTGATCCGACATCCGCTCCTCCGCTCACTCGGCTCTGCTGGACCTCTGCCAATGATGTACGAGGACCATCGTAGGACACGCCTGGGCAGGTGTACTCGCTACCAGGCGCGGTGGTACTGGGTGGGCGTGCGGAGCTCCCCGCCCAGTTCGGCGGCCGCGCGGCGGGCCCAGTACGGGTCGCGCAGCAGCTCGCGGCCCAGCAGGACGGCGTCCGCCTCCCCGTTGGCCAGGATCTTCTCGGCCTGCTCCGGGTCGGTGATCAGCCCGACGGCGGCCACCGGGAGGCCGGTCTCGCCCTTGACCCGGGCCGCGAACGGAACTTGGTAGCCGGGGCCGACCGGGACCTTCGCGTGCGGGGAGAGACCGCCGGTGGAGACGTCGAGCAGGTCCACCCCGTGCTCCAGGAGCAGACCGGCCAGCCGGACCGTCTCGTCGGCGGTCCAGCCCTCCCCCTCCAGCCAGTCGGTGGCGGAGATCCGGAAGAACAGCGGGAGTTCGGCGGGCCACACCGCGCGTACGGCGTCCACGACTTCGAGGGGGAAGCGGGTGCGGTTCTCGAAGGAGCCGCCGTACTCGTCGGTGCGCTTGTTGCTGTCCGGGGAGAGGAACTGGCCGATGAGGTAGCCGTGTGCGCCGTGGATCTCCACCACTTCGTAGCCGGCGGCCAGCGCGCGCTCGGCGGCGGCCGCGAACTGGCCGGTGATCTCGCGGATCTCATCCACCGTCAGTTCGTGTGGCACCGGGTCGCCTTCGTGGAACGGCACCGCGCTCGGGGCGCTCGGCAGCCAGCCGTGCGCCTCGGGTCCGACCCACCGGCCACCCTTCCACGGGCGCTCGGTGGAGGCCTTGCGGCCGGCGTGCCCGATCTGGATGCCGGGGACGGCGCCCTGCGCCTTGACGAAGGCGGTTATCGGGCGCAGCGCCTCCACCTGGGCGTCGTTCCAGATGCCGAGGTCGTACGGGGAAATCCGGCCCTCCGGGGAGACGGCGGTGGCCTCCTGGATGATCAGGCCGGTGCCCCCGACGGCGCGGGCCGCGTAGTGCGCGAAGTGCCACTCGTGCGCCACGCCCGCGTTGGGGCCGAAGGCCTCGGCGCTGTACTGGCACATCGGGGCCATCCACACACGGTTCGGGATGGTCACCGACCGCAGGGTGTACGGGGTGAACAGGGCCGCGAAGGAAGCAGGGGCAGCACTCATGAGGGCTCTCCAGACGTCACCGGGCGCGCCGAGGACCGGCGGCTAAGTACGAGAGTCACCGTACTACGAATTTCCTCGTACTACGATACCTCTCGTACTACGGCGTCTCTCGTACTACGTCACCTCATGTACAAGGGCGTCGAGCTCGGCGCGCAGCGCCCCGGCCAGGGCCGCCAGGTCCGGTACGGAGGCCGCGTCGGCGACCAGGCCGTAGTGGACCGTGCCCTTGTACGTGGAGACCGCGACGGCCAGCGACTGGCCGGGGGCCAGCGGAGCGAGCGGGTAGACCTCGCGGACCCGGCTGCCGCCGAGGGTGAAGGTGAGGCCGGGCAGCGGGACGCTGGTGACCAGGATGTCGTAGAGCAGCCGGGCGGCCTGGGCGACCAGCGGGCCGCCGAGGCGGTGGCCGAGCGGGTGGACGTGGTCGGCGAGCAGGGCGACCGCCCCGGCGCCGCGCGCCGGTCCGGCCTCCTTGTTGCGGTCCATGCCGGTGCGTACGGCGGCCAGGCGGCGCAGCGGGTCGCTCTCGGCGAGCGGGAGCCGCAGCAGGTAGCCGGAGAGCCGGTTCCCGGCGCCGGGGGCGGCTCCGGGTCTGCGGCGGGAGACGGGTATCAGGGCGCGCGGGCCGGCACCCAGCGGCTCGGGGTCGCCGCGGCCGGCCAGCCAGCGCCGCAGGGCGCCGGCGACCAGGGCGATCAGCACGTCGTTGACGGTGCCGCCGACGGCCTTGCGGATGAGGTTGACCTCGTCGAGGTCGAGGGCGAGCCCGGTGACGCTACGGGTGCCCGCGGCCGGGCCGGCCGCCAGCGCCGCCGGAACGCCCAGGGGCAGCCCGGCGCGGGCCACGGCGGCGCCGATCTCCAGGGCCTGGCCGAGGTCCTGGACGCGCGAGGCGAGGACCCCGGGCAGCCGGCGCAGGGCGGATCCGGGGCTGTCGCCCTGTTCCGGGAGCCGCCGTGCCGGCTCCCGCGGGGGCAGGGCGTCGTCGAAGAGGCCGGCCGCGAGGGCGAGCGCGCCCAGCCCGTCGGCGAGCGCGTGGTGGAACTTGAACAGCACCGCGAAGGAGTCCGGGCCGGGGCCCGCCAGCACATGCGCCTCCCAGGGCGGCCGGGCCCGGTCCAGCGGCCGGGCCATCAGCGGGCCGGCCGCCGCATGGGGATCGGCCGCGGCCGGGTCTGCCGCGCCGGCCCCGGTGAGGAAGACGTGGCGGGCCGGATCGAAGTCCGCGTCCGGCGACCAGACGGCCGCGCCGAACGGGAAGAGCACATCATGGATCCGGCGGCGCAGACCCGGCAGGGCGGCGCAGCGGGCGGCGAGCAGTTCGGCGGCGCGGGCGGCGGCGTCGGGCGAGGCGGCTTCGAAGACGGCGAGCGCACCGAGGTGCATGGGGTGGGCGGCGGATTCGATCCGCCAGAAGGCTAGGTCGAGCGGGGACAGGGGCTCGGTGGCCACATAGTGCCTCTCGCGTGCGGTGACTGAGGCTGGAAGTCAACCGTCATCATCCTCCTACGATCAAGTAGCCGACCGTTTCAAGCACGTGTCGATCAATGACGATCGACTGTTCAGGGCACGCGTGGCGCCCGCCGGGCCGCTGTCAGTGGGGAGGTGCAGACTGGCCGGAAGGTGCCGTATCGAAAGTCCGCCGTAGAGGACAACGACGTCCGGAGGTGTCGGCCATGACCGACGTGCTACTGCTTGCAGGAACCCGCAAGGGGCTCTTCATCGGCCGGCGCGGCGCCGACGGCCTCTGGGAGTTCGACGGGCCGCACTTCAACGCCCAGGCCGTGTACGCGGTCGCGATCGACGGGCGCGGCCCGGCGCCCCGGCTGCTGGTCGCGGGGGACAGCTCGCACTGGGGGCCGTCCGTCTTCAGCTCCGACGACCTGGGCGCGACCTGGCGGGAGCCCGCGGCGCCCGCCGTGAAGTTCCCGGAGGACACCGGCGCCTCGGTGGAGCGGGTCTGGCAGCTGCATCCGGCCGGGCCCGAGGCCCCGGACGTGGTGTACGCGGGCACGGAGCCGGCCGCGCTGTTCCGCTCGGCGGACCGCGGCGAGTCCTTCGAGCTGATCCGCCCGCTGTGGGAGCACCCGACCCGCAAGAGCTGGATGCCGGGCGGCGGCGGCGAGGGCCTGCACACGGTGGTCACGGACCCCGCCGACCCGGACGCGGTGACGGTGGCCGTCTCCAGCGCCGGAGTGTTCCGGACCAAGGACGGCGGGGCCAGCTGGGCGCCGTCCAACCACGGGGTCTCGGCGGTGTTCCTGCCGGATCCGCATCCCGAGTTCGGCCAGTGCGTGCACAAGATCGCCCAGGACGCCGGGGACACGGACCGGCTGTATCTGCAGAACCACTGGGGCGTCTACCGCAGCGACGACGCGGGGGCCGAGTGGACCGACATCGGCGCCGGACTGCCCTCCGACTTCGGTTTCGCCGTGGCCGCCCACCCGCACCGGCCGGACACCGCGTACGTCTTCCCGCTCAACGCCGACTCCGACCGGGTCCCGGCCGAGCACCGCTGCCGGGTCTTCCGCACCCGGGATGCGGGCGCCAGCTGGGAGCCGCTGTCGAAGGGGCTGCCCGCCGGGGACCACTACGGGACGGTGCTGCGCGACGCGCTGTGCACGGACGACGCGGACCCGGCGGGGATCTATTTCGGCAACCGCAACGGCGAGTTGTACGCGAGCCACGACGACGGTGACAGCTGGCAGTTGCTGGCCGAGCACCTGCCGGACGTGCTGTGTGTACGGGCGGCCGTACTGGCGTGACGGCGGGGCGGCGTGAGCCAGTAGAGTGATCCGCTGTGGCAGCACGACCGTTGAACGAGATCGTCGAGCCGGGCTGGGCCCGCGCTTTGGAGCCGGTGGCGGCGCAGATCGCCGCGATGGGCGACTTCCTGCGCGCCGAGATCGCGGCGGGGAGAACGTACCTGCCGGCCGGCGCCAACGTCCTGCGCGCCTTCCAACAGCCGTTCGACGAGGTCAAGGTGCTGATCGTCGGACAGGACCCCTACCCCACCCCGGGGCACGCGACGGGCCTGTCCTTCTCGGTGGCGCCCGAGGTCAGCCCGTGGCCGCCCAGCCTGGACAACATCTTCCGCGAGCTGTACGCCGACCTCGGCGTGCCCCGTCCGGCGAACGGGGACCTGTCGCCGTGGAGCCGGCAGGGCGTCCTGCTGCTCAACCGTTCGCTGACCACCGCCCCGCGCAAGCCCAACGCCCACCGGGGCAAGGGCTGGGAGGCGGTCACCGAGCAGGCGATCCGGGCGCTGGCCGCGCGCGGCAAGCCGCTGGTGTCGGTGTTGTGGGGGCGGGACGCCCGCAATCTGCGCCCGCTGCTGGGCGAGTTGCCGGCCGTGGAGTCCGTGCACCCCTCCCCCATGTCCGCCGACAACGGATTCTTCGGCTCCAGGCCGTTCAGCAGGACGAACGACCTGCTGGTGCGCCAGGGAGCGCAGCCGGTGGACTGGCGCCTGCCCTGTGCCGGATAAATGCGGACAGATGCCGCCCGAATGGGCCCTGCCCGAACACTCGGTTCCGATAAGCCAGTAGCATGCGGCGCCATGAGCTCCCCCACTGGGCCCGCAAATGGCCTGCCCGTACGAATGCCGCGACCCCGCCAGACCGGACGGCACCGCCGGCCCGAGCCCGCGGTGGCGCCCGAGGGCGCGCCCGCGCTGGTGCTCGCCGTGCCCGGTGCCCCCTCGGCCGCCTCGCGGGGGCTCGCGGAAGAGATCATCAGCATCGGCCGCTCCGAGCTGCCGGGTCTGGACGCCCGCATCGGCTTCCTCGAAGGTGACGACGACACCGAGTTCCCGTCGCTGTCCGGCGTGCTGACCGCCGTCGCGCAGGAGCGTGCCGCGCGTGCGGAGTTCGCCCGCGCCGCCGGCCACGAGGTGCCCGCGCCGACCGGCCCGGACGCCGTGGTCGTGCCCCTGCTCGCCGGTCCGGACGCCGATCTGCTGCGCCGCTTCCGCCAGGCCCTGATGGACTCCCCGGCCGCCGCCGAGCTGGCCGACGTACTCGGCCCGCACCCGCTGCTGGCCGAGGGCCTGCACGTACGCCTGTCCGAGGCGGGTCTGGCCCGCGCCGACCGCGCCCGGCTGTTCACCGTCACCACCGCCGCCGACGGCATCGTCGTGGCCACCACCGGCGGCGAGGAGGCCGTCCAGGCCGCCGCGGTCACCGGCATGCTGCTGGCCGCCCGCCTCGCGGTGCCCGTAAAGGCGGCCGCGCTGGACCAGGAGGGCTCGGTGGCCGCGGTCGCCGAGCAGCTGCGCCTGGAAGGCTCGACGCAGCTCGCGCTGGCGCCGTACCTGATCGGGCCGGAGGCCGCCGAGGGGCTGCTGGACACCGCGTGCAAGGAGGCCGACTGCGCCGCCGCCGAGGTGCTGGGCGCGTACCCGGCGCTCGGCAAGCTCGCCGTCGCGCAGTACTCCGCGGCCCTCGGGATCACCCAGGGTGCCGCCACGAACTGACCCGCTCACGACACGCTACGAGGGCCCGCGCCCGGGATCTTCCGATTCTGGGCGCGGGCCCTCGTACGAGCCGGGCCGGACCGGCGGCCAGCGGCGCCGGGCGTCAGCCGTCAGCCGTCAGCCGAAGACCACGCAGGTCGCGGCGGGCACCGCCACCGAGCCCGCCCGGCGCGGCTGCCCGGTCAGCGGGTCGACGTCGAACCAGGTGACGTCCCCGGAACGCTCGTTGGCCGCGTACAGCCGGCGCCCCGAGGGGTCGGCGGCGAGATCGCGCGGCCAGCTGCCCCCGCACCCCACGGTGCCGGTGAGCTCCGGCTTCTCCGCCCCGCCCGCGAGCGAGAGGGTGGCGATGGTATCGGCACCGCGGATGGCGACCCAGACGAAGCGCCCGTCGCGCGAGGCGACGATCGCCGAGGGGTAGGCCCGTGCAGCCCCTGGATGGCCCCCTGAGGCGACCGGGACCTCACCGAGGATTTCCAGGTGTCCGCTCCCCGGATTCCAGCGGCAGACGGTCAGCTGCGGCTCCAGCTCGTGCAGGACGTAGGCCACCCGGCCCTCGGGGTGGAAGGCGAGGTGGCGCGGCCCGGTCCCGGCGCGCAGCGCGGTCTCGGAGTGGACCCGGAGGGCAGCGGTGGCCGGGTCCGGCGCGCAGACCCGTACCGAATCGGTGCCGAGGTCCACGCTGAGCACCCAGCGGCCGGTGGGGTCGGGCAGCGCCTGGTGGGCGTGCGGGCCCTCCTGCCGGTCGGCGTCGGGTCCCGAGCCCCGGTGCGCAAGGACCGAGGCGGGCCCCTCGATGCTGCCGTCGGCGGCGAGCGGGAGGACGCTGACGCTGCCGGAGGTGTAGTTGGCGGTGATCAGCCGGCGCCCGGCGACGCTGAGATGGGTGGGGCCGGCGCCGCCGACGTGGACGGCCGTGCCCAGCGGGACGAGTCCCTCGCCTGCGGTCCGGAAGACGCCGACCGCGCCCTGGCCGGTCTCGCTCACCGCGTAGAGCACCCCGGTGCGGCGGTCGTGGGCGAGGTACGAGGGGTCCCGGACGGCGTCGGTGGCCGCGAGCGGGGTCAGCGCGCCGGTGAGCGGATCCGCGGCCGCGGTGGTGATGCCGCGGCCGCCCCCCGAGGTGAACGAGCCGATGTAGGCCCGGTGTCCGCCGCCTTGGTCCGTGCTGTCGGCGCCGCCCACAGGATGCCCCTCTCCCTACCCGTCCCGGATCCGTCCTGAGCGACGTTAACAGAAGGTCTAGACCAAATCCCGTCCTTGGGCCCTTTCTTGTGCGCCCTCGTGGTGTACGTACGCCGTCGAGCTCTGCCGGTCCTCGTACGTGCGGTGGAAGACCGGGGTCGCGGAGCCGGAGATCGGCGGCACGATCCAGGACCAGTCGGCCCCCACCTCGCGCCCCTTGCGCTCCTCCCTTTCCATGTGACTGAGGAAGCGCCGCGACTCGGTGTGGTGGTCGGCGATGGTGACCCCGGCCCGGTCGAACGAGTGCAGCACCGCCCGGTTGAGCTCGACCAGCGCACGGTCCTTCCAGAGCGAGCGGTCGCTGGAGGTGTCCAGTCCGAGGCGGCGGGCCACGGCGGGGAGAAGGTTGTACCGGTCGGTGTCGGCGAGGTTGCGGGCGCCGATCTCGGTGCCCATGTACCAGCCGTTGAAGGGGGCGGCCGGGTAGTGGATGCCGCCGATCTCCAGGCACATGTTGGAGATGGCGGGCACGGCGTGCCAGCGCAGGCCCCAGTCCGCCCATCCGTCGCCGTCAGGATGCTCGATCGGCACTTCCAGCACGGCGTCGGCGGGGGTGTCGAACCACCGGGGCTTGTCATCCACGCCCTGGACGACCAGGGGGAGGAGGTCGAAGGGAGTGCCGGCGCCGCCGGCCCAGCCGAGGCCGAGCAGGGCCCGTGTGAGGGGGGCGTTGCGGGCGTCGCCGACCGTTATGGAGGGGTGGTCGCCGTAGCCGGCGTACCGGACCAGCTGCTCGCTCCAGATCAGCGGGCCGGGGCGGTCCGGGGTGTCGGGGGCGAAGACGGTGATCGTGGGGCGGACCCTGCCGCCGTTGGTCGCCTCACGCAGGTGCTCGAAGCACTCGGCGGCGATCTCGTCGGATTCGGTGAGCCCGCGGCGGTCGCGGACCCGCAGCGAGCTCCAATAGAGCCTGCCTATGCAGCGGTTGCTGTTGCGCCAGGCCACTCGGGCTCCGTGGACCAGCTCCTGCGGGGTGTGCCGATAGGTTCCGGTCTCCGCGAGCTCGGCCCGTACGGCGGCGAGCCGGGCACGCGGATCACCGGCCTCCGCGTTCTCCCGGTGGAAGAGCCGGATGAACTCCTCGGCCGCTTCCCATACTTGAGCGGTGATCGACTGCCGTTGCAGTATTTCCATTCCGGGCGGTTACCCCCTGTCCGGCCAGATCCACCCTGTACATGCCGGATGAATGTGCAGTGAACAATCACCCGTTGTACATGCCGCAGGTCAGCAGCGTGACGATGGCCAGCACGGAACACTCCACCGTGTGATCTTCACGGATTGGCCTGCGGCGAGGACCTGACGGGCCGTAGCATTCGCCGCAACGCTCAGGGGTAACCGGTCCCGTCAGGCGGGGAGCAGCGGGGACCGGGGGTCGGTGCGCAGCGGGGTCGCAAGGGCTGCGAGGGCGTGCTCCAGGCCGTGCAGGTGGGCCAGGGCGGGTTCGGCGGCGACCGGGTGGGGGGCGGGCGGAGTGTTGAGTTCCGCCGTGCCCCGCGGGGCGGTCAGCGCCTCGACGGCTGCCTCCACGCGCCAGCACGCGGCGGCCAGCCGGGCGTCGTGCGAGGCCTGCGGATCCGCGGCCACGACCACCAGCCCGCGGACCTCCCGGGCGCAGTCGTCGAGCAGGCCGAGGACCTGCCGGGCCCGGGCCTTGCGGGCGCGCAGCGGGCTCAGCGGGTGGACGAGGGGCGCGAGGGCCATCCGTACCCGGCCCAGCAGCAGTTCGAGCTCGGCGGCGTGCGGGGCGGGATCGGCCTCGGGGTCGCCGGCGAGGCGGTCGAGGGCGGCGGCGGTGGATGCCCGTACGCAGTGCAGGGCGCGCTGGATCCAGGCGTCGTTGGCGGCGTGGGTGGTCACCGGGAGGACGATCACGACGGCGAGGGCCGCGCCCAGCGCGCCGACCGCGGTCTCCTCGAAGCGCAGGAGCAGCAGTCCGGGATGGAGTACGCCGAGCAGCCCGTACAGCAGTCCGGCCATGACGGTCACGAAGAACATCATCCAGGAGTACGACGGCGCGGCGGTGTAGAAGATGCCGAAGACGCATACGGCGACCAGCGCGGCGGTGGGCGCGGGCGCGCCGTGCAGCGGGACGGCGATGAGCAGTCCCGCGGCGATCCCGATCACGGTGCCGAGGACCCGCCTGAATCCCCGCACCAGGGTCTCCCCGCGGGAGGTGGTGTTGACGAACACCCACCAGGCGGTGCCGACCGCCCAGTACCAGCGGTCCTCGGAGAGCACCTGGCCGATGGCGAGCGCGAAGGCGCAGGCGGCGGTGGCCTGGAAGGCCTGCCGGGTGGTGGGCCGCGCCAGCCCGGTCCCGGGGAGCCCGGGCGGGGCGGCGGCGGGCGGGGTCCGCCGCTCGATGGGCCACAGCACGAACCGAACGGCGCCGGCCGAGGCGAGCGCCAGCCCGACGGCGGCGTACAGCTCGGGCAGCTGACCGGGGACGGCGTGCAGGAACTGGGTAACGAAGAACATCATGAAGCCGAAGATCCCGAGCGCGTGCCCGCGCGGCCCCCAGCGGCGGGCGTAGACCCCGGCGAAGACGATGGCGAGGAAGGCGGCGTCGCGGGCGAGCGGCACCCCGTGCAGGGTGGTGGCCAGGGCCAGGACGGGGAAACCGGCGGCGGGCAGCAGGGCAGTGGTCACCCGCTGCGCGCGGACGCTGGAGTCGACGACGGTGAAGAGGGCGAGCAGGGCCGCCAGTCCCCCGGTGATGGAAGCGGTGAGGGAGAGCCCGCAGGACTCGGCGACGGTGACGGCGAGCGCGACGCCCATCACCGCTCGCAGCGAGTTCCTGAGTCTCATACGCCCCGGATCCGGAGCCACGAACATCCTCTTCACGGCGGTGTGCCGCCCCCCTTACGACGGTGCGCGCCGTCCCCGCGTCCGCCCGGGGTGGTGGGCGGCAGGCAGGCACGGCGAAGGCACCGCGGTCCGGACCGGCCTCATTGCCGTCCGGCGCTGCGCGGCGCCGAAAGTACATGGATGCGACACAGATAAACACCTGCCAGCCCAATGGCTCAACTCGGCGCCGCCGCACTGTGCCATTGGCTCAGCCGCGTGGCCAGTCTCTCGGCCAGAGGGAGGCCAACGGGCCAGGGCGGCGGGGAGGGGCCGTCACTCGGCGTGGTCCTGGGCGCCATCGCCGGCGCGGCGGACCCGGGCGAGGACGAGGACCGTGTCGTCGGTCGCGGTGTCGGGCAGCAGGTTCGAGAGGATGCGGTCCGCCGCCTCCTCCAGCGAGCCCAGGGGGCCGCGCAGCTGCTCGCGCAGGGCGTCCATGCCCGTGTCGATGTCCTGGCCCCGCGCCTCGATGAGGCCGTCGGTGTAGAGGGCCACGGTGGCGCCCTCGGGGATCTCCGCCTCGATCGACTCGAAGGCCACGCCGCCCACCCCCAGGGGGACGCCCAGCACATCGCCGATGGTGTCCACGGTGCGCCCGTCCTCGTGGCGGATCAGGGGCGGGGGGTGGCCGGCGCTGGCGATGCGGGCTCGGCCGGTGTGGGGGTCGTAGAGGATGTACAGGCAGGTCGCCAGCTCGATGCCGGCCTCCTGGGCGCAGGCGTCGAGTTCCGCGAGCACGGCCCCGGGGTCCCGGGTGTGCCGCGCGAGCGTCTTCGCGGTGATCCTCAGCCGGCCCATGGCCGCGGCGGCCGGGACACCGTGCCCCATGACGTCGCCGACGACGAGGGCGACCCGGTCGCCGGGCAGGTGGATCACGTCGTACCAGTCGCCGCCGACCTCGGTGACGCGGCTTCCGGGCAGGTAGCGGTGGGCGATGTCCACGTACGGGCCGGCCGCGGGTGCGTTGGGCAGGAGTGCGCGCTGGAGGGTGAGCGCGATGTCCTGGACCCGGCTGTACAGGCGCGCGTTGTCCAGGCACAGGGCGGCGCGGGAGGCGAGCTCACTCGCGAGGCTGAGGTCCTGCTCGGTGAAGGCGGGGCGGGCTGCCGAGCGGCCGAACATGGTGATGCCCTGGACCGTGCCGCGCGCGATGAGCGGGGCGATGAGGATGCAGGCCAGGCCGCTGTCCAGGAGCAGCTGCGCGCGTTCCTGGTGGATGACGGTGCGGGTCACGAACTCCTCGTTCACGGGGACCCAGAGCGGGCGGCCGGTGCTGAGCATCTGGTGGATGCTGGAGCCCGGCGGGTACCTCACCTGTTCGAGGCCGCTGACGAGTTCGACGGCGGGAGCGGCGAGCGTGGTGCCGGCCGCGATCCGCCGGGTGAACAGGGGCAGGCTCGGGTCGAACTCCGCGCTCTCGTCCATCCACTCCACGAGTTCCACGACGGAGCCGTCGCAGAAGTCCGGCACCACCGCCTCGACCAGCTCGCGCGCGGTGGTGTTCAGGTCCAGGGTGGTGCCGATGCGGGCGGCGGCCCGGTCCAGCAGCGCCAGCCGCTGCCGGGCGGCCGTCGCCTCCACGATGGCCAGCTCCCGGTCGGTCACGTCCACCAGCAGCCCGCCCACCCCGCGCCGGGTGTCGCCCACCCCGCTCAGCGGGAAGAAGCTCACCGACCTCACCTGGTCGCGATCCGGGTGGCCCGGGGTCCGCAGTCCCACGAGCGCGCCCACCACGGGCCGGCCCTCGTCTGCGACGCCCCGCAGCATGCGCTGGTAGGCGCCGTCGTCGGAGGTGATCATGATGTCCGCCATATGGCGTCCGAGGTGGTCGGCGAGGGGGATCCCGTCCATGTCGGCCAGCGCCTGGTTGAGGTGGACGTAGCGCAGTTCCTCGTCGAGCATGACCAGGCCGATCGGGCAGGTTTCGAAGAGGGCGTCGAGGAAGACGAGGTTGGTCTTCACCCGGTCGAGTTCGACGCCCCGGCTGGCCAGGGCCATCACCACGGAGCCGCCCTCCGCGCCGGTCACGGGGAAGACCCGGAAGCCGCAGTCGAAGACCGTTCCGTCCCGGTGCAGCGCGGGCAGCCGGACGCGCCAGTACCCGAGGGTCCGCGCGCGCTCGGTGAGGGCCTGGGCCGCGCCCGTGTCCTGCGCGGGGAAGAGGGCCGCCGCGGGGCGGGACAGTACCTCTTCGGCCTCGTGGCCGAAGAGGTACCGCGCGCCGGGCCCCCAGTAGCAGACCCGGTCCTCGTCGTCGATGCCGAACACGGCCACCGCCACGTGCTCCAGCAGGGACCCCGGTTCGGACCGGATCGGGCCGCGGTCCGCCTCGCCCCCCAGCCGGTCCGGTGGCATCGAAGGCCCCCTTCTGCGCGCGGAACGCGCCGGTGGCTGTACGGCGGCCGCGCGGCGGGCGCGGGCTGCCCCTTCAATTCTGCCTGTGATCCCCCGGCGGGACATCACGGCGGGCGAACGGGCGGCCCGTCGAGGTGCGCGGGGTTTCGCGGCTGGTGAGACTGGACCCATGACAACCAAGGCGGCACTCGAGGGCGGGCCGGACGATCTGCGGGAGCGGATCGTGCCGGTGCCCGCGCCGGGCGAGGATCTGAAGATCGCGCACCGTGGCGGATACGAGCACTTCAAAGCCACGTCGCGGGTCCAGGACGGCGGCCCGGAAGGACAGCTCCCCGTCTACGAGTGGTGGGAACGCACTGAAATCGCCGAGTAGCGGCTCGTAGCAGCCCGGGCAGCATGGCCCGGCAAGGAGGAAACGCCCGTGACCGACGACGAACCGCACGCCGAGCTGGACGAACGCTACAGCGACCGGGGGGCCACCTCCGTCCCGTGGCAGGAGGCCGTCGCGCTGCTGACGGGGGCCGAGCTGTACTGGCTGACCACCGTGCGGCCGGACGGCCGACCCCATGTGACTCCGCTGATCGGCGTCTGGGCGGACGGCGCGCTGCACTTCTGCACCGGCGGGGAGGAGCGCAAGGCGAAGAACCTGCGCACCAATCCGGCCGTGGTCGCCACCACCGGCTGCAACACCCTCCGCGACGGCTACGACGTGGTCGTCGAGGGCGATGCCGTGCGGGTCGAGGACGAGCCGCGACTGCGGGCGCTCGCCCGGGCGTGGGAGGCGAAGTACGGGGCCGAATGGCACTTCGACGTCCAGGACGGGGCGTTCGTCAACCCCGAGGCGGGGCAGGCGCTGGTTTTCGCGGTCGCCCCGCGCACGGCTTTCGGCTTCGGCAAGGGCGGGTCGTACAGCCAGACGCGCTGGCGGTTCTGACGCCCGCGGGCTGGGGTGGGGGCTGGGGCTCGGACTCGGACTCGGACTCGGACTGCGACTGGGACCGGGGGCAGGAATCGGCCCGTGCCGAGCCCTGCGGAAATCGGCTGGTAACGGGCCTGCTCGCGACCTAGCATGGCCCGCCGTGCCTAATCATGAACAGATCATCAAGCAGGCCCTGGGTCGGATCGACGCAGGGTACGTCTTCCCCGAGAAGGCCGTGGACATCGACGCCGCGATCCGGCGTCGGCTCGCGGCCGGCGAGTACGACGGCCTGGACGGGCCGGCGCTGTGCGAGACGGTCACCGCCCACCTCCAGGAGGTGTGCCCGGACAAGCACCTGCGGCTGCTTTGGGTCGAGGAGCCGCAGTCGCTGGAGCCGGAGGACCAGGACGCCGGGCGCGCCGCGTTCCTCGAGCTGCTCCGGGCCGAGAACCAGGGCGTGCGCCGTGTCGAGCAGTTGGACGGCGGCGTAGCGCTCGTCGACATCCGCCGCATCCCGGCCGCCGACGAGGGCGCGGCCGTGGTCGGCGCCGCCATGCGACTGGCCGCCAGCAGCTCCGCCCTCGTCCTGGACCTCCGCGAATGCCGTGGCGGCGCGCCCGAGGGGGCCGCCATGTGGTGCAGCTACTTCTTCCCCGACGACCAGGTCCACCTGAACGACATCTACGACCGCGCCACCGGGACAACCCGCCAGTTCTGGACGTCCGCCCACCTGCCCGCGCCCCGCTACCTCGACCGGCCGGTGTACGTGCTCACCAGCGCGATCACCTTCTCCGGGGGCGAGGACGTCGCCTATACCCTCCAGGCGCACGGCCGGGCCATCCTCGTCGGCGAAACCACACGGGGCGGTGCCCACCCCACGGACCGGCACGCGGTCACCGAGCACATACAGGTGACCGTGCCGACCGCCCGGACCATCAGCACGGTGACCGGCGGCAACTGGGAGGGGGTCGGGGTGGTTCCCGACGTTCCCGTACCGGCCGACCAGGCTCTCGACACGGCGCTCAAGGCCATCCGGGCCACAGAGGCACGGCCTAGCAGTTGACCGTGACGAGGAGGGTGCGGGCGGCGGGCGCCGTCGGGCCGGGCAGGCGGCAGCGGTGCGGCACGTTCCCGCGGTGGTGGGCGCTCTGGCCGGCGCGCAGGGTCAGCGGCTCCTCGCCCTCGACTTCCAGGACGATCTCGCCCTCCAGCACGTAGATCTCGCCCTCCAGCACGTAGAGGAAGTCCTCTCCGGGGTGCTCGAACCAGCCGCGCTCGCCCTGCCGCGGCTCGAAGTGGTGCTCGTACGCCTCCATCAGGCCGCTGCGGCCTCCGGGAATCAGCACGCACGCCACCTGGCCCGCGGCCTCGCTGACCCGGATCACCTGGGGGTCGCTTTCGTGGCTGACCGTGCCCGGGCGGCCGGGGGGCCGCAGGAAGGTACCGGGCATCACGTCCGCAGGCATGCCGTCCGCGCGGCAATGGCCGCGGGGCGGCGCCTGCGCTACGGCGCGGCGTCGCCCTCCGTCGGCACGCACAGTACGGGGATCCGCGAGAGGTTCAGCAGTTTGTGCGGGGTGGGGCCCAGCAGGGCGCCGCGGACCGGGTGGTCGCCCCAGCTGCCGACGATGATGACCCGCGCCCCGTGGCGTTCCGCGGCGTCGAGCAGGGCCTGGGCGGGCTTCTCGTCGACCACCTCGGCCGTCGACGGCACGCCCGCCTCGTCGGCGGCGGCCACGGCCCGCGCGAGGGCGCTGCGCCCCGCCTCGCGGACGGCTTCCCGGTGGGCGCGGTACTCCTCCCCGGTGTCGCCGGGGGCAGCGGTGCCGTAGACGAGGACGAGGTGCTCGCCGAAGGCGGAGGAGACTGCGAGCGCCACGCGCAGGGCCCGTTCCGCGCCGGGCGATGCGTCGTAGCCGAGGACCACCGTCATCGCGGGCTCCTCAGGACTTCTCGCCGTGGACGAGTTCCGGGTCCACCACCCCGCGCCGCTCCTGCCAGAACCTGCCGTCGCGCACCCGCCAGAAGCACATGATGAGCACGCCGGCGACGGCGATCGCGATCCCGATGACCAGCGGCGGTCCGAGGCCGAACCAGGAGACGCCGCTCGCTGAGTTCTCCGGGTGCGACATGTCCCGGACCGACTCGACCAGCAGCCAGGTCAGCAGGCCCGCCCCGACCAGCGGGCCGACACCGATGAGCAGGAAGTTGTGCAGGCTCTCCCGCAGGTGGCGGCGGTAGTAGAGCACGCAGGCCACGCCGGTGAGCGCGTAGTAGAAGGCGATGAGCAGGGAGAGCGCGGTCAGGGAGTCGAGGAGCGCGTTCTCGCTGATCTGGTTGACGACGAGGTACCAGCCGATGGCGATGCCGGCCACCCACCAGGTGCTCACGTCCGGGGTCCGGAACCGCGGGTGGATGTGCGCGAGCGGCGGCGGCAGCGCGTGGCGGCGGGCCATGGACAGGGCGGTGCGGGAGGCGGGGATGATCGTGGTCTGGGTGGAGGCGAGTGCGGAGGTGCAGACCGCGAGGAGCACCATCCAGTCCCAGCCGCCCATGACCTCGTGCGCGAGGACGGCGAAGAGGGCCTCCTCCTCGCCCGCGTTCTCGGCGAGGAAGGTGGTCCCCGCGTAGCCGACGACGGCGAAGCCGACGGACAGGTAGGTCACGAGCAGTACGACCGTCGACCAGATGCCCGCCTTGCCGGGCGCGGTGGCGGAGTGCTCGACCTCCTCGGTGAGGTTCACCGCGGACTCCCAGCCCCAGTAGATGAACACGCCGAGCAGCAGCCCGCCGGTGAGGGCGGCGCCGCCGGCGCCGAAGGGGTTGAGCCAGTCGACGGTCGGCTCGATCGAGTCGAGGGTGCTGTTGCCGGCGTAGACGCGGTAGATGGCGACGACCGCGAAGGCCAGCAGGAAGAAGACCTGGGCGAGGATGAGCACGTCCTGGACACGGGCCGACATCTCGGTGCCGATGACGCAGACGGCGGTCATGGCCAGGATCACCACGACGGTGAGGGTCTGCCGGATCACCTCGTTCGCGGCCCAGTCGTCGAGGCCGGCGGCCAGCAGGCCGAAGTGGACGGCGACATCGGCCAGTGAACCGATCACCAGTACGCCGGTCATGGCGATCGCCCAGCCGCCGAGCCAGCCCGTCCAGGGGCCCATGGCGCGTGTCACCCACGAGAAGGTTGTTCCGCAGTCCTGGTCGACCTTGTTGAGGTAGTAGAAGGCGGCGGCGATCAGCAGCATCGGCACGAAGGACGCCAGCATCACGCCCGGCGCGTAGATCCCGGACAGTGCCACGATCGGACCGATGACGGCGGCCAGCGAGTACGCGGGTGAGGTGGAGTTCAGGCCGATGACGAGCGCGTCGAGGAACCCGATCGCGTTGGCCTTGAGCCCTGCCTCGGGGATGCCTGTCGCCGGTCCGCCGCCCGCGCCGTCCTGGGCCATACACGCATCGTCACGCACCCGGCACCTGCACGCGATGCGGAAGCCGCTCAGGGGCGGGTGTTCCAGCCGGCGATCACCGGAAGGCCGTGCTCGGTGGACAGGATGCTGACCGTGCCGGTCTGGAGCAGGAAAAGGCGGCCGTCCGCGGGCGGCAGGCCCAGGTAGCGGGCGGTCAGGACGCGCAGGAAGTGGCCGTGGGCGACGAGGACGGCGTTGCCGCGGTCCGCGCGCAGCACCGGAGCCACCCGGGCCAGAGCGCGGTCGGCACGGGCCCCGACCTGGCCCGCGCTCTCGCCGGGGTGCTCCGCGTCGCCGGGCGGGACGCCGTCGGTCCACAGCGACCAGGCCGGCCGGGTCCGCCGGATCTCGGCTGTGGTGACGCCTTCGTAGCCGCCATAGTCCCACTCGTACAGGTCGGGATCGGTGGTGCCTGCGGTCAGCCCGGCGAGCTCGGCCGTGGCCACGGCGCGGCGCAGCGGGCTGGTGAGCACCAGGGCGGGGCGCCGGTCGCGGAAGAAGGGGGCCAGCGAGACGGCCTCCTCCTCGCCATTTGCGGTCAGCGGCACATCGGTCCGCCCGGTGTGCCGTCCGTTGGCGCTCCATGCCGTCTCGCCGTGCCTCACCAGCAGCAGGTCGCTCACCCTCCGGACGATATGCCCTCTGGCACACCGGTGCCGGGGAAAACTGGCCCGGTGTGTCGCTGTGGGCGACGGGCGCGGCCACCGAATCGGTGACTCCGCTTGCGCCTGGGCCATTGGTACAGTCGCGGTATGGCGGTGGACGAGCTCGACACCCGGATCCTGCGCCTGCTGATCGAGCAGCCGCGCACCAGCGTGCGCGAGTACGCCCGACTGCTCGGCGTCGCGCGCGGCACCCTCCAGGCCCGGCTGGACCGGCTGGAACGCACCGGGGTGATCACCGGGACGGGGCCCGTACTCTCGCCGGCCGCGCTCGGACACCCGGTGCTGGCCTTCGTGCACATCGAGGTCACCCAGGGACACCTGGACGAGGTGGGCGACGCGCTGGCCGCCGTACCCGAGATCATCGAGGCCTTTTCGATCACCGGCGGCGGCGATCTGCTCACCCGGGTGGCGGCCCGGGACAACGCTCACCTCGAAGACGTGATCCAGCGGCTGATCCGGCTTCCGGGCGTGGTCCGCACCCGTACCGAGGTGGCCCTGCGCGAGCGGGTCCCGCACCGCCTGCTGCCGCTGGTCGAGGCAGTGGGACGGGCAGCGCGCAAACACTGACAAGATGGTAGAGACACGTACACGACCGGCAGGACGGGCACAACGGATGATCTCCGTGATATTCGATCTCGACGGAACCCTCGTGGACAGCGAGCCGAACTACTACGAGTCCGGACGCCGCACCCTGGAGCGGCACGGCGTCCCCGATTTCACCTGGGAGCAGCACTCCCGCTTCATCGGCATCGGCACCCTGGAAACACTGGACCTGCTCAAGAAGCAATACCGGATCCAGGCGCCGCTGGAGCAGCTGCTGGCGGAGCAGAACGCCGCCTACCTGGAGCTGGCCCGCGCCGGGACCGAGGACTTCCCCGAGATGCGGAAGTTCGTGGAGCGGCTGCACTCCGAGGGCGTTCCGATGGCGGTGGCCTCCGGCTCCTCCCGCGAGGCGATCGAGGCCGTCCTGGCCGGCACCGGGCTGGACGCGCTGCTGACGACGGTGGTCTCCGCCGAGGAGGTCGCGCACGGCAAGCCGGCCCCGGACGTGTTCCTGGAGGCGGCCCGCCGGCTCGGCTCGGACCCCGCCGACTGCGTGGTCGTCGAGGACGCGGCGCCGGGCGCGCAGGCCGCCCGCGCGGCGGGGATGGGCTGCATCGCGATCCCTTACGTGAGGGACACCGCCGTCGACGCGGCCTTCGCGGGCGTGGGTCTGCTGTTCCGGGCCGGGCAGCGGGAATTCAGCGCGGACACCGCCTACGAGTGGGTCAGCGAGCACCCGGCTGCCTGAGCCCAACTGCCCCTGAAAACTGCCTCTTCGGACCTTTCGCCGTACCTAGGGTCGTCCCGGTACAGGACAGGACAGCGGCGGAATCCCGCCGCGCCACACCGGGAGAGGCCCCATGAAGAAGAACAAACTGGCAGCCGGCGGCGCCGCGGTCGTGATGGCCGCGGGGATCGTCATCACGGCGGTCGGCTCGGCCAACGCCGCGCCGACAACCACGGACCGCATCACGTCCGTGAGCCAGCTCCACGAGAGCCTCGCGCAGGCGGTCGCACAGGAGGAGGCCCTCGGACTGCAGGGCACGATCGGCGACCCCATCGGCCGTGAGGTGCTCCAGTCGCCTGACGCGATCGACGGCTGACGGGACGGGTGAGCACCGTGGGATCCGAGCAGACAGCAGCCACACCGTCGACCTGGTGCCCCAGCGGGGAGGCCCGGGCCCCGGAGTCCGTCGTCCTCGGCGTCCGCTCGGCGGCGGACGGCCGGGTGACCTACCTCGCCGACCCGGTCCCGGCGGCGGAGGTGCTCGGCTCGATCCCCGAGGGAATCGAGCCGACGCGGGTGCTCCGGTTCGCCTCGCACTGCGTCTCCAGCTGCGTCAACCGGCGGGGCGACGACTGCGCCCTGGTGGAACGGGTCCTGGCCCTGCCGGCCGCACCCGAGGCGCGCGCGGTCCCACGGTGCCACCTGCGCTCCCAGTGCCAGTGGTGGCAGCAGACGGGCGTGGACGCCTGCCACCGCTGCCCGGCCGTCACCACGGCCACCTTCCAGGAGGACGAACTGGCCACACTGGTCGCCGACCCGTCCACGACCCCGGAACAACTGGCGGCCTGGATCGCGGCGTCCGCCTGAGGGGAAGATCTCGCCTCAGCTCCGGGTTAGTAGAACCGTGAACTATTTTGTGGAGCGGGACACGGCTGGAGCGGACGCGGCGCAGGCGGTGGACGTGGTGGTCATCGGCGCTGGACAGGCGGGCCTGTCCAGCGCGTACCACCTGGCCCGGGCCGGGACGGAGCACGTGGTCCTGGATCACGCCCCCCGCCCGGGCGGGGCCTGGCAGTTCCGCTGGCCCTCGCTCACGTACGGCAAGGTGCACGGGATGCACGCCCTGCCCGGCATGGAGCTCGGCGGAGCCGACCCGCTGCGGCCGTCGTCCGAGGTGATCGGCGAGTACTTCGCCGCCTACGAGGAGCGCTTCGGCCTGCGTGTGCGGCGCCCGGTGGATGTCACGGCCGTACGGGCGGGCGCCGGCGGGCGGCTGCTGGTGGAGTCCCCGGCCGGCGCCTGGTCGGCGCGGGCCCTGATCAACGCCACCGGGACCTGGGACCGGCCGTTCTGGCCGCGCTACCCGGGCCAGGAGACCTTCCGCGGCCGCCAGCTCCACACCGCGAACTACCCGGGGCCGCAGGAGTTCGCCGGGGCCCGGGTGATCGTGGTGGGCGGCGGCACCTCGGCGGTACAGCACCTGCTGGAGGTTTCCGAGGTGGCCGCGGAGACCACCTGGGTGACGCGCCGGCCGCCGGCGTTCCGCGACGGGACCTTCGGGGAGGCCGAGGGCCGGGCGGCGGTGGCGCTGGTGGACGAGCGGGTGCGTCAGGGGCTGCCCCCGCAGAGTGTGGTCAGCGTGACCGGACTCCCCCTGAACGAGGCCGTCCGGAACGGTATCGCCTCGGGGGTGCTGGACCGGCGGCCCATGTTCGACCGCATCACCGCGAACGGGGCCGCCTGGGCGGACGGCCGGCGGGTGGAGGCCGATGTGATCCTGTGGGCCACCGGGTTCCGGGCCGCCGTCGACCACCTGGCCCCACTGCGCCTGCGCGAGCCGGGGGGCGGCATCCGCGTCGAGGGCACCAGGGCGGTGCGCGACGAGCGAATCCACCTGGTCGGCTACGGCCCGTCGGCGTCGACCATCGGCGCCAACCGTGCGGGGGGCGCCGCGGTCCGCGAGATCCGCCGCCTCCTTGCCCGCGAAACCCGCGAATCCCCGGAAGCGTGGGAAACGTTGGAAACCCTGGAAACGTTGGAAACCGCGGAAAATCGCGAAACCCACGAGCCCGCCGCGCTCTCCCGTACCTAACCGGCCTTGGAGCCCGCCTTGGCCCGCCCCGCGGCGCGGATCCGGTTGAACTCCGCCACGTGCTTCTTGTGCTCCTCGTACGTCACCGAGAAGCGCGTGTCCCCCGGCTTCACGGTGACGAAGAACAGCCAGGCGCCGGGCGTCGGCGCGACCGCGGCCCCCATGGCTTCGAGCCCCGGACTGTCGATCGGCGTGGGCGGCAGCCCCTGGCGCTCGTACGTGTTGTAGGGGTGGTCGAGCCGGGTCTCGCTCAGGGTGGTGTCCAGCGTGCTGCGGTTCAGCGCGTAGTTGATGGTGGAGTCCATCTGGAGCGGCATCGACTTGGCCAGCCGGTTGTGCACCACCCGCGCGACCTTGCCCATGTCGGCGCGGGTCTCGGCCTCCGCCTCGATGATGCTGGCCAGCGTGGCCGTCTGATACGGGGTCATGCCGTGCACCTTGCCGCCGTCCGCGACGGCCTTGGTGGCGAGCTTCTGGTTGGCCGTCTTCACCATGTACGCGAGGAGCGCGCCCGGAGTGGTCTTCGAGGTCACCGGGTAGGTCGCCGGGAAGAGGAAGCCCTCCGGATTGCCCTTCGCCTCGGCCGGCAGCGCCATCCCGGCCGTGGGGACGGCCGCTTTGGTGGAGCCCGCCGGGAGCCCCAGCTCCCGGTCGATGGCGGCGTAGACCTGCGGGGCCCGCCAGCCCTCGGGGATCACCAGCCGGCGCGGCTTCTCGGGCGGCGGTGCCTGTTCCCCGCTGGGCAGCAGCGGAATCAGGACCAGTGCCCCGAGCGCGGACAGGGTGCCGAAGAGGAGCGCCATCCGGCCCCGGCGGGTGAGCCGGGTACGGCGCTGTCGTGGCGGCCGGTGCTCATGACGCATGCCGGCACGCTAACCCGCGAGGCGGCACAATCCGGGCATCCCACCCGTATGCCAGTCATACGATCACACATTCACCGGGGTGGGCTCGTCGAGCCGGTCGCTCCCGGCGCCCCCCGGCGCTTGGGCGGCGTCCCGGTCCCGGCGGACCAGAGCGGCATACCGGCCCTCCGCCGCCAGCAGTTCCTCATGCGTACCGCGCTCGGCTATGCGGCCGCCGTCGAGGACCACGATCTGATCGGCGTCGCGGACGGTGGAGAGGCGGTGCGCGATGGTGATGGTGGTGCGGCCCTGGGAGAGGTTGTCGATCGCCCGCTGCACGGCGTGCTCCGTACGGGTGTCCAGAGCGCTGGTGGCCTCGTCGAGGATCAGCACCGGCGGGTCGCGCAGGATGGTGCGGGCGATGGCGAGGCGCTGCTTCTCGCCTCCGGAGAAGCGGTAGCCGCGCTCGCCCACCAGGGTGTCGTACCCGTCGGGAAGGGACGCGATGTGATCGTGGATCTGGGCCGCGCGGGCCGCATCCGCGATCTCCTCGTCGGTGGCGTCCGGCTTGGCGAAGCGCAGGTTGTCGGCGACCGAGGCGTGGAAGAGGTAGGTCTCCTGGGAGACCACGCCGATGGAGCGGGCCAGCGAGTCGAAGTCGAGGTCGCGCACATCCACGCCGTCGAGGGCGACCCGGCCGGCGGTGACGTCGTAGAGCCGGGGCACGAGGTAGCTCAGAGTGCTCTTGCCGGATCCGGTCGGGCCGACCACGGCGAGGGAGCCGCCGGCCGGGACGGTGATGTCGATCCCCGTCAGGGTGGGCCCGCTCTTGGCGTCGTACTCGAAGTGGACGTCCTCCAGCCGGATCTCGCCCTTGGCCCGGTCCAGCCGTACCGCGTCCTCGCGCTCGGTGATGTCCACCGGCAGGTCGAGGTACTCGAAGATGCGGGCGAACAGGGCGAGCGAGGTCTGGATCTGCACGCCGGTCGACAGCAGGCTCACGGCGGGCCGGAACAGCCCCTGCTGGAGGGTGACGAAGGCGACGAGGGTGCCGACGGAAAGCGAGGGGGCGCCGGTCTGCAAGGCGATGCCCGCGGCCCAGTAGATGAGCGCGGGCATGGCGGCCATGACGATGCCGATGGTGGACATCCGCCAGCGCCCGGCCATGCTGGAGCGCACTTCGAGGCTGACGAGCTTCTCGGACTCCTCGGAGAAGGACTGGGTCAGCGAGTCGGCGCGGCCCATGGTGCGGCCGAGCAGGATGCCGCTGACCGACAGGGACTCGGTGACCGTCGCGGCCATGGCGGCCATCTGCTTCTGCCGCTGCATGGTGATCTTCTTGCGCTCACGGCCGACCCGGCGGCTGATCCACACGAAGACGGGGAGCAGGAGCAGAGAAACGAGGGTGAGCCGCCAATCGAGTGCGAGCATCGCGACGACGGAGGCGATCACGGCCGTGAAGTTGGAGACGAGCGAGGTCGCGGTGGAGGTGACGGTGGCCTGCATGCCGCCGATGTCGTTGGCTATGCGGGACTGCACCTCGCCGGTGCGCGTGCGGGTGAAGAAGGCCAGCGGCATCCGCTGGAGCTGCGCGTAGACGGCGGTGCGCAGATCGTGCATGACGCGCTGGCCGACCGTGGTGGAGATCAGCGTCTGGAGGACGCCGAAGACGCTGGTCACGACGGCGGTGAAGATCATGCCGAGCGCGAGCAGGCTGAGCAGTCCGGTGCGGCCCTGGGGGATCGCGACGTCCAGGATCTCCTTGAGCAGGAACGGCGAGGCGACGCCGACCAGCGAGGAGGCGCCGACGAGCACGCCGACTACGGCCAGCCGGCCGCGGTAGGGCCGGAAGAGGCCCATGATGCGGCGCAGCTCACGCGGCTGGTCGGCCGGGGCCGGGCGGTTGGGGTCGAGCGAATCTTTCGATGGCGTCCACTTCGGTTCTTCGGGGCGCATGGGCCTCCTTCTGACGAGACTCGAATGAGCATAGCTCATTGTTACCTATGCTCACAATGAATCCGGTCCTGATACTGTTTCCCATTATGAGGACCGCAGCATGAGTACCGCTTCCGAGACCGACAGCACCGACGGTGTGCTCGCCGAGCAGTTGCTGCGGCTGACCCGCCGGCTCCACCGCATCCAGAAGCACCACATGGAGCCGCTCGGGATCACCCCGGCGCAGGGCAGGCTGCTGCGCACGGTCGCGCACCACGAGGGCGGGCAGCCGCCCCGGATGGCCGATCTCGCCGCCCGTCTGGAGGTCGTACCCCGCGCCGTGACCACCCTGGTGGACGGCCTGGAGGCGGCCGAGTGCGTACGCCGCGCGCCCGACCCCGCGAACCGGCGCGTCGTCCGGATCGAGCTCACCGAGACCGGCCGCGCCACGCTGCGCCGGCTGCGCAACGCGCGAACCGAGGCGGCAGAGGAGATCCTGGCTCCATTGACCGCCGAACAGCGCGAGGTGCTCGGCGGCCTGCTCAACGCTCTGACGGACGCCCCGGCGGAGCACCGCTGCTGAGTCCACCCGCCCGGCCAAGGGGGCCCGCATGCCGCTGCTGGAACCGAAGCCGGGAGCCCTGCGCCCCCACACCGTCAGCGGCCCCGCACCCGACCGGGTGCCCGAGCGGCTGGCCTCCGGCACCCCGGAGCTGCTGCGCACGGAGCTGACCGCGCTGCTGGGCGCCGAGAAGGTGCTGTGGAAGATCTCCGACCTGGTCCGCTACGCCTCCGACGCCTCCCCGTACCGGTTCGTGCCGCAGGTCGTCGTGATCGCCGAGGACATCGATGACATCTCCACCGTCCTCTCGTACGCCCACGGCCACCAGCGCGAGGTGGTCTTCCGCGCCGCCGGAACCTCGCTCAACGGCCAGGCCCAAGGAGAGGACATCCTGGTCGACGTCCGCCGCCACTGGGCCGGCGTCGAGGTGCTGGAGGACGGCCTGCGCGCCCGGATCCAGCCCGGCACCACCGTCCTGCGGGCCAATGCCGCCCTCGCCCGCCACGGCCGGATCCTCGGCCCCGACCCGGCCAGCGCCATCGCCTGCACCCTCGGCGGCGTCGTCGCGAACAACTCCTCCGGCATGACCGCGGGGACCACGAGGAACTCGTACCGCACGCTGTCCTCGCTCACCCTCGTACTGCCGAGCGGCACCGTCGTGGACACCGCCGACCCGCTGGCCGACGAGGAGCTGGCGCGCGCCGAACCGGACCTGTGCCACGGGCTGATGGACATCAAGCACGAGATCGAGGCCGACCCGGAGCTGGTGGCCCGGATCCGCGCCAAGTACGAGATCAAGAACACCACGGGCTACCGCCTCGACGCCTACCTGGACGGCACCACCCCCGTCGAGATCCTGCGCGGGCTGATGGTCGGCTCGGAGGGCACCCTCGGCTTCATCTCCGAGGTCGTCTTCGACAGCCTCCCGCTCGACCGCGAACTCACCACCGCCATGCTGTTCTTCCCGTCCCTGCCCGCCGCGGCAGCGGCCGTGCCCCGGTTCAACGAGGCGGGCGCCCTCGCCGTCGAGCTGATGGACGGCAACACCCTGCGCGCCTCGGTCAGCGTCGCGGGCGTGCCCGCCGACTGGGCCGGGCTGCCCAAGGACACCACCGCGCTGCTGGTGGAATTCCGCGCTCCGGACGAGGCGGGCCGCGCAGAGTACGAGAGGCGCGCCGCCGAGGTCCTCGCCGGGCTGGACCTGATCGCGCCGGTGCCCTCGGTCACCAACACCTTCACCCGCGACCCGAAGACCGTCAACGGCTACTGGAAGGCTCGCAAGGCCTTCGTCACCGCCGTCGGCGGAGCCCGCGCCTCCGGCACCACGCTGATCACCGAGGACTTCGCGGTACCGCCGTCCCGCCTTGCCGAGGCCTGCGAGGCCCTCCTCGAACTCCAGGCGGAGCACGGCTTCGACGCGGCCGTCGCCGGGCACGCGGCCCACGGCAACCTGCATT
This sequence comes from Streptomyces sp. ISL-87, assembly GCF_018614095.1. GTDB lineage: Bacteria > Actinomycetota > Actinomycetes > Streptomycetales > Streptomycetaceae > Streptomyces. The sequence continues at coordinate 91,402 of NZ_JAGGOY010000024.1, read as the reverse complement.
TCCTGCTCGCCTTCGACGCCGCCGAGCCCGCCGACGTCGAGCGGTACGCCGCGTTCATGGACGCGTTCTGCCGGCTGACCGTGGAGCGGTTCGACGGCTCCCTGAAGGCCGAGCACTCCACCGGCCGCAATATGGCACCCTTCCTCGAACTGGAATGGGGACCCCGGGCCACCGAGCTGATGTGGCGCACCAAGCGGGTCGTGGATCCGGACGGGGTGCTCGCCCCGCGGATCCTGCTCGACCGCGACCCGCACGGGCATCTGCGCGGCCTGAAAACGATTCCGCGGGTGGAGGCGGTGGCCGACCCGTGCATCGAGTGCGGATTCTGCGAACCGACCTGCCCCAGCGAGGACCTGACGACCACTCCGCGCCAGCGCATCGTGCTGCGCCGGGAGATGATGCGCCAACAGCCGGGCTCCCCCGTGCTGGCGGGGCTGCTGGACGCCTACGGATACGACGCGGTGGACACCTGCGCGGGTGACTCCACCTGCAAGCTCGCCTGCCCGGTCGGGATCGACACCGGCGCGCTGATGAGGGATTTCCGCCACCGCCGGCACAGCCCGCGCGAGGAGCGGGCCGCCTGGCTGGCCGCCCGGCGCTTCCGTACGGTCGAGGCGGCCGCCCGGCTGGCCGTGACCACCGCCGACAAGGTCACCGACCGGGTCGGGGACCGCCTGCTGGGGGCGCTCACCGGGGCCGCGCGCAAGGCCGTACGTCCGGACCTGGTTCCGCAGTGGCTGCCGCAGATCCCCGGCGCCGCCGCCCGGAAACCGCCCGCGACCCGGCGGGTGGGCGCGGCGGCCGTGTACTACCCGGCCTGCGTCAACCGGATCTTCGGCGGGCCCGCCGACCGGCCCGGCCCCTCCCTGCCGGAGGCGGTGGTGGCGGTCTCCGAGCGGGCCGGGAAGCCGGTGTGGATCCCCCGCGATGTGACCGGCACCTGCTGCGCGACGATCTGGCATTCCAAGGGCTACGAGGCCGGGAACCGGGTGATGGCCAACCGGATCGTCGAGGCCGCCTGGGGCTGGACGGCCGGCGGACGGCTGCCGCTGGTGGTCGACGCGTCCTCCTGCACCCTGGGCATCGCACACGAGGTGGTCCCGTTCCTGACCGACGACAACCGGGCGCTGCACGCGGATCTCACCATCGTCGACTCAATCGTGTGGGCGGCGGAGGAGCTGCTGCCGCACCTGGAGATCCGGCGCACGGTCGGCTCGGCGGTGCTCCATCCCACCTGCTCCATGCAGCACTTGGGTGACGAGGCGCAGCTGCGGGTGGTCGCCGAGGCCTGTGCGGAGGAGGTGGTGGTGCCCTACGACGCCGGCTGCTGCGCCTTCGCGGGCGACCGGGGCATGCTGCACCCGGAGCTGACGGCCTCGGCGACGGCGCGCGAGGCGGCGGAGGTGACGGCGCGTGAGTTCGACGCGCATCTGTCGGCCAACCGGATGTGCGAGGTGGGCATGGATCGCGCCACCGGGCGCAGCTATTACTCGGCGCTGCTCGAACTGGAGCGCGCGACGCGCCCCTGAGCAGGCGGTACGTCCACGGGCAGGGCCGTAAGCCTCACTGCGTGAGGCCTTGGCCAACGCAAAATCAATTGCCTTGGACCGGTCCGGAAGGCGAACCTTGCACGGTTTGAACCACTCGACCAGTCATGGGGCGTCATGCAGATCAGCGATCTTCCGTATCCGGACCCTGGGGTACCCGACGCTCGCTCCGGCCCCCGTTTCCTGCTGTGGCTGGGGCGGGGCCAACTCGGCGGACAGCTCAAGAGCCTGTGCTGGGGGATGCTGCACTTCTGCGGCATCGCCGGGCTGCCGTACGCGGTCGGCCTGGGTGTCGACGCGGTGGTCGACGGCGACGGGAACCGGCTGCTGCTGGTCGGCGCACTGATCCTGCTGATCGGCGCCGCCATCTCCGTCGGCGACTCGATGCTGCACCGGACCGCCGTCACCAACTGGATCACCGCTGCCGCCCGGGTGCAGCAGCTGCTCGCCCGCAAGACCGCCGAGCTGGGCTCCGCCCTGACTCGGCGGGTCGCGGCGGGTGAAGTGGTCGCGGTCTCCACCGGCGACGTGGAGAAGATCGGCTGGTTCGTCGAGGCGGTCTCCCGCTTCCTCGCCGCCGCCTTCGCCGTCGTCCTCATCTGCGTCGGCCTGCTGTTCTACGCGCCCGCAATCGGCGTGGTCGTGGCCGTCGGCGTGCCGGTGCTCGCCCTGGCCGTGCTGCCGCTGCTGCCGCGCGCCACCAAACGCGCCGACATCCAGCGGGAGAAGGCGGGCAAGGCCACCGAGCTGGCCTCCGACACCGTCGCGGGCCTGCGCGTGCTGCGCGGCATCGGCGGCGAGGAGCTGTTTCTCGGCCGCTACCGCGAGGCCTCGCAGGACGTGCGCAAGGCGGCCGTGCGCAGCGCCCGGATGTGGGCGCTGATCTCGGCGATCCAGGTGCTGCTCCCGGGCGCGCTGCTGATCACGGTGGTCTGGTACGGCTCCACGCTCGTGCTGGACGGCCGCCTGGCGGTCGGTGAACTCGTCGCGGCGTTCAGCGCGGTGGCCACGATGCTCTACCCGCTGCGGCACTTCGAGGAGATCGCCATGGCGTACTCCTTCTCCCGGCCCTCCGCCAAGCGGGCCGCCCGGGTGCTGTCCCTGACGCGTACGGACGCCGATGCGGAGCGGCCGACGGACGCCGAGGTTCCGGACGCGCCGGCTCCGGGGGGCGACCTGTACGACCCCGAGACCGGACTGCTGGCTCCGGCGGGCCGGTTCACCGCCGTCGTGTGCGGGGACCCGGACCTGGCGGGCCGGCTCGCGGAACGGCTCGGCGGCCACCCCATGGACGGCAACACCGGTCGCGCCGTCCTGCTGGGCGGGGTCGCGCTGGACGAGCTCGCGCTGGACACGGCGCGCACGCTGGTCCTCGTACAGGACAAGGACCCGGTGCTGCTGTCCGGGACGCTGAGCGAGCTGTTCGACGTACCGGGGTCCGGGTCGGTGGACTACGCGGCGGCGCTGGCCGCGGCCCAGTGCGCGGACGTCCTGGACGCGCTGCTGCAGTCGGCGCCGGACGGGGTGACCGACCCGATGCTGGCGCGGATCACCGAGCGCGGCCGGTCACTGTCCGGCGGGCAGCGCCAGCGGCTCGCGCTGGCACGGTCGCTGGTCACCGATCCGGAGGTACTGGTGCTGGACGAGCCGACCTCGGCGGTCGACTCGCACACCGAAGCGCGGATCGCGGACGGGATCGCGGCCCTGCGCGCGGGACGCACCACGGTGGTACTGGCGTCCTCGCCGCTGCTGCTGGACCGCGCGGACCGGGTCGTCCTCATCCACGAGGGCGCCGTCGCGGCGGTCGGAACGCACCGCGAGCTGCTGCACGGCGAACCCCTCTACCGGGCGGTCGTCACCCGCGAGACCGATGAGGAACAACGGGTCGCCCACCTTCACCTGGACCAACTCGGAGAAGTACTCACAGAGATCGAGGAATCCGCATGATCGGCGTGGCGCCGCCGCAGTACGATCCGGCGGCCCCCGAGTCGGCCGCGACCCTGCCCGTGGGCACGGCCGCGACCGTACGGGGCTATGTCCGCGACCTGTTCCTCCGGCACCGGCGGGCCTTCGTGGTGCTGGTGACGGTCAACGCGGTCGCGGTGATCGCGTCCATGGTCGGCCCGTACCTGCTGGGCGGGGTCGTGGACGATCTCGCTGCGGGGGCGCGCGAGCTCGATCTGGGGCGCGTGGCGCTGCTGTTCGCGCTGGCGCTCGCCGTCCAGACGTTCTTCGTCCGGCTGGTCCGGCTGCGCGGGGCGATGCTCGGCGAGGAGATGCTGGCCGACCTCCGCGAGGACTTCCTGGTCCGCTCGGTGGGTCTGCCGCCCGGTGTGCTGGAGCGGGCGGGCACCGGCGACCTGCTGTCGCGGATCACCACCGACATCGACCGGCTGGCCAACGCGATGCGCGAGGCCGTGCCTCAGCTGGCCATCGGCGTGGTCTGGGCGGGGCTGCTCTTCGGGGCGCTCGCGGTGACCGCGCCCCCGCTGGCGCTGGCCGCGCTGGTGGCACTGCCGGTCCTGGTCATCGGCTGCCGCTGGTACTTCAGGCGGGCGCCGTCGGCGTACCGCTCGGAGGCCGCCGGGTACGCGGCGGTCGCGGCGGCTCTCACGGAGACGGTGGACGCGGGCCGCACCATCGAGGCACACCGCCTCGGCCCGGGCCGGATCGCGATGTCGGAGCGGCGGATCAAGGAGTGGACGGCGTGGGAGCGGTACACGCTGTTCCTGCGGACGGTCCTCTTCCCCGTCATCAACGTCACCTTCGTGACGATCCTGGGCTCCGTGCTGATGATCGGCGGCTACTGCGTCCTCCAGGGCTGGATGTCGGTGGGGCAGCTGACCACGGGCGCGCTGCTGGCGCAGATGATGGTCGACCCGATCGGGCTGATCCTGCGCTGGTACGACGAACTGCAGATCGCCCAGGTCTCGCTGGCCCGCCTGGTGGGCGTCCGGGAGATCGAGCCCGACGCGGGTGACGCCGCCGTGTCCCCCGAGGGGCGGGCCGTGCGGGCGCAGGAGGTGCACTTCGGCTACCGCGAGGGCGTGGACGTACTGCACCAGGTGTCGATGTCCGTGCCGCCGGGCACCCGGATGGCGCTGGTCGGCCCCTCCGGCGCGGGCAAGTCCACGCTGGGGCGGCTGCTGGCGGGCATCTACGCGCCTCGGACGGGCGAGGTGACGCTCGGCGGAGCACGGCTGGCGCACATGCCGGCGGAGCGGGTGCGCGAGCACGTGGCGCTGGTCAACCAGGAGCACCACGTGTTCGTGGGCTCGCTGCGGGACAACCTCCGGCTGGCCCGGACGGGAGCCTCGGACACCGAGCTGTGGGCGGCGCTGAGCGCGGTGGACGCGGACGGCTGGGCCCGGGCCCTGGAGTCCGGGCTGGACACCGAGGTCGGCTCCGGTGGCAACGCGCTGACCCCGGCGCAGGCGCAGCAGATCGCGCTGGCCCGGCTGGTGCTGGCGGACCCGCACACGCTGGTGCTGGACGAGGCCACCTCGCTGCTCGACCCGCGGGCGGCGCGGCACCTGGAGCGCTCGCTGGCCCGGGTGCTGGACGGCCGTACGGTCATCGCGATCGCCCACCGCCTACACACCGCGCACGACGCGGATGTGATCGCGGTGGTGGAGGGCGGCCGGATCACCGAGCTGGGCTCCCACGACGACCTCGTGGCGGCCGACGGCGCGTACGCGGCGCTGTGGCGGTCCTGGCACGGGTGACGTGACCCGATGTTCCCGGAGCCGGGCCCCGGCCCCCGCAGCGGCGGGGGCCGGGGCCCGGCTCGTCCGGGGTCCGGCCGGCCAGCCGTGAAGGCGTCGTCTAGGAGTCTGATGAAGATNNGGGTGAATCGGTCGGCCGGAGCAAGATTTTCAAGAGCCTCCTAGATGAAGTCGAGGGCCGCGGCGCCGCCCAAACCGCCGAGCAGCATGAACACCGGCATGAGGACCTTGAGCTCCACCCAGCTGCCCGCGCGGAAACGCATCATCTTCGGCGGGCCGATCGGGTACCAGCGCTTCCCGGCGATGGGGAGGGGCCACAGGATCGGGCAGCCGGAGACGGTGAGCGCGTCGCCGATGTCGTGGACCAGCGCGCCGAGCAGGATCGGCAGGCCGAGCCAGAGGTACTCCTGGCCGGGGCCGGTGAACAGCCAGCCCGCGCCGTTGCCGGGCTGGTCGAGAACTCCGGCCAGTATCCAGGCGCTGGTCGCACCGAGCAGCCACACCAGGATGTCGCTGGACATCCGCGCGGCCCGCCACAGCAGGCCCTCGACGGCCAGGACCAGGTGGACGAAGAGCAGGGCCAGCACACCCCAGCGGTCGGCAGTGACTGCGAGCGCGGAGGAGCCGCCGCCGATCAGGACGGCCCAGAGCCAGGTGTGCGTCAGGGTGCGATGTCCGCCGGTGCGGCGGGCGTCCTTCGGGGCCCGGGTGGCCTTGTAGACGGCGTAGGAGATCTTGTCGACGACCTCGCACAGGCCCCGGGAGAGCGGTCCGAAGGCGCGCGAGATCGTCGCCGACTTGTGGTCGAGGTCGGGGGCGAGGGCGGCGCCGGCGCAGATGAGCGCGCCGACGACGAGGACCGGCCACGGCATCGGGTGTCCGGCGGCCGCGGTGGCGGCTCCCACCCCCAGCCAGGCCGCTGCCCCGGACAGTGAGTGCGCCGGACCCATCATGCTCGTTCCCGCCCCAGTTCTGTGGTGTTCGGGCCCTGTTGACGGTTTCATTCGGGCCCGGTCAACGGCACAGCGTACCGGCGGTGATCTTCCTCCCGTCCGCCGGTTCCCTGATCCGGGGGGAAGCCAGGCAAGATGGGGGGTGTGACCCTCATTGATCAGCTCCCGCCGACCGCCGACCCCGATGCCCTCTTCGAGGCTTTCTCCTCGTGGGCGGAGGACCAGGGCATCACCCTGTATCCGGCGCAGGAGGAGGCACTGATCGAGGTCGTCTCCGGGGCCAACGTGATCCTTTCCACGCCGACCGGCTCCGGCAAGAGCCTGGTCGCGGCGGGCGCCCACTTCACCGCGCTGGCCCAGGACAAGGTCACTTTCTACACCGCTCCGATCAAGGCGCTGGTTTCGGAGAAGTTCTTCGACCTGTGCAAGCTCTTCGGCACCGAGAACGTCGGCATGCTGACCGGCGACGCCTCCGTGAACGCGGACGCCCCGGTGATCTGCTGCACCGCCGAGGTGCTGGCCTCCATCGCCCTGCGCGACGGCAAGTACGCCGACATCGGCCAGGTCGTGATGGACGAGTTCCACTTCTATGCCGAGCCGGACCGCGGATGGGCCTGGCAGATCCCTCTGCTGGAGCTGCCGCAGGCGCAGTTCGTCCTGATGTCGGCGACCCTCGGCGACATGAAGCGGTTCGAGGAGGACCTGACCCGGCGCACCAGCCGGCCGACCTCGATGGTCCGCTCCGCGACGCGTCCCGTCCCGCTGTCGTACGAGTACGTCACCACGCCCATCACCGACACCATCACCGAGCTGCTGGAGACCCGGCAGGCCCCGGTGTACATCGTGCACTTCACCCAGGCCCAGGCGGTCGAGCGGGCGCAGTCGCTGATGAGCATCAACATGTGCACCCGCGAGGAGAAGGACAAGATCGCCGAGCTGATCGGCAACTTCCGCTTCACCACCAAGTTCGGCCAGAACCTCTCCCGCTACGTCCGGCACGGCATCGGTGTCCACCACGCGGGCATGCTGCCCAAGTACCGGCGGCTGGTCGAGAAGCTCGCGCAGGCCGGTTTGCTGAAGGTCATCTGCGGTACCGACACCCTCGGCGTCGGCGTCAACGTCCCGATCCGCACGGTGCTGTTCACCGCGCTCACCAAGTACGACGGCAACCGGGTCCGCACGCTGCGCGCCCGCGAGTTCCACCAGATCGCCGGCCGGGCCGGCCGGGCCGGCTTCGACACCGCGGGCTATGTGGTCGCCCAGGCGCCCGAGCACGTCATCGAGAACGAGAAGGCCCTGGCGAAGGCGGGCGACGACCCGAAGAAGCGCCGCAAGGTGGTCCGCAAGAAGGCCCCCGAGGGCTTCGTCGCGTGGTCCGACACCACCTTCGAGAAGCTCATCGCGGCCGACCCGGAGGCACTGACCTCGCGCTTCAAGGTCACCAACATCATGCTGTTGTCGGTCATCGCCCGCCCGGGCGATGCCTTCCAGGCGATGCGGCACCTGCTCGAGGACAACCACGAGCCGCGCAAGGCCCAGCTGCGGCACATCCGCCGGGCCATCGCCATCTACCGCTCGCTGCTGGACGGCGGCGTCGTGGAGAAGCTCGACACCCCGGACGCGGAGGGCCGCACCATCCGGCTCACCGTCGACCTCCAGCAGGACTTCGCGTTGAACCAGCCGCTGTCCACCTTCGCGCTGGCCTCCTTCGACCTGCTCGACCCGGAGTCCCCCTCCTACGCGCTGGACATGGTCTCCGTCGTCGAGTCCACCCTGGACGACCCCCGCCAGATCCTGGCCGCCCAGCAGAACAAGGAACGCGGCATGGCCGTGGGCGCGATGAAGGCCGACGGGATCGAGTACGAGGAGCGGATGGAGCGGCTCCAGGACGTCACCTATCCCAAGCCCCTCGAAGAGCTCCTCCTCCACGCCTACGACGTGTACAGCAAGAGCCACCCGTGGGTGCGCGACCACCCGGTCTCCCCGAAGTCGATCATCCGCGACATGTACGAGCGCGCGATGACCTTCACCGAGTTCACCTCCTATTACGAGCTGGCCCGCACCGAGGGCATCGTGCTCCGCTATCTGGCGAGCGCGTACAAGGCGCTGGACCACACCATCCCCGACGACATCAAGTCCGAGGACCTCCAGGACCTCATCGCCTGGCTGGGCGAACTGGTCCGCCAGGTCGACTCCAGCCTGCTGGACGAGTGGGAGCAGCTGGCGAACCCGGAGGTGGAGACGGCGGAACAGGCCCAGGAGAAGGCCGACCAGGTCAAGCCGGTCACCGCGAACTCGCGCGCCTTCCGCGTCCTGGTCCGCAACGCCATGTTCCGCCGGGTGGAGCTGGCCGCCCTGGACCACGTCAACGTGCTGGGCGAGCTGGACGGCGACTCCGGCTGGGACGCCGACGCCTGGGGCGAGGCCATGGACGGGTACTGGGACGAGTACGACGACCTCGGCACCGGCCCGGACGCGCGCGGCCCGAAACTGCTGATGATCGAGGAGGACGCCGAGCACGGCCTGTGGCGCGTCCGCCAGACCTTCGCCGACCCCAACGGGGACCATGGCTGGGGCATCAGCGCCGAGGTCGACCTCGCGGCCTCCGACGAGGAGGGCCGGGCAGTCATCCGGGTCACCTCCGTCGGTGAACTCGGAGCCCTCTGACAGACCCCCGCAAGCGACCGGCTCCGCCGGACCCGACAGTGGAGAACCTCTGATGACGAACCCAGCCGAGAGACTGGTCGATCTGCTCGACCTGGAGCAGATCGAAGTCAACATCTTCCGCGGCGCCAGCCCGCAGGAGTCCCTCCAGCGCGTGTTCGGCGGGCAGGTCGCCGGCCAGGCGCTGGTGGCCGCCGGCCGCACCACCGAGAGCGACCGCCCGGTCCATTCGCTGCACGCGTACTTCCTGCGCCCCGGCATCCCCGGGGTGCCGATCGTGTACCAGGTGGAGCGGGTGCGCGACGGGCGTTCCTTCACCACGCGCCGCGTCACCGCGGTCCAGCAGGGCAAGACCATCTTCAACTTGACCGCCTCCTTCCATCACCCGGAGGAGGGCAGCATCGAGCACCAGCTGCCTCCTCGCCTCGACTTTCCGCACCCGGACACGCTCCCCAAGGTCGCGGACGAGATCCGCGAGCACCTGGGCGAGCTGCCCGAGGCACTGGAGCGGATGGCCCGCCGCCAGCCCTTCGACATCCGGTACGTGGACCGGCTCCGCTGGACTCCGGAGGAGCTCAAGGACGCCGATCCGCGCAGCGCGGTGTGGATGCGCGCCGTCGGCCCGCTGGGTGACGACCCGCTCGTGCACACCTGCGCCCTGACCTACGCCAGCGACATGATCCTCCTCGATGCCGTGCGCATCCCGGTGGAGCCCCTGTTCGGCATGCGCGGTTTCGACATGGCCTCGCTGGACCACGCCATGTGGTTCCACCGGCCGTTCCGCACGGACGAGTGGTTCCTGTACGACCAGGAGTCACCCATCGCGCACGGCGGCCGGGGCCTGGCCCGCGGCCGTATCTACGACCTGGAGGGCAGACTGCTGGTCTCCGTCGTCCAGGAAGGCCTCTTCCGTCCCTACCCGTCCCGGTCCTCGAAGCCGGCCGAGCCGTCCCCGAAGAGCTGAGCCCACCCATGCCCACCCCGGCCCTCCCCTGCCCCTGCGGGCTGCCCGCCGCCTACCCGGACTGCTGCGGCCGGTCCTGGCACCCGACCACCCGCCCGGCCCGGCTCGACCTGGACCCCGGGCAGCGCTGGGAGCGGCTGGAGATCCTCGCCACCGAGCGCGGCGGGATGTTCGAGACGGAGGGCTCGGTGGAGTTCCGGGCGCACTACCGCGAGGGCCGGCACACCGGGTCGCTGCACGAGCACAGCGGTTTCTCCCGGGAGGGCGGGGCCTGGGTCTACGTCGGCCCCCTCTCCCCCGTCGACTTCGACTGACCTCGGGCGCCGCTCAGGGCGAAGTCCAGGCTGGTGCGGTACCAGTCGATCTCGTCCTGCGGCCCAGCCCGCAACAGCCGCATCGCCACGGCCGCGGCCTCCGGGATCTGCGGGTGCCCGTACGGCGGGGGCGGGGCGAGCGCGGCGAGCACGATCCGCTCCGCCGGATCGGGCACGGCCTCCCGCACCTCGTCCTCCGGGAGTGCGGAGGCCAGGACGGCGGCCCGCTCCCAGGGGTCGGCGGTCCGTCTCAGCAGCAGTCCCACATGCCGCTCGCGCCACTTCCGCGGGCGCAGATCCGCCTTGGCCGCCATCAGTTCCCGGTCCTGCTCAGGAGCGATCCCGCGCAGTATTCCGGGTTCCCTTGCGGCGAACTCCCGTAGCTCCGCCGCCAGATAGAGCCACACCACGGCCCGGTACCGGTTGATCCGGTAGCCGACCGGAGTGACATGCCCGCAGCGCGCGAGCCGGGTGAACCGGCTCGGGCTGATGCGGAGCACCTCGGCCGCGGCGTCGGCGCCGGCCACGGCCTCGACCCTCGCCCTCAGTTCCTCCGGGAAACCCGCGGCCGACCTGACCCTGTCCAGCTCGGCCCGTGTGAAGCGGGCGGCGCCGCCAGGTGTCCGTGGGCCGGCGCGCACCATCCCGAGCTGAACGGCCCGGGCCAACTCGGCCCGGCGCAGCCCCAGTTCCCCCGCGGCCTGCGCCCCGCCCACCAGAAGCGCCGGCGGCGCGGCCCTTCGTACATCCACGTTCCCGGCCATGTCCCTGGCCACGACCCCGGCCTTGTCCGTGGCCACGACCCCAGCCTTGCCCCCGGCCACGACCCCTGCCATGACCACGGCCCCCACGGCCGTCTGCGTCCCGACGTTCATCACAGTCCTCCCCCACGAGCGGCGATCACTCTGTGTAAAGACCGTAACTCAGAGCAACGACACCTCGCGAGGCCTGTGGATAACTCCCGCAGAGGGAGGGGGGATCAGCCTCCGGTGATCCGCCGCTCGGCGACGCCCAGATGTTCCCCCACCCGGTTGACCAGCAGCGTCATCTCGTACCCGACCTGACCTATGTCCGCCTCGGACGCGCTCAACACGCACAGGCAGCTGCCCGCCCCCGCCGCCAGGACGAACAGCACCCCGTCGTCGTACTCGACCATGGTCTGCCGTACCTCGCCTGCCCGGAAGTGGCGCCCCGAGCCCTTCGCCAGACTCTGCAGTCCGGCGGCGACGGCCGCGAGGTGCTCCGCGTCCTCCCGCTCCAGCCCGGCGCTCGCGCCCGTCACCAGGCCGTCGTTGGACAGCACTACTGCATGCCGGACCTGTGGGACCCTGCGCGTCAGGTCGTCCAGCAGCCAGTCGAGCTGCTTGTCCAGTGCCATTTCCAGCCCCTCCCCGTTGACGCGGCCGACATGGCCGCGCCCACCCCCGCGTGTCGTGCCGCAAGCCTTCCCCACCAGCCGCTTTCCGGCAAGGAGGATGTCCCCACGGCGAAGAAGATGACGCAAGAGGAATGGCGGTGGTTCGTCTCCCACTGGGGTCGCCCTCTGCGTGGACGATGACCGGCCGCCGTTCTCCTACGTCGTCCTCCAGGGCCGCACCGCCCGATCCCGATCCCGATCCCGGTCCTGTTCCCGTTCCCGTTCCTGTTCCCGGTCCCGTTCCCGTTCCCGGTCCCGTTCCCGGTCCCGTTCTCACACGGAATCCGCCTGCGGTCCCACCGACTCGAGCAGCCGGGCGGTGTGCACCCGCCCGGCGTACTCGACCAGCCGGATCAGCACTTCCTTCCCCGAGTCCTTGTCCCGCGCGTCACACAGCACCACCGGTGTCCCCTGCTCCAGGTCCAGCGCCCGCGCCACCTCGTTCGCCCCGTAACGCCGTGCTTCCGTGAAGCAGTTGACGGCCACCACGAAGGGAATGCGACGGTGCTCGAAGTAGTCCACCGCCGGAAAGCAGTCCTCCAGCCGCCGGGTGTCCGCGAGTACCACCGCGCCCAGCGCGCCCTGTGACAGCTCGTCCCACAGGAACCAGAACCGGTCCTGCCCCGGTGTCCCGAACAGGTACAGCGATAGCCCGGACCGGATCGTGATCCGCCCGAAGTCCATGGCTACGGTCGTGGTGGTCTTCTGGTCCACCCCGCCCGTGTCGTCGACCAGTTCGCCCGCCTCGCTCAGCAGCTCCTCCGTCCGCAGCGGGCGGATCTCGCTGACCGCGCCCACCAGCGTGGTCTTCCCGACCCCGAAGCCGCCCGCCACGAGTATCTTCAGCGCGAGCGCGGCCAGCTCCTCATCCGCTCCGGTGGATCCTGCGGATCCGGCGGGCCCGTTGTCGTGCAGTCCCATCACAGCGCTCGCAATCCTTCGATGACTTCACGCAGAATCCGCTCGTCCGGCAACTGGGCAGGCGGCACCGGGCGGCTGACCTTGACGTGCCCCGCCTCCAGCAGGTCCCCCAGCAGGACCCGCACCACACCCACCGGCAGGTCCGCGTCGGCGGCGAGTTCCGCCACCGACTGGGTCTCGGCCCGGCACAGCCCGAGCAGCGCCCGGTGCTCCGGGCCGAGCAGCGACTCGTCCGCCGCGTCGGTGCCGTCCGCGCCTTCGGAGGTCAGGGCGACCAGCGCGATCAGGTCGAACCGGACCCCGTGGGGCCCCGGTTTCGTCCGCCCGCCGGTCATGGCGTACGGGCGCACGAGCGGGCCCGCCTCGGCGTCGTACCACTGGCCCTCCATCCGGCGGACCGCCGTCCTCAACCGGCGGCCGGCGGCCGCGCCGAGAACCGGGGCGGGGTGTACAGGTGCTCCCCGACCCTCTTCACCAGCCGGGCCATCTCGTAGGCGATCAGCCCGATATCGGCGCTGGCGGCGCTGAGAACGGCCAGGCAGGAGCCGTCCCCCGCGGCCGCGACGAAGAGGAACCCGTCGTCCATCTCCACCATCGTCTGGCGCACGCCCCCGGAGTGGAAATGCCGGCCCGCGCCCTTGGCCAGGCTGTGGAACCCGGAGGCCACGGCGGCCAGATGCTCGGCGTCCTCCCGGCTGAGCGCGCTGGAGGCGCCCACGGCCAGCCCGTCGTTGGACAGGACCACGGCGTGCCGGACCTCGCGGACCCGGACGACCAGGTCGTCCAGCAGCCAGTCCAGCTCGCCGGACCGGCGGACGCCCTCAAGGTCGATTCTCTGGGGTTCGATCATCACTGTTCTCCTTCACTGCCCGCGTGGGCAGAGTTCTCCTGGGTGCCGCGGGCCCAGCCGGCCCGGTAGGCCGCCATCCGGTCCCGGGCCTGTTCCGGGCTGCGCCCCGGCGGGTCCTCGGGTCTCCGCGCACCGGCCGGGGCCTTCGGGGCGGGAGCCTCGCGCAGTTGCGGGACCAGGCTGGCCTGCCGTACCCGGCGTGGCAGTTCGGACACGGAGGCCGCGGGGACCCCGGGGGCGGCCGCGGCGGGGGTGACGGACGCCGCGGGGACGGTCGCCGACACCGCTTGTGTACGAGTGACCGCGCCGCCGGGGCCGCGCGGCCGGAGCGCCGCCACCGGGGCCGGGCGCGCCTCCTCCGCTTCGGTGCTCCGGTCCGGGACCGGTGTCCCCGCCGGGGTCCCGCGCCCGTCGTCCCGTACGACACTCATGGCGGCCGGCCACGGGGCCTGCCGTTCCGGTCCCGCCGGGACCGGGACCGGGACCGGAGCCGCGGCACGGGGCTCCGCGGAGCCGGCCGTGATCGCGCCCTGGAGCAGGGAGTTCGGCAGCAGCACCACGGCGGTGGTGCCACCGTAGGGTGAGGTGCGAAGGTGCACTTTCACACCGTGCCGGGCGGAAAGCCGGCTGACCACGAAGAGCCCGAGCCGGTCGCTGTCGAAGAGGTCGAGCGCCTCGGACTGCTCGATACGGCGGTTGGCCTCGTTGAGGGTTTCCCGGCCCATGCCGAGCCCGCGGTCCTCGACCTCCAGGACGTAGCCCGCCCCGACGGGCTCGCCGCTCACCCGGACCTTGGTGTGCGGCGGCGAGAACTGGGTGGCGTTCTCGATGAGTTCGGCGAGCAGGTGGGTGAGGTCGGCGACCGCCGCGCCGGTGACGGCGGCCTCGGCGAGCTGGCGGACCTCGACGCGCGGGTAGTCCTCGATCTCCGAGACGGCGGCGCGTACGACATTGGTCAGCGGAATCGGCATCCGCCAGGCGCGGCCCGGGGCGGCCCCCGAGAGGATGATCAGGCTCTCCGCGTGGCGGCGCATCCGGGTGGTGAGGTGGTCGAGCCGGAACAGGTCGCCGAGCTCGCCCGGGTCGTCGGCGCGCCGCTCCATCGAGTCGAGCAGGGTGAGCTGCTTGTGCACGAGGACCTGGCTGCGGCGGGCGAGGTTGACGAAGACGCCGCTCACCCCGCTGGCGAGCTCGGCGCGTTCGACGGCGGCGCTGAGGGCGGCCCGGTGCATGGTGGCCAGGGCCTCGCCGACCTGGGTGACCTCGTCCTCGGCGGGCGGACCGGGCGGGGTCTCGGCGTCGACGTCGATGTCCTGCCCGGCGCGCAGCCGGTCCATGGCGTGCGGGAGTTTGCGGTGGGCGATCTCCAGGGCGGTGTTGCGCAGCGAGACCAGTTCCACGACGAGTACGCGGCCGATCCGGACGGAGATGAAGAGCGCGGCGGCGACGGCGGCCAGGCCCAGCAGGACGGCGGCTCCGGCCGGGCTGAGCGCCCCCTCGGAGAAGGAGTCGGCGCGGTCGGCGGCCGCGGCGTGCGCGGCCTCGTCGATCTCGCGCAACGAGGCGCTGATGCTGGTGTACGCGGTGTCCCAGCCGACGGGGATGCCGCCCGACTCGCGGCCGGTGCCGGCGGCGAGGGCCCGGTCCTCGGCGCCGGTGAGGTCGGCGTAGGCGGCGCTCTTCGCCACGGACTGCCAGGTGTCCTGCTGGGCGGTGGGCAGGTCACGGGCGGAACCGGCGGTCAGGGCGCGGCGTGTCTCGATGGTGCCGGTCAGCCGGCGAAGCGTTTCGGCGGTACGCGGGCCCGGTACGGCGAGCAGGGCGTCCTCGCGGGAGAGCAGTTCCCCGGCCTCGGCGAATTCCAGCAGGACCCGTGCCTCGGAGCCGAGTTCGGCGTCCTGGCCGCCGGACAGGGCGCCGTCGACGGCGCGGGCGGAGTCGACCACGCGCGTGTACACCTCGTAGGCGGCGTACGGGGCGGACCGGCGGTCGGCGATGTCCTTGCGGGCGGAGCCGAGGGCTTCGGCGGCGGCGACGAAGGCGCCGAGCCGGACCACCACCTCGGTGCGGTAGTCGCCGGAATCGGCCACGGTGTGGCTGTCGCCGAGGCGGAGCCGCCGGACCGCGGCGTCCGTGCGCCGGGCCTGCTGCTCCAGGGCGGCGGCCTGGTCCGCGGCGGGGTCGGCGAGCATGCGGACCGCGGCGCGGCGTTCTGCCTGGAGTTCGGTGACGGCGGCGGCGACGGGGGTGCGTATCTGCTCGTCGACCCGCTGGACGCGGCTGAGGCGGGAGATCTCCTGGGCGGTGCTGACGGTGGCGAAGGCCCAGAGGGCCAGCAGTGAGACCACCGGGACCATCAGCAGCGAGACGATCTTCGCGCGGACGGTGCCGGGGCGCAGGCGCAGGCGCCGCCTGCCGAGCGGGGCGGCGGCCGGGGCGGGTCGGGGGGACTCGTGCGCGGGCGGTTCCTCGGCGGGTGGCCCGGCGTGTGCCCGGCGGCCGCGCGCCGGGGGCGCGGGCAGCCGCGGCGCCGCTGCTTCCGGTTTCCTGCGGGGTCTGCGCATGGGCTCCTCGTTCCGGGGCGGTACGTACAGGTGCGGTGTTCAGGCGCGGCGCTCAGTGGGGCTCAGCGGGAGGACTCAGCGGGGGGACTCAGGGGCCGCTCAGTGGGTGGCGGCGTGTCCGGCCGCCAAGTGCTGCACGGAGGCCGAAGCGGCGAGTTCCTCGGCGGTCGGGGAGAGGGCGACGAAGGCGGAGGTGATGAACAGGTAGGACCCGAGCCCGACGGCGAGCGGGAAGATGAACTGCATCGCGGTGACGCCGGGGAGGGCCGCGTCCGAAGGGGCGACGCGGACGGCGACGGCCAGCATTCCGGTGTAGTGCATGCTGGTGACGGCGGCGCCCATGACGAGCGAGGCGACCGCGACGGCCACCGGGGCCTTGATGTTGAGAGCGGCCCAGAGGGCAGCGGTGGCCGCGACAACCGCGAAGGCGACGGACAGGCCGACGGTGAGCGGCTTGTAGGAGATGTCACCGTGCAGCCTCAGGGCCGCCATGCCGAGGTAGTGCATGCTGGCGACGCCGAGACCGGTGGTCAGGCCGCCGAGGATGAGGGCCCGGCCGCGCTCCTTGCCGTAGCCGACGGCGAAGACTCCGGCCCCCACGACCAGCATGGCGACGAGCAGACTGAGGATGGTCAGCGGCACGTTGAAGTGGATCTCGGTACCGGTGACGTTGAAGCCGAGCATCGCGACGAAGTGCATCGTCCAGATGCCGGAACCGATGGCGGAGGCTGCCGTGATGAGCCAGTTGCGGCGCGAGGATCCGGTCGCGGCGAGCGCGCGGACGGTGCAGCGGAGCCCGAGGGCAGCGCCGATGGATGCCATCACGTATGACAGCACGGGGGTCAGCAGGCCGTAAGCGGCGTGGTCCAGGTGTCCCATGGCCACGGGACGCTAGTCCGGGTGAGGGCACGAACAAGGGGCGCATTTCGAAAGCCGCTGGAACTGCTGGAATATGACAGAGATACGTTCGTCTTCGATCACGCCACGTGCCACCTTGCACACGGCCCACATAGCCCACACAGCCCGTCCAGCCCGCACAGCCCGGACGATCCGCGCGGCCGGGCCGGTGGGGGATCATGGGCACATGAGCGAAGACCACACACACGTGCAGGAGTTCTTCGGGGCACGCGCTGCCGACTGGGACCGCAAGTTCCCGGAAGACGGGCCCGCCTTCGCGACCGCCGTCGCCGAGTTCGGACTTCGGCCCGGGGACCGCGTGCTCGATGCCGGCTGCGGTACCGGCCGGGCCCTGACCGCGCTGCGGGCGGCCGTCGGGCCCGCCGGGACGGTGCTCGGCGCGGACCTCACTCCGCAGATGCTGGCGGCGGCGCAGCGGGCCGGGCGGGCGTCGGAGGGTGCGCTACTCCTCGCGGACGTGGCCCGGCTCCCTCTGCGCGACGAGGCACTGGACGCCGTGTTCGCCGCCGGGCTGATCGCCCACCTGCCCGACCCGGAGGCGAACCTGCGCGAACTGGCCCGGGTGGTGCGCCCCGGCGGCCGGCTCGCGCTCTTTCACCCGATCGGGCGAGCGGCCCTGGCGGCCCGCCACGGCCGCGAGCTGACCCCGGAGGACCTGCGCGCCGAGCACAACCTCGGCCCGCTGCTGTCCGCCTCGGGATGGGAGATGACCTCGTACGCCGACGAGGACGACCGGTTCCTGGTGCTGGCGGTACGTCGCCCCTGACCCACGAGGGCGTCCGCAGGCTTACGGGAACTTACCCGGACGTACGGGATGAGGGCCGTCGCCGTCACGCCGGAGGCTGGGCATCGGCTCCGGCCGGGCGGCGCGGATGCGGTACGGGGCAGCCGCCCAGGCCGGGCACCGGGAAGGTGCCGAGCTCACCCACGTCGTAGCCGTTGGGGTAGCCCTTGATCTCCGGGTTCTGCCGGGCATAGTGCGGGGCCTTGCGCGGGGGCAGCAGCCGGACCGCGCGGCCACGCAGCTTCAGGGCCCCGCGGACCAGCCGCTGGACCCCCGGGCGAGGGCTCTCGTAGCGGAAGGCGGACAGCAGCGGCTCGTCAAGGAGGGCGAGGCTCGCACCGCGGACGGCGGGGGCGAGGGGCGCCGGGTACCAGGAGGCCATCAGGTCGATGGTGGAATCGGCGACCTTGCGGCCGCCCTCGTCCCAGCCGAAGTGGGCCTCCTCGTAGGCGTCCAAGGTCGCCTCGAACTCCTCGTAGGAGCCCGGGATGTCCGTGATGCCCATGTGCCGGCCGAGGGTGGCGTAGTAGTTCGCGGAGGCCCGGCGCTCGTGGTGGGTCATCGGACGCCAGCCGTACGCGTCCAGCCAGCGCGCCGGAATCACCACGAAAGTGCACAGGACGTAGCGCATGTCCTCGTTGCCGATGCCGTAACTGCGGTGCATCTGGTTGACGCGGCGGATCGCGGTGCGCGCCGTGTCGCTTTCGAAGCCGTGCTCCACGACCGCGTCGAGGAGCAGCGCAGTGTCGTCGTAGCGCTTCTGCGACCGGTCGGTGAACTCGGCGGTCTCGGCCAGCAGGCGGCCGATGCTGGGGACGGCGTACGTCCGGAAGAGCGCTAGCTCAAGGGCGCGGGTGAAGTCCCAGGGGAATTCGTAGGTGGCGGTGAGCCGGTAGATGGCGAGGAAGTCCTTGTCGGGGTCGAGCCGGAGGATCTCCCTGAGCCGGTCGTAACGCTGCACCGGTCTCCCTTTCTGTGGCGGGTGCCCAACTCTACGTGCAGGTAGCGGGCTTGAAAATCGTCTCCCGCGCGCTCTCGACGTGACGGTTACCCGCTGGTTAGTGTGCGCCGACGAGAGAGCGACCGGGAGGCTACGTGTCTGACGAGGAGGATGGCGGCTCACTGTACGTGCTGACCGCCGTACTGCTGACCCCCGCGCAGTTCCCGAGCATCCTGGGCGACGACTTCCCGGAGGCCTGCTCGCTGCTGGGCGTACCGCCGGCTGCGGACGGGTACGGGCTGGTGCTCGGCCAGGACGAGGAGGGCGCGCGCTGGACGGTCGTCGTGGACGACGTCTCGCTCGTGGCCTCGGCCATCGCCTCCTGGGACTGCGGGATGGAGTACGACCTGTCCCCCGACGAGCGGACGATCGTGGTCTCGCTGGCGGGCTGGCCGCTGGAGCTGACGGTGGCGACGCCGGGGATCCCCGAGCCGCACGACCCCGAGCAGGGCGCCGACGGCACCGGGCGGGTACCGCTGGCGCCGCCCTCGGCCGATGCGTGGGGGCCGGTGCAGAGGAGGATGGGCGCGGACCAGATCGCCCGCGAGTGGAGCGACTGGCGCGACCGCGTCGCCACGGACGGTGGGGCGGCGGCCGCCGCGCACCCCGGGCTCGCGCGGGCACTCAGGGAGGCGTTCGAGTACACGGAGAAGCCGCCGCCGCCCGGCCGGGTGCGGTCCTCCTTCGCGGGAGAGGGTTCGCGGACGCTGCGAGTGGACGGGCCGGGCTGGTCGCTGGTCGCCCGTACGGACGACACGGCGTTCGTTCTGCTGGACGAGGAACCGAGTGAGGTCCTCGCGGTCCCCCATGATGGGGACCCGGAATTGCCGGAGCTGCCGGAACTGCTGGCGGCACTGGACCGCTTGGCGGTACGGCCGGCCTGAACAAGGGGGATATACATGCTGGTGGAATCGGACTCGGTTGGTGTGGTCGTGGGCGGCCGCGCGGAGGCGGTCGACGACGACTGGGGGCGGGAGGCGGCGGTGATCCGGCTGGACGGCGGGCGGTTCGGGCCGGAGGCCCTGTACGGGCTGGCGGACTTCTCGCACGTCGAGGTGGTCTACCACTTCGACCGGGTGCCTGCGGAGAAGGTCGAGACGGGCGCGCGGCATCCCCGGGGCAACCCGGACTGGCCGCTTGTCGGCATCTTCGCCCAGCGCGGCAAGAACCGGCCGAACCGGCTGGGCGTCTCCCGCTGCCGGGTCGTGAAGGTGGACGGCCTGGAGATCCACGTCGAGGGCCTGGACGCGGTGGACGGCACCCCTGTGCTCGACATCAAGCCGTACATGGCGGAGTTCGGACCGCGTGGCGAACTCCGCCAGCCGGAATGGGCGACGACCCTGATGCGCGACTACTACTGACCGCGGACGCCCTGCCCCCGATCCCGGGATCGGACGCCATCCCGGGATCGGACGCCGTCCCGGGGTCAGACGCCGTCGAGCCGTGTGTGCGGGCGCGGAGGCAGGGCCACCACGGTCTGGTCGCAGGGGTGGATCGTCGAGGTCGGGGCCGCCCCGGCCGCCGTCAGCGGCCGATCTGCTTCCTTGATATACCCCGGAGGCGACGCCGCTGAGAGGAGTCCAGCAGCAGATACGCAGCCGCCGGCACCCCGATCAGGACCAACAGGCCGGCCCAGAACCCGACTGTCGCGAACAGCACGATGGCTGCCACGACTCCGGCAACCGCGATCTTTCCGCTCGTGGACATGTGCGGACACCTCCTCCTGCGTGGGTCACTACCCCTCTCAACGTGCCGCCCCCGCCATGCGTTCCCCCAGCCGCACAGACGCCGGAAGGGGCCTGCGACCCGTGCGCTACCCCCGGTAGTCACATTTGAGCAATGTGTGCTCCCCGAGGTCGTCGCGGACTGGCCGACGCAGCGCTTGTCGGTGCCGCGGGCCGGAACGACGATGGGGCGCTCCAGGTACCGCGGCACCACGGGAGGGTGACATGGGCGGTCCGTCGGTGGCGCTGCCGGGCGGGGCCGATCCCGCCGAGCGAACCCGCGTACTGCGGCAGGCGCACACCGCGTTCACGCAGGACGGCCGGGTCGAGTCGCCGGTCCGGGCCGTGATCGCGAAGTCGTGGCGGCGGTGCGTGCGGGCCCGGGTCAGCCCGGAGTGCACTCCCCGGGTGGAGCTGGCGGAGGCGGAGCTGAGCGAGTACCGGGAGCGGCATCCCCTCGCCCGGGTGATGCCCGTGTTCCGGGACCTGGTCGGGGCGTTCGCCGCGAACGGGGCGCACCTGCTGGCGGTGTGCGACGCGCGGGGCAGCCTGCTCTGGGTCGAGGGCGAGGCGGGGACCCTGCGGCGGGCCGAGGACCTCGGCTTCGTCCCGGGTGCCCACTGGGCGGAGACGGCGATGGGCACCAACGCGCCGGGCACGGCGGTCGCCGTCGGGGAACCCGTCCAGGTCTTCGGGGCGGAGCACTTCAGCCGTCGGGTCCACCCGTGGACCTGCGCGGCGGCCCCGGTCCGCGACCCCCGTACCGGCGGACTGCTGGGCGCGGTCGACATCACCGGCGGCGACGGCCTCGCCCACCCCCACTCACTGGCCTTCGTACAGGCGGTGGCCCGGGCGGCCGAGGCCCAGCTGGCCCTGCTGGCCACGGCCTCGCCGGCCCCGGCCGACCCTGCGGCGGCCCGCGACACACTGACCGCGCTCGGCCGCGACGAGGCGCTGCTGGTGAGCGGGGGCCGCGAGATGCCGCTCGGGCGGCGCCACAGCGAGATCATGGCGCTGCTCGCGCATCACCCGGAGGGGTTGTCGGGCGAGGAGCTGGCGGTCGCCCTGTACGAGGACGAGTCCGTCTCCGCTGTCACCCTCCGCGCGGAGATATCCCGGCTGCGCGGCCTGTTGGGCGCCCGGAGGCTCCTCTCCCGCCCCTATCGCACCGCCGCCCCGCTGGACGCGGACTTCACCGCCGTGACCCGGTATCTCGCGGCGGGCGCCGTCTCGGCCGCCCTGAACCGGTACCCGGGGCCCCTGCTGCCCGCCTCCACCGCGCCCGGTATCGCCCGGCTGCGCCGCCGGATCGAGGACCAGGCGCGGGCCGCCGTGATCGCCCGGGCGGACCCGGGCCTGCTGACGGACTGGGTGTGCAGCCCTTGGGGCGCGGACGACGCGGGGGTGTGGCGGGCCCTCGCCGAGGTGCTGCCGCCCGAGGGGCGCCCGGCCGCACTGGCCCGCGTACGCTCCCTCGACCGCGAGCTCGCCGCCGAACCGGCCCTCGTAGCAGGTCGGCCCGAGCGGCCGCGGCGCGCAACGTACCCGCAACCTGCCCGCTCCTAGCCTCCTCACCGAGCGCTGTCCGACGGCGGCCGGCGCCCGGCAAGGGGAGGACATCATGGCCCGCTACGCTGCGCCCGGTACCGAGGGGGCGCTCATGTCGTACGCGTCCCGCTACGGCCACTTCATCGGCGGTGAGTACGTAGAGCCCGCCCGTGGCCAGTACTTCGCCAACCCCTCCCCCGTCAACGGCCAGACCTTCACCGAGGTGGCGCGCGGCACGGCCGAGGACGTGGAGCGGGCGCTGGACGCCGCGCACGCCGCCGCGCCCGCCTGGGGGCGCGCCTCGGTCGCCGAGCGCTCCTCCATCCTGCTGCGCATCGCGGACCGCATGGAGCAGAACCTGGAGGCCCTGGCCGTCGCGGAGACCTGGGAGAACGGCAAGCCGATCCGCGAGACCCTCGCCGCCGACCTGCCTCTGGCCATCGACCAGTTCCGCTACTTCGCGGGAGCCCTGCGCGCCCAGGAGGGCGCGCTCAGCCAGATCGACGACGACACCGTCGCCTACCACTTCCACGAACCGCTGGGCGTGGTCGGCCAGATCATCCCGTGGAACTTCCCGATCCTGATGGCGGTGTGGAAGCTGGCTCCGGCGCTGGCGGCCGGGAACACGGTGGTGCTGAAGCCGGCCGAGCAGACCCCCGCGTCGGTGCACTACTGGCTGAGCCTGGTGGCGGACCTGCTCCCGGCGGGCGTGGTGAACATCGTCAACGGCTTCGGCGAGGAGGCCGGTAAGCCGCTGGCCTCCAGCCCGCGCGTGGCGAAGATCGCCTTCACCGGGGAGACGTCCACGGGGCGGCTGATCATGCAGTACGCGGCGGAACACCTGAAGCCGGTCACCCTCGAACTCGGCGGCAAGAGCCCCAACTTGTTCTTCGACGACATCTGGACCACCGACGACGAGCTGCGCGACAAGGCGCTGGAGGGCTTCACGATGTTCGCCCTCAACCAGGGCGAGGTCTGTACGAGCCCGTCCCGCGCGCTGATCGAGCGCGGCCGGTACGGGGACTTCCTCGACGCGGCCGTCGCCCGCACCGAACTCATCGTTCCGGGCCACCCGTTGGACACGGAGACGATGATCGGGGCACAGGCCTCCGAGGAGCAGCTCAAGAAGGTCCTGTCGTACGTGGAGATCGGCCAGCAGGAGGGCGCGAAGATCCTCACAGGCGGCCAGAAGCAGGACCTGGGCGGTGAGCTGGCGGGCGGCTTCTACGTCCAGCCGACCATCTTCGAGGGCGACAACCGCATGCGGATCTTCCAGGAGGAGATCTTCGGCCCGGTGGTGTCCGTGACGTCCTTCCAGGACTTCGACGACGCCGTCCGGATCGCCAACGACACGGCGTACGGCCTGGGCGCGGGCGTCTGGACCCGCGACATCAACACCGCTTACCGCGCGGGCCGCGCGATCCAGGCGGGCCGGGTCTGGACGAACTGCTACCACGCCTACCCGGCCCACGCCGCCTTCGGCGGCTACAAGCAGTCGGGCATCGGCCGCGAGACCCACAAGATGATGCTGGAGCACTACCAGCAGACGAAGAACATTCTTTGCAGCTACTCCCCCAAGAAGCTGGGTTTCTTCTAAGGAGAGCAACAGGGTCGCCCGGCACGGCATTTGAGGGCCGGGCAGCCTGCCTCCCCCTCAGCAAACCGCAAAACGATCTCGGCCGATTTGCCACCGTTCACCCCTGTCCGCCCCTCCCCTTGGTCAACTCTGCCGGACCAGTCACGGACCAAGTCCGCGCTCACGGTCCCCCAGCCTGCGCCGGACCGGCACATGGAACTGTTCCGGCAGCCACCGCCGGTCCCCGGGACGCGATGCTCGCCGGCTGCGACCGGTTCGGCATGCCCGAGCAACTGGGGCGCTTCCCCCTACGGCCTCGGACTCCTGCACGGCATCGACCACTTCATCCCCGAGGAAACAGCTGTCTGTCCGCACGGACCCGGTGCGTCATCGGGACAGCTGAGGCGTGAACTCTCCGGCCGGTCCGAGGTTGGCAGCTCCATCCAACCAAGATCCGGACCTCTCGCGGACCATCACCCGACGGCACGCGGGTACTCGTGCTCGCCGACGTCGCGGGGAGTTGCCGGCGTGGCTTGTGCGAGCAGTCCGTCGACGAACGTGCGGAGTCCGTGGGGGTAGATGTCCCGTGCGGCCAGTTCGGCCCACTGGCTGCCGAGGGCGGCCAAGTGGGGCACCTGGGACGCGTCGAAGGCGTCGCGGAAGGTGAGGGGCTGGTCGTCGGCCCGTCGGCGGGCGGTGCGGGCGCGGACAAGGACCTCGCCGACGGTGTAGTACCAAATACTGCGGAAGACGTCGACGGTTTGTGCGGGTGTGCATCCGCAGTCGTCGGCTCCGGCCACGATGGCTTCGACCATCCACAGCGCCGATTCGTCGAGCAGGCCGACGAACCCGTCGACCGAGAGGACCTCCGCGGCCCAGGGCCAGGCCGCGAGGGCGTCGTGCATCGCGGTGGCGGCCGCGACGATGCGGTCCCGTGGGTCACTGGGCAGCTGGGGCCGCTCGATCTGGTCGAGGTGGTGATTGAGCATCAGGAGCAGCAGGTCGTCCTTGTTCCGGATGTGGTGGTACAGGGTCGTCGCCCCGATGCCGAGCTCAGCGGCCAGCCGGCGGACCGTCAGCTTCTCCCAGCCGTCCTGGTCGATGAGTTGGCGGGCCGCCGCCAGGATCTGCGCACGTGAAGTCACGGGTGGTCGGCCGGTGCGGCCGTGCGGTGCGGGCGTTCGGGACATTGCCCCATCATGCCGTCCCGCCTTCCTCCGCCGCGAAACCGGTGCGGATTCGGCCTTTCGAGTTCACAGCGGCTGGTCCCCGATGCTACTTTCGGAACATGTTCCGAAAGTCAGAGTTAGCGCTGAGGACGAAGTCTGTGATGACGAATGGTTCGGGTGCTCGGCCAGGGCTCACGCTCGCCGCGGTGGCCGTCGTGCAGTTCATGGTGTCGCTGGACCTCTCGGTCGTGAACGTCGGACTCCCACAGATTGCTGCGGGCCTCGGCTTCAGTGCAGCGGGCCTGACCTGGGTGATCCACGCCTACGCCCTCACCTTCGGCGGGCTGCTCCTGCTGGGCGGCAAGGCCGCCGACCGGTACGGCCGCAAGCGGGTCCTGCTGCTCGGGCTCAGCCTGTTCGGCCTCGCCTCTCTCCTCGGCGGCCTCGCCCAGGAACCCGGGCATCTGGTGGCCGCCCGAGCCGCACAGGGCATCGGGGCCGCCGCGCTGGCTCCGGCCGCACTGGCGCTGCTGACCGAGACGTTTCCCACGGGCAAGCCCCGCATCCGGGCCTTCGGAGTATGGAGCGCGATGAACGCCGCCGGAGGCGCCCTCGGCGTCCTGCTGGGCGGCCTGCTCACCCAGTACGCCAGCTGGCGCTGGGTGATGTTCGTGAACGTACCGATGGCCGCTTGCGCGCTGGCCCTGGCCCGGCGCGGCATCGCCGCCGGCCCGCCGACCGCGCGCGACGGCCGTCCGGACGTACTCGGCGCCGTCCTGGCCACGGCGGGCATGACCCTGCTGGTGTTCGGCGTCGTCCGCACCGATCAGTACGCGTGGACCTCACCGGTCACCCTGACGACCCTGGCGGTCGCCGTCGCGCTGCTGGCCGCGTTCGTCTACGTCGAGCGGACCACCACCCGCGAACCACTGGTCCGGCTCGGCCTGTTCGCCAACCGCTCGGTCGCCGGCGCGAACGCCTACAACCTGCTGGTCGGCGCGGCCATGGCCTCGGCGTTCTACTTCGTGTCCCTCTACCTCCAGCAAGTCCTCGGGACGGGGCCGGCGCTTACCGGACTCATGTTCCTGCCGTTCGCGCTCGGAGTGATCGCCGGTTCCGTACTCGCCGTCAAACTCGGCTACCGAATCGTTCCCCGCACTCTGCTGGTCACCGGCGGACTCCTGACCGCCACCGGGTTCGCCTGGTTCGGCCTGATCAGCCCCAACGGCGCCTTCACCACCGACGTCCTGGGACCCTCGGTCCTCGCCGGCATCGGCTTCGGACTCTGCCTCGCACCGGTCGTCTCCATCGCCACCGCCGGCGTCGCGCCCCACGAGACCGGCACCGCCTCAGGCCTGCTCAACAGCTCACGCCAGATCGGCGCCTCCCTCGGACTCGCCGCCCTCGGCGCCGCGGCCCACCACCGCACCGGCCGGACCGCCACACCCGAGGCCCTCAATGACGGATACGCGCTCGGACTGACCCTCGGCGCCGCGCTCCTGGTCGCCGCCGTCCTCATCGCCCTCGCAGTCCTGCGTCGACCCGGTCCGTCGCCACAGGTCGAGCAGACCGATGACCGTGATCGGCTCCCCGCCCGTCTGACGAAGGCGGGGAATCGATGACCACCACCGACCTTGCCCGGGCGATGGAGCGATCCACACCACCACCGGATGCCGATTCCGCGGTGGGACAGAACATGGCCGGGCTGCTGCGCCCTCATGCCCGGAGTTTCGCTGCCATGGTGATCCTGCAGGTCATCGGCGCTATCGCGGGCCTGGCGCCGCTCCTGGCAGTCGTCGAGCTGGGGCGCATTCTGCTGGCGCCCGGCCCGATCGATCACGGTCATGTGCGGACCGTCGTGATCGCGGGTGCGGTCGGCTTGTTCGTCCGACTGCTGTTCACGGCCACGTCGTCCGGGATCGGGCACGTTCTCGACGGTCAGGTGCAACTGTCGTTTCGTCGGCAACTGGCCGCGCGGCTGGGGCGGGTACCGATCGGCTGGTTCTCCCGGCGCCGGACCGGCGAGCTGGCGAAGGTGGTGGGAGAGGACGTGAGTGCCGTGCATCCGTTCATCGCCCACACCCCCGGCGAGCTCGTCTCCGCATTCGTGGTGCCGCTGGTCTCGCTGATCTACCTGTTCGCCATCGACTGGCGGATGACGCTGATCACGCTGATACCGGTGGTGCTGGCCGTGGCGCTGGTCCCCCTGATGATGACCCCTACCCGGCTGCGCGAGCAGGAAGAGTTCGACGCGGCCATGGGGCGGATCGGGAGCTCGGTCGTCGAGTTCGTCCAGGGCATCTCGGTGGTCAAGGCGTTCGGCGGGAGTGAGCGCGTCCACCGTAGATTCCTCACGGCCGTAGACGATTTCACCGGCAGCTTCTTCCGGATGGTGCGCGGTCTCTCCGGGATCGCCGCCGGGATGCAGGTGGCGCTGTCGCCGCCGTTCGTGCTGCTGGCCGTGCTGATCGGCGGCGCGTCTCTGATCACGACCGGTGACCTGGCACCGGCCGATCTGCTGCCCTTCCTGCTGCTCGGACTGGGCCTGACCGCTCCCGTGGCCGCCCTCGGCCACGGCTTCGACGACATGCAGGCAGCCCGGCGCGCGGTCGGCCGGATCCGGGACGTGCTCGAGGTGCGGTCGCTACCGGAGCCCGCGCACCCGGTCGCACCACAGGGGCACCGGGTGGAGCTGCGTGACGTCTGGTTCGGCTACGAAGCCGATCACGAGGTACTGCGCGGGATCGACCTGGTGCTCGAGCCGGGGACGGTCACCGCGATCGTCGGCCCGTCGGGAAGCGGAAAGTCCACGCTGGTCCAACTGTTACCGCGGTTCTTCGACCCGACCCACGGTTCGGTCTCCCTGGGCGGCGTCGATCTGCGCGAGCTCGGCAGCCGGGAGCTCTACCGGACGGTCTCCTTCGTCTTCCAGGACGTCCGGCTGCTGCGCGCGTCGGTCGCGGACAACATCGCGCTGGCGGCACCGCATGCCGACCTCGACGACGTGGTGCGTGCCGCCCGGCTGGCGCATATTCATGATCGGATTCTTGAGCTGCCGCGCGGATACGAGTCGGTGGTCGGTGAAGATGCCGGGCTGTCGGGTGGCGAGGCACAGCGGATCTCGATCGCACGCGCACTGCTCACCGACGCGCCCGTTCTCGTGCTCGACGAGGCGACCGCCTTCGCCGACCCGCAGACCGAACAGGCGGTGCGCCGGGCACTGGCGACGCTGGAGGGTGACCGGACGATCCTGGTCATCGCCCACCGCCTGGAGACGATCGCCGACGCCGACACCGTCGTGATGCTGGACAACGGGTCGATCGTCGAGCGCGGCAAGCCCGCCGAACTACTGGCACGGAACGGAAGGTTCGCCGCGTTCTGGCAGTCCCAGCGGTCGGCGATCGCCGACCGGACCGAAACCCACGATGGCGTACCGCAAGGAGGCGAGCCCCGATGATTCGAATGCTGCTGCGCGTGCTGGGCCATGAGTACGCCCAACCGGTGCGTCGCACCGTGGCCCTGATGACGACGGCCGCGGTAGTAGAGGGTCTGTCCTACGCGCTGCTGGTTCCCGTGCTGCGGGCACTGTTCGGGAGCACGCCCGAAGACGCCTGGCCGTGGGTGATCGCGTTCGGGGCCGCAGTCGCGGTCTACGCTGCACTCCGCTATGTCGGCGACCTGTCCGGTTTCCGCGCCGGGACCACGCTGTTGCGGGGCACGTATCACCGTCTCGGCGATCATCTGGCCCGACTGCCCATCGGCTGGTTCAATGCAGGCCGCCTCGGGGAGGTGTCCGTCCTGGCCAGCCGCGGCGTCCTCCAGGCGATGAGCGTGATCGCGCATCTGCTGGCACCGTTCATCTCCGCCTTGGTGACTCCCCTGGTGATCGTCGCCGTGATGCTCGCCTTCAATTGGCAGATGGGTCTGGCCGCGCTGGCCGCCGTACCGATCGTGGCGGCGATCCAGATCCGGACGGGACGCTCGATGGCCGCCACCGACGCGGAGCGCCACGCACGCGACCACGAGGCCACCGGGCGAGTCATCGAATATCTCCAGGCCCAGCCGGTGCTGCGCGCCGGCGGCCGGACCGTCGAACGCTTCCGGCTGCTCGACGACTCCTTGCAGGAAGTCCAGCGCGCGTCGCGCCGTTCCACGCTGTCGGCGCTGCCCGGCGCAG
This sequence comes from Streptomyces sp. ISL-87, assembly GCF_018614095.1. GTDB lineage: Bacteria > Actinomycetota > Actinomycetes > Streptomycetales > Streptomycetaceae > Streptomyces. The sequence continues at coordinate 62,587 of NZ_JAGGOY010000024.1, read as the reverse complement.
TGGGTCTGGCCCTCGCGGTGCAGACGATGTTCACCGTTGTGCTGGCCCTGGGCACCTACCTCGCGCTGGGCGGGAACATCGGTGCTGCGGAGGTTCTGGCGATCCTGGTGCTGGCCGCCCGGTGCGCGGATCCGCTGCTGTCGCTGTCGGACATCGGTGGCCAACTCCGCGGCGCACGTTCCGAGCTGGCAAGACTCGACACGGTACTGCGTACCGAGCCGCTGCCCGAACCTCGCGAACCGATCCGGCCGGAACGTCATGACCTGGAGTTCCGATCCGTCACCTTCCGGCACGGCGACCGTACTGTGGTCGACGACGCGTCGTTGTTCGTGCCGGACGGACAACGACTGGCCATCGTCGGACCGTCGGGTGCGGGCAAGAGCACCTTGCTGCAGCTGCTCGCGCGGTTCTACGACGTGGACGCGGGTGCGGTGCGCGTGGGAGGAGTGGACGTACGCGCGATCAACACCGAGGTGTTGATGGCGCAGATCTCCTTCGTCTTCCAGGATGTCTACCTCTTCGACGGCACGATCGAGGAGAACGTGCGTCTCGGTCGCCCCGACGCCGACGAAGCCCAGGTGCGGGCGGCTGTGACCGCGGCGCGATTGGACGACGTGATCGAGCGGCTGCCCGGCGGCTGGACGACGAACGTCGGCGAGGGCGGCGCACTGCTGTCGGGTGGTGAGCGCCAGCGTGTCTCGATCGCGCGAGCGCTGCTGAAGAATGCGCCCATCGTGCTGCTGGACGAGGTGACCTCCGCACTGGACCCGGTGAACGAGACCGCTGTCCACGAGGGCATCGAGCACCTGATGGCGGGCCGGACGGTGGTGATGGTCGCGCATCGGATGCGGACCGTACGACGCGCCGATCGCGTCGTCTTTCTGGACCGCGGCCGGATCGTGGAGGAAGGCAGCCACGACGAGCTGCTGCACCGGGGTGGCCGCTACGCCGATTTCTGGAACATTGCCCTGGCACCGGCAGCGAGTGAATGAGTCGGTTGTACGAACGGCAGCGGCGGGCGTACCCGGGCGGTGCGGGCGCGTGGCGGGTCGAGGTGGAGGCAGCGCCGTGCCGCCTGGTGATCGCCGGGATGATCGGCGCTGCCCGGGAGCACGCGCACGCCGCGGTGCAGGTGCTGGTGTGCGGGTCCGGCCGGGTGCTGCTGGGCGACGGGCGGACCGAACTGCCCGTGCAAGCGGCCGTCGTGCCCGCCGGGCACGCGCATCGCGTACGCCCGGCGCCGGGGCCGCCGCCGACGGGGGTGATGGTCTACCTCGACGCGGACACCCCCGCCGGACGCGCCCTGCACGCCACCGTGGCCCGCGGCGGCGTGGCTTGCTGGGCTGCCGCGGCATCCGTGTTCGCCTGGGCCGGTTCGCCGCCGGGCGCCGTGTCGGCTGCGGGCGTGCTACGGGCGCTGGACCGGTTCGGCGCCGCCGCCCCCGGGGAGGCGCGGCACCCGGCCCTGGCGGCGGCGCTGGCGGTACTGCCTGGCGCGGTAGCGGACGGACCGGTGCGGGTGGGCGATGTCGCCGCGCGGGCCGGGGTGTCGGCGAGCCGGCTGGGGCACCTGTTCGCCGAACAGCTGGGCTGGTCGTTCCCGGCGGCGGTGCGGTGGGCGCGGCTGCACGCTGCGATCGCCGCGGCGGGCGGCGGGGCGAACGCCACCGAGGCCGCGCACGCCGCCGGGTTCGCGGACAGCGCCCACCTGACCCGCGTGTTCAAGGCCATGTTCGGCATCACCCCCTCCCAGGGTCTGGCCGCCGCCCAATGGACGCCGACGGCCGGCCCGGACAGGTAGCGGTCCGGTAGCGGATCCGTTCAAGCCCGCCCGACACCACGACCGCGAGGCTGTCGGTATGCCAACAACCATTGCCCCGCCCGTTCTTGCCATCGCCCGCTTCCTGGTCCGGTACGCGTACCTGCCGTTCATGCTCCTCGGCGTCAATGGCGCCGCGATCTGGCTGGTCGCCGCCGACGCCCCCAAGCTGTGGCTGCTGGCGGTCGTGGCGTTCGCGGTGGGCTGCTCGTTCGCCGCCGAACGCGTGCTGCCGTACCGGCCCGCGTGGAACACCCCGCGCGGGGACGGGCGCCGCGACACCGCCCACGCGTTCGTCAACGAGGTGTTCACCCTCGCCGGACTCGCCGTCGTGCCCGCCGCCGCCGCGCTCGCGCCGGCCCCGCAGGCGTGGCCCGACAACTGGCCGCTGTGGTGCCAGGTGCTGCTCGCCATCGCCGTCGCCGACCTCGGGCTCACCCTGGCGCACCGGGCCAGCCACCACGTCGGCTGGCTGTGGCGGCTGCACGCGGTCCACCACAGCGTCACACGCTTCTACGGCTTCAACGGCCTGATGAAGCACCCCCTCCACCAGACCCTGGAGACCCTCGGCGGCGTCACCCCGCTGCTGCTGCTCGGCATGCCCCTCGACGTAGCCTCCGTCCTCGCCACCGCCGTCGCCGTCCAACTGCTGCTCCAGCACTCCAACGCCGACTACCGCACCGGCCTGCTCACACCGGTCCTCGCCCTCAACCAGGGCCACCGCTTCCACCACCTGAAATGGGCCGGCATCGGCGACGTCAACTTCGGCCTGTTCACCCTCGTCTGGGACCACGCCATGGGCACCTACACCTACGACCCGGACCGGCAGTTCACCTCCGACGACCTGGGTATGGCCGCCAAACCCCACTACCCGAACACCTACCTCGCCCAACTCGGCGAACCCTTCCGGCCCGACGCACCGCGCACCGGCGCCCGCCCCTGACAGCGCGCGCCTCTCCCCGCTGTCGCTGTGCGTCTCGGTGACCTCGTCCGCCTGTTGTTCCTGATGCGGGTAAGGGCATTTGCCCCTTCGTCGAGAGTGAGAGCAATCCCCGTGCGTACGGGGTCGGCCCCGCAAGCGCGCCAGCCAAGATCCGGACCATGCCCGGACCGAGGCCCGCAGATTACATCCGAATGCACCCGTTCTTGCAGGTCAGCGCCACCAGAGGCTTGTACCACCAGCACACGAAGAACCTGCTGGTCAGCTACTCCCCCAAGAAACTGGGCTTCTTCTAGACCCGACGAGACCCGGCTACTCCGCGTCGTCTCTCTTCTTGCCGGCGGCGGCCAGGGTTCCGCCCAGGAGGGCCGCGCCCAGGGGCCATGAACGCATGTGCACGGGAAGCGTCACGCAATGATCGCCGACCCGCATGACCAGGCCCTTGTCCACCAGATAGCGTGCGGCGGCGGCATGTCCCGGGTTCCGGGTCATGTCGGCCCACGTACATCCCTCCAGACCTTGGAGGAGCACATCGATCACGGTGGGATCGTCCACGATGATCTCGCCGCTGGATTCGGGCCGCTGGTCGACGACGGACAGGAATTTCGGGCCCTTGCGGAAGTAGAGGAGACCGAAGTTGCTGGCCGACCGCCACTCGTCGACGGACGGAGTTCCCTGCCCCAGCACGGTGATGCGCTCGGGAGCGGGCAGGTGATCGAGCCGGGGGATCAGGTCGAGCTGTTCCGGGGCCAGGGTCAGTGACCACGTGACCTGAGCACCGATCGAGGAACATTCGCGAAGCAACGCGATGATCCGCACGATCACGTGACCGGGGAGTGCCGAGAGGTCGACGGGCTCGGCCAGCCGCACCCCGGCGACCGGCACCCGGGGCAGGAGCGCCGCCAGCTCGATGGCAGCGGGTAGTTCGGCCCAGTCGGAGCCGAGGGTGAGGGTCGTGGACGCAGGCCGGCCACCGACCGCTCCGCGTGCCTCGTCCGAGCCTCGTGACCTGAGTTCAGCGATGTCCATCAGCGCGCTCATAGTGATGCCGCCACCTCCTTGCCGCCGACCAGCTTTCGGCGGTACGGGTCAACCTCAAGTGCGACGCTCACGTAGCGTCCCTCTTCCTCGAAGACCAGGCCACGATCGACGAAGTAACGGAGCATCTCCTCGAGCTGCTCGTCCCCGACGACGTGCCCGCTCTCGGCAAGCCGGCGGCGTATGCCCTCGCGGGCGGCGCACTGGAACATGCCGAGGTACACATTGCTCTGGACCTCGTCCAGCTCGATCTCTTCCTCCGGCCAGCTGGCACGGCGGTCTTCGAGGGTCACCCGGCCCCGGTCATCGGTCCAGTAGGAGAGGAGGCTCTTCGGGTACGCCTTCGTCCATTCCTCGGCTGCCTGCTTCAGCTCGTCCTCTATGGTGCCCGAAATTCCCTGGACGGAGGTGTCGAAGAAGAAGACGAGGTCGTACAGCTCGTTCCGGGGCACCTTGTAGATGTAGTCATAGATTTCGGACGGCCGGCGGAACATGAATCCTTGGGTGGGGTCCTCGAAGTGCGGACTGAACCGCTCCAGCGCGATGCGCCAGGCTCCGGTCGGCGGCTGCAGGTGCTCGATTGCGGCAAATTTCTTGAGCATCCTGCGGTAGTCGTCCGCGGTCTCACCGGGAAAACCGTAAAGGATGTTCCACGTCACGTTGAGACCGAGGTCCTGGCCGTCCCGCAGCATCCGTACGTTGTGCGCGCCACTGACGCCCTTGTCCATGAGGCGCAGCACATGACTGCTCAGGCTCTCGATACCGGGCTGAACGTAGAGGACATTAGCCTCCTTCAGCCTGCTCAATTGACCTTTCGTCATGTTGGACTTGATCTCGTAGTGGATTCTCAGATCGCAGTCGAGAGCAGCTATCTCAGGCATGGCCGTATTGAGATACTTCATGTCGAGGATGTTGTCCACCATGACCAGGTCGAGGACGTGGTAGCGCTCGGCGAGATCCTTGACTTCCTGGGCGATGCGCCCAGGGGCCTTGCTCCGGAAATCGATGTTCGATCCGTTCAGGCCACAGAACGTGCACTGATGGGCCTCGCCCCACCAGCAACCGCGGGACGTTTCCAGCACCGCCATCGGACGGACGTGGTGCCGGATGGGTGACTTCGCGAGTGCCTGGAAGTAGCTGTCGTAATCGGGTGCGGGCACCATGGCGAACGGCAGTGCCCCCTTGGCCGGGTCGTTCACCACCGTCTGCCCGTCGCCGTCCCGCCAGCTGAGCCCCGGAACGTCGGCGACGCTCTCGCCCTTGGCGATGCGGTTCAGCAAGGCGGGCAGGGCACGCTCGCCCTCACCGCTGACCACGAAGTCGAGTTGCTCGAAATTCCGGTGCAGCGCGGGACCCTGCGCTCCGTCGCAGTTGCTGCCGCCGAGCACGGTGAGGATGCCCGGTACGAGTTTCTTCAGCTCCCTGGCCAGTGCGAGGGACGGCACGTTCTGCATGAACGTGGTCGTGAACCCGACCACGTCCGGCGGATCGGCCGCGATCTCGGCCGCGAGATCCCGGACGAACCCTCGGGAGTACTTCTGCATCTCGACGGGAAGTGCCGGGTCCACGTCCCGCGCCTCGAGGAACTCGGCGTACTCATCGGCCTGATAGGTGTCGACGTCGTACAGCGCCGGAGTGAACACCCAGTCACCCACGCCGTGGAACACCTGATCCGCGGTGTTCCCGTAATCCTCCGGCGTGATGGAGCCGTTGCTCTCACGCATCAGGCATTCTGCCCAGCGGAGATTGGCGTACAGCTCATCGACGGTCCAGCCGGCGGCCTGTTTGCGGACGCACGGCCCCAGGATTCCCAGTGCGCTGGATGGGGTGTCCAGCCCTTGCCATGGCATGGCGATCATCAGAATTTTCACAGGATGCCTAACCCTAGAATGTCTGTCGCTATACGGGGACGGGCCGGTCGACTCCCCCGAGGTTACTCGGAATAGGCGGGCGGGGAAGGCGCCGGGAATAAATTCAGGTAGTACTCAAGCCGTAGTCCATGAATTTCAGAACCAGTTTCCACGGTCCCGTCGGCCGAGCGCTCTCAGCAGTATTCGGTGTGCCTCGGCCTCGCCCACCGAGATCCGTACACCCTGCCCCGGAGAGGCCCGGACCTTGACCCCCTCCGCTGCCGCGACCTCGGCGAAGGACTGCGCGGCCGAAGTGAGCGGGAGCCAGACGAAGTTGGCGTGAGAAGGCAGGACCGGCAGCCCCAACTCCCTCAGGCCTGCGGTCAGCTCCGCCCGTGCCGCGGTCACTGCGGCCAGGCGTTCACGCAGTTCGGGCCCGCTGCGCAAGGACAGGATCGCGGCTCGTTCCGCGAGGCGCGTCACTCCGAAGGGAATCGCCGTCTTGCGGACGGTGGCCATGACCTGCCGTGGCCCGGCCGCATAGCCGACCCGCAGGCCGGCAAGGCCGTACGCCTTGGAGAAGGTTCGCAGTACCACGGTCTTGCCGTGCGCGCGCAGCACCTCCGGCTTGCCCGGAGGATCGCCGCCGCGTTCGAACTCCACGTAGGCCTCGTCGAGGACCGTGACCACGTGATCCGGCAAAGAATGCAGGAAAGCGTGCAACTTCCCCTGATCGATGATGGTTCCGGTCGGATTGTGCGGGGAGCACAGGATCACCACTTTGGTCCGCGCATTCACCCGGGTGCGGATCTCGTCGAGATCGTGATGCCCGGAGGCGGTCAGCGGCACGTGAACGCTGGTGGCGCCGGAAATGGCGACCAGCAGCGGATACGCGTCGAATCCCGGCCATGCGTAGACGACTTCGTCGCCGGCACCACACAGTCCGAGGAGGATCTGCTGGAGCACACCCGCACTCCCGGGGCCGACGGCGACCTCATCGGTGGAGACGCACAGGTGCCTGGCGATCTCCTCGGTCAGGTCCCGTGCCGTCGGGTCGGGATAGCGGCCGAGTCGCGACAGGTCTTCCTCGATCCCGGCGAGCACGGTGGCCAGCGGGGGATGAGCCAGTTCGTTGCTCGAAAGGTCGAAGGTGATGCGCGAGCTGCCGTCGGCGTTCGCCGACTCTTTGGCCCGGTAGGCCGTCATGTCCTGCAGCGTGCTGCGTTCTGCGAAGCTCACGTTCGTCACGGGCGACTCCCGGTGATCTGGCGCATGGCGAGCAGCTCGTAGAGCATCTCGTGGACCGGAGCGCTCAGGCCCGCCCGGCCGGCCAGGCGAACCACGGCCCCGGTCCACGCTTCGAGCTCCGACGGCCTTCCCGCCAGGATGTCCCGTTGCAGCGAGGAGGTGACGTCGGGCGACTGGCGGTCCATGAGCTCCGTCGCCGTGTCCACGGAATCCGCCGGCAGTTCGATCCCGAGCTTGATCCCGGTCTCATATATTTCCCCCATGCCGGCGATCAGCATGTTCCGGGTTCCGGGTCGCGACCGGAGTTCGCCGATGGTCGCGCCGCCGGTGGCGGCTCCAAGGCTGCCGATCGGTGCCACCAACAGAAACTTCGCCCACAAGTCGGCCCAGATGTCGCTCGGCTCCGGCACGGTCACCGAGGCGTCACGCAGCACCTCGCGCAGTCGTGTCACCCGGTCGGACACACCGCTGTCCCACTCTGCGAAGCCCAGTGCACCGGGGGGACCCACGTGCCTGATCTCGCCCGGACCAACCGTCGTGGCGACGACTCTGACCAGGCCGGGGAGTACCCGATCGCGGCCGATGGCGGCTGCTACCTGCTCAGGAGCCTCCACTCCGTTCTGCACCGTGACGACGGCAGTGGTCTCGCCGACCAGTGGGCCCAGGGTGTCGATGGTCGCCGGCAGCTGCGACGTCTTGACGCAGAGCAGCACGTAATCGACCTGGCCGATGTCGTCCGGGTCGTCCGACGCCCGAACGCCGGGCACGGACCAGTCGGTCGATCCGTTGGTGACGCGCAGTCCCGCTCGCCTGAGCGCAGCGAGGTTCTCGCCGCGGGCCAGGAAGCGCACGTCGTGCCCTGCCGCGGCGAGCCGGCCGCCGAAATAGCCGCCTACTGCGCCGGCTCCCACCACCGCAATGCTCGGGCCGCGTGGTTCCGTCATCGGGGCAGCCTCTCTCCCACTCGGACCGGGAGGGCTTGCAGGCCCCGGCTGAGCGAGCTGTCCGCGACCCAGGCGACCTTCTCCTGAGGCACCGCGAGGTCGAGCCCTGGCAGCCGGCGCAGCAGCGTGGAGAAGGCGACCTGGCCCTGGATCCGGGCCAGCGGGGCGCCGATGCAGAAGTGCGCGCCGTGGCCGAAGGACAGGTGGCGGTTCGGTGACCGGGTGACGTCGAAACGCTCCGGGTCGTCGTACACGTCGGGATCGTGACCCGCGGCGGACAGCGACAGGTGGACGAAGCTCCCCTTGGGGATGTCGACCCCCCCGAGGTGCATGTCCTCCGCGGCGGTCCGCAGCGAGGCCCAGCCGGCCGACCCTTCGAAGCGGAGGATCTCCTCGATCGCCGAGGGGATCAGCTCAGGGTCGGCGCGGAGCATGTCGAGCTGCTCGGGATGGCGGAGCAGCAGTGCCGTTCCGTTGCCGATCATGTTGGCCACCGTCTTGTGCCCGGCGATGATCAGCAGGAGGAGCGTGGACAGCAGCTCCTGGTCGCTGTACGAGCCCTCGTCCCTGGCCCGTATGATCAGGCTCAGCAGGTCGTCCCGCAGGTCCTTGCGGCGCTCGGCCGCGAGCTTGGTGAAGTAGTCCGAGAACTCCTCGCTCGCCGCCTTCAGTTCCCCGCTTCCGGTGCACGGACCCTGGCTGAGGACATGGCTCCACCGCAGGAACAGCGGCCTGTCCTCGACCGGTATCCCGAGGTACTCGCAGATGACGGTGAGCGGCAGCGGCAGCGCGAAGTCGGTCAGCAGGTCGACCTCGCCGGAGTCCGGGAAGGCGTCGATGAGATCGTTGACGATTTCCTCGATGCGCGGGCGGAGCCGTGCGACCGTGCCCGGCAGGAATGCGCGGCGGATGGGTTCCTTCAGCCGGGTGTGCCGGGGCCCGTCGGCGAACCCCAGGTTGCCGACCACGAGGAGGCTGTTGTCCACGGCCTTTTCCCGGAACTCGGCGGGGAGGTTCTCGACCTGCTTGGACAGCCGCGAGTCACCGAGTGCTTCCTCGACGACCTTGTTCGAGAGGACCGCGTACGCCTGGGCGCCGGGCGGAACGTTGATCCGGTGAACCGGACACTTGGAGCGGAGCTCCGCCGTGTTTCCGTGCGGAGAGGGTCCGGGATTGGTGAAGAACTCGGTGGGAATGACGTCCGGCATCTCGACTCCTAGGCTCCGCTGCCACCGGCTACGGCCGGCACTATCCAGATGACGTCGTCGTTCGCCACGGTCGTTTCGAGGCCCGCGAGCTCCCTGATGTCGCTGTCGTTCCGATAGACGTTGACGTAGCGCTTCACCGACCCTTCCTTGTCCATGAGTCGGTCGAGGACACCGGGACACTCCCGGTCCAGACCGACGAGCACCTCCCGGACGCTGTCACCCTCGACCGGCAGCTTCTTCCGTCCGCCGGTCAGCACGTGGAACGCTGCGGGCAGTTTGACATCGGCCATGATTCATACCTCCACGTTGAATTCGTCACGGATCGTCGCCGGAATCTGTATGGAAAGCCTGTCGCATTCCTCCGGTCCGGGCCTCCAGCCCGCTACCTGGTGCGCGATGCCACCACCGCTCTGATGGACGTACCAGATCACATTCACGGGCCAGCACGATTGACCGAAGAGGTAGTCGTCCATCTGCGTCGGATGCGCACTCAGCTCCTGGTACCGCTCGTGCGGCGGGCCGATTTCATGCCAGTTCGGATGTGAATGGATGGACCCCATCAGGTCCAGGCCTTTCGCAGACTGATGCTTGATCGCCTGCAGGACGCCCTTGTCGTCGGACCAGAATCCTCGCTTCGGGTTCCTGTACACATCACCGAACTGCGGGGCGATGGCGCCTTCGAATTCCGACATGACGCTCTCGTCGCTGTCGCGGACGTTCGGCACGAACTCGATGTCGCTGATCGTTATTTCGTCACCGTTCGCCTGCCCGAACAGCAGACCTGACGCACGCGGCAGATGGCTGGGTACTCCGTCGGTGTCGCGACTGTCCAGACACTTTTGGTATTCCTGCACAGCATCGCTGAGGAAACGTCTGGCAGGTTCGGTTTCAAATCGGACGGTCGCCGGCAGATCGCCGAACAGATCCTTTTCCATGCCTGTCACCTGCGCCTCACCCTCCGTTTGCCTCGGTGTCCCGTCGAACGGGACTGGAACCAAGCGTGTGCCGAGATCCTCGAAGGAATCTCAAAGGTGCCTGGAGGGGCGCTCGAGGAAAGGGAGACCCCGGCCCGGTGTCTCACCGGGCCGGGGGGCTGCTTCAGTAGTGACTGTTCATGGCGCTACGGACCTCGGCGAGCGTGGCGTCGGCCACCGCTCGCGCCCGCTCGTTGCCTTCGCGCAGCGTCTGGCGGAGGAAGGCGCGGTCCTGCGCGTACTCGGCCCGGCGGGCCCTGATCGGGGCCAGGTACTCATTGACCGCCTCGGTCACGGTCTTCTTCAGCGCGGCGGCTCCCGCGGAGCCGATGTCGTCGGCCACCTGCTGGGGGGTTCGGTTCTGACAGAGGGCTGCCAACAGGAGGAGGGAGGACACCTCGGGGCGGGTGGCCGGGTCGTAAGTGATGTGGCGCTCGGCGTCGGTCTTGGCGCCCTTGAGCAGGCGGGCGGTCTCGTCGGCGTCGGCGGACAGGCTGACGGCATTGCCGCGGCTCTTGCTCATCTTGGTGCCGTCCGTGCCGAGCAGGAGCGGTGCGCTCGACAGGAGGGCATCGGGCTGGGGGAAAACGGCGGTGCCGTTGCCGTAGCGGTCGTTGAAGCGGCGGGCGATCGTGCGGGTGAGTTCGAGGTGCGGGAGCTGGTCCTGGCCGACGGGGACCAGATTGCCCTTGCAGAAGAGGATGTCGGCGGCCTGGTGGACGGGGTAGGTGAACATGAGGCCGCTGACGGCGGACTGCCGCGAGTGGGTGATCTCGTCCTTGACGGTGGGGTTGCGGTTGAGCTCGGCGACCGAGACGAGGCTGAGGAAGGGCAGCATCAGCTGGTTGAGGGCGGGGATGGCGCTGTGCGTGAAGATCGTGGTGCGTGCCGGGTCCACGCCGATGGCGAGGTAGTCCAGGACGAGTTCCTCGACGTGCTCGGTCAGGTTGTCCGCCACATCGCGGTCGGTCAGGACCTGGTAGTCCGCGATGATCACGAACATCTCCACGCCCAGGTTCTGGAGACGTACGCGGTTGTGCAGTGTGCCGAAGTAGTGCCCCAGGTGCAGGCGGCCGGTGGGGCGGTCGCCGGTCAGCACGCGGAACTGTCCGGGATCCTTGAGGATCAGCTCTTCGAGCGCCGCGCTGCGGGCCTGCGCGGCAGATGTCCCGAGCGTGTCGGCGGGGGTGCCTGCGGCGGAGGCTTCGGGGCTCACGGTCACGGGGGTGGTGTTCACAAGGTCTCCTGGTGGTTGGTCTCACCGTCAAGGTGGCCCGAACCCTGGCTCCAGGGACTCAAAAGGCCATCCATCCGACGGCCCGGTCATGCGTGAAAGGCGGCCGCTCCTACCCGGAGCGCCACCAGCTCAGACATGACGAACGATGCATGCGCCCATCATAGGGTCAGCCCCCTTGAGCCAGAGGGCAGTTCGGCTCGAAGAGCCCCGCGTGTCTGCCCGTCCGGCCCCGGCCGCGACACCCCGTACGGCAGGGCCGAATTCGACGGCCGCATCGGCCAACCATGGTGTCTTGGGGTTCAGGCGCGAGTGCCTGCGAAGAGTTCGAGGTGGGCGCAGTTGGGGCAGCGGAAGGCGTCTATCTGCCAGGTGGGCTTCCCCCACCGCTTGGCGCCGCCGAAGGGACCCCGCTCCAAGGCGCCGGCGATCCAGCGGGCGTAACCGCGGGAGTTCTGGCCGGCGTCCTCGACGAAGCCGGGTTCCAGGCCGGTCGTGCCGCAATGGGTGCACCGCAGGTTGTTGCTCATCCGCGGAGTTTAGACACCCCCCAAAGGAGGCCGACTCGTGAGGAGGCCACAGATGTGAGAATCCCGCCGCAATCTCATCGAGGCGAGGGTGCGGCGGGATCTCCTTGGCGTCAGCCGGCGTGGACGTGGGGGCGGCGGGAGCGGTCCGGTTCGGCCTCTCGGATGACCTCGCGGGTGACGGGGGCGACCTCGCCCTGGCCGAAGAGGAAGAGCCGGAGGAAGTTGGCCATCGGGTTGCCCTCGGTCCACTCGAAGTAGATGTGGGGGCGCTGCCCGGTCTCGTCACGGACGTACAGGAGGAAGGCGGCCAGCGCGTTGGGGATGCTGGAGCTCTCCAGGGTCAGGACGCGGTAGCGATCGTGCAGGACCTCGCCACGCACGCGGAGCCCGGATTCGAACTCGGACGCGTCCAGGACGGTGACCTCGACGAACATGACGTCGTCTTCGGACGGGATGTCGTTGTCGGCGCGGATCTGCTGCTTCTTCTGCCGGTACTCGTCGAGGTCCCGGCTGTCGGGCTCGTTCGCGATGAAGCGGATCGTGCGGTTGGCGGTGTCCCGGATGAAACGTTCCGCCATGTCGTCGAGCTCCACGTGCGTGACGCGCAGTTCGAAGACTCGGGCGAGGCGGGACAGCAGGGAGAGGGCCATGATGCCCGCGATGAAGCAGGCGCCGATCTTCACGCCGTCGGGGCGTTCGACGACGTTGATCGCGGTGGTGTAGAGCAGCACGGCGGAGATCGCGGCGAAGGCGACGGTCCAGCCGCGCTGGCCGGCGCGGCGGGCCGCGATGGTGACGGCGACGCCGGCGGAGGTGAAGAGCACGAGGACACCGGTGGCGTATGCGCCGCCCTGGGCGTCGACGTCGGCGTTGAACAGCCAGGTGACGAGGAAGGCTATGAGGGTGAACACGATCACCATCGGCCGCAGGGCGCGGGCCCAGTGCGGGGCCATGCCGTAGCGGGGCAGGTAGCGCGGCATCAGGTTGAGCAGGCCGGCCATGGCCGAGGAGCCCGCGAACCACAGGATCAGGATGGTCGCCTTCTTGGTGTCGCGGATCCGGCCGGCGGGATTGGCTTCGGTGTCGTCCGGGTCTCCTTGGACGTGCGGCATGACCGCGACACCAGTCTCGAACCCGGACATGCCGAGGGCGAGCTTGGGGAAGACGAGGAGGGCGATGGCGACCATCATGATCGGGTTGCCGTGCTCGGCGGTCAGCGCCTGCGTCCAGTCGCCGATGACGTGCGGCTCGGAGAGCACCTGCCACAGGCCGACCGCGATGACGACGACGTTCAGCGAAGCCGATAAATTCTGCACGCGCGGGGCGCAATCCTGACGCGTCCTTAACGCGTCCGCGGACGGGGACGCGGGCGCGGAACCGGACGCGGACGCGAAACCGGAAGCTGGGAGCCCGGCCGGGTCCTCCGCTGGGATCAGTCCCGGGCGGAGCCCTTCGGTGCGGTGCGGGCGGCGGCGTGCTCGGGGGGGTTGGGGGGTTCCCCGCGGCGGACCGAGCCGGGGGCGCGGGCGGCCGCGTGGTCGGCGACGGCGGCGGAGGTCAGCTGCCACGGAACGCTGGTCACCATCACTCCGGGGGTGAAGAGCAGTCGGCTCTTGAGCCAGAGGGCGGACTGGTTGTGGAGGAGGTTCTCCCACCAGTGACCGACGACGTACTCGGGGATGAAGACCGCGACGACGTCGCGGGGGCCGGCCCGCCGCATGGAGCGTACGTACTCCACGACGGGCTTGGTGATTTCGCGGTAGGGGGATTCGAGGACCTTCAGCGGTACTTCGATCTCGAAGTCCTCCCACTGCCTGCGCAGGCGGTCCAGGCTCTCGCGGTCCACGGCGACGGTGAGGGCCTCCAGCTGGTCCGGCCGGAAGGCACGGGCGTAGGCCAGGGCCCGCAGGGTCGGCTTGTGGACGGTGGAGACCAGGACGATCGCAAGTACGCGGGACGGCAGCTTGCCCTCGGCGCGGGGGTCGGTGACGGCGAGTTCGGCGGCGGTTTGGTCGTAGTGGCGGCGGATGCCGCGCATCATCAGCCACAGCAGGACCGCGGCGAGCACGGCCAGCCAGGCGCCCTGGGTGAACTTGGTGGCGAGCACGATCACCAGGACAAGGCCGGTGATGCAGGCGCCGGTGGCGTTGATGACGCGGGCCAGCTGGTGGCGGCGGCGCACGGCCGGGTCGGTCTCGGTGCGCAGTTCGCGGTTCCAGTGCCGGACCATGCCGGTCTGGGAGAGCGTGAAGGAGGTGAAGACGCCGAGGATATAGAGGTGGATGAGGCTGGTGACGTTGGCCTTGTATCCCCACAGCAGCAGGCCGGCGACGATGGCCAGGGCGAGGATGCCGTTGGAGAACGCGAGCCGGTCCCCGCGGTTGTGCAGCTGGCGCGGCAGGTAGCGGTGCTGGGCGAGGATCGAGGCGAGCAGCGGGAAGCCGTTGAAGGCGGTGTTCGCGGCCAGGATGAGGACCAGGGCGGTGACGGCCTGGATGAAGTAGAAGCCGACGCTGTCGGTGCCGCCGAAGACGGCTGCGGCCAGCTGGGCGATGACGGTGCGCTGGGTGTAGCTCTCACAGCCGGTCAGACCGGTGAGCCGGCAGGCGTCCTCGGCGATGTGCACCTTGGCGGTGATCGCGAGCGTGGTGACACCGACGAACATGGTGATCGCGATGATGCCCATCGCGGCCATGGTGGCCGCCGCGTTCTTCGACTTGGGCTTGCGGAAGGCCGGTACCCCGTTGGAGATCGCCTCCACACCCGTCAGGGCCGTACAGCCGCTGGAGAACGCGCGCAGCACGAGCATGACCAGGGCCAGGCCCATCAGATCCGCGTCGCCCTCCTCCGGGGTGATGCCGTACGCGGCACTCTCGGCCAATGGCGCGTCGCCGAGGAGATAGCGCAGCAGACCGGTGCCGACCATGACCAGTACGCCGCCGATGAACAGGTACGTGGGGGCGGCGAAGGCCTGCCCCGACTCGCGCACGCCGCGCAGGTTCATCGCCGTCAGCAGGGCCACGAAGCCGAGCGCCATTACGACCCTGTAGTCGGCCAGCGAGGGCAGCGCCGAGATGATGTTGTCCACGCCGGAGGCGACCGAGACGGCCACGGTCATCACGTAGTCGACCAGCAGCGAGGCGGCGACCACCAGGCCGGACGAAGGCCCGAGGTTGGTCGAGGCCACCTCGTACGAACCGCCCCCGCTCGGGTAGGCGTTGACCACCTGGCGGTACGACAGGACCACCACGGTCATCAGCGCGACGACCGCGGCCGCGATCCACGGTGTGAAGTGGAGATACGCCAGGCCGCCGAGGGTGAGGACCAGCAGGATCTCCTGCGTGGCGTACGCAACCGAGGACAGCGGGTCCGAGGCGAAGATCGGCAGCGCGAGACGCTTGGGCAGCAGCGTCTCGCCCAGTTCCTCGCTGCGCATGGCCCGTCCGATGACGAGGCGCTTGAGGATCTCGGTCACGTTCGGCACGGTGTGACCGTAACCCCGCCATCTGAAGATCAGCAGTGAAGCGGGCATTCGGCGTAGCGGGCGCCGAGACCGCGTTCACGGCACGTCAGGATCACATCGAGATCCGCGGCAGCGGCCCGCCGTGTCCCTAGCCAAGGTCTCCGGTCTGGAGTAAGAGCGACCAGACGGCGTAACGACGGCGAGTCACAATCCGTCACCCGACTTACCTTCGTGAGGAGGCCCAGGGAGGCACTGATGACCGATCATCCGAACATCGCCGTGTTCCACCGTGTCATGACCGCATTCTCGGCGGGCGACATGGATGCGTTGGCCGAGTTGTTCCATCCCGACGTGGTGTGGCATGTCGGGGGCAGGAACCCCCTGGCGGGCGAGTATCGAGGACGCGAGGAAACGTTCGCCCGGTTCGGGCGCGAGTTCGAGTTGACGGGTGGCACCTACCGCCCGGAGCTCCACGACGTACTCGCCAACGATGACCACACGGTCGCCCTGCTCCACGTCACGGCGTCACGCGAGGGGAAGAGGCTTGACATGGACTACGCCCTCGTCCTCCACATCGACGACGGCCGGATCACCGAGGGCTGGGTGGTGACGACCGACCCGGCGGCGCACGACGAATTCTGGTCGTAGCGGTTCGGTCAGCCATGACGGCAGCGTAGCCACCGAGGTCGGATCCGGCTTCGAGGCCATCCACGACGGCAGCCTCGAAGCCCTGCTCAAGGCCGCGCCGACGCCACTGACGCGCCCCCGGTTCGATGCCTGGGAACGCATGGTCTACCTCCACCACGCGCCCCGCCGTCACCGGCCGGCCGCCACGCGGCATCGCCGTACGCCCGCCCACGCACGGAGACGGCGCGGCACTGGCCGCCCTCGGTCCCTAACGTCGAGTCATGCGTCCAGTCGTGCGCGGATGAACAGGGGCCATCGCCCAGTGGCGGCATCGAAGACGCCACCATGGCCACACATGGCACCACACGGCGCCACATGGCGCCACAATGACTTGCAATGGCGCCATGATGGTGCCACTATGACTCCCATGGACCTGACCCCCTACGTCGATCACCTCCGCAGTGAGCTCGCGGTCGCCGCGAGCGCCGGCGGGGACGAAGCACGCGCCCTGGCCGAGCGGCTGACCGCGCCTCTGGAGTCGGCCGCCCGGCTGACCCTCCTGAACGCGCTCTCTGCCGCCTCGGACGAGATCACCCGCGAACTGGCACCAGGCTCGGTGGACGTGCGGCTGCGGGGGCTCGACCCCGAGTTCGTCGTGACGGCGCCACCCGCCCCGGAGGCGCCCGGCGAGGGGGCGGCCCAGGTGACGGCCGCGGTGGCACCATCAGTGGCACCGATGGCGCCAATCGCCGCCGACGGCGACGAGGGGGGCACGGCCCGCATCAACTTCCGGCTGCCGGCACACCTCAAGGCCCGGGTGGAGGACGCGGCCGGCCAGGAGGGCCTGTCCGTGAACGCCTGGCTCGTACGGGCGGTGGCCATCGCCCTGGAGCCGGGCGGCGGCGGACCGGCCCAGCCGGCCACCCGTGCCCCGCGCCACGGCCAGGGCTACCGGGGCTGGGTCCGCTAGCCGGAGCCCCTCACTCCCTCACCACGCACTGCCGCCCCACCTGCGGAAACACACTCCAGAGTCAAGAGGACGGGACAGCCATGCCTTCTTACGAAACCCCCGAACCCATCACCGCGGTCCTCGAGTTCGAGGTCGGCAACGTCCGGATCACCGCGAGCAAGCGCCAGGACACGGTCATCGAGGTGCTGCCGAGCAATGGCACCGATGACGCCGACGTACGGGTGGTCCAGCAGACGAACGTCACATACGCCAACGGCACGCTCACCGTCAAGGGACCCAAGAAGCGTGGCTTGTTCGGCAAGCACGGATCGATCGACGTGACCGTCGAACTTCCCGCCGGATCGCACATCCGCAGCACCTCCCCCATGGGTGACTACATCTGCGAGGGACCGCTCGGCGAGTGCCGCGTCAAGACCTCGCTCGGCGACATCCGGCTCGACGAGGCGGGCAGCACGAACCTGCGCACCAGCCACGGCGACATCCGCGTCGACCGGGCGGAAGGCAACGCCGAGATCTACGGCGCTGGCCGGATCGACATGGGCGAGATCGTGGGAGCCGCCACCGTCAAGAACGGCAACGGCGAGACCACGATCGGCGAGATCACCGGTGACCTGAAGGTCAACTCCTCCAACGGCCGCATCACCGTCGGCGTCGCTCACGCCTCGGTCGAGGCCAAGTCCGCCAACGGCGCCATCAGCGTCAACGACGTGGCCCGGGGCGTGATCCAGCTTCAGACCGCCGTCGGCGACCTGGAGATCGGCATCCGCGAGTCCACCGCGGCCTGGCTGGACGTCAACTCCAAGTTCGGCACGGTCCGCAACGCGCTCGGGGCCGCCGAAGGCCCCGGCGCCTCCGACCAGACCGTCGAGATCCATGCCCGTACCGGCGTCGGCGACATCGTGATCCGTCGCGCCTGACCTCCCCGGAAGGGAGAGCGGAACCCATGACCGCGATACCGGCTGCCAAAGCCACCGCAACGGCCCCGCCCGCCATCTCCGCCCTCGGCCTGCGCAAGTCGTACGGCGACAAGGTCGTCCTGAACGGCATCGACCTGAGCATCTCCGAGGGCACGATCTTCGCCCTCCTGGGCCCCAACGGAGCCGGCAAGACCACCACCGTCGAGATCCTGTCGACGCTCATCGCGCCCGACGCCGGGCAGGCACGGGTCGCCGGCCACGACCTCGCCGAGCGGCCCGACGGCGTACGCGCCGCCATCGGTGTCACCGGCCAGTTCGCCGCCGTCGACAGCCTGCTCACCGCGGAGGAGAACCTGCTCCTCATGGCAGACCTCCAGCATCTGCCCCGGCGCGAGGGCCGCCGCCGGGCGGCGGAGCTCCTGGAACGCTTCGAGCTCTCCGAGGCCGCCCGCAAGCCCGTCTCCACCTTCTCCGGCGGCATGCGCCGCAAACTCGACCTGGCGATGACCCTGGTCGGCGACCCGAGGATCATCTTCCTCGACGAACCGACCACCGGCCTCGATCCCCGTAGCCGCCGCACCATGTGGGAGATCATCCGCGGGCTCGTCGCCGACGACGGGGTCACCATCTTCCTCACCACGCAGTACCTGGAAGAAGCCGACCAGCTCGCCGACCGCATCGCCGTCCTCGACCGGGGACGGCTGGTCGCCGAAGGCACCGCGGACGAGCTCAAGCGTCTCATCCCCGGCGGCCACATCCAGCTGGGCTTCTCGGACCTCGCCGAACTCGACGTCGCCGCCCGCCGCTTCGGCGCCGCGGCACGCGACCCCGAGGAACTCACGCTGCGCATCCCCAGCGACGGCAGCATCCCGACCCTGCGGGCCGTGCTCGACGTCCTCGACGACGCGGCGATCCGGGCCGAGTCGCTGACCGTGCACACCCCCGACCTCGACGACGTGTTCCTCAGGCTCACCGGCCACGGAACCCCCGACACCACCACGGAGATGGCCCGATGAGCACGCTCACGTACGCCGTCAGCGACTCCATGACCATGCTGCGGCGCAACCTCAAGCACGCCCTGCGCTATCCGACGATGACCCTCTCCGTCGTCGCCATGCCGGTGATGATGCTGCTGCTGTTCAACTACGCCTTCGGAGGCGCCCTCGGCGCCGGCATCTCCGGCGCTCCCACCGGCGGCGGCACGTACATCGACTACGTCGCGCCCGGCATCATCCTCATGGCCGCGACCGCCGGGGCGGTCGCCACGGCCGTCGGCGTCTGCGTCGACATGACCGAGGGGATCGTGAACCGCTTCCGTACGATGTCGATCTCGCGCGCCGCGTTCCTGACCGGGCACGTCGTCGGCAGTGTCATCCAGACACTGGTCGCCATCGCCCTGGTGATCGGCGTCGCGCTCGCCATCGGCTTCCGCCCCGACGCCTCCCCCGTCGAGTGGCTCGCGGCGGTGGGCCTGCTGACCCTGCTCACCCTGGCGCTGACCTGGGTGTCCGCAGGCATCGGCCTGGTGGCCAGGACGCCCGAGTCGGCGAGCAACACGCCCCTGCCGCTGACCTTCCTGCCCTTCCTGGGCAGCGCCATCGTCCCGACCGACTCGATGCCGACCGGCCTGCGCTGGTTCGCCGAGTACCAGCCCTTCACCCCGGTCATCGAGACCCTGCGTGGCCTGCTGATGGGCACGGAGATCGGCAACAGCGGGTACGCCGCGCTCGCCTGGTGCATCGGCCTCACCCTCGTCGGCTACGTCTGGGCGCGTTCTTCCTTCGGCCGTACGGCCAAGCGGTAACGGCCGCTCCTCTCAAGCCACACCACGGGACATCTTGGCTTCGGGCACGGGATCCACCAGTGCCTGGGCCAGCAACTGGCCCGCGTCGAGATGACGGTGGCCCTGCCCGCGCTGCTCGACCGGTTCCCCACGCTGCGCCTTGACGTGCCGGCCGAGGCAGTACCACTGCGGACCAACATGAACATCTACGGCGTGCACCGGTTGCCGGTCACCTGGGACGAGGGCTGATCCCATGGACGTCCGTGTCGACCGCGACCGCGACCGGTGCCTCGGTGCCGGAATGTGCGCCCTGACCGCCCCGGAGGTCTTCGACCAGGACGAGGACGAAGGCCTGGTCGTCCTGCTGAACGCCCGGCCGCCGCAGGAGCACCTCGCGGCAGTCCGCCTCGCTGCCGGAGTGTGCCCGGCCTCGGTCATCACCAGCACGGAGCGGGGATCCTCCACCACCTCGTAGAGTCGGCCTGGCCGTCCTCGTGGCCGCCGCCCTCGCCTTCCTCGGACTGCGCGAGGAAGCGGCCCGCCACCCAGCCCACACCCAAGCCACCGCCCACAACGACGGCCACGCCCACTGACACGAGACCTTGACCCTCGTGTGTTGCAGAGCGTGACGGAGCGGCTCGGGATGCGGTCAGGCGTCGGCGCGGACGAATACGGGCTTGAGGTGTTTCTCGGGCAGCGCTTCCGGAAGCTGCTCCCAGTCCAGGACGTGGGAGACGACCCGCGCGGGGCTTACGGTGCCGGTGCGGGCGAGGTCGAGGGCGTCGGGGATGTGGGCCCGGACGTTGTCGCGGGCGATACGCAGGGTGACGCCGGTGAGGTACATGTCGAGCAGGGGCAGTTCGCCGGGCCGGAAGTGGTTGCCCGCGGACTCGCAGATCCCTTCCGGGGCAAGGGACTTGACGGCGAGGGCGAGCTGGTCGACCCGGCCGGTGGCCTCGACGGCCAGGTCGAAGCCATGCCGGACGGGCTCGATCGCCGATTAAGTCCTGTCGCGAAGGCGGCGGATCGTCAGGCTGGAACACACGGCGCGTAGCGGACGTACAAGCAGGCCTGCGGCGGCGCGGGCGGCAAGCAGCGCAAGAGCGAGCAGTACGAAGGCGGTGCCACCGCCCAGGCCGGGACGATCGGACAGCGCGGTGCCGGCGAGGCTGGTGAACAAGGCGACGACGATCAGCATCGAGGCGAAGACGGTGAGCGGGACCCCAGCGTCCCGAGAGCGGCGGACCCGGACCCGGCGTCGGATTCCCACGCGTCGTGCTCGACGAAGCCGCACAGGACGATCAGCCGGTACGCGACCACCACGGCAAGCGCGATGGTGAAGCTCCCGGCGGGGAATTCCAGGGCGGTCTCGATGAACTCGTGCACTGTTCCCGCCCCTTCGTTCTTGGCTGCCTGTCGGGCCGGGGCGTCGGGGTGGGTGCCGGCGCCGGGGGCGTTTCCGCTTCCCGGCACCGGGACCATCCCCCGTGTCCCCCCGCACCCATCCTGGCAAGAGGGCACAGCCTTCGGCATTGCCGGACAGCGGCAGTCTTCACGGCATCTTGATGCCGAGTGCGGACTGAACGTGATGGTCTGCCACCCTTGACGGCTGTACGTCAAGAACGCGCAAGCAGCGCATCAAATCCAGGAGACTCCGTGGCAGGGCGGGACATACCCGAGGACCATCTCGACGGCTTCGTCCGGATCCTGGCCGAGGTCTGCGAGACCGGCCGTCGACTCACCCGCGAAGAACTGGAGTCGCGCCGGGCGGTGGGCGAGAGGGCTGCCGAGGCCGGATTCGGGCTGCGGGCACTGGTCCGACAGCACCTGTCGACCACCCGTACCGCCTGCCCCGACTTGCCCCGCGCACCCCTCGACCGGGTGCTCGCCGCCGTCGAGCAGGTCGTCGACGCCCTCGCCGAAGGGCACGAGCGGGCGCAGTTGGTGGCCGTACGGAAGGAGGAGGCGGCCCGGAGGGAGTTCATCGACGATCTCTTGTACGGCCGCAGCGATCCCGGCCGCCTTGCCGAACGCGCCGAGCGGTTCGGGCTGCTGCTCTCGCACACGCACGCGGTCGCGGTCGCCGAGGGGGCGCAGGCGTACGACGACATCCACCCGGCGGTCCAGCGCGTGGAACGGGCCCTGGTGGGACGCTTCGGGAACCGGCGGATCCTGCTCACCACGAAGGAAGGCCGCCTCATCTGCGTGGCACCGGCCGACCAGGACGACGTCCTCATGTACTTCGCCAAACAGGCGCACGCCGGCACCGACGGCGGCCGGGTGGCCATCGGCCGTCCGCACGCGGGCGCGGGCGGGGTCGTCCATTCCTACGAGGAGGCGCTGAACGCGCTCGAACTGGCCGACCGCATGCACATCGAGGACCCGGTGCTCCGCGCCTCCGATCTGCTGGTGTATCCGGTCCTGACGCGGGACCGGCAAGCCATGGCCGATCTGGTCCTGAGCACGCTGGGGCCGTTGACGCAGGCGCGTGGCGGGGCCGGCCCGATGCTGGAGACGCTGATCGCGTACTTCGACTCCGGCTGCAATGCGACCGAGGCGGCGCGGCGGCTGAGCCTGAGCGTGCGGGCCTTCACCTACCGCCTGGAGCGCATCCACCAGTTCACGGGCGCCAACCCCGCCGACCCGGCCCACCGCTACACGCTCCAGACCGCCGTCATCGGCGCCCGGCTCTTCGACTGGCCTGCCAAGGATCTGTGACACGCCAGCGTGGTGCGGGCGGCCTTGGCGATTGACTCGCGAATCCGTTGCCGGACTCCGGCAACGGCGGGGCCGGATTTCCGGTCATCAAGGTCCTGTCAATGACGCATCAAGAACACATAAGATCGGTTGCGGTGTGCCGGGAAGCCTGGTCGGCGAACAAGGGATAGGTCTCTTTTTCCGATCGGGGGCGTTCGTCATGGTGCTTGTCGCGGTTTTCGGTGTGGCCCTGCTGGTCGCGGTGCTGCTGTCCGGGCTCGCCGCCCGCACGGTCCTTTCCACCTCCTTCCTCTTCCTCGTCGGCGGCGCCCTGGTCAGCGATGGGTTCCTCGGGCTGATCCACATCACCCCGGACAGCGACATCGTCGCCGTCACCGCCGACCTCGCCCTGTTCGCGGTGCTGTTCACCGATGGCATGCACGTCTCCTTCCCCGCCCTGCGCAGCGCCTGGAAGAACCCGGCACGCGCACTGGGGCTGGGGATGCCGCTCGCGTTCGTGTTCATGGCGCTGGTCACGCACTACCTGGTGGGGCTGGACTGGACGACCTCCTTCCTCGTGGGCGCGGTACTCGCGCCGACCGACCCCGTGTTCGCCTCGGCGATCGTCGGGCGCAAGGAGGTCCCGGCCCGGCTGCGGCAGCTGCTGAACGTGGAGAGCGGCATCAACGACGGCCTCGCGCTGCCCGTCGTGCTGCTCCTGATCGCGGCCGCCGGCCCGGCCGCGGGTTCGGCCGGTTCAGCTGCCGGTTCGGCCGAGGCATCGGCGTCGAAGATCGTGCTTGAGCTGGCTCTCGGGCTCGCGTTCGGTGTCGTGCTGCCGCTGCTGGTCAGCGGGCTCGTACGGTTCCGGCTGCTGGGGGCCGAGCCGAAGCTCCAGCCTCTGCTGCCGCTGGCGACCGGCGTGATCCTCTACGCGGCCTGCCACCTCACCCACGCCAACCCCTACCTCGCCGCGTTCTCGGCGGGCGCGGTGCTGGCCTCCGTATCGCCCGAGTCCAAGCACGCGTTCGAGCCGCTCGGGGAAGCCCTCGCCGAGCTGGCCAAGTTCGCGGCCCTACTGGTCTTCGGGGCGCTCCTGACTCCGCGGCTGTTCGGCGACCTGCCGCTCGGCGGGTACGTGGCCGTGATTCTGGCGATCGCGCTGATCCGGCCGGCGTCGCTGCTGCTGTCGCTCATCGGGACGCACTTCGACCGCCGGGAGAAGCTGGCTGCGGCCTGGTTCGGGCCCAAGGGGTTCGCCTCGGTGGTATACGGGCTGCTGGTACTCCAGTCCGGCATCCCGCAGGCCGAGCAGGCCTACACCCTGATCGCGGTGTGCATCGCGTTCTCGATCATCGCGCACAGCAGCACAGACGTTCCGGTCGCCCGTATGTTCCGCGTCAACGACCTGGTCGGCATCCCGGACGCGGACGAGGCTGAGCACCACACCGAACCCCAGGCGAAGGGAACAGCCCATGCGCGCACGTGACCTGGCAGTCCAGTACGAGAGCGTCACCACCGACACCGATGCCCTGGATGCAGCCCGGCTGATGGCCGAGCACCGGCTGCCAGGGCTGCTGGTCCTGGACGGGCGGGGCGCCCCGAAAGCGATCCTGCCCGCCTCCCAGATGATCCGGGTCCTGGTGCCGGAGTACGTCCTCGAGGACCCGACCCTGGCAGCGGTCATCGACGAACGCCATGCCGACGGGCTGTGCGCGGCCCTGCGCGGACGCACCGTCGGCGAGTGCCTGCCGGCCAAGTCCCCGCAGCCACCCGTGGCTGCGCCCGACGACACCGCGCTGGAGGTGGCGACCCTCATGGCGCAGCAGCGCAGCCCGCTGGTCGCCGTGGTCGAGCAGGACAAAGAGGGCCCACGGCTCCTCGGGGTCATCACGGCCACGCATCTCCTCGACCGGCTTCTCGACGTCACTCCGCCGACACCCTGACCCCCGTACGACTGGAGCCCCGTGAACGACTGGCACAGCTGGGCGGCGATCGCCGTCTTCCTCGGCACTTACGCCCTGATCATCAGCGAGAAGATCCACCGGGTCGCCGCCGCCCTCGGCGGCGCCGGCCTGATGCTGGCGATCGGTGCGACCGACGACGTCTCGGCGTTCTACTCCGAGAACTCCGGCGTCGACTGGAACGTCATCTTCCTGCTCCTGGGCATGATGATGATCGTCGGCGTGCTGAAGAAGACCGGCATGTTCGAGTACCTGGCCATCTGGTCCGTCAAGAAGGCCAAGGCCAGGCCCTTCCGGGTCATGGTCATGCTCATCGTCATCACCGCGATGGCCTCGGCCCTGCTCGACAACGTCACCACCGTGCTGCTCGTCGTCCCGGTCACCCTGCTGGTCTGCGAACGCCTGAACCTGCCCGCCGCGCCGTTCCTGATCGCCGAGGTGCTGGCCTCCAACATCGGCGGTGCCTCCACCCTCGTCGGTGACCCGCCGAACATCATCATCGCCAGCCGCGCCGGCCTGACCTTCAACGACTTCCTCGTCCACCTCGCACCCCTGTGCGCGGTGCTCGTGGTCGTCCTCATCGGGCTGTGCCGCTGGCTGTTCCGCAAGTCCTTCGTCTACGACGAGACCTGCGCCGCCGAGATCACGGAACTGGAGGAGAGGGAGGCCATCAAGGACCCACGGCTCCTCGTCCAGGGCCTGATCGTCCTCGCCCTCGTCGTCGCCGGATTCGTCCTCCACCCCGTCCTGCATTACGAACCCAGCATCGTCGCCCTCCTCGGCGCCGGTCTCCTCGTCGCCATCTCCACCGTGGAGACCCGCGATGTGCTGGCCGAGGTCGAATGGCCCACGCTCGCCTTCTTCGCCGGCCTGTTCATCATGATCGGCGGCCTCATCGACACCGGTGTCATCAATGAGGTCTCCGACGCTCTGGCGAGCGCCATCGGCGGCCAGGAGCTGAGCGGCTCCATGCTCATGCTCGGCGCCTCCACCGTGCTCTCCGGGGTGGTCGACAACATCCCGTACGTCGCGACGATGGCTCCCATCACCAGCGACCTCGTCCGGTCGATGGGCGGCGACAGCGACCACGTCATGTGGTGGGCCCTGGCGTTGGGCGCCGACCTCGGCGGCAACGCCACCGCCATCGGCGCTTCCGCCAACGTCGTCGTCCTCGGCATCGCCGAACGTAACCGCCAGCCCATCACCTTCTGGCAGTTCACCAAATACGGCCTGGTCGTCACGGCCGCAACCACCGCCATCGCGGCCCTCTACATCTGGCTGCGCTACTTCGCCCTCGCGTAAGCCACCTCACGAAAGGAACCATCCGTGCAGTACGACGACGATGAGCCGATCTTCAAGCGCAGCAAGTGGTCGAGGCGCTATTACTACAACCCCGCCAACCCGGTGGGACGAGCACTGATCGTCATCAGCCTGCTCTTCGCCGGAACCATACTGTTGCTCATGGCCAACCGGGCGGGCCCCTTCAAACCGGAGCCCACGCCCGAGCCGTGGAATCCCCCCGCCTACGACTACTCCTGGCCGTCTCCGTCCACGACTCCCGCATCGCCGTAGGCGACGTCTTGGCTCCAGGACCTACCGATCGTCAGGGTGGCCCTCAGGTCTCAGGACCCTGAGGTACGCACTCGTCCGCGCCCGAGCAGCTCTGCCAGGCCACGGCGCGTGGCGGCCAGGACCAAGCGGTCCTGGGGCTTGAGGACGTAGCCGGGGTGGAGGTCCCACACGAGGGCGGGCTGCTGCGCGGCATCGTCGCCGCCCGGGGCCATCGCGAGGTCCGGGCGGCGATCGTCCGGGGACGTGGTGTCCAGGGCGATGACCCGCCAGGCGCCGGGACGGACGGACTCGGCGATGGTGCGGCCCTCCAGTGCCGAATGCCCCGCCACTTCGACGGCCGCGAACAGCAGCACCTTGCACCCCGCGGCCCCGAAGTCGTCAGTTTGATCTCGGTGTGGCAGACCACCTGATCCAGCCCCAGGGCCCGGACGGCCCGTACGGCCGTGTCCGCGGCCTCCCGGGCCAGGGGGCGTTGATGCCCGCGGGGAACATGTGGCCGGTCTCGATGAAGGCCGGCGCCCCGCCGATGCTCTTGTCCGTGATCCCGACCACGTGCGTCGTACCGCCGTACGAGACGGTCTCGACGCTGACCTCGGGACCGTCGAGGAGCTCCTCGATCAGGACGACAGGTGTTCGCTCCTGCTCCCGGGCGTTGACGGGGAAGTCGGCCAACGCCTGGCAGGCTTCGCCCAGTTCACGCTCGTCGCCGACCTCCCGGACCAGCATCCCCGCGCACAGGTCCACCGGCTTGACGACCAGCGGGTGGCCGATCACCAGGGCAGCGGCCTCCGCCTCCGCGATGTCCGCGCAGAGCGCGAAACGCGGGCCGGGCACCCCGGCCGCCGCCAGCACCTGGCGAGTCGCGTCCTTGCGGCAAGCGGCCTCGACCGCCTCCGGCGCGACACCGGGCAGACCCAGCCGTTCGGCGACGCGAGCCACCACCGGCAGGTAGTAGTCGCAGGAGGAGACCACGCCGTCGAAGCCGAGCCCCCTGCAGCCGCTCCAGGTGCGGCAGCAGCGCGTCCGCGTCATTGGTGTCCCTTCGGCGGTGCCGGCCTGAGCCATGACACAGCAGGAGGGGAGGGCGGGGGTGCTCGGAGCACCCCCGCCCTCCCCTCCTGCTGTGTCAGGCCGATGCGCGTGGTCAGCGGCCGGCGTACGGCAGCAGGGCCATCTCTCGTGCGTTCTTGATCGCGGCGGCGAGCTTTCGCTGCTGCTGGGCCGTGATCCGCGTGACGCGCCGGCTGCGGATCTTGCCGCGGTCGGAGATGAACTTGCGCAGCAGGTCGGTGTCCTTGTAGTCGATGTACGTAATCCCGGCTACGTCGAGCGGGTTGGGGCGGGACTTGACGGGCTTGCGGGGCTCGTGGCGTCGGGCCATGGATGCTTCTCCTTGGATGAACGTTTCCGTCACGGTTTTGCCTGCGCTGTAGGGCTCAGGCCGGGTCGAGGAGGGAGTCGAAGGCGGCGGGTAGGCGCTTCCAGGCTTCGCGCCCGGAGGTGTATTCCGCGTCCGTCAGCAGACAGGAGTCGAGGAGTCGTTCCAGCCCGTCGCGGTCGAGGCCCGGCGAGGTGAAGACGAGGTGCTGGCAGCAGTCGCCGTGGTCGGGATGCCAGTCGAGCGCGGCCGCCGCCCTGCGCATCGGCGGGACCATCTCCCAGGCGGCGTCGGGCAGGGACGCCAGCCACGGGCCGGCGCTCTCCACGCACAGCGCACCGCCCGCCGCGTCCCACGCGAGCAGGGTGTCAGGGCGATCGGCGAGCCAGAAGCGCCCGCGGCTGCGGGCGGCGGCGCAGCACAGGTTCTCCAGCGCCCGGTACAGCCGTTCGGGGTGGAAGGGGCGGTGGCGGCGCCAGACGAGTGTGGTGACGCCCGCCTCGTCCGCTTCCTGGGGCAGGAGCGCGCAGGCCGGATGCTGGGCGGCCGCAGCCACCTCGACGTCGAAGCCGTCGAACGCGACCTGCGCGAGCTCGCCGGAACCGACGGGCACGCGACGGGCGGTGGGGTGCAGCTGCGCGAGGAGGGCGTGGTCCTCCTCGTCGGCGTCGTCGTCGCTGTCCACGACGGCGACGACGGGCGCGTACTCCAGCTGGCGGGCCCAAGTGTCACCGACGGTCCGCTGATCGGTGGGAGCCGCGGCAAGCCCGGCCTCGGCCAGGTCGTCGCCGTTGGCGAGGTAGGGCAGTACGAGCGCGGGGTCCACGGCGGTGATCACGTTCGTCAGCGTCAGGGCCTCTCCGCCGTGCCCGGCGATCACCTCCGCCATGGCCTTCGGCTCGACCGAATCCCACAGCTCGACCACGGCCAGCCGGGTCAGGCCGCTGCCGGCCAGCCGCTCCAGTTCCGGAACGAGGTCTTCGCGCAGTGCACAGCACGCGCAGTCGTTGACCAACGGCGTCTCACCGTGCGAGAGGTCGCCGGAGGCGTCGCGGACGAGGCGGCGGACGGCGCCGTCGGCGGCCCCTGTGAGGTCGTGGTGGAGCGCCACACTCCCGGGGACGGCCCGCAGGAGGTGGTCGACGACCTGCCTGCGGGCATCGGCATGAATGCCGGCGACGATCACGACGGGGAGCTTGTGCTCTTCCTCCATCACCGGGCTCCGTAACGGCGCTCGAATCGCTCGACGCGGCCGGCGGTGTCCAGAACCCGGGCGGTGCCTGTGTAGAAGGGGTGGCTGGCGGAGGAGATCTCCACGTCCACGACCGGGTAGGTGTTGCCGTCCTCCCATTCGACGGTCTTGTCGCTGGTCATCGTGGAGCGGGTGAGGAACGCGGTGCCGGAGGCGGAATCGCGGAACACGACGGGGCCGTAGGCGGGGTGGATGCCGGGCTTCATGGCAGGGACCTCTCGAAGGGCTCGGGGAAGGGGAAGGGGAAGGGGCAGGGCAGGGCAGGGCTCAGCGCTCTTCGCGGAAGTCGACGTGGCGGCGCAGGACGGGGTCGTACTTGCGCAGCACCAGCCGGTCGGGGTTGTTCCGCCGGTTCTTGCGGGTGACGTAGGTGAATCCGGTGCCCTCGGTGGAGCGGAGCTTGATGATCGGGCGGAGTTCGTTGCGTGCCATGCGGCTAGTATATGACAATGGTTTCCATTTCCAATACGGTCGACCGCACCGAGAGGCGATACCACCCATGTCAGCCCACTGCCAACTGACCGGCGCCAAGCCGGGATTCGGCAACACCATCTCCCACTCCCACCGGCGCACCTCGCGCCGCTTCGACCCGAACACCCAGCGCAGGCGCTACTGGCTGCCCAGCGAAGGCCGCCACATCCGCCTGACCCTGAGCACCAAGGCGATCAAGACCGTGGACGCCATCGGCATCGAGGCGGCCGTGGCCCGGATCCGCGCACGAGGGGGGAAGGCCTGATGGCGAAGAAAAGCAAGATCGCGCAGAACGAGAAGCGCAAGGCGACCGTCGAGCGGTACGCCGCGCGTCGGGCCGAACTGAAGGAGACCATCCGCCGCCCGTCCTCCACGGCAGCCGAACGGGAGACCGCGCTGGCCGAGCTCCGCCGACAGCCGCGCGACGCCAGCGCCACGCGGGTACGCAACCGCGACAGCACGGACGGCCGCCCCCGCGGCTACCTGCGCAAGTTCGGGCTCTCCCGGGTACGGGCACGACAGCAGGCGCACGCGGGATTCCTGCCCGGAGTAACCAAGTCCTCCTGGTAACCGGGGTAACCGAACGATCTCGCCCACGGCGACCGCCTCGCGCTGCTGCGCGAGGCGGTCTTCGGGCACGTCGGCACGGCCCCACCGAAGGAACGTCTAATGACATTCATTTTCATGTAGAGTCCTCCCGTCACCCCTCACCACCGATTCAGGAGGACCCCCGTGGCCGTACCCAAGCGGAAGCTGTCCCGTAGCAACACCCGCCACCGCCGCGCGCAGTGGAAGGCCACCACCCCGCAGCTCGTACCGATCACGGTCGACGGCTCCGTGTACCAGGTCCCCCAGCGCCTGGTGAAGGCGTACGAACGCGGCCTGCTCCGCCCCGAGAGCTGATCCGGCATGACGAACGACGCACGACTGCCCGTAACGGTCCTCTCCGGATTCCTGGGCGCGGGCAAGACCACCCTGCTCAATCACGTCCTGACCAATCGCGAGGGCCTGCGGGTCGCCGTGATCGTCAACGACATGAGCGAGATCAATATCGACGCCGCGCTCGTGCGCGGCGGCGAAGCCGCCCTGTCGCGGACCGAGGAACGCCTGGTCGAGATGACCAACGGCTGCATCTGCTGCACCCTGCGCGACGATCTCCTGGAAGAGGTCGACCGCCTCGCCCGCGAGGACCGCTTCGACTACCTCCTCATCGAGTCGAGCGGCATCTCCGAACCGATGCCGGTCGCCGCCACCTTCGCCTTCCCCCGCAACGACGGCGCCACGCTCGGCGACCTTGCCCGCCTCGACACCATGGTCACCGTGGTCGACGCCGCCAATTTCCTCCCCGAACTCACAGGTGGGGACGGCCTCGCGGAACGCGGCCTGGACCAGTACGAGGACGACGAGCGCACCGTCAGCGACCTGCTCATGGACCAGATCGAATTCGCCGACGTCATCGTCCTCAACAAGCTCGACCTCGTCGGCAGCGGAACGGCCGTCCGCCTGCGGGCGGCGCTCAGCCGGCTCAACCCGGCCGCCCGCATCGTGCCCGCCACCCGCGGGCGCGTACAGCTCGGCGACGTCCTCGGCACCGGCCTCTTCGACCTCGAACGCGCCCAGCAGGCACCTGGCTGGGTCATGGAACTCAACGGCGACCATGTGCCGGAGACCGAGGAATACGGCATCTCCAGCATCGTCTTCCGCTCCGACCGGCCCTTCCACCCAGGCCGCCTGTGGACGTTCGTCACCAAGGGCATGGACAGCGGCACCTACGGCCAGATCCTGCGATCCAAGGGCTTCTTCTGGCTGGCCAGCCGCCCGACCGTGACCGGGCTGTGGTCCCAGGCCGGGGCCGTCGCACGCTTCGAACCCTCCGGAGCCCGCACCCCGTACGACCTCCAGGGCCAGGAACTGGTCTTCATCGGCACCGGCCTGCGCCCCGAAGCCCTGCGGGCCGCGCTCACCGCATGCCTGCTGGCCGAGGGGGAATCCGCACCCTCGCACGACCCGTTCCCCACCTGGGAGACGTACGGCATCGACGCCACCTGCGAACACGAGGAGCCGGCACTCGCCGGGGCGCAGGCTTGACCATCCCCGCAGCGCGGTGGTCAAGTGTCTCAACCCCGGCCCTCCCCAGCCGCCTCCTGGGAGGGCCGGGAAGTTGCACCGCCGCTCGGCCGGGCCGCCTACCCAGTGCCACGGCACTAGCCTTCAGTGCACACGTCCACGTTCCATTCGTGCGGCAGTGCCTCATCGCAGAAGACGCAGACAAAGTCCTCCTCCCGCACAATGTTGAGGTGACGGCAGGCCGGACAGCGACGGAACACCACCTCGTGGGTGAAGCCGACGGGGTGCTCGATCCCGGCTGCGTCCAAGGCGTCTGCGACGGCCGGCCACGAGCTGAGGTCCGGGCAATATCCGGTCGACTGGTTGCTGACCTCGCTGACCATCCACTGCCCGGACTCCTCTCGGAAGCTCATCTCCCCGGCCCCCAGAACCGTTCCTCCACCGGCACACACCACGTGCTCGCTCCGGCGCGGCGCCAGCCGCAGCACACCGGCGGCGTCGATGACGAACGTGACAGGCGAGACCGCCTCCCCGGCGAGCCGCGTCTACCGCCGCCCGTTCGAAGAGGAGAACCTGGAGGCGAACGCGGGACGGCATCCCCCGGCATCTACGAGCGCCCCGCGGACTTGATCAGCTCCGGGCGCAACTGACGGACGGAGGAGCAGTGGAGCCGACCCTTTTGGTCGCCGCGATCGTCCTGGCAGGCCTCGTGATCAGGACGGCGCTCGCGGAGCTCAGGGAACCCGGCAGCGCCAGGTACCAGTGGGCGTTCCTCAGCGATGCCCGCGCCCTTTGGACCGGCGCCGTCATCGGGCTCGTACTCGGCTTGCTGGGATGGCAGCACGCCGGCGGTGAAGGCATCGTCTGGGCGGCCATCGCCGCGCTCCTGGCCGCTTTCGTCGCGGGCAGCGGCCGAGGCTCACGTTGAGCCCTCCTCCGGTTCGACCGGCGCGAAAGCGTACGCAGGGCAACGGTGATCACGATGGGCGACGTTATGTGATCGTGAACAAATACACTGTCGTCAGCGCTCATGAGACAGTCGTAGTGTCTGCGCGGCCCTGCGTCACCGGCCGGGCACCGCCAGGGGGTGCCGCCGCTGAGCGCCGTCACTCGTAGACACCGACCGGCAGCCGATCCGCACCGATATGACCGATGAGGGGGCCTTGAGTGGGAACTGCAAGCACCGAGCCGGAGTCCCGCCAGCCTGTGATGGCGGACGTGGCGCGGGTCGCCGGCGTGTCCCACCAGACCGTGTCGCGGGTGCTGAACGGGGCACCGCACGTCCGGCCCGACACCCGGGACCGGGTGCTCGCCGCCATCCGGGAACTGGACTACCGCCCCAACTCGGCAGCCCGCGCACTGGTCACCCGGCGCTCCCAGACCCTCGGCGTCGTCAGTTTCGGCAGCGCCCTCTACGGGCCCGCGTCGATGCTGGACGGGATCGAGCAGGCCGCGCGCAGTGCGGGGTACTTCGTCAGCGTCGCGAGCCTGCGTTCGCTGGACAGCCGCTCGGTCCAGGAGGCGGTGGACCGGCTCCGCGACCAGGGTGTGGAGGGCATCGTCGTCATCGCGCCGCAGATCTCGGCGGTGAGCGCGGTGGCCAAGCTGTCCAGCGCGGTGCCCGTGGTCGCCGTCGGGTCGGGCAGCCAGTCCCGGGTACCGATGGTCGCCGTCGACAACGAGTCGGGCGCGCTGGCCGCCACCCGGCATCTGCTCGACCTCGGGCACGCCACGGTGCACCACGTCGCCGGCCCCTCCGGCTGGCTGGAGACCAAGACCCGGCAGGACGGCTGGCGCAGGGCCCTGGAGGCCCGCGGTGCCGAGGTGCCGCCGGTGCAGAGCGGCGACTGGAGCGCGCGGTCCGGATACGAGGCCGGTCTGCGGATCGCTGAGGATCCGCTGGTCACCGCGGTGTTCTGCGCCAACGACCACATGGCTCTCGGCCTGCTCCGGGCGTTCCATGAGGCGGGCCGGGCGATCCCGGGCGACATCAGTGTGGTCGGGTTCGACGACATTCCGGAGGCCGCGTACTTCGCGCCGCCGCTGACCACCGTGCGTCAGGACTTCGGTGAGTTGGGGCGCCGCGCTCTTGAGCTGCTGGTGGAGGAGCTGGCCGGCGTTGACCATGCCCGCAGCCATGTGCTGATCTCGCCGGAGATGGTGCTGCGCCGCAGCGCGGGCCCGGCGGCTCGCCGGTAGCCGGCTGCGCGCGGACGCACCGAGCGACGCTCTGACACGAGGCAAGTCGCGGGCCGTCGACCTGGGTTGGGGCCCGACCCGCGCCGCCGCCCAGGGTCGGGCTGGGACGGCGCGGGAACGTGGTCAAGATTGGGTAACGGCGCGCCGGGCCCCTTGTCCGCTGAATTGTGAGCGCTAACAATCACACTCAAGCGAAACGGCAACCGCAACGGCACGGCCACATCCCGTTCACACGGACCACTGCGGACCGCACCGCCGCCTGCACCACGCCACACCGGGGGCCCACCGCCCCCGGTGGTGTCCAACCGCCTCCCGCGCCCGCCGGCCGGCTCCACTGTCGATCGACCTGCGGTCAGTCGGCCTCCGGTCGACCCGTACGCAGTCGATCCGTCCGCGCCAGGAGCGGCCTCCCCACCCCGAGAGGAATCCCAAGATGTCCAAGAGAGCTGCGGCGACCCTGGTCGCCGGCGCGATGGTCGCCGTTCTGTCCGCCTGCGGTACCGGGAGCGGCGGCTCGACCGACGGCAAGGGCTCCGGCCACAAGCTCACCGTGGGCTTCTCGCAGGTCGGCGCGGAGAGCGGGTGGCGCACGGCCAACACCAAGTCCGTGCAGGACGCGGCCAAGAAGGCCGGGATCACGCTCAAGTTCTCCGATGCCCAGCAGAAGCAGGAGAACCAGATCAAGGCCATCCGCTCGTTCATCCAGCAGAAGGTGGACGTGATCGCCTTCTCGCCGGTGGTCGAGTCGGGCTGGGACACCGTACTCAAGGAGGCCAAGGCCGCCCACATCCCGGTCGTCCTGACGGACCGCGCGGTCGACTCCGAGGACGAGTCGCTCTATGCCACCTTCCTCGGTTCGGACTTCGTCGAGGAGGGCAAGAAGGCCGGCGACTGGCTGGTGAAGGAGTACCAGGGCAAGAGCGACGCGGTGAACATCGTGGAGTTGCAGGGCACCACCGGCTCCGCCCCCGCCAACGACCGCAAGTCCGGCTTCGCCGACGTCATCAAGACCGACGCCAAGTTCAAGATCACGGCCTCCCAGACCGGTGACTTCACACGCGCCAAGGGCAAGGAGGTCATGCAGGCCTTCCTGAAGTCCCAGCCGAAGATCGACGTGCTCTACGCGCACAACGACGACATGACCCTCGGCGCCATCCAGGCCATCGAGGAGGCCGGCAAGAAGCCCGGCACAGACATCAAGATCATCTCGGTGGACGGCGTCAAGGACGCCTTCACCGCGATGAGCCAGGGCAAGATCAACGTCCTCGTCGAGTGCAACCCCCTCCTCGGCGACCAGCTGATGGAGCTGGTCAAGAAGGTCGACGCCGGTGAGCAGGTGCCGCGCCGGATCAAGACCGAGGAGGGCGTCTTCACCCAGGACCAGGCTGCGGCCGCCCTGCCGAACCGCCAGTACTGACCGGCCCGGTGACCAGGGGCTGCTCGGCCCGCCCCGAGCCGGGCGCCCCGGGTCCCGACCATGAGAGGAGGGGCGGATGCCTGCGCACCACGAGCAGCGACCGGTCCTGGAAGTGCACGGGATCCGCAAGGAGTTCCCGGGCGTGGTGGCACTGGACGGGGTCGACTTCCGGCTCTTCCCCGGCGAAGTGCACGCGCTGATGGGTGAGAACGGCGCCGGCAAGTCCACCCTGATCAAGGTTCTCACCGGCGTCTACGAGCCGGACGGGGGCGAGGTCGTGCTGAACGGTCGGCCCGTGCGCATCGCCGGCCCGCCGCAGGCGCAGCAGGCCGGGATCAGCACGGTGTACCAAGAGGTGAACCTCTGTCCGAACCTGTCGGTGGCGGAGAACATCCTCATCGGCCGGGAACCGCGCCGGTTCGGCCTCATCCACTGGTCCGAGCTCCGCTCCCGTGCGGCACGCCTGGTCGCCGACCTCGATCTCGATATCGACGTCACCGCCCCGCTGAACAGCTACTCGATCGCCGTTCAGCAGTTGGTCGCGATCGTCCGCGCGATGGACGTCTCGGCCAAGGTGCTGATCCTGGACGAGCCGACCTCCAGCCTCGACCGCGACGAGGTGCGGCAACTCTTCACCGTGATACGCCGATTGCGCGGCCAGGGGGTGGCGATCCTCTTCGTCTCCCACTTCCTGGACCAGATCTACGAGATCTGCGACCGGATGACCATCCTGCGCAACGGCAGGCTGGAGGGCGAGTACGCGACTAGCGAGCTCAGCCAGGCCGACCTGGTCGCCCGCATGATCGGCGGTGAACTGGCGAGCCTGGAAGAGCTGTCGGGCCGCCACGAAACCGCCACCCGGACCAGCACCCAGACCGCCTCCCAGACCGGCACCACCCCGTTCCTGCGGGCCGAGGGCCTGGCTCGCAGCGGCGCGATCGAGCCGTACGACCTGGCCATCCGGCCCGGTGAAGTCGTCGGCCTGGCCGGCCTGTTGGGGTCAGGGCGGACGGAAGCGGCCCGCCTGCTGTTCGGCGCCGACCGCAGCACCCAGGGCTCGGTGCGGATCGAGGACGCCGCCGCCACGCTGCGCACCCCGGGCGCCGCGATCTCGTACGGGATCGCCTTCTGCTCGGAGGACCGTAAGAACGAGGGACTGGTCGGCGAGTTGACGGTGCGCGAGAACATCATCCTGGCCCTCCAGGCGGCCCGCGGCTGGGCGCGTCCGCTCCCCCGCGCCAAGCAGGACGAGATCGCGCTGCGCTGGATCCAATCGCTGGACATCCGCCCGGACAACCCCGAGGCGCTGGTGCGCGATCTCAGCGGAGGAAACCAGCAGAAGGTGCTGCTGGCACGCTGGCTGCTCACCGACCCGAAGCTGTTGATCCTGGACGAGCCGACCCGGGGCATCGACATCGGCGCCAAGGCCGAGATCCAGAAGCTGGTGGCCGAGTTGGCCCAGGAGGGCATGTCGGTGCTGTTCATCTCGGCCGAGCTGGAGGAAGTGCTGCGGCTCAGTCACCGGGTGGCCGTGCTGCGGGACCGCCGGCTGGTCGCCGAGCTGCCGAACGACGGCTCGCTCACCCCCGAGCGCATCATGGCGACGATCGCGAGCGGAGCCCGGTCATGACCAAGCACCGCCTCTTCTGGCCCGCCGTGGTGCTCGCGGCCCTGCTGCTGGCCAACGTGGTGTTCACTCCGGACTTCTTCGCCGTCCGGATCAAGGGCGGGCACCTGTACGGGAGTCTGATCGACATCCTGCACTTCGGCGCCCCACTGATCCTCGTGGCGCTGGGCATGACGCTGGTCATCGCGACCAGTGGCATCGACCTCTCGGTCGGCTCCACCGTCGCCATCGCGGGCGCGCTGGCCTGCCTCCACATCAGTGAGGCGGCCGACCCGGCGAGCCCCGGCACGGTGTTCGGTGCGGTTGCGATCGCGCTGGCGGTAGCCCTCGTCCTGGGGGTGGCCAACGGCGTACTGGTGGCCAGGGTCGGTGTCCAGCCGATCATCGCCACTCTCATCCTGATGGTGGCCGGGCGCGGCGTCGCCCAGCTGGTGACGGACGGCCAGATCGTCACCGTCACCAGTGAGCCCTACAAGCTGATCGGCGGCGGCTACTGGCTGACCATGCCGTTCGCGATCCTGCTCGCGGGCGCGGTCGTCCTGCTGACCTGGCTCCTGACCCGCCGTACCGCGCTCGGACTGCTGCTGGAGTCGGTCGGCGGCAACCCGGTGGCCAGCCGCCTGGTCGGCATCCGGGCGATGGGCCTGATCGGCCTGGTGTACGTGTTCAGCGCACTGTGCGCCGCGGTCGCGGGGCTCATGATCAGCTCGAACGTCTCCAGTGCGGACGGCAACAACGCCGGGCTCTGGATCGAGCTGGACGCCATCCTGGCCGTGGTGGTCGGCGGCACCTCACTGACCGGCGGGCGTTTCTCGCTCGGCGGTACGGTGATCGGCGCGCTGATCATCCAGACCCTGTCCACCACCGTCTACACCATCGGCATCCCACCGGAGACCACCTTGGTCTTCAAAGCCTTCGTGGTGATCGTGGTCTGCCTGATCCAGTCACCCGCCTTCCGGGCCAAGGCCGCCCGCCGGCGGGCCCGGTCCGGGCGCGGCACGAGTCCGCAGCCGGTGACGCCCGAGCACATGGAGGTGGGGGCGTGAGCGCGATCGCGGCGGCCCGTGGCCGCGCGTACATCCCACTGCTGGTCACGTCGGCCCTGCTGGTCTCGATGTTCGGCGCCGGTTCCGTCCAGTACGAGGGCTTCTTCTCCGGGCAGGTGCTGCTCAACCTGCTCATCGACAACGCCTTCCTGCTGGTGGTCGCGGTCGGGATGACCTTCGTGGTGCTGACCGGGGGGATCGACCTGTCGGTCGGCGCGATGGTCGCCCTGTCGACGATGATCTCGGCCTGGCTGGTGGAACAGCACGGCTGGCCGCCACTGCTGGTGATCCCGCTGGTCCTGGCGGTGGGGACGGGCGCCGGGCTCGCGATGGGGTGGGTGATCCACTCGTTCGAGATCCAGCCGTTCATCGTGACGCTCGCCGGGATGTTCCTGGCCCGCGGCCTCTGCTACACGATCAGCATCGACTCGATCTCCCTCACCGACCCGACCTATACGGCCTTCGCCCAGACGAGGATTCCACTGCCCGGTGACCTGTTCGTCTCGCCGAGCGTGCTGATCGCGGTGGCCGTGCTGGTGATCGCCTTCGTGGTCCTGCACCACACCCGGCTGGGCCGGAAGGTGTACGCGCTGGGCGGCAGCGAGCAATCGGCCCTGTTGATGGGCCTGCCGGTCCGGCGGACGAAGATCACCGTCTACGCGGTCAGCGGCTTCTGCTCGGCGCTCGGAGGGGTGCTGCTGACCTTCTACATGCTCTCCGGCTACGGGCTGCACGCGGTGGGCCTGGAGCTGGACGCCATCGCCGCCGTGGTGATCGGCGGGACGCTGCTGACCGGAGGCTCGGGGTACCTGCTCGGCACCGCGCTGGGAGTGCTGGTACTGGGCCTGATCCAGACCGTCATCAGCTTCCAGGGCACGCTCAGCTCGTGGTGGACCAGGATCGTGGTCGGCGCCCTGCTGTTCGCCTTCATCCTGCTCCAGCGTCTGATCGCCGGCCGCCGGAAGGTCTGATTCCCTGGCGGGCGGCACGCCCTTGACATGCCAATTGTTAACGCTAACAATCACCCGACGGTGCCCT
This sequence comes from Streptomyces sp. ISL-87, assembly GCF_018614095.1. GTDB lineage: Bacteria > Actinomycetota > Actinomycetes > Streptomycetales > Streptomycetaceae > Streptomyces. The sequence continues at coordinate 24,314 of NZ_JAGGOY010000024.1, read as the reverse complement.
GCGGCGCCCCTTCGCCCTCCTGGGGCTCCGTACGAAGGATGTGAAGTGACCGTGACTCCTCCCACCCAGACCACGGAGAGCTATGTCGTCGGTGTCGACTTCGGCACTCTCTCCGGCCGGGCCGTGGTGGTCCGCGTACGCGACGGTGAGGAGCTCGCCGCCGCCGTCCACGCGTACCCGCACGGCGTCATCGAGCACGAACTCCCCACCACCGGCCGGCCCCTGCCGCCCGACTGGGCCCTCCAGCACCCCGATGACTGGCGCGAGGTGCTGCGTACCGCCGTCCCCGCCGCAGTGGCCGCGAGCGGCATAGACCCGGCCGCCGTCATCGGCATCGCCACCGACTTCACCGCCTGCACCGTCCTCCCCGTACGGGCCGACGGCACCCCGCTCGCCGAGACCGCCCTGGGCGTGCGCCCGCACGCCTGGCCCAAGCTCTGGAAGCACCACGCCGCCCAGAGCCAGGCCGACCGGATCAACCACCTCGCCCACCAGCGCGGCGAGAAGTGGATCTCCCGGTACGGCGGCAGGATCTCCGCCGAGTGGCAGTACGCCAAGGCGCTCCAAGTGCTGGAGGAGGACCCGGCGACCTACGCCGCCACCGAGCGCTGGATCGAGGCCGCCGACTGGATCGTCTGGCAGCTCGCAGGCGTCGAGACCCGCAACACCTGCACGGCGGGATACAAGGGCATCCACCAGGACGGCCAGTACCCCAGCGAGGACTACCTCGCCGCCCTGCACCCCGGCTTCGCCGACTTCGCGCGTACCCGGCTGGAGCATCCGCTGTCGCCGCTGGGCACGCGGGCCGGCTCCCTCACCGCCGAGGCGGCCGCCTGGACGGGACTGCCCGAGGGCATCGCCGTCGCCGCCGGCAACGTCGACGCCCACGTGGCGGCCCCCGCCGCCCAGGCCGTCGAGAACGGGCAGCTCCTCGCCATCATGGGCACTTCCACCTGCCACGTCGTGAACGGCCCCGTCCTCGCCGACGTCCCCGGCATCTGCGGAGTCGTCGACGGCGGCATCGTCGAGGGCGCCTACGGGTACGAGGCGGGGCAGAGCGCGGTCGGTGACATCTTCGCCTGGTGGCTGCGCCAGGGCGTGCCGGCCGACTACCGGGGCGAGGCCGCGGCCACCGGCGAGGACCTGCACCAGCTGCTGTCCCGCAAGATCGCCGACCAGCCCGTCGGCGGCCACGGCCTGGTCGCCCTCGACTGGATGAACGGCAACCGCTCCACCCTGGTCGACCACCACCTCTCCGGCGTCATCGTCGGCCTCACCCTCGCCACCCGCCCCGAGGAGATCTACCGAGCCCTGCTGGAGGCCACCGCCTTCGGCACCCGCACCATCGTCGACGCCCTGGAGCAGGGCGGCGTCCCCGTCACCGAGTTCATCGTGACCGGCGGGCTGAAGAAGAACCCCCTGCTCATGCAGATCTACGCCGATGTGCTGCGCCGCCCCGTCTCCCTCGCCGAGTCCGCCCAGGGCCCGGCCCTCGGCTCGGCCATCCACGCCGCCGTCGCCGCCGGAGCCCACCCGGACGTACGCACCGCGACCGCGGCCATGGGCCGGGTACGGCGCGGCGCCTACCAGCCGGACACCGCGCGCGCCGACGCGTACGACTCCCTCTACTCCGAGTACCGCGCCCTGCACGACCACTTCGGCACCGGGCCCGACAAGCTCCTCCACCGTCTTCGCGCCATCCGCAACGCGGCGCTCACCGCCCGGCACGCCGACCCGGAGGCCGCCCCGGTCGCGGCCCAGAAGAGCGAGGTCTGACCATGAGTTCACCGATCGATCTGCTGCGCCGCCAGGTCAGCGACCTCCACCAGGAGCTGGTCCGCTACGACCTCGTCGTCTGGACGGCCGGCAACGTCTCGGCCCGCGTCCCCGGCGAGGACCTGCTGGTGATCAAGCCGAGCGGCGTCTCGTACGACGAGCTGACGCCCGGGAACATGATCCTTTGCGACCTGGACGGCAAGGTCGTCGAGGGCGACCAGTCCCCGTCCTCGGACACCGCCGCGCACGCCTACGTCTACCGCCACATGCCCGAGGTCGGCGGAGTGGTCCACACCCACTCGACGTACGCGAGCGCCTGGGCCGCGCGCGCTGAGGCGGTGCCCTGCGTACTGACCGCCATGGCCGACGAGTTCGGCGCCGAGATCCCCGTCGGCCCGTTCGCCCTGATCGGCGACGACTCCATCGGCCGGGGCATCGTCGAGACCCTCCGGGGCCACCGCTCGCCGGCCGTCCTGATGAAGAGCCACGGCGTCTTCACCATCGGCAAGGACGCCAGGGCCGCCGTCAAGGCCGCCGTGATGTGCGAGGACGTCGCCCGCACCGTCCACATCTCCCGCCAGCTCGGCGAGCCCCTGCCGATAGCGCAGGACGACATCGACCGCCTCAACCACCGCTACCAGAACGTGTACGGCCAGCAGCCCGCTGCCCGCTAAGGAGACACACGCCCCCATGAAGGCACTGAAGGCACTAGAGGGCCGCGAAGTCTGGTTCCTGACAGGCAGTCAGGGACTGTACGGCGAAGAGACCTTGCGTCAGGTCGCCGAGCAGTCCCGCCGGATCGCCGACGCACTCGGCGACTGCGACATCCCGGTGAACATCGTCTGGAAGCCCGTACTCACCGACGCCGGCGCGATCCGGCGGGTCTGCCTCGACGCCAACGCCGACGACGCCTGCATCGGCCTGATCGCCTGGATGCACACCTTCTCCCCGGCGAAGATGTGGATCGCGGGCCTGGACGCACTGCGCAAGCCGCTGCTCCACCTGCACACCCAGGCCAACGTCGCACTGCCATGGGCGTCGATCGACATGGACTTCATGAACCTGAACCAAGCGGCCCACGGGGACCGCGAGTTCGGCTACATTCAGTCCCGGATCGGCGTCGCCCGCAAGACCGTCGCCGGACACGTCAGCGACCCCTCGGTCGCCGCCCGGATCGCCTCCTGGGCCCGGGCCGCGGCCGGCCGCGCCGAGCTGCGGAGCCTCAGGCTGGCGCGCTTCGGCGACAACATGCGCGACGTCGCCGTGACCGAGGGCGACAAGGTCGAGGCCCAGCTCCGCTTCGGCGTCTCGGTCAACACCTACGGCGTCAACGACCTGGTCGAGGCCGTCGACGCGGCCACCGACGCCGACGTGACCGAACTGGTCAAGGAGTACGAGGACACCTACCGCCTCGCGCCCGAGCTCCGCGCGGACGGGGACCGGCACGACTCACTGCGCTACGCCGCGCGGATCGAACTCGGCCTGCGCGGCTTCCTGGCGGACGGCGGCTTCAACGCCTTCACGACCAACTTCGAAGACCTCGGCGGCCTTCGCCAGCTGCCCGGCCTGGCGGTACAGCGGCTGATGGCCGACGGCTACGGGTTCGGCGGCGAGGGCGACTGGAAGACCTCCGTCCTGCTGCGCACGCTCAAGGTGATGTCCGCCGGGCTGCCGGGGGGCACGTCCTTCATGGAGGACTACACCTACCACCTGGAGCCGGGGCGGGAGTTGATCCTCGGCGCGCACATGCTGGAGGTCTGCCCGACCATCGCATCGGACGTGCCGTCCTGCGAGGTCCACCCGTTGGGCATCGGCGGCCGCGAGGACCCGGTCCGCCTCGTCTTCGACGCCCGGACCGGTCCCGCGGTCGTCGTCGGGCTCGCCGACATGGGCGACCGGTTCCGCCTCGTGGCCAACGAGATCGACGTGGTCGAGCCCGTCGAGCCGCTGCCCAACCTCCCCGTCGCGCGGGCGGTCTGGCAGCCGCGACCGAACCTGCGCACCTCGACCGAGGCCTGGCTGACCGCCGGCGCGCCCCACCACACCGTGCTGTCCAGCGCGATCGGGTCCGAGGAGCTGGGTGACCTCGCCGACATCCTCGCCACCGAGCTGCTGGTCATCGACGCGGACACCACGATCCGTCAGTTCACCAAGGAGATCCGCTGGAACCAGGCGTACCACCGGCTGGCCCAGGGCTTCTGACGCCATCCATTTGACGGGCGGCGTCCGGGCTGTCGCCGCCGCAGGCGCCGCCCTCCCCGTCCCCCGAATCGGAGTGACGCAAAGCCATGACCGACGCGCCCACCCGCCTCGACGGCGGATCGCTGACGATCCGCCGTGAGCCGTACGCGACCCTCCCGGACGGGCGAGTCGTCGACCGCTGGGTCTTCGGCGCCGAGCGCGCCGTCACGGCGGAGTGCTCAGCCTCGGTGCCCGGCTCCAGGCTCTGTACGCCCCGGACCGGGACGGGCAGCGCGCCGACATCGTGCTGGGCGTGGCGGGCGTGGCGGACATGCTCGGCGAGGCGAAGTACTTCGGGGCCACGATCGGGCGCTACGCGAACCGCATCGCGGGCGGTGAACTGCCCGTCGACGGAGCCGTCCACCGGCTCCTGACCCAAGCGAACGGCAACACCCTGCACGGCGGCCCCGAAGGCTTCGACGCGCGCGTCTGGGACGCCACCGAGATACGCGAGCCGGACCGCGTCGGCGTCCGCCTCACACTGCACAGCCCGGACGGCGACCAGGGCTTCCCCGGCGGACTGAGCCTCAGCGTGACCTACCTGCTGGACGGCGCCGGATCGCTCACCGTCGCGTACGCGGCCACCACCGACGCGCCCACGGTGGTCAACCTGACCAACCACGCCTACTTCAACCTGGCCGGCGAGGGCAGCGGGTCGATCCTCGACCACGTACTCCAGATCCGGGCGGACCAGTACACGCCCGTGGACGGCCAGCTGATCCCGTACGGCCCGCACTTCCCGGTCGAGGGCACCCCGTTCGACCTCACCGAGCCGCGCGAGGTGGGCGAGCGGATCACGGCCGGCCACCCGCAGCTGCGACTGGCCGGCGGCGGCTTCGACCACAACTGGGTGCTCCGCCCGCACCCAGGCGTGGGCCCCCGCCCGGTGGCGGTGCTGCGGCACCCGGCGAGCGGGCGGCGGCTGGAGTGCCTGACCACCGAGCCCGGTCTGCAGATCTACACCGGGCAGCTCTTCGACGGCTCGGTGACGGGCCCCGGCGGGGCAGCCTACGGAGCCTTCGCCGGCATCGCGCTGGAGACCCAGCACTTCCCCGACTCCCCGCACCACCCCGCTTACCGTTCCTAAGGACTGAGCGGGAGTGAGTCCTGTTGCCAGGACCTGTGCTCAGCCGCGTGCCCCGGACGGTCTTGGGCACACTGGTTCCCCGCGTTCGCTCCGCATCCGGTCCCGGCGGATCGTGTCCGCGGTCCGGGGATGTGGGGGCGGGGTTCCTCACGTCCAAGGGTTTCCGGTCGGGCCTGGACGGTCCGATGCCCACGACGATCGCTCTGGTCGTCGTGGGGCGGTGCCGTCCGTCGCCTGATCGGGTGCCCTTGGGCGCGCCTGCCGATCGCGATGCTCGCGGCATCGTGACGGGTGGTCTTACGGTTCTTGCTGGTGAGGTGCTTTTGCCAGTGCTGGGCTCCCCACTTGGAGGTGTAGGCCGGGTCCACGGCGATGATGGCGATGCAGGTCTGGTCGGCCATGGAGGTCAGGCGAGCGCGCAGCTTCCCGGTGGGGATGCCGGAGATCAGCTGCCGGAAGCGCTTCTTGCGGCCGTGCTTCTCGCGGGTCTTCTCCGCGGCGAAGTCCAGGTCTTCGACCGCGATCGCTGTGACGCCGCAGGTCTTGGCCCAGTGCAGCAGCCCGGTCAGGGCATGGCGGACCTGGGCGTCGCGGTGGCCGGCGGTGCCGGTGAGGTCGAAGTGGAAGCGGCGCGGTGCACCGGTCGGGTTGCCGTGCCGGTCGAGGCGCCAGGCGGCGAGGTGGTCGGCGTTGGTGTCGACGCCGATCACACCGTGCGCGAGGGCCGATTCGATCGGGATGCTCTGGGTGGGCGGGTATTGCCAGGAGGCGGTCAGGTACCAGCGGTCCCGACCGGTGTCGTAGTGGATGCGGTAGGCGACGGCCCGGTTGGCTTCCACACGGTCGGCCCACTCCGCGCCCCGATGGGGGAAGCTGGAGGCGGACGTCACCAACCTGGCGGACTCGCAGTTCCGCACCGTGCCCGGGCTGTCCGGCAGCGGCACCGTCTCGCTGGAGTCCGCCAACTTCCCCGGCTACTACCTGCACAGCAGGAACGGCGCGGTCTGGGTCGAGAGGAACGACGGCACGACCGCCTTCAAGGACAGTGCCAGCTTCTACCAGCGCGCCGGCCTCGCGGACCCGGCGGGCGTCTCCTACGAGTCGTACGGCACGGCGGGCCAGTACCTTCTGCACTACGACTTCCAGCTCGACGTACAGCCCGTCGGCACGACCCTGGCCAAGGGCGACGCCACCTTCCACCAGCAGTGACAACCGGGTCCGGCCGCACCCCCGCGGGGCGCGGCCGGACCCGGGCGGAACAGGCTCAGGAACCGGCCTTGCGCTTGTTGTAGACGTCGAATCCGACCGCGGCCAGCAGCACCAGGCCCTTGATGACCTGCTGGTAGTCGGTGCCGATGCCGACCAGCGACATGCCGTTGTTGAGCACGCCGAGCACCAGGCCGCCGATGATGGCGCCGAGCACGGTGCCGACGCCGCCGGAGGCCGAGGCGCCACCGATGAACGCGGCGGCGATCGCCTCCAGTTCGAAGTTGATGCCGGCCTGCGGCGTGCCCGCGTTGAGGCGCGCCGCGAAGACCATGCCGGCCAGCGCGGCCAGCACGCCCATGTTGACGAAGGCGAGGAAGACGACCCGCTTGCTCTTGACGCCGGACAGCTTCGCCGCGGCCTCGTTGCCGCCGATCGCGTAGGTGTGGCGGCCCAGGACGGAGTTGCGCATGAGGTAGCCGAAGGCGACCAGCAGCACGCCCAGGATCAGCAGCACGATCGGGAAGCCGTGGTAGCTCGCCAGCAGCAGGGTGAACACCAGCACCGCGGCGGCGACGGCGCCCAGCTTGGCCAGGAAGAAGCCCAGCGGGAGCAGCTCCAGGCCGTAGCGGGCGGCCTGCCGGCGGCCCCTGACCTCCTGGAGGACGGCCACCACGAGCACGGCGAGCCCCAGCAGCAGGGTGAGGTTGTGGTAGTCGGTCCGCGGGCCGACCTCCGGGAGGAAGCCGCTGCTGATCTCCTGGAAGCCCTTGGGGAAGGGCGCCACCGACTGGCCCTGCAACACGATCTGCGTCCCGCCGCGGAACAGCAGCATGCCGGCCAGCGTGACGATGAAGGACGGGATGCCGACGTACGCGATCCAGAACCCCTGCCAGGCACCGGCGGCCGCGCCGATCAGCAGGGCGGCGGCCAGCGCGAGCGGCCACGGCACGTCGTGCCTGACCATCATCACGGCCGCGGCGGCGCCGACGAAGGCGGCCAGCGAGCCGACGGAGAGGTCGATGTGCCCGGCGATGATCACGATCATCATGCCGATGGCCAGGATCAGGATGTAGCTGTTCTGCTGGATCAGATTCGTGACGTTGAGCGGCTGGAGCAGGATGCCGTCGGTCCATATCTGGAACACCGCGACGATCAGCGCCAGCGCGACCAGCATGCCGTACTGGCGTATGTTGCCGCGCAGCGCCCGCACCAGCAGGGGGCCGACGCCGCCACGGCCTCCGGGCTTGGCGGGCAGGGCCGTCTTGAGGTCCGTGCTGCCCGGAGTGTCCGTGGTGTCCGTGGTCTCTGTCTGGGCCATGCCTTACACCTGCTCGTTCTCGGTCGCAGCGCTCACGGTCATGAGGCGCATGAGTGATTCCTGGGTCGCGTCCCCGCGGTCAACCTCACCGGTGAGCCGGCCCTCGGTCATCGTGTAGATGCGGTCGCACATGCCGAGCAGCTCGGGGAGTTCGGAGGAGATGATCAGAACTGCCTTACCCTCGGCCGCGAGTTCGGCGATCACCGTGTAGATCTCGGCCTTGGCGCCGATGTCGATGCCCCGGGTGGGTTCGTCGAGGATCAGTACGTCGGGCTCGGAGAAGATCCACTTGCTGAGGACGACCTTCTGCTGGTTGCCTCCGCTGAGTTTCCCGGTCTCCGCGAACACCGAGGGCGCCTTGATGTTCATGGTCGTGCGGAAGGACTCGGCGACTCGGGTCTCCTCGTGCTCGTTGACCCAGCCGCGCCGTGCGACCTTGCCGAGCGCGCTCAGCGAGATGTTGCGGCTGATGTCGTCCATAAGGTTCAGTCCGAGGTGTTTGCGGTCCTCGGTGACGTACGCGATGCCGTGGCCGATCGCCTCCGGGACGGTGCGGGTGCGGATCTCCTTGCCGTCCAGCAGGACCCGGCCCCCCGCATAGCGCCCGTACGAGCGGCCGAAGACGCTCATCGCGAGCTCGGTGCGGCCCGCCCCCATCAGGCCGGCGATACCGACGATCTCGCCGCGCCGCACCTCCAGCGACACGCCGTCGACGACCTTGCGCTGATGGTCGATCGGATGGTGGACGGTCCATTCCTCGACGGCGAAGGCGACCTCGCCCACCTCGGGGGTGCGCTCCGGGTAGCGGTGCTCCAGATCGCGGCCGACCATGCCCCGGATGATCCGGTCCTCGGAGATGCCCTGGGCGTCGACCGCGATGGTCTCGATGGTCCGGCCGTCGCGCAGGATGGTGACGGAGTCGGCGACCTGGGCGATCTCGCCCAGCTTGTGCGAGATGAGGATGCAGGAGATCCCCTGGGCCTTGAGCTCCAGGATGAGGTCGAGCAGCTTGCGGCTGTCCTCGCCGTTCAGGGCGGCCGTGGGCTCGTCCAGGATCAGCAGCTTGACCTCCTTGGCGAGCGCCTTGGCGATCTCGATCAGCTGCTGCTTGCCCACGCCGATGTCGGCGACCCGCGTGTGCGGGCTCTCGTCCAGGCCGACCCGCCGCAGCAGCGACTTGGCGTGGGTGAGCGTCTTGTTCCAGCTGATGACGCCGCGGGTGGCGTGCTCGTTGCCGAGGAAGATGTTCTCGGCGATGGAGAGGTACGGCACCAGGGCGAGCTCCTGGTGGATGATCACGATGCCGCGTTGTTCGCTGGCCCGGATGTCCTTGAAGGCGCAGGGCTCGCCCTGGAAGAGGATCTCACCCTCGTAGGAGCCGTGCGGGTGGACCCCGCTGAGCACCTTCATCAGGGTGGACTTTCCGGCGCCGTTCTCACCGCAGACGGCGTGGACCTCTCCGGGGGCGACGCTCAGGTTGACGTCGGAGAGCGCTTTGACACCGGGGAAGGACTTGCTGATCGAACGCATCTCGAGGACGGGTCCGGCCATGATGGTGCATCCGTTCGACAGGGGCGGTACGGGCGGGGGCCTGTCAGGTCGGCCTCCCCGCCCGCACGCGCCCGGCTCTGGTGCGGCCCTGGGTGCGGGCCCGAGGGCTACTTGAGCTGGTCGGCGGTGTACTGCCCGCCGTCGACCAGCACCTTCTGGTAGTTCTCCTTGTCGACGCTGACCGGCTGCAGCAGGTAGGCCGGGACGACCTTGACCCCGTTCTCGTACTGCTTGGTGTCGTTGACCTCGGGCTTGCCGCCGGTGAGCAGGGCGTCGCCCATCTGCACCGCGACCTTGGCCAGCTCACGGGTGTCCTTGTAGACGGTCTGCGTCTGCTCGCCGGTGATGATGGACTTCACCGAGGCCAGCTCGGCGTCCTGGCCGGTGACGATCGGCAGGGCCTTGCCCGAGCCGCCGTAGCCGACACCCTTGAGGGAGGACAGGATGCCGATGGAGATGCCGTCGTAGGGGGAGAGGACCGCGTCGACCCGGGCGGAGGTGTACGACTTGCTCAGCAGGTTGTCCATCCGGGACTGGGCGACACCGCCGTCCCAGCGCAGGGTGGCGACCTGGTTGAAGCCGGTCTGACCGCTCTGGACGACCAGCTTCCGCTGGTCGACGTAGGGCTGGAGCACGCTCATCGCGCCCTGGAAGAAGAAGGTGGCGTTGTTATCGTCCGGCGAGCCGGCGAACAGCTCGACGTTGAACGGGCCCTTGCCGCTCGCGAGGCCCAGCTTGTCGACGATGTAAGTGCCCTGCAGGACACCGACCTTGAAGTTGTCGAAGGTCGCGTAGTAGTCGACGTCCCCGGTGCCACGGATCAAGCGGTCGTACGAGATCACCGGGATCTTCGCGTCGGCGGCCTTGTGGAGGACGTTCGTCAGCGAGGAGCCGTCGATGGCGGCGACCACCAGCAGCTTGGCGCCCTTCGTGATCATGTTCTCGATCTGCGAGACCTGGTTCTCGACGACGTTGTCGCCGTACTGCAGGTCGGTCTTGTAGCCCTTGGCCTGGAACTGCTTGACCATGTTGTCGCCGTCGTTGATCCAGCGCTCCGACGACTTGGTGGGCATCGCGATACCGACGAGACCGCCCTTGGCGGCACCGCCGCCCGCGCCGTCGCCCACGCCGTCGCCCACGCCGTTGGCGCTCTGTCCGCAGGCCGTCAGGGCCAATGTGAGGCCCGCAGCAGCGAGGCCCGTCAAAACCTTCCGCACTATTCCTCCAGGGGTATGCCGCGATCGGCGCGACCTCGGCAGGGGCCTCGGTTCGGGTCGAGCGGGGGTCGAGCGCCGGCCCAGGGCGGGAGGGGGCCGGTTCGCTCGGGGGTCGATACGGCCGACCGGGCTGCGGGGCGAGTGAACCCCGCTGGAGGCCCGGGTGGGTGCCGCTCTGGGCTGACGTCACATGAGTGTTAACGCTCACAGAAACTGCGTCAAGGGTCCGGTGGAGATCATCCTTGGGTATGGCGCGGGTGTGGCCGGGGGGCGCGGCGGTGGGCTTGACGGATGAATTGTTAACGCTAACAATCAGCGAGCTGTAACGGAGCGTCCGGTGCGTAAGGCATTCCCGAGCCGTTCAGGCCGCCGTCCCTGCCCCCGGGGGTAATACGGGTGCTTGTGGGCGAACCTGCGCTGCGATTCGTGCGCGGCGGACAGGGTCCGAGCCGGTCGGTCGGCAAGCTTTCGGTCGGCGCCGGTTCTGGCGGAACGCTGCGAACCGATCAGGGGTCCCATGTCCACAGAGGAGAACAAGCGGCTGGTCCGGCGCTTCTACGAGGAGATCGACAAGGGCAACCTGGATGCCATGGACGACCTCGTCGCCGAGGACTACGAGGACCACTCGCCCCCGCCGCTTCCTGTATCCGCTGTCGGCCGCGAGCGCCTCAAGCAGACGTTCCGCATGTTCTGGGAGGCCACACCCGGAACGCACGAGATCGAGGAGCAGATCGCGGAAGGCGACAAGGTCGTCACGCGTCTGACGGCCCGTGGCGTCCACGAGGGTGACCTGCCCGGCATCCGCGCCACCGGCAATTCCCTCACGATGACGGCGACGGTCGTTCACCGCATCGAGAACGGCAGGCTCGTGGAGAAGTGGTCGAACAAGGACGATCTCGGGTTGCTCCAGCAGCTCGGTGTCATCCCACCGCCCGACGCCGCCCCGCAGTAGCCCGGCCGCGACCGGGCCGGCCGGCCCGGCGCCCCGGGAACAGACCGAGGCGAACGCCCCGGGCGATCGTCCCATCGACCCTGTCCGCGCGATCCTGGCGGACACCACCCTCACCCCGTCGGGGATGACGTGGCCTGGCCCTGGCTCCGCCGGCGTGAGCGCGGCCGGCAGCTCGCGGGAGAGGCGGAGACGGCGGTGGCCGTGCTCCAGCAGTTCACCCGCCGCGGTCCCGGTCACGGCCCGGCTTCCGGCCGTACCGCGATGCGGCCGCAGCTGCTCGGCGACCGGCCCGGACAGCGTGGTCACGGCGGCTCCGATGCCGGTGGTGCCCAGCTCGCTGGTCCACACCGATGCCAGAGCCGGCGCCGCCGCGCCGAAGCCCACCGCCCCCGAGGTAGGCCGGACAGCCGCGCGGCCGTTCCCCGTACGAGCAACACCGGCATGCCGCCCCCTACACGTCCCGCCGTCGGTCCCCGTTCTCACCCGCGCGCGCCGATTCGGTCCCCCGGGCCGCGGAGCGGTTTCCGGGCCACCTCGCCGGCTGCATCCCGGACGCCCCGAGCACCCTGGACACCCTGGATCGGCATGCGGCGGCTCCGGAGGAGGCCGGCCGCGCGGGCGGGGCTGGAGGAGCGGGGGTGAGTCGGCGAAGATGTCACTGTCACCCGTCACCGTCGGGGTGCGCGCGAGCGAGCGAGGAGCGTCCTGCCGATGTCCAGTTCCGGTTCCCGCAGGCGGCCGCCGACGATCTCCGACGTCGCCCAGGCCGCCTCGGTGTCGCGGACGACCGTGTCCCACGCCCTTCGCGATCGTCGTCGAGCCCGGCGAGGACGACGCGGCGGTCGCGCAGCTGCGTGAGCGGGACCTGCCTTACGTCGCACTCGGCCGCGAGGTGGCGACGGGTACGGACGCCCCGTACGTCGACCTGCGCGGCGGCCTGGTCGCCGAGCTGCTCCTGGAGCACCTGCGCGAACAGGGGGCCCGCCACCCGGCGCTCGTCATCGGCGCCGGCACCCGCCACTCCACCGTCGACGCCCGCGCCGCGTACGAACGCGCCGCCGCCGAGCGGGGCTGGGCTCCCCTCGTCGCCACCGCTGCGGAGGAAGGCGGCGAACAGGCCGGCTACGACCGCTGCGCGGCACTGCTGGCCGACCATCCCGAGATCGACGCCGTCTGCGCGCTCGTGGAGGCCTTCGCAGTGGGCGCCGTCCGCGCGATCCGGGACAGCGGCCGGCGGGTCCCGGACGACGTGATGGTGGTCACCCGGTACGACGGGCCGCGGGCCCGTACCTGCGAACCGCCGCTCACGGCGGTCGACCTCCAGCTGGACCGGGCAGCCACCGACGCGGTGGAACTGCTCCTCGCCCGCCTGCGCGACGAGGACACCGCCGTCGCGGGCACGCCGGCGACGGCGGCGCCCGAGCCCCGCGTCATCGTGCGGGCCTCGTCCCTGCGTGTTACGGCATCACGATGAGCACCATGCCGGAGACGAGGGCGAAGACCAGGACGAGCGGGCGCATCCTCGCGGCGTCGACACGGTGGTGCGCCAGTCGGCTCAGCCACGCCTCGACGGCCAGGGCGGGCAGCAGCAGCGCGGCCCAGCCCAGTTGCGCCGGGCTGCCCTGGCCGGTCCCGCTCCCGCGACGGCCACGCCGTCGATGGTCATCGTGAACTCGGTCAAGGTGTGTCCTCGTGTCCAGCCGACAAGGGGTTCGTCGGGTGCGAAATATGACGTCGTGCTCATGACGTCGTACTGGGGCATGCAAGGCCGGAGCACGCGCTCGGGCCGTTGACCGGCCGGCCCGGCTCGCCCTGGGGCCCGGTCACTTGGTGGCGAGGCTCGGTTCCGCCACGGCCGCGGTCTTGCGGCTCTGCACGCTCACGAGCGTCAGGAGGAATGCCAGCAAGGTGATGCCGGCGGCCGGAATCCCCAGCCACACCGGGGAGATCCACTTCTGGAAGAGCCCGCCGAGTGCTCCGCCCAGGGCGATGCCCAGGTAGATGGCGGAGGAGTTGAGCCCGAGCAGTACGGGCGTCGCGGCGGGTGCGTGGGCGACGAGACGGTGCTGCTGGAGGACGGTCGGTACGCCCACGAGCACACCCCACACCGCCGCCCAGACGAAGGTGGTGGCGAGGTTCTCGATGGCCGGGCGGGCGAGCAGCAGAACGACGGTGAAGACCAGGAGGCTGCCCAGCAGGAGCCGCTGCGCCGGGTAGCGGTCGGACAGACGGCCGGCCAGCAGGTTGCCGCCCAGCACCCCGATCCCGTACACGAACAGCACCCAGGTGAGCGTGGTCTCCGAGCCGCCGGTGGTCTCCTCGAGAGCGGCTCCGACGTACGTGTACAGGAGGTACGCGCCGGTCAGGACAGCATGGTGACGGTCAGGGTGCCGAGCACCCAGCGCTCCTTGAGCGGTTCGAGCCGGGCGCGGAACGTCGTGGACGGGAGCGTGATCTTCGGCAGGGCGAAGGCGACGCCGAGAGCCGCCACGACGCCCAGCCCGGCGACGGCCCACAGGGTCACGTGCCAGTCGCTGCTGCCGATGAGGGTGCCGAGGGGAAGGCCCACCGCGCTCGACAGCGTCAGTCCGCCCAGTACGAAGGCCAGTGCCCGGCCGCGCTGTTCGGGCGGGCTGACCACGGCTGCGGCGCTCGATGAGGTGGAGGTGATGATGCCGGCGCCGGCCGCGGTGATGATGCGGGCCGTCATGACGGTGGCGTAGGTGGTGCCGAGCGCCGTGGCGACGTTGCCGATGGCGAAGACGACGAGGGCGATCATCAGCGCCTTGCGGCGGTCCATGGAGCTGGTGGCCCAGCCGAGGACGGGAGCGGCGATGGAGAGGGTCAGCGCGAAGGCGGTGACCAGCTGTCCCGCCTGGGGGACGCTGACTTGGAGATCGTCGGCGATGGAGGGGAGGAGTCCGGCGATGACGAACCCGTCGGTGCCGACGGCGAACGTCGCGAGCGCCAGAGGGAATAACCGCTTGTACACGATGCGCTCTTTCCGCTGCTGAGGGTGAGGGGATGGCCTCGAGAGTGGCAAAGTAGCAAACAGGTGGATGGTTGTCCACGTATCCAACTGTGGGCTACCGTGGGGCCATGACGTCACAGACAGGCCGGCGATGCGCGAGGTAACCCAGCCGGCGGCCGCGGAGATCAAGCTCGTCGAGGTCTTTCACGCCCTCGCGGACCCGGTACGCCTGCAGATCGTCGCCCAGCTGGCCGAGAAGGGCAGGGACAGCTGCTCCGGCGTGGGTGAGAGCATCGACCTCCACAGGACGACGATGTCCCACCACTACCGGGTACTCCGCGAGTCGGGGGTGACCTGGACCGAGATGGAGGGCCGGACCCGATACGTCAGCCTGCGGCGCAAGGATCTCGACGCCCGTTTCCCCGGCCTGCTCGACGCCGTACTGGCCCAACTACTTTGATCCACCGGCTGGTTGACCGTCCCGGATGAGGTCTGCGGCGCGCTCGCCGAGCATGACGCAGGGGGCGTGGGTGTGACCGCGCGGGACGTTCGGCAGTACGGAGGCGTCCACTACCCTCAGCGCGTCGACTCCGCGCACCCGCAGATGGGCATCGACCACGGCCAGGTCGTCTTCCCCGCCCCCCATCCGGCAGGTCCCGACGGGGTGGAACAGCGTACTGGCCTGGGCCCGCACGAGCGCCGCCAGCGCACTGTCGCTCAATCCCCGCGCCCAAGGAGCCCACGGACCGCTCACCAGAGGCCTCAGCGCCTCGGTGCCGAAGATCCGTTCGGCGAAACGAGCTCCGGCCATCAGCCTGCGTACGTCGGCCCCGGCCGACAGGTACCGCGGGTCGATCCGGGGCGGGCTGGTGGGATCGGCGTCGGTGAGCGTGAGGCGGCCCCGGCTCTCCGGCTGGAGCAGGACCACCGCGGCGGTGAGGCCGTCGGCCCCCGAGGGCTCGTCCTCGGTGAAGGCGACGGGCGCCCAGATCAGTTCGAGGTCGGGGGCGCCCGGCCCGCCGTCGGCCCGGAAGAACGCGACGGCTTCGGCAACGTTGGAAGTGAGCGGACCGAGCCGCTCCTCCTCGTACCGCCGGCGGGCCGCGGGCGTGTCCGCGTGCGCCAGACGGACCGGTTCGACCGCCTTCATCACGATGTCGAGAGCGATGTGGTCCTGCAGGTTCCGGCCCACCCCGGGCAGGTGGATCCGCGGCTCGATGCCCACTTCGCGCAGCGCCTGCGCGTCCCCGATGCCGGAGAGCATCAGCAGCTGAGGGGAGTTGACGGCGCCCGCGCACAGGATGACCTCGCGCAGCGCCGTCAACCGCCCGTCGGCGAACTCCACGCCGGTCGCCCGTCCGCCCTCCAGAAGCACACGGTGGACCTGTTTCCCGGTGAAGACGGTCAGGTTGGGCCGGTTCGCCGCAGGACGCAGATAGCCGTCGGCCGTGCTCCACCGCGCGCCGCGCCACTGGTTCAGCGGGGTGACGGCGCTGCCGGTGTGGTCGGGTCCGCCGAGGCCGCCCGGCACCGGTTTCAGCCCCAGCTCCTCGCACGCCCGCAGGAAGTGGGCGGTCGTGGGGTCGGGGTCCCGTGGCGGTGAGATCCGAAGCGGGCCGGCGTCGCCGTACGTCGTCCCGTCCTCGGGCGGGCCGGTCCAGCGCTCGGCCTTGCGGAAGTACGGCCGTACGGCGTCCCACGACCACTGGGGGCCTGCCGCGCGGCCCCACTCGTCGTAGTCGAGGCGGTGGCCGGGTATCCACATCTGGAAGTTCGTCGAGGACGATCCGCCGAGCACCTTGCCGCGCGGCCAGTCGATCCGTCTGTCGTCCAGGCCGGGCTGGGCCGTCGTCCGGTAGCCCCAGTCGTGGGACGAACCCAGCAGCGCCATGGAGCCCATGGGGATCCGGAAGTCCGGGTCGGTGTCGGGCCCGCCGGCCTCCACGAGCGCGACGCGCACCGCGGGATCCTCGGACAGCCGGGCGGCGAGCACGGAGCCCGCCGAACCCGCGCCCACGATCACATGGTCGAACTCCTGGATCCCGGTCACGTCCGCTCCTGGTTCAGCAGAACGCGCAGCTCACGGTGCCCGTTGGAGACGAACGACTCCATCGGCCGGACCGGGGCCGCCAGGCTCATGTCCGGGAAGCGCGCGAAGACCGCGGGCAGGGCGAGCGTGACCTCCAGGTTGGCCAGCGGGGCACCGATGCAGCGGTGGGCTCCGTGGCCGAAGGAGATGTGCTCGCGGCGCGTGGAGCGGGTGATGTCGAAAGTGTCCGAGGACTCGCCGTGGACGGCGGGGTCCCGGCCGGCAGCCGTGTAGGAGATGACCAGCGCATCGCCCTTGGCGATCGTCAGGCCCTCCAGCTCGATGTCCTCGACGGCGAAGCGCATGGGCAGATTGGCGATCGGCGCCTCGTACCGCAGCGTCTCCTCGATCACGTCCTCCCACGCCGCCCGGCCCTCCCTGACGAGGCGCAGCTGGTCCGGGTGAGTCAGCAGACAGTGGATGGCGTGGTCGATCAGGTTGACCGTCGTCTCGTGGCCGGCTCCGATCATCAGCAGGATGGTGTCGACCAGCTCGAGCTCGCTGAGTCCCGCCGACTCCTCGCCGTCCCGCGCCGTGATCAGAGCGCTCACCAGGTCGTCACCGGGCGTCTCGCGCTTGTGTGCGACCAGCTCGCCGATCAGCGCGTACAGCGCTCGCTCGTTGGCGAGCACGTCCTCCAGGGAGGCGGAGGTGAGGAACATGTCCCCGACCATGCGGAACAGATCGTCGCGCATCCGGTCGGGGATGCCGAGCAGCTCACCGATCACACGGATGGCCAGTGGGTAGGCGAACCCGGCGCGGATGTCCACCGCTTCGCCCTGCGAGGTCGCTGCGACACGGTCCAGGAGCTCGGTCACGATCGCTTCGATACGTGGCCGCAGGACGGCGGTGCGGCGCGCGGTGAAGGCCTTGGCGACGAGCCTGCGCAGCCGGGTGTGGTCGGCTCCGTAGGAGTTGAGCATGTTGCGCTCGGACACCCACTGGGCCAGCGGCCAGGTCGCGGCGAGCTCGCCCTCGCCCTTCTCCCAGGCCGGCCAGTGCAGGTTGGCGTCCCTGGAGACCCGGTCGTCGATGAGCAGCTGGGTGGACAGGGCGTGGTCGGTCACCATCCAGGCGGCCACTCCCCCGGGCAGCTCCGCCCGGACCACCGGACCCCGCTCGCGAAGTCGCCGGCCTTCGCCCTGGATGTCGCTGCCGGTGCCGTCGACATGGAACGGGCACGTATTCGTATCAATGGTCATCGGGGCACTCCCCCATTACCTGCGCTGCGGCGCGCAGCCCTGATTCGATCGCTCCGTCGACCCAGCCGCTCCAGCCGCTGGCGATGTCACTGCTGGCGAAGGCCAGTCGGCCCACGGGGCGCTGGATGGCGCGCAGGGTCCGGGTGAGCTGGCCAGGCTGTTTGAAGGTCCAACCACCCCGGGCGTACGGGTCGTTGCCCCAGTCGTGACCCTTGGCGGCCAGGACCTGGGCGCTCGGGTCGAACCGCTGCACGGCGGCCTGGAGCTGCTGCCGGTTCGACACGTCGAGTCCCGGGTCGATGCTGAAGCCGTACGCGAGGTACCCCTCGCCCAGGGCGTGGGAGGGCACGATGGTCGAGAGGGGTGTCCCCTCTTCGCCGCGGGCGTAGGCCAGGCCGTGGTCGCCGCGTATGTGCAGCCAGACCTTCTTGGCCGTGGGCGCGCCGATGGTCGCGGCGGAGGCGCCGCGGTACTGCTCGGGCAGGACGGGCGAGAAGGCGATGTCCTTCCAGACGTTGACCGGGACGGCCACGACGACCTTGGCCGCCTGGTGGGTGGCGCCGCCGCGCGTGGTCACCCGCACCCGGTCGCCCGTGTCCGTGACGGAGGCGACGGGCGAGTTGAGGACCAGGTCCGCGCCGGCGTCGGCGAGCATCGCCCGGATGAGGCCGGCCGTGCCCTGGACGAGGCGGTAGGAGTACACGCCGGCGAACTTCTGGTAGTTCCAGTCGGAGAGGGCCCACCACTGGGCCATCTGCGTCAGCGCTCCTCGGGCCGACCCTCCGGAAAAGTGGATGGTCTGCCGGGTGACCTTGCCGGTCTTCAGATCGGTGCGGTGCCGGTGGATCTTCACTGCCTGGACCAGGTACGGGAAGTCCAGGCCGAGTCCAGTGACGGTGAGTGCGCGTATCGAGCGGGTTTCGCGGCGGCCGTGCCCGTGCTCGCGGTCGTATCGGCGGGCGGTCACCGCCTTCCACGGCAGGGCTCTGACGGCCGCGTGGAGAGTCGGCTGGTTGCCCTTGACCACCATCAGGTAGTGGGCGTTCTTCTCCTCCACCAGCCATCTCGCGTGCTCGCGCTGAGTGTGGAGGGCGCAGCTCACACACCCCGACACCCCCGTGCCCGCACCCATGCACTGAACTGGTCACTCTGGCGTCGTCGCCGCCAAGCGGTGGCCCGTCACTGCCACTACCGTCGCCGCGGGCACTCCTTCGAGGGGCCAGCGGGCAGAATCCGTCCGTGATGCAACCCTGCCCGCTACACTCCCACCGCTCGACGTTTCCCCAGGTCAAGCCACGAAATGCTGCTGGAGTACTAGGGCCGGTTCAGGTAGGTGAGGACGGCGCGGACGCGGCGGTTGGTGTCGTCGTCGGTGATGCCGAGCTTGCCGAACATGGAGGTGGTGTACTTGCCGATGGCGCTGTCGCTGAGGAAGAGGCGGCGGCCGATGGCCTGGTTGGACAGTTCCTCGGCCATGAGGCCCAGCACGGAGTACTCGCGTTCGGTGAAAGGGCCGCCGTGCATCGTCATCGCTGTTCTGCTGAGCGCCATGGTTGGCGAAAGCGCCAGCAGAAGCACTCGTTGCGACAACCGGCACAACGGTGGAGGGCCTTGGCCGGGCACTTTCCCCGCCCGGACGGTCAGGAAGGGCGCGGACCAACGCCGTAGAGGAGGGTGTTGACGATGCTGGTCGCGAGCGCGTCGGGGTCGGGTTCGCGATCGCCGTCGGTGGCGGCTTCCCCTCCGTGCAGAGCCTCGCCGATGAGGGCGTAGAAGACGCGGCGCACCCATTCCAGGTCGGCGTCCGGGGCGATCACGCCGTCGGCCTGGATCCGGCCGAGCAGTTCGGCGCAGCGGTGCGCGATCTCCTCGTGCGTGCGCGCGGCCTGCTCGCTCTGGGCCACGGCCGGCCCGAGGGCGAAGCCCCAGGCCCCCTTGATCCGCAGCACGTTGGCGGTGGCGCGGTGCAGTGCGACCAGCGGAGGCGCGGTCTCGGGGTGTCCGTCCTCGATGGCCTCCGCGAGTTTCGATGCCGCCTCGACGGCCAGGGCGTCGACCAGAGCCTGCCGGTTGGCGAACCGCCGGTGGACGGTGGTCCGGGTGACTCCGGCCGCCTCCGCAACCTGCTCCATGGACGCGGCCGGATTCTCGGCCAGGACGCGCTCCGCGGC
This sequence comes from Streptomyces sp. ISL-87, assembly GCF_018614095.1. Lineage (GTDB taxonomy): Bacteria > Actinomycetota > Actinomycetes > Streptomycetales > Streptomycetaceae > Streptomyces. The sequence continues at coordinate 4,530 of NZ_JAGGOY010000024.1, read as the reverse complement.
CGCCAGGATCGCGCGGACGCTTCGTTCGGCGTCGGCCCGCAACGGGCGGCCCACCGTCTTGCTCATGTCATACCTCCAGCCCTGTCGTACACGGAGACGTTACAGCGAGGGCGCGAGTCCTTCAGTAAATGACACAGCGATGTTGCAGATTGCGGAGTATCAGCTACTCTGATGTCACAGATGATGGGGCGTCGGTTCGGTCTGATCCAGGCTGCCCGTCCCGCGTCTCCACGAGAGCACGAGAAAAGGAGCACCACTGTGCACACCACTGCTCTGATCACCGGCGCGTCCTCCGGCATCGGTGCGGAATTCGCCGCGCAGCTCGCCGCGCGTGGCCACGACCTCGTCCTGGTCGCCCGCTCCGCCGACCGCCTGGCCGCCCTCGCCGACCGGCTCGGCGAGGCCCACGGGGTGAACGCCCACGTCCTGGTCCAGGACCTGGCCGAGCCGAACGCCGCCCACCACATCGGCGCCGAGCTGGCCGACCGCGGCCTGACCGTGGACATGCTGGTCAACAACGCCGGATTCGGCACCTGCGGCCGGTTCGAGGACATCGACGGGCAGCGCGACCACGACCAGCTGATGGTCAACATCGTCTCGCTCGTCGACCTCACCCATGAACTGCTGCCCGGCATGCTCGCGCGCGGCAGGGGCTCGGTGATCAATGTGGCGTCCACCGCCGCCTTCCAGCCGACGCCGTACTTCGCCGTCTACGGAGCCTCCAAGACCTTCGTGCTCAACTTCAGCCTCGCGCTCCGCCAGGAGTACCGACGGCGCGGCATCCGCGTGCTCGCGCTCTGCCCGGGGCCGGTTGAGACCGGTTTCTTCGACGTCATCGGGACCCGGAAGGCCGCCGTGACCGGGGCGTTCAGCCTGCCCGAGCCGGTGGTCCGGTCCGCCCTGCGCGCCCTCGACGCCGACCGGGCCTACATCACACCGGGCCTGAGCAATGCGGTGAACGCCCACCTGGCGCCCCGTCGGCCGCGCACGCTGGTCGCGGCGATCGCCGAGCGTCTCTCGCGCGGAGTCCGGGACGCGCACAAGACCCCGCAGCGGACGGCGGCGTAACGCATCACCGACCGGACGGCGTCGCCGCCAGGTTTCTGCGACGGGGCGATGGGATGGGATGGGACATCCCGTACGCCGCAGTCAGGGCTAATTCATAGTCCGGTTAATCATGTCCCGTTGCAGGTAAGGGGCAGTCCGAGCAGGTCGAGCGGGTGGGTGAAGGGTGCGTAGGAGACCTCTCGGAGTCCTGCGGCGATGCCGTGGTGGCCGGCGTCGCGGAGGGTGTTGATCGCGAGGTTCCGTAGCGTGGCCATGTTCTCCGGTCCGTGTCCGGTCCGGATCTTGGAGGCGTCCTCGGCGAACGTCGTGTCTCTGACGTGGTGGACGGCCTCGATGCCCCATTGTGCCCTGGCGATACGGCTGATGAGCTGAGGCGATGCCTCTGACGACGTCATGTCGGTGATGGCGTGGATGGTCTGCCGGGTGACCTTGCCGGTCTTCAGATCGGTGCGGTGCCGGTGGATCTTCACTGCCTGGACCAGGTACGGGAAGTCCAGGCCGAGTCCAGTGACGGTGAGTGCGCGTATCGAGCGGGTTTCGCGGCGGCCGTGCCCGTGCTCGCGGTCGTATCGGCGGGCGGTCACCGCCTTCCACGGCAGGGCTCTGACGGCCGCGTGGAGAGTCGGCTGGTTGCCCTTGACCACCATCAGGTAGTGGGCGTTCTTCTCCTCCACCAGCCATCTCGCGTGCTCGCGCTGAGTGTGGAGGGCGTCGGCGGTTATCACCGTGCCGGTCAGGTCGAACGGGGCCAGCAGGGCGGTGAACGCGGTGATTTCGTTGGTCTTGTCCGGTACTCGGAGTTGGCTGATGGTGAGGCCGGCGGCCGTGACGGCGGACAGGAGGTGGGCCGCCGGGGCGGTATCGGTGCGTGAGCCGCGGGCACTCTTGCCGTCCACCGCGACCGACTCCGTGCCGGCCGGGCCGTGTCCGAGGAGGTCGGCGAGGCCGCCGGGACACACCAGGACCAGCACCCGGCGCACGGTCGAGGGCGAGGCCGCACGGCGCACGCCAAGGGGACCCCGTGCGTGAAACCCCAGGCGGGAGAGGGTGTCCTGGGGTGCGTGGCTGGCCCACTGCCCGATAGCGAGATAGGAGCGGGCGCCGGCCAGGACCGCACACGCGGCGGTCAGTAACACCGAGGCCAGGGTATGACGCCGTCCCCGCCGCTCACGCGGATCGGGCAGGACGGCCAGCCGGGCTGCCATGCCGGGAAGTTCACGATGTTCACGCGAGGGCGACTTGATCAGACAGACGGTGGCAGACTGACGGCACATCGAAGCTCCGATGATCGGGCGACTTGGAGGTCCCCTTGATCATCGGAGCTTCGTTGCGTGCGGAACTGTCGTAGTGAAAGTTCGTCACATCCCTGTGACCTGCTGCTTCTCCCAGCAGCCAAGACTATGAATCAGCCCTGCCGGAACACCAGGGGGGCCGCGGGAAGGAACAACGGCCGGTGGAGGCCGCGGGTGAGGACTTTTTGGAGGACGAGGCCGTCGAGCCCCCAGGCGCCCGAGTGGTTGGCGACGATGACCGCTGGCCATTCGGCCGGAACGTTCTCCAACCCCAGGACGTCCAGCCGGAAGTAGTCCTCGACGGGCCAGTCGAGGAGCCGGTCCCAGGCCGTCTCACCCGCCTCGCCGAGCAGCCCCTTCACGAACCTGAGCTCGACGCCGGCCACGTGGATCACACCGGTCACGCTTTCCGACATAAATGATCCTCGCTCTCATGTTTCGAATCATCAAGAAGGCGAATTCAGACGGGATTCGAGTAAATACCCTGCCGTGGTACCTATTTGAGCACCCGGCGGCCGTGCGCCACCATGCTGCAATGGCCGTGATACCGCAAATGAGAGGTGCCGTGACCACTTCCGCGCAGGAATCCGTCCTCGACGTGATCAGCGAACTGCTTGTCGAGCAGGGCTGATGCATTCTCGGCTGGCGAGATGAGCGGTTCACCCGAACATGGCAGTAGTTAGTCGGTTTGCCCAACTGGAAATGACGAACGCGACTCCTGATGAACAAGGTTCTCGAAGCCATAGATCATGAACAGGGGTCGCGTTGGCGTGCCATCTTCCCTGATCGACGCGCTCGCACGCCACCGCGAGGACGTCGGCCTCCCATGCCCGCTTGCTGACCTGCGGACGCTGGCCCAGGTGCTGGACGCGGTGCCCGATCCGCGCCGGGTCCGCGGCCGCCGGTACCGGATCGGCTCTTTGCTCGCGCTGTGCCTGGTTGCTGTCCTCGGCGGCGCCAGATCGGTGACCGCCATCGCCCGCTTCGCAGCTGACGGCAGCTCTGAGCTGCGCGAACGCCTGAGCCTTACCTCCACCACCCCGAACACCACCACCCTCGGGCGGCTGCTGGCCCGCCTGGACGGCGACGCCTTGGACGACGCCGTAGGTGCCTGGCTCGGCCGATACGCCACCGACCCCGTTGACGAACCCGGCGACACCCTGCGCGGTCTTGCCGTCGACGGCAAAGCCGTGCGCGGCTCATCACGCACCACAGATCACACCCCGAGCACGCCACTGCCGTGTGAACTCATCAGCCCTGGAACGCATTTTCGGCCATCTACATATTCGGACGAAGTTCCCCTTTGCCTGGACGCGATGCGTTGCGTCGCCGTCCTACTGTCAGCAGGTAGATGGACTCATGTGTTTGTCGAAACCCGGAACCTTGTACACGTCGGCCCGCGCTTACTGTGCTCCTGGCACTGGTCCTCGGTCCCATCGCCCGCATTGAGGGCCTCAATGCTGATGCCCTCGGCTTGTGAGGGGAGTAACATCGCCATGCTGACCCGCTGCTCGACCACTCCCTTGTCGTTGGGCCTGAGTTGACTCGAGTAGTCGTCGACCCCGTCTTGGACGGGGGTGGCCAGGTCCGCCCTTACGGCGGTTACAGAAACCTCGATGGTTGCATCGCTCTGGACGCCGTCGGCTTTTACGTTGAAACTCAGTTTCAGATTGGACCGAGGGCCGTCGACTTTGACGTCGGTGATCGTGGGTCGCCCATTACCCCCAGCAGCATCGGCCGCGCCTAGAACTGCCACACTCAAAGCCACCATGTAGAAGACAACCCCGAGTACTAGTACGGCGGTCTCCCATAGATTGCCCCGCCGTGTGGGGTGGACGAGCAGAGCCACGATGCTGCACACAATGGCCAGGATGGCACAGAGCGAGGCCACATAAATGGGCAACGAATCGTTGTTGAGCGCGACAAACACAATGTCACTACTGAGCCCAAGTGCGGTCATGACCCCGGCGACAGTTACGAGGGCGCCAGCCAGGATCTTGGCCACGTCGTCCAGGCGCTTACCGATCCTGGCTTGGGTCTCTTCGGGAGTCGGGGCAGGTCCGCCGTCGCCGTCCATCCTTTGCACCTTTCTCACAGCCGCCCTCCTTGTCAAAAATCCAGGCAGCGCAGGGCACCACGCCACTGATCCCTAGACGAGTCATTCCGATGT
>NZ_JAGGOY010000023.1:48352-100456 GCF_018614095.1 Streptomyces sp. ISL-87 | reverse complement strand
CAGGCGGCGGGGGGCTCAGGCAGTGGGGGACGGCGCGCCCTGCGCCTGGATCGCGGTGATCGCCACCGTGGTGACGATGTCCTGGACGAGGGCGCCGCGCGAGAGGTCGTTCACCGGCTTGCGCAGACCCTGGAGCACCGGGCCGACCGCGACGGCGCCCGCCGAACGCTGCACGGCCTTGTACGTGTTGTTGCCGGTGTTGAGGTCCGGGAAGATCAGCACCGTCGCGCGGCCGGCCACCTCGGACCCGGGCAGCTTGGTCGCGGCGACCGAGGGCTCCACCGCCGCGTCGTACTGGATCGGACCCTCGATCATGAGGTCCGGGCGTTGCGCGCGGACGATCTCGGTGGCCTTGCGGACCTTGTCCACGTCCGCGCCCGTGCCCGAGGTGCCGGTCGAGTACGAGAGCATCGCGATCCGCGGCTCGACGCCGAACGCGGCGGCGGTCGCCGCCGACTGGACGGCGATGTCCGCGAGCTGCTCGGCGCCCGGGTCCGGGTTGACCGCGCAGTCTCCGTAGACGAGGACCTGGTCGGCCAGGCACATGAAGAAGACCGAGGAGACGATGGACGCCTCGGGCTTGGTCTTGATGATCTCGAAGGCGGGGCGGATGGTCGCGGCGGTGGAGTGCACCGAACCGGAGACCATGCCGTCGGCCAGGCCCTCCTGGACCATCAGGGTGCCGAAGTAATTGACGTCGGTGACCACGTCGTTGGCCAGCTCGACCGTCATGCCCTTGTGGGCCCGGACCTTGGCGTAGTACTCGGCGAAACGTTCCCGCAGGGGAGAGGTCGCCGGGTCGATGAGCTGGGCGGCCGAGATGTCGATTCCCAGGTCGGCGGCCTTCTTCAGGATCGCCTGCTCCTCGCCCAGCAGGGTCAGGTCGCAGACCCTGCGGCGCAGCACCACGTCCGCCGCGCGCAGCACCCGCTCCTCGGTGCCCTCGGGCAGCACGACACGGCGGCGGTCGGAGCGGGCCCGCTCCAGCAGCTCGTGCTCGAACATCATCGGGGTGACGCGCTCCGAGCGGGCCACCGACAGCAGGTCGCGCAGCTCGGCCGTGTCCACGTACCGCTCGAACAGGCCGAGCGCGGTCTCCAGCTTGCGCGGGGTGGCGGAGTTCAACCGGCTCTGGAGCGAGAAGAGTTCGGCGGCGGTCGGGAAGCTGTTGCCCGAGACCGAGACGACCGGCGTGCCCGGCGCCAGCTTCGAGGCCAGCGTCAGGATGTGCTCGGTCGGCCGCTCGTTCAGGGTCAGCAGCACACCGGCGATCGGCGGGGTGCCCGAAGTGTGCGCGGCCAGGGCTCCGATGACCAGGTCGGAGCGGTCGCCGGGGGTCACCACCAGGCATCCGGGGGTCAGGGCGTTGAGGAAGTTCGGCAGCATGGCCCCGCCGAAGACGAAGTCCACGGCGTCGCGGGCCAGCCCGGCGTCATCGCCGAGCAGCACCTCGCCGCCGAGTGCCCGGGTGATCTGGGCGACGGTCGGGGCGGAGAGCGACTTGTCGTCCGGCAGCACGTAGCAGGGCACGGGGAGGCGGGCGGCCAGCCTCTCGGCTATGACGTCCCGGTCCTCCGGGACCACCCGGTTGACGACCATCGCGACGACATGGCAGCCCAGGCTCTCGTACGCGCGGTGCGCGTTGCGGGCCTCGGCGCGCACGGACTCGGCGGGGTGCTTGGTACCGCCCACCACGGGAACGACGACCGCGCCCAGCTCGTTGGCGATGCGGGCGTTCAGCGCCAGCTCGTCGGGGAGGTTCGTGTCGGCGTAGTCGGTGCCGAGCACGAGCATGACGTCGTAGTCGCGGGCCACCCGGTGGTAGCGGTCGACCAGCCGGGAGACCAGCTCGTCGGTGCCCTTCTCGGCCAGGATGGCGGAGGCTTCCTGGTACTCCATGCCGAAGGCGGTCGCGGCGTCCTGGTCGATCCGGTAGCGGGCCTTCAGCAGATCGAAGAGCCGGTCCGGTGCGTCATGCAGCAGCGGGCGGTAGACGCCGACCTTGCCCGTCTGGCGGGTCAGCAGCTCCATGATCCCCAGCTCGACGACCTGCCGGCCGTCCCCCCGCTCGATACCGGTCACGTACACGCTGCGCGTCACGCCTGCTCCCCATCCCATCGTTGAATGTCGTTTTTTCCCGTTAGCGTGGGCTTGCCCTCTTGACAATACCTCTGCGGGTAGATAGGGCGCCCTCCGGGAAAAAGGGCCTGTCCACCGGGCCGAAAGGCCCTCTGCGCGGAGTAGCGCGGAGCGCGCCGGACCCCCGGCCCGTGGAACAATCGGACAGGCTTCACCAGTACGCCTTTCATATGTACGGCTGGCCGCCCGCACGCGTACAGCCAGGTACGACCAGGAGCAGGAGACACAGCACGATGCGTATCGGAGTTCTCACCGCAGGCGGCGACTGCCCGGGACTGAACGCTGTCATCCGGTCGGTCGTACACCGTGCCCTGGTCGGGCACGGCGACGAAGTCATCGGTTTCGAGGATGGCTTCAAGGGCCTTCTCGATGGCCATTTCCGCCCCCTCGACATCAACGCCGTCAGTGGCATTCTCGCCCGCGGCGGCACGATTCTGGGTTCGGCGCGCATGGAGCGCGCCCGCCTCCACGAAGCCGCCGAGAACGCGCAGGAATTGGCGACGCGCTACGGTATCGACGCGCTGATCCCGATCGGCGGAGAGGGCACCCTGACCGCCGCCCGGATGCTGTCGGACGCGGGAATGCCGGTCGTCGGCGTGCCGAAGACCATCGACAACGACATCTCCTCCACCGACCGCACCTTCGGTTTCGACACCGCCGTCATGGTCGCCACCGAGGCCATAGACCGCCTCAAGACCACCGCCGAGTCGCACCAGCGCGTCATGGTCGTCGAGGTCATGGGCCGGCACGCGGGCTGGATCGCCCTGGAGTCCGGCATGGCCGGCGGCGCCCACGGGATCTGCCTGCCGGAGCGCCCCTTCGAGGTGGACGCCCTGGTGAAGATGGTCGAGGAGCGATTCTCCCGCGGCAAGAAGTTCGCCGTCGTCTGCGTCGCCGAGGGCGCGCACCCGGCCGAGGGCTCCATGCCGTACGAGAAGGGCGCGATCGACCAGTACGGCCACGAGCGCTTCGCCGGCATCGGCAACCGCCTCGCCATCGAGCTGGAGCACCGCCTCGGCAAGGAGGCCCGTCCGGTCATCCTCGGCCACGTCCAGCGCGGCGGCACGCCGACCGCCTACGACCGCGTCCTCGCGACCCGCTTCGGCTGGCACGCCGTCGAGGCCGTGCACCGCGGCGACTTCGGCAACATGACCGCGCTGCGCGGCACCGAGATCGTGATGGCCCCGCTGGCCCAGGCTGTCACCGAGCTGAAGACCGTCCCCGCGGACCGCATGTACGAGGCCGAGTCGGTCTTCTGACCGTCCCGGCCGGGACTTCCGGCCCCCTTTCTCGCCGCCGAACGGCCCCGGCCCGTCGACCTGCCTGTGGACGCGCCGGGGCCGTTCGTGCGCGGGGCGTCTCCTACGCCGGGACGTCTCCTACGCCGGGACGTCCCCTACGCCCGAGACGTCACGTCGAGCCGCCGGCGACCGCCCAGAAGCGGTCCACGATCTCCGCCAGGTACTCCCGGCCGGCGTCGCCGGTCCCGGCCGCGCCCCCGCCGGTGCCCCAGCTCAAGGTCGCCACCATCCGCGACTGGTACTCCCCGTACAGCTGCTCCAGTACTCGCTCCAGATGCTCCCGGGGCACGGGCAGCAGCTTGGAAAGCGGCTTCGCGTACGCCTGCCAGCGCGTGGTCACCGCACCGCGCAGCAGCCCGGCCAGCTCCTCGTGCTTGCCGGTCGCGGTCACGAACTGGGCCAGCGTCAGCCCCAGCGTCGTCGCCAGGGCGGCGGACTGCCGCTCATTGCCCTTCCAGCGGCCGGTGTCCTCCATCTTCTGGTACGAGTTCTCGTCCAGCCCGATCCGCCGGGACAGCTCCTCCCCCGACATCCCCCGGGCGATGCGGTGCTCCCGCAGGGTGACCGGCTCGGCGAGCAGTTCCCCGGGCGAACACCACAGCACGCCGGCGAGCGCCGTGAGCTCGGCGGACGTAGGCGATATCTCGCCACGCTCCCAGGCCATCACCGTCTCGGGCGCGACGATCAGTCCGTACTGGGCGCGCAGGCCATAGGCGACATGACCGGGAGCCATGCCCAGGGCCGCGCGCAGACGACGCGCGGCGGGGGCATTGAAAGGGGGGCTGGAGTGCACAGCCATACGTTAGGAGTGGCCGAGGTGCTGCGCCTACAGACCAAACAAACAAGCTCATAACTCGTAGGAAAGTCCTACGCAGTTCTATGCATTTGCCGGGTTTCCCTGCGACTGTCCGGTAATCGGTTTACCGGAAGATCCATTCGCAAGCGTACGGATTCAGCCACTCCATGTCAGGGTTAAGGGCAGACCGCCCGAGTGGTCCACGTCACATTCCGGTGAACCGGCAGCAGGCCCGACGCGTGATCCATGAGGGGGCCCTCGCATACGGGGGTGGCGAGGGCCCGGCCGCCCCCTTTGCCTTGACGTCGGCGTCAAGGCTTACGGTCGGGCCATGCGAATCGGCGAACTGGCGGAGCGGGCCGGGACCAGCACGCGGACACTGCGGTACTACGAATCGCGCGGGCTGCTGCCCGCGCGGCGGGACGGCAACGGCTACCGCACCTACGACGAGGACGACCTGCGGATGCTCCGGCAGATCCGGATGCTCCAGGACTTCGGCTTCGATCTGGAGGAGACCCGCCCCTTCGTGGACTGCCTGCGCGCCGGGCACCCCGCCGGGGACTCCTGCCCCGCCTCCCTCGCCGTCTACCGGCGCAAGCTCGCCGAACTGGACGGGCTGATCGGCCGGCTGGCCGACATACGGGAGCAGGTCGCGCGGCAGCTCGCCGGAGCCGAGGCGGCCGCCGGGGAGGCGGCCGTCCCACGCTGTGAACTGACCGGATGAGAGAGAGGGGACAAGACGTGATCCACGCCAAGGGTGTCGCGGAAGTGACCGACGCGGACTTCGAGGCCGAGGTGATCCGCGAGCCGGGCCGCCCGGTACTGGTGGAGTTCACCGCCGACTGGTGCGGGCCCTGCCGCCAGCTCGCGCCCGTGCTGTCCGCCATCGCCGCCGAGCAGGCCGACCGCCTCAAGGTCGTGCAGATCGACGCGGACAGCAACCCCGCCACCGTCACCCGGTACGGGGTGCTGTCCATGCCGACCATGCTCGTCTTCCGCGACGGCGAGCCCGTGAAGCAGATGGTCGGCGCCCGGGCCAAGCGCCGGCTGATTCAGGAACTGGAGGAGTTCACCGGCGTCACGGCCTGAACCAGACCGTGGCCATCGGCGGGAGCGTCATCCGCAGGCTCACCGCACGCCCCTGGGCCGCTACCGGCTCGGGGCTCAGCGGCTGGAGATGGCGCACCCCGCTGCCCCCGTACTCCTGCGCGTCCGTGTTCAGGACCTCCCGCCACAGCGGCACGTCCTGCGGGACCCCGATCCGGTAGCCGTGCCGCACCACGGGCGAGAAGTTCGACACCGCCAGCAGCGGCGAGCCGTCGTTCGCGTACCGCAGGAAGGCGAACACGTTGTCCTCCGCCGCGTCCGCCTCCACCCACGCGAAGCCCTCCGGCGCGCTGTCGCGCTCCCACAGCGCCGGCGCCGCCGTGTACGTGCGGTTCAGGTCGCGCACGAGACTCCGTACGCCCTGGTGGTCGGCGGCCGCGGAGTACGAGGAGTCCAGCACCCACCAGTCGGGGCCGTACACCTCCGACCACTCCGACCCCTGCGCGAACTCCTGGCCCATGAACAGCAGTTGCTTGCCCGGGTGGGCCCACATGAAGCCCAGGTACGCCCGGTGCCCGGCCCGCCGCTGCCACCAGTCGTCCCCGGGGATCTTCGACACCAGCGAGCCCTTGCCGTGCACCACCTCGTCGTGCGAGATCGGCAGCACGTAGTTCTCGCTGAACGCGTACACCATCCCGAAGGTCATGTCGTTGTGGTGGTACTTGCGGTGCACCGGGTCCTTCGACATGTAGCGCAGGGTGTCGTGCATCCAGCCCATGTTCCACTTCAGGCCGAAGCCGAGCCCGCCCATGTCCGTCGGCCGGGTCACGCCGTCCCAGGCGGTGGACTCCTCCGCGATCGTCACCACGCCCGGGCAGCGCCGGTAGACCGTCGCGTTCATCTCCTGGAGCAGCCCCACCGCGTCCAGGTTCTCCCGGCCGCCGCGCTCGTTCGGCGTCCACTGCCCATCGGCGCGCGAGTAGTCCAGGTAGAGCATCGAGGCCACCGCGTCCACCCGCAGCCCGTCGATGTGGAACTCCTGGCACCAGTACACCGCGTTGGCGACGAGGAAGTTGCGGACCTCCTTGCGGCCGTAGTCGAACTCCAGCGTCCCCCAGTCCGGGTGTGCGGCCCGGCGCGGGTCCTGGTGTTCGTACAGCGGCCGCCCGTCGAACTCCGCGAGCGCCCACTCATCGCGCGGGAAGTGCGCGGGCACCCAGTCGACGATCACCCCGATCCCGGCCCGGTGCAGGGCGTCCACGAGGCAGCGGAAGTCGTCCGGGGTCCCCAGCCGCGACGTCGGCGCGTAGAACCCGGTCACCTGGTAGCCCCACGAGCCGCCGAAGGGGTGCTCGGCGACCGGCATCAGCTCCACGTGCGTGAAGCCGAGCTCCTTCACGTACGGCGGGAGCTGCTCCGCGAGCTGGCGGTACGAGAGCCCGGGCCGCCAGGACGCCAGGTGTACCTCGTACACCGAGAAGGGCGCCTCATGGGCCGGGCGCGCCCCGCGCTCCCTCATCCACCGCGCGTCCTGCCACACGTACCGCGAGGCGGTGACCACGGAGGCGTTGGCCGGCGGGACCTCCGCGTACCGGGCCATCGGGTCGGCGCGCAGCGTGTGGCTGCCGTCCGGGCGCGTGATGTCGTACTTGTACAGCGTGCCCTCGCCCACGCCCGGCAGGAACAGCTCCCACACACCGGACGAGCCGAGCGAGCGCATCGGGTACGCGGTCGAGTCCCAGTACGAGAAGCTCCCGGTGACCCGCACCCCCTGGGCGTTCGGCGCCCACACCGTGAACCGGGTACCGGACACGCCCTGGTGCTCCATCGGCTGGGCGCCGAGCGCCGTCCACAGCTCCTCGTGCCGGCCTTCGCCGATCAGGTGCAGGTCCAGCTCGCCGAGCGCCGGAAGGAACCGGTACGGATCCTCGATCTCGATCTCGTCGCCCTCGTAGCCCACCACCAGCCGGTAGTCCGGCACCCCGGTCAGCGGCAGCAGCCCGGAGAACAGCCCGTCCCCGTCGTCGAAGAGCTCGGCCCGCAGCCCCTCGGCGACGACGGTGACCGCCTTGGCGAACGGGCGCAGCGCCCGGAAGGAGACCCCGCCGTGCTCGGGCCGGGCCCCCAGCACCGCGTGCGGATCGTGGTGGCGGCCCTCCAGCAGCCGGGCCCGTTCGTCACCGTGGAGCGCGGGCGCCGGCCTGACCCCCTGCGGTGGGGCGGCCCGGCGGGCCCGGGGTGCCCGGGTCTTGCGCGCGGGCTCCGCGGCCGGTGCCGGTACGGGTGCGTTCGCGGGTGGGGTCGCGGTCGCGGGTGCGGTCGCGGCTTCGGCGCGGACGGTCGGTGACGGCTGTCGTGCGGCGCTCACGCGAGCGGCCTCCTTGGGGGCTTCGTATGGGGATGGGGGGTGATGGAGCCGGGGGCGGGCGGTGCGGGAGCCACCCGGTGTCCCGGCCGGTGGGCCGGCCGGTGGGGTTCGGACAGCCGGCGGATCGCCGCCATAGGGACGTGCAGCCAGTCGGGACGGTGCCGGGACTCGTAACGGGCCTCGTACACCGCCTTGTCGGTCTCGTACGCGCGCAGCAGTACGAGGTCCTCGCGCGGGTCGCGCCCGGTGGTGCGGGCGTAGCCCTCGCAGAACGCGGCACGGCACGCGTCCGCCCAGGCGGGCGCGAAGGGCCGGTGCGAGCGGGCCGCGTAGTCGAAGGACCGCAGTATCCCGGCGATGTCGCGCACCGCCGGTTCGGGGCGGCGCCGGTCGGCCAGCGGCCGGGCCGGCTCGCCCTCGAAGTCGATCAGCGCCCAGCTGCCGTCGGCGGTGCGCAGGGTCTGGCCCAGGTGCAGGTCCCCGTGGATCCGCTGGGCGGGCACCCCGGCGCCGCGGGAGGCGGCCAGCGCGTCGAAGGCCCCGCGCAGCCCCGCCTCGTAGGGCCGCAGCCCGGGCACCTCGCGGGCGGTGGCCGCCAGCCGGGCCGTCATCCCGGCGGCGAGCCGGGCGGTCTGCTCCGGGTCGAGCGCGAGGGTGGGCAGGGCGTCGGCCAGCGCGCTGTGCACCTCGGCGGTGGCCCGGCCCAGCGCGTGCGCCTCGGCGGTGAAGTCGGCCCCGGCGCCCAGCCGGCGCAGGGCGAGCTGCCAGCCGTCGTCGGAGCCGCGCAGGTACGGCTGGAGCACGCCCAGCGTCACCGGCTCGGCCCCGGGCAGTTCGGCCTCGTACCAGGCGACCGGCGCGGGCACCCGGGAGCAACCGGCGGCGGCCAGCGCTCTGGGCAGCTCCAGGTCCGGGTTGACCCCGGGGCCGACCCGGCGGAACACCTTCAGGATGAACGAATCTCCGTAGATCAGAGAGGAGTTGGTCTGCTCCCCGGAGAGCGGCCGGGGCGCCGCCGCGGCGGGGATGAGCGCCGCCGGGTCCCGGTCGAAGCGGAGCGGGCCGAGCGCGCCGGGGGAGCGCAGCCGCTCCAGCAGCAGCGTCGCGAGCCGGGGATCGCCGAGGCCCTCGTACACGGCCTGGCCGGCGTACGGGCCCTGCTCGGCGTACCCGATCAGTGCGGGCGTGAGCGCAGGGGGCAGGTTCGGGCGTACCCCCAGGAGCAGTTGGTAGCAGTCCGAACTGCCGTCGGCGTCCACCCCGACGAGCAGGTGCAGCAGCCCGGGCGAGGCCTCGGGCGGCAGCAGCTCGACGGCCGAGACCAGCCGCAGCCGGGTGATCGCACGCCCCTTGCCGGCGAACCAGCGCTGCCTCGGCAGCCAGGCGCGCAGCATGGGCTCCAGCGGTCCGAGCGGGACCGCGGCCAGGCTGCCCTGGCGACTCCGGGCGGATGCAGCCTCCGACATGGCGTCGCGTCCTTTCCCCGGGCCGTCACAGAATGCGCAGAGTGTCCCGGATGGCGATGGTTGCTGTCCGGTCATGGATGGGTGTCGGGTCAGGGGTGATCCGTACCGGGGCGGGCGATTGACCCATTCGCGCGCCCGCCCCGTACCGCCGTACTGCCATCGAAACGACGCGCCGGTGCGGTGTGTTACTCGCTGCGCAGGCGGAACCAGTAGAAGCCGTGGCCCGCGAGGGTGAGCAGGTACGGCCACTCGCCGATCGGCGGGAAGCGCACGTCACCCGTGAGCTCCACCGGGACCCGCCCGTTGAACGACCGCAGGTCCAGCTCGGTGGGCTGCGCGAAGCGCGAGAAGTTGTGCACGCACAGCACCAAGTCGTCCCCGTACTCGCGGAGGAAAGCGAGTACCGCCGGGTTCGACGACGGCAGTTCGGTGTACGAGCCGAGTCCGAAGGCGGGGTTCGCCTTGCGGACTTCGATCATCCGGCGGGTCCAGTGCAGCAGTGAGGAGGGCGATGCCATCGCGGCCTCGACATTGGTGACCTGGTACCCGTGGACCGGGTCCATGATGACCGGCAGGTTCAGCCTGCCCGGATCGCAGGAGGAGAAACCGGCGTTGCGGTCCGGGGTCCACTGCATGGGCGTGCGGACGCCGTCGCGGTCGCCCAGCCAGATGTTGTCGCCCATGCCGATCTCGTCGCCGTAGTAGAGCACCGGCGAGCCGGGCAGCGACAGCAGCAGGGCGGTGAACAGCTCCATCTGGTTGCGGTCGTTGTCGAGGAGCGGTGCGAGGCGCCGGCGGATGCCGATGTTGGCCCGCATCCGCGGGTCCTTGGCGTACTCGGCGTACATGTAGTCGCGCTCTTCGTCCGTGACCATTTCGAGGGTGAGCTCGTCGTGGTTGCGCAGGAAGATTCCCCACTGGCAGCGGTCCGGGATCGCCGGGGTCTTGGCCAGGATTTCGGAGACGGGGTAGCGGGACTCTCTTCGGACCGCCATGAAGATGCGCGGCATGACGGGGAAGTGGAAGGCCATGTGGCATTCGTCCCCGCCCTTCGCGAAGTCCCCGAAGTAGTCGACCACGTCCTCGGGCCACTGGTTGGCCTCGGCCAGCAGGACGGTGTCGGGGTAGTGCGCGTCGATCTCGGCCCGGACCCGCTTGAGGAGCTGGTGGGTGCGGGGCAGGTTCTCGCAGTTGGTGCCCTCCTCGGCGTACAGGTAGGGCACGGCGTCGAGGCGGAAGCCGTCGATGCCGAGGTCCAGCCAGAAGCGCAGGGCGGAGACGATCTCCTCCTGCACGGCCGGGTTCTCGAAGTTCAGGTCCGGCTGGTGCGAGAAGAAGCGGTGCCAGTAGTACTGCTTGCGTAGCGGGTCGTACGTCCAGTTCGAGGTCTCGGTGTCGACGAAGATGATGCGGGCGTCCTGGTACTGCTTGTCGTTGTCTGCCCACATGTAGTAGTCGCCGTACGGTCCGTCCGGGTCCTTGCGTGACTGCTGGAACCACTCGTGCTGGTCGCTGGTGTGATTCATGACAAAGTCGATGATCACCCGCATGCCGCGCTGGTGTGCGGCGTCCACGAACTCCACGAAGTCGGCGAGATCGCCGAACTCGGGGAGCACGGAGGTGTAGTCGGAGACGTCGTAGCCCCCGTCGCGGAGGGGTGAGGCGAAGAACGGCGGCAGCCAGAGGCAGTCGACGCCGAGCCACTGGAGGTAGTCCAGCTTGGCGGTGAGTCCCTGGAGGTCCCCCACGCCGTCGCCGTTGCTGTCGTGGAAGGAGCGGACGAGGACCTCGTAGAAGACGGCCCGCTTGAACCAGTCGGGATCGCGGTCCTTGGCGGGGGTGTCCTCGAACGTGTCGTGGACTGGATCGTTGATCATCATGTGGTGGGTGACCCTCCGGTGGGCGGGGACGGTCGCAGAGCCGCCAGTACGTGCGCGGGCGTGCGGCCCGGCTCTAGGCGCACGTAGTTGGCCCTGCCCCAGTGATAGGTCTCGCCGGTGAGCTCGTCGCGCACCGCGAGGGACCCGTGCCAGTCGAGGCCGAGTACCGGCATGTCCAACGAGACCGTCGCCTCCTGGGTGTGGTGCGGATCGAGGTTGACGACCACCAGTACGGAATTGGCTCCGGCGTGCTTCGAATAGGCGATCACCTGGTCGTTGTCGGTCGTGTGGAAATGGATGTCGCGCAGCTGCTGGAGCGCCGGGTTGCGCCGGCGCAGCCGGTTCAGGACGGTGATCAGCGGGGCGATGGTGCGGCCCTCGCGGTCCGCGGCGGCCCAGTCGCGTGGCCGGAACTCGTACTTCTCGGAGTTCAGGTACTCCTCGCTGCCCTCCTTGACCGGCTCGTTCTCGCAGAGCTCGTAGCCGGCGTAGACACCCCAGGCGGGGGAGAGGGTGGCGGCGAGCACGGCCCGCACTTCGAAGGCCGGGCGGCCGCCCCGCTGAAGGTATTCGTGGAGGATGTCGGGCGTATTGACGAAGAAATTCGGCCGCATGACGGAGGCCGACCGGGTGTCGGCGAGCTCGGTCAGGTACTCGGTGAGCTCCGCCTTGGTGTTGCGCCAGGTGAAGTACGTGTACGACTGCTGGAAGCCGACGGCGGCGAGCGCGCGCATCATGGCGGGGCGGGTGAAGGCCTCCGCCAGGAAGATCACATCGGGGTCGGACTTGTTGATGTCCGCGATCACCTTCTGCCAGAAGACGACCGGCTTGGTGTGCGGGTTGTCCACCCGGAAGATACGGACGCCGTGGTCCATCCAGTGCCGCAGGATCCGTACCGTCTCCTCGACGAGCCCGGCCATGTCGGTGTCGAAGTGGATCGGGTAGATGTCCTGGTACTTCTTCGGCGGGTTCTCGGCGTACGCGATCGTCCCGTCGGCGCGGCGGCGGAACCACTCCGGGTGCTTCTCCACCCAGGGGTGGTCGGGGGAGCACTGGAGGGCGAAGTCGAGGGCGACCTCCATCCGGAGCTCGCGGGCCCGCGCGACGAAGGCGTCGAAGTCGTCGAGGGTGCCGAGGTCGGGGTGGACGGCGTCGTGCCCGCCCTCGGTGGAGCCGATGGCCCAGGGCACACCCGGATCCCAACTGCCCGCCGACAGGGTGTTGTTCGGACCCTTGCGGTAGGTGCTCCCGATGGGGTGGATGGGCGGCAGGTACACCACGTCGAAGCCCATGGCGGCGACCGCGGGCAGCCGCTCGGCGGCGGTCCGGAAGGTGCCGCTGACGGGCGCCGCGCCGGGCTCCACCACCGCTCCCTCGGAGCGGGGGAAGAGCTCGTACCAGGAGCCGAAGAGGGCCCGCTTGCGCTCGACGATCAGCGGCAGCGCCTTGGAGGCGGTGACCAGCTCCCGGTACGGGCGCTTCGCGAGCGCCGCGTCCACCTGGGGCGAGAGGGCGGCCGCGTACCGCACGGCGACCTCCCGGTCCTCGTCGCGCATGGCCTCGGCGGCGGCGAGTACGAACGCCCGCCCGTCCTTCTTGGGAATCTTGGAGCCGGCCCGTGCGTACAGCTCGGCGCCTTCCATGAGGGTCAGCCCGATGTCGATGCCTGCCGGGATCTTGATCGCAGCGTGGGCCCGCCAGGTGGCCACCTGGTCGCTCCACGCCTCGACGGTGTACGTCCACCTCCCCTCGACCTCGGCGGACACCCGGGCCCCCCACCGGTCGGTGCCGGGGGCGAGCTCGTGCATGGGCACGGGAGGCCGCAGCCGCCCGGTGGGGTCTCGGAGGACGACGTGCGCGGATACGGCGTCATGACCCTCGCGGAACACGGTGGCCGAGATCTCGAAGACCTCGTCCACGACCGCCTTGGCGGGTCTGGCGCCGCAGTCGACGGCGGGGCGGACGTCCAGCACGGGAATGCGACCGATCATGATGGGCTCACCTGGGGGCAGTTCGCAGGGCTCGGTGACAACAGGCCAGCCGCAGTATGGGCTGGTAGTGCACGCTCTGTTCGCTCTGTTTCTAGCCGCTCGGGAGACGGCTGGGCTGCGGGCATGGCCGCTCCTGTCCGCGTTCACTCGGGTGGCGGGAGAGGTTGGCGGGGTCCCCCGGATGGTCTCCGGGGAGGGTGTGCCGTGCGCGTACCCGGGGAGCCCTTCCCACTCTCGTCCCGCCCAATCCGGGTCCTTGGTTAACTACTCGTACGTAGTGAACACGGGCAATACCAAGGCCGGGCTCGACATCCGCAGAGGCTCCGTCAAGTCGGGAACGACTACCCGATGTGTACGACGACACCCCCCGTCCCACGTGCCACTCCCGCCCCCTCGGCGCGGCTTTTTCAGTACGTAGGAACGGCGGAGTTGTCCGGACAGACGCAAGTTGACGCGCGCGGGCGGAAGGCGGGCGGAAGGCCGGCGGAACGCGGGCGAGAAGGGAGGCGGCATGGTCCGGGAGTGGCCGCGCGGCTAGCCTTCCGGGGGTCGATGCGCGGCGCACAGCGTGGTGCGCCCGCCCCGCTGTGTCATCCCCTGCGAAGGTGGAGCCCGTGAAGGCTATCCGTCGATTCACCGTGCGCCCCGTCCTCCCGGAACCTCTGATGCCGCTCGCTGAGCTCGCGCGCAATCTGCGCTGGTCTTGGCATGCGGAAACCCGTGAACTCTTTCAATCCGTCGACCCCGAGGGCTGGCAGGCCGCCGCAGGCGATCCCGTCCGGCTGCTCGGCACGGTCTCCGCCGCCCGTCTGGCCGAGCTGGCCGGCGACCGGCGCTTCCTGCGGCGGCTCGCCGTCGCCGTCGCCGACCTCGATGACTACGTCAACGGCGGGAGGTGGTACCAGAGCCAGGAAAACGTCGGGGAACTCCCCGCCGGGATCGCCTATTTCTCCCCCGAGTTCGGTATCACCGCCGCCCTGCCCCAGTACTCCGGCGGGCTCGGGATCCTCGCCGGGGACCACCTCAAGGCCGCCAGCGACCTCGGCGTCCCGCTCGTCGGCGTGGGGCTGCTGTACCGGCACGGATACTTCCGCCAGTCACTCTCCCGCGACGGGTGGCAGCAGGAGCACTATCCCGTCCTCGATCCGAACGAGCTGCCCCTCACGCTGGTGCGGGAGGCCGAGGGGACTCCGGCCCGGGTGTCCCTGAGCCTGCCCGGCGGGCGGGCGTTGCACGCGCACATCTGGCAAGCCCGCGTCGGCCGGGTTCCCCTGCTGCTCCTCGACTCCGACGTCGAGGACAACGACGCCCCCGCCCGCGAGGTGACCGACCGGCTCTACGGCGGCGGCAGCGACCACCGGCTGCTCCAGGAGATGCTGCTCGGCATCGGAGGCGTGCGCGCGGTCCGTACGTTCTGCCGCCTCACCGGGCATCCCGACCCCGAGGTGTTCCACACCAACGAGGGACACGCCGGGTTCCTGGGGCTGGAGCGCATAAGGGAACTGGAAGGGGAGCAGGGCCTCGGGTTCGACGCCGCCGTCGAGGCGGTGCGCGCCGGGACCGTGTTCACCACGCACACCCCGGTGCCCGCCGGGATCGACCGCTTCGAGCGGGCCCTGGTCGCCCGGCACTTCGGGGAGGGCGGCGAGCTCGCCGGGGTCCCGGTCGACCGGATCCTGGAGCTGGGTGCGGAGTCCTACCCGGGCGGCGACCCCGGCGTGTTCAACATGGCCGTCATGGGGCTGCGCCTCGCCCAGCGCGCCAACGGGGTGTCCACCCTGCACGGGGCGGTCAGCCGGGGGATGTTCGCCGGGCTGTGGCCCGGGTTCGACCCGGGCGACGTACCCATCACCTCGGTGACCAACGGGGTGCACGCGCCGACCTGGGTGGCCCCTGAGGTGGTCCGGCTCGGGGTGCGGCAGATCGGGGCCGGGCGGACCGAGGACGCCCTCTCCGTCGGCGGGTCCCAGCGCTGGGACGCCGTCGCGGACATCCCCGACCAGGACGTCTGGGATCTCCGGCGGGTGCTCAGGGAGCAGCTGGTGCAGGAGGTACGGGACCGGCTGCGCGTCTCCTGGCAGCAGCGCGGGGCCGTATCGGCCGAACTCGGCTGGGTGGACTCCGTCCTGGATCCGGACGTGCTGACCATCGGGTTCGCCCGGCGGGTGCCGTCGTACAAGCGGCTCACGCTGATGCTGCGGGATCCCGAGCGGCTGCGCAGGCTGCTGCTGGACCCGGACCGGCCGGTGCAGATCGTGGTCGCGGGCAAGGCACACCCGGCGGACGACGGCGGCAAGCGCCTCGTCCAGGAGCTGGTGCGGTTCGCGGACGACCCGCGGGTGCGGCACCGGATCGTGTTCCTGCCCGACTACGGCATGGGCATGGCGCAGAAGCTGTACCCGGGCTGCGACGTCTGGCTGAACAACCCCCTCCGGCCGCTGGAGGCCTGCGGCACCAGCGGGATGAAGGCGGCCCTCAACGGCTGCCTGAACCTGTCCGTGCTGGACGGCTGGTGGGACGAGTGGTTCGAGCCCGACTTCGGCTGGGCCATTCCCACGGCCGACGGGATCGGGACGGACGAGGACCGGCGCGACGACCTGGAGGCGAATGCCCTCTACGAGTTGATCGAAAGCCGGGTCGCGCCGCGGTTCTACGACCGGGCCGGGCGCACCGGACTGCCGGTGCGGTGGATCGAGATGGTCCGGCGCACCCTGGTGTCACTGGGGCCGAAGGTGCTCGCGGGGCGGATGGTCCGGGAGTACGTGGAGCGGCTCTACACCCCGGCCGCACTCGCACACCGGGCACTGACCCCGCACGCGGCGCGGGACCTGGCCTGGTGGAAGGGCCGGGTCCGGGCGGCCTGGCCACGGGTCACCGTCGAGCACGTGGAGGCGCTGGCCGCGGCTCCCGTGGGCGGCACCGCCGAGCTGGGGGCGACCCTCACCCTGCGGGTGCACGTGGCGCTGGACGCGCTGGCGCCGGAGGACGTGGAGGTGCAGGCCGTCGCCGGGCGGGTGGACGCGCACGACGTGATCCGGGACGGGCGGCCCTTCCCGCTCAAGCCGGCCGCGGGGCCGGACCTGGAGGGGCGCTGGGTGTACGAGGGCCCGCTCGCCCTCGACCGGACGGGGCCGTTCGGATACACCGTGCGGATCCTGCCGGCGCACCCGCTGCTGGCGACACCGGCCGAACTGGGGCTCGTCGCGGGCCCGTCGGACACGGAGGCGGGAGGGGGTGTCCTGCTCAGGTGACGGGGGCTCGGGGAGCTGAGGCCTAGGGGGCCGGGGCTCAGGGGGCGGGCGGCAGGTCCACCAGCCGCCCGTCCTCGACCAGCATCCCGGCCCGCTTGATGGTCCGCAGGGTCGGGATCACCTCCACCTGCTGAATCCCGGGCACCGCGCCGATCCGCTCGGTCATGTACGTGTACAGCGCGTCCGTGTCCCGGCACACCACCACGGCGAGGAGATTGGACGTCCCGGTCACCGCGGCCGCGAACGGCACCTCGGGATGACTGCCGAGCGCGGCGCCCGCCTCCGCCAGGCTGGCCGGAGACACCGTCAGCATCAGCGTCGACTCGGCCTCGTACCCGAGCGTGCGGGGTACGAGCTCCACGTCGATGTACATCGCCCCCACCTCCCGCAGCCGCTCCACCCGCCGCCGGGCCGTGGACTCCGACAGGCCCGAGGCGCGGGCCAGTTCCCCGTACCCGGCCCGCCCGTCCCGCCCCAGTACGGCGAGCAGCGCGAGCTCGGTCTCGTCCAGGGTGTACCGGCCCTGGTGCGGCTCGGCGGCCGGCACGGGCGGCCGTTCCAGGGCCGCCACCTGGTCCGGGCGCAGCACCCCCATGCCGAACCACGGCACGGCGCCGCCGATGAAGGTCCGCAGGATGGTGTGGGCGGTGACCCCGGTGACCCGGCGGGTGCGCGGCAGCTTGTCCAGCAGCAGGGCGTCCCGGTCCCGGGTGCTTCGGGTCTTGGTCATGCAGTGGATCTCGGTGCCGCCGGAACAGAGCTTCACCCAGGCGATGTCGGGGCGCCGGGCCAGCGCCTCGGCCACCCTGAGCGCCGCGTCGGGCGCGCACTGCACCCGCAGCCAGGACTCGTACAGGCCGACCCGGCGGCCCAGCGGCAGTCCGACCACCCGGACCAGGCCGGACGAGCGCATCCGGCGGTAGCGGCGAACCACCGTCTGGTCGGAGACCTCCAGCACCTCGGAGAGCCGGCTGAAGGAGGCCCGCCCGTCGACCATGAGGGCCTGGATCAGCGCCTGGTCGAGCTCGTCCAGCTCCACGGGGTTGTTCACGGACTGCTGCATGGTTTCCATCATGACAGGGGCTCGGATAATGGAATTCCGGCAGGGAGGGGCTGCTGGGTGGGGAATCGGGGCCCCGCGCTGAGATCTTGAGGCCGTTCGGGAGTACCCCTTCCGTGGGGAGAGCCCGCCCGGACATCCCGCCGAGAACCCCGAGGAGAGTTCCCATGCGCAAGTGGCTGCCGTTGACGGCGGTGTGCCTCGGGGCCTTCATGCTCCTGGTCGACGTGTCCATCGTGACCGTCGCCCTCCCGGACATGGCCGCCGACATGCACACCGGATTCGCCGAGCTCCAGTGGGTGATGGACATCTACGCCCTGGCGCTGGCCGCGCTGCTGCTCGGCGCGGGCTCGCTCGCCGACCGGATCGGCCGGCGCCGCGTCTACCTCGGCGGGCTCGCGGTCTTCGCCGCCGCCTCGCTCGCCTGCGCCCTGGCCGACGGGCCGGCCGCGCTGATCACCTTCCGCGCGATCCAGGGCATAGGCGGCGCGGCGATGTTCGCCACCACCATGGCCCTGCTCAGCTCGGCCTACCAGGGCCGCGAGCGCGGCATCGCCTTCGGCGTCTGGGGCGCGGTCAACGGCGCCGCCGCCGCGGCCGGGCCGGTCATCGGGGGGCTGCTCACCGAGAGCTTCGGCTGGCGCTGGATCTTCTACACCAACCTGCCGGTCTGCGCCCTGGCCGTGTTCGTCACCCTCAAGGCGGTGGCCGAGTCCCGCGACCCGCACGCCAAGGGCCTCGACCTGCCCGGGATGGCCACCTTCACCGCGGGCGCCGGGGTGGTCACGTACGCCCTGATCCGGGCCGGCGAGAACGGCTGGACCTCGCTCACCACCCTCGGGCTGCTCGGGCTCGGCGTGCTCGCCTTCGCCGGGTTCGTCGTGGTCGAACTGCGCAGTTCCCAGCCGATGCTGGACCTCTCGCTGTTCCGCAGCCCGACCTTCGTGGCCGTCATGGCCGGCGGACTCCTGCTGTCCGGCGCCGCGTTCTCCTACATGATGTACGTCTCCCTGTGGCTTCAGTCCGTCGAGGGCATGAGCCCGGTGGGCGCGGGTCTGGTGCTGGTACCGCTGAGCCTCGCCGCCTTCGCCGTCTCCGCCGCGGCCGGGCGGCTGCTGCACGGGGCCCCGGCGCGGCTGACCATCGGCGGCGGCCTGCTGCTGGTCGGGGCGGGCGCACTGCTCCAGGCCTGGATGCTGGACGCGGGCGACGGCTGGTCGGCCCTGGTGCCGGGGCTGGTGGTGACCGGTATGGGCGCGGGCATGGGGATCCCGGCGCTGGCGGCCACCGCGATGGGGGCCGTGGCCCCGGCCCGGGCGGGCATGGCCGGCGGCGCCATGAACACCTCGCGGCAGCTGGGGATCGCCCTCGGCATCGCGGTGCTCGGCGCCGTCTTCCGCGCCGGGCTGGCGGACGGACTGGCCGGCTCCGGCCAGCCGCACGGCACGGCCGAGGCGCTGGCCTCCGGCGGGGCGGGGAAGCTGCTGGCCGCGGCCCCGGCGGCGAAGGCCTGGGTGGAGGCGGCCTTCGCGAGCGGGCTGCGGGAGGCGTTCGTGGTCTCCGGGGCGATGGGCCTGCTGGGGGCGCTGCTGGCGGTCCTGCTGATCCGCCCCGCGGCCGCCCCGGTCCCGGCGGCCGCCCCGGTCGCCGAACGCGCCGCCGCCTGACGCGCCTTGGCGCCCGTACGCCCCGGACCCCCGCGCGGGTCCGGGGCGCAGGTGTGCGGCGGCTCATCGGCCCGGGGACTGCCGTATGGGCTCAGCGGGCCGGTCCGGGAGGGTGAACCTTCGAACGCGCTGCGCACGGCGAACCGTTTCTGCAGAGCCGTCCGCTCCTACGCTGCCCGCGGATGCCACCACCGGACCCGGTATCCGCGGAACCCGAGAAACGGACTCCCCACATGCGTCTTCGCACCACCGCCGCCGCGCTCATCGGCGCCCTCGCGATCGTCCTCCCCGCCGCCGGCCCCTCGCTGGCCACCGACCACGACGGCCGCGACGGCCGTGGCCACCGCACCCTCGGCGAGCTGCAGTACCGGTTCTTCGACGATGACGGCGAGGAGCGCAGCGCGCGGATCCGCCCGGCGGACAACGACACCTGCTACCGGCTGACGGGCACCACGGAGGAGGATCCCGCCTTCGAGGTGAGGAACGAGACGAGGTCCCTGGCGGTGCTGTACTCCGACCGCAGCTGTGGCGGCCGGGCGGAGAGGACGCTGGAGCCGGGCCAGCGGGCGAGGGACGTGGAGGTCGCCTCCGTGCTCTTCAAGCCGTTCGAGGACGACGAGGGTGGCCGTCCGGGGCGTCAGGACGACGAGGGTGGCCGTCCCGGGGACCAGGACGACGAGGGCGGTCGTCCGGGGCGTCAGGACGACGAGGGCGGTCGTCCGGGGCGTCAGGACGACGAGGGTGGCCGTCCGGGGCGTCAGGACGACGAGGGTGGCCGTCCGGGGCGTCAGGACGACGAGGGTGGCCGTCCGGGGCGTCAGGACGACCGCGGTGACGAGGACGAGGACTTCCTCGGCCGCGTCTTCCGCTCCATCGGCTGATCCGCGGACCTTCCTGAAGACCGCGGACCCTGCTGAAGACAGGAGCCCGGCACCTCCGTGGGTGCCGGGCTCCTCGGCGCATGGGACAGGGCCGCCCGGGGAGGTCTGCTCCCGGGCGGCCCCGTGTTCTATCTGTTCAGCTGCCGGTCACGCGGCCCCTGGTGGGGGTCAGAACGTGAGCTTCCAGCTGTTGATGTAGCCGGTGTCCAGGCTGGCGAGGTCCGCCACCCGGAGCTTCCAGGTGCCCTGCGCCACCTCGGACGAGGCGTTCACCGTGAAGGACTGGACGATGTTGTCCGCGCTGCCGCCGCTGCGGTTGCGCAGGTTGTAGACGGTGCCGTCGGGGGCGACCAGGTCGACCCTGAGGTCACCGACGTAGGTGTGGACGATGTTGACGTCCACCTTGAGGGTGCTCGGCGCGTTGCCGGTGCGGGTGACGGCGATCGGGGACTCGACCGTCGAGTTGTCCGCGATCTGGTAGTCGTTCGTGTTCTCGAACACGTTCTGCTGCGACGTGCCGACGGTCCAGGTGAAGGACGCCGTGCCCTTCGCGCTGGTCGAGTCGGTCACCGTGACGGTCACGTTGGACGTGCCGGCGGTGGTGGCCGTGCCCGAGATCAGACCGGTCGAGGAGTTGATCGACAGGCCGGCCGGCAGGCCGGTCGCCGCGTAGCTCAGCGCACCCGGGTTGGTGCTGGTCGCCTGGACCTGAAGGCTCACAGCGGTGTTGATCTGGGTGGTCTGGTTGGCGATCGGGGTGACCGAGACACCGCTGGGCGCGGGGCGCGAACCGACGTTGATGGCCGCCCAGGCGTGGGCCACGTTGTTGTACGTGGCCGAGCCGGCGCCGTACAGGTCGGCGGCGGCCAGCAGCGTGGCGTCACGGGCGGTGGCGTAGGTGGTGTTCGACTTGAAGTAGCCCACCGTCAGCGCGCGGAACCAGATCTTCGAGGCGGCGTCGCGGCCGATCGCGGTGACCGGGAGGCCGTCCGAGGTCGGCGAGTTGTAGCTCACGCCGTTGATGACCTTGGCGCCGGAGCCCTCGGAGGCCAGGTAGTACCAGTGGTTGGCCGGACCCGAGGAGTAGTGGACGTCGATGCCGCCGATGCCGGAGTACCAGGCGTCCTTCGACCCGCCGTCCTTGCTCGGCTTGTCCATGTAGCGCAGCGGGGTGCCGTCGCCGTTGATGTCGATCTTCTCGCCGACGAGGTAGTCACCGACGTCCTGCGGGTTGTTGGCGTAGAACTCGACCGCCGCCGCCATGATGTCGGAGGTGGCCTCGTTCAGACCGCCGGGCTCACCGCTGTAGGTCATGTTGCCGGTGACCGAGGTCAGACCGTGGGTCATCTCGTGCGCGGCCACGTCGATGGACGTCAGCGGGTGCGTGTTGCTGATGCCGTCGCCGTAGGTCATGCAGAAGCAGCTGTCGGACCAGAACGCGTTGACGTACGCGTTGCCGTAGTGGACCCGGCTGTACGGGGCCACGCCGTCGTTGCGCAGGCCGTTGCGACCGTGCACGTTCTTGTAGTAGTCCCACGTCAGCTGGGCGCCGTAGTGCGCGTCCGCGCCGGCGGTCTCGCGGCTGGAGGCGGCGCCGGTGCCCCAGATGTCGTCCGGACCGCTGAACAGGGTGCCGGTGCCGGAGCCGGTGCCTCCGTTCAGGTCGTACGTCTTGTGGCTGCCGCGCCCGGCGTCGGTCAGCGTGTAGCTGCTGCCCGACTGCGACGTGCCCAGCGTCACCTGGCCGCTGTACATGGTGTTGCCGGTGCCGGTCTCGATGGCCTGCCACTCGGTGATCTTCGCGCCGGTCTTGGCGTCGGTCACCACGTGCAGCTCGCTCGGGGTGCCGTCGTCCTGGAGGCCGCCGACGACGGTCTCGAAGGCGAGGACGGGCACTCCGGTGGCGGCCCAGATCACCTTGCGGGCGTTCTTGGAGGCCTTGGCGTCCTTCGAACCCTGGGACTTGGCCGCGGAGATGGCCTGGCTCTCGGCGGCGGCCGCGGTGACCGACGGGCTGGTGTCGGCGACCTTGATGACGTGGTTGGTCGCCTTGGTGACGCTCTTGACGGTGCCGCCCTTGGCGTGGACGGTCAGGTCACCGCCGAGCACCGGCAGGCCGTCGTAGGTGCGCTCGTACGTGGTGTGCGTGGTGCCGTCCGCGTCCTGGACGACATCGCGGACGACGAGTCTCTCCTGGCCGCCGAGGCCGAGGGACTTGGCCGCCTGCGCGGTGGTCGAGTTGGCGTCGGCGAGGAGCGTCGCACGCTCCGAAGCGCTGAGTGAGCGGGCCGCCGCACCCGGGTTGGGCTGGGCGGCCTGGCGGGCCTGCGACGCGGTGGCGTCGGCGGTGGCGGTGCCGGACTGTATGCCTACGGCGAGCAGGGCTGCCGCGGCAACGAGCGCGCCGGCCGCGGTGGCACGCCGCTGGGGGGTGGTCCTCAACGCAGACTCCTTCTGCAAGGGGGGTTCCGGACGGCTGGGTGGGCCTCCGGGCAGATCAGGGCTGGTGCGATGAACGGTCGAAGAGTGCCAGCTTCAGGCCGCAATGTCAGGGCCGCGTCAAAAGGTTGGCTGGAAACGGTTCGTTGTCCGAAGTGACGTATCCGGTATCCGAACCATTCACCTTCGCGTGGCAGGGGTGGGCCCGAGGCCTGGAACGGGAGATACCGGTTGCTAACCCTTGGGCGACGAGAGCTCTCGTTAACGCAAACGGCATTTGCCGTACAGGCGTTTGTCGTACTGTTTCCCGGTGCGACAGATGTTCGTTGCCTGGGGAAGCAACGGACTCGCGCCGCTGACGTAGACCACGTGCCAGGGGGGCCCATGAGGCATGTCCATTTTCCTGCGCAAACAGTGGCCAGAACGGTCACCGAGTCGGCAGGGCCGCCAACCGCGCCCGCGCGCCGCCTCGGTGACAAGGCCCGCTGGTATCTGCCCGCCGCCGTCACCGCCGACTTCCTCGGCGCGGCCCTCCCGGTAGGCCTCGTTTTCGAGGCCGCGCAGCAGGTCAGGCCGGTGTACTGCGCCGTCGGCGCCGCCCTGGCGTGGACCGCGGTACAGGCGCTGCGCCGTCGCTACGCGGCCCGCCTGCTCGGCGAGTCCCGCGGAGTGCTGCCCGTGCTGCACGACTGGCTGATTCTGATCGGTGTCCTGGCCGTGGCCCGCGTGGTGACCGGGGAGGAGACGCCGCGGCTGGCCGCGCTCGGGGCCCTGCTGCCCGCGCTGCTCATCACCGTCGCCTGCCACAAGCTCACCTACCGCCACCTCTCGGCCGCCCGCCGCGAGGCCCAGGCGGTCAGCCGGGTCCTGGTGGTCGGTGAACCCGGGGCCGCCGAGGAGGTCATCGCGCACCTCGCCGCGCGCACCGACCACCCGTACGTCGTCGTCGGCGTGATCCCGGTCGGCGGTGGCTCCCTCGACAGCGGGGTGCCCGTGGCCGCCCGGCTCGACGCGGGGATGCCCGGGACGCCGGCCGAGGACGCCTCTGCCGTGCTCGGCGCCGTCCGCAGCCACCACGGAGACCTGGTGCTCGTGGCCCCGGGCGTGCGGATGACGGGGGAACGGCTGCGCCGGGTCGCCTGGGCGCTGCACGACGCCGGGCTGGAACTGGCCGTGTTCCCGGGGCTGGTGGAGATCTCGGTCAAGCGGCTGGAGACCCTGTCCGCCGGCGGGCTCGCCGTGCTGCGGATCGCGCCGCCCGTCCGGGGCGGGGTGCAGCCCCTGCTGAAGTCGGTGCTGGACCGCGCCGGGGCCGGCCTCGGCCTCCTGGTGCTGTCCCCGTTCTTCCTCGGCATCGTCCTGGCGATACGTTTCGGCTCCCGCGGCCCGGCCTTCTACAGCCAGCGCCGGATCGGCCGGGACGGGGTCCCGTTCGTCATGTGGAAGTTCCGCACCATGGTGGTGGACGCCGACCGGATGAAGGACGAGCTGTCCGGCGCGAACGAGAACGACGGCCTGATGTTCAAGATGCGGCGCGACCCCCGGGTGACCCGGGTGGGCCGGCTGCTGCGCCGCACCTCGATGGACGAACTGCCGCAGCTGTTCAACGTGCTGACGGGCAGCATGTCGCTGGTCGGCCCGCGCCCGCCGCTTCCGGAGGAGGTGGCGCAGTACGACGAGGTCGAGCTGCGTCGGCTCACCGTGCGTCCCGGGATGACCGGGCTGTGGCAGATCAGCGGGCGGTCCGACCTGTCCTGGGACGAAACGATTCAGCTTGATCTGCAGTACGTCGACAACTGGTCGTTCACCAGCGATGTCGACGTCATGGGCCGTACCCTCCGCGCCGTCGTCGACGGTCGCGGAGCGTACTGACGGGGGACCGCGGCCCGTGCGATCAGCCCTGCTCGCGCCACCACTTGTAGGTGGCGGCGATGCCATCCCGCAGCGGGATGCCCGGCTTCCAGCCCAGCGAGGTCAGACGGGACACGTCGAGGAGCTTGCGCGGGGTCCCGTCCGGCTTGGACGTGTCCCAGGCGAGCCGGCCCTGGAAGCCGGTCACTTCGGCGACCGTCTCGGCGAGGGCCTTGATGGTGAGGTCCTCGCCGCAGCCGATGTTGACCGGCTCGTCGCCGTCGTAGGTGTTCAGCAGTACCGCGCAGGCGGCGGCCAGGTCGTCGACGTGCAGGAACTCCCGGCGGGGGGTGCCGGAGCCCCACAGGGTGACCTCGTCGCGGCCTTCGGCGGTGGACTCGTGGAAGCGCCGGATCAGGGCGGGCAGCACGTGCGAGGACTCGAGGTCGAAGTTGTCGCCCGGGCCGTAGAGGTTCGTCGGCATGGCCGAGATGTACGAGGCCCCGTACTGCTTGCGGTACGACTGGACCTGGACGATGCCGGCGATCTTCGCCAGCGCGTACGCCTCGTTCGTCGGCTCCAGCGGCCCGGTCAGCAGCGCGTCCTCGCTGATGGGCTGCGGGGCGAGTTTGGGGTAGATGCAGGAGGATCCCAGGAACAGCAGCCGGCCGACCCCGGCGGCGTGCGACCCGGCGATGACGCTGAGCTGGATCTTGAGGTTGTCCTCCAGGAACTGCACCGGGTAGGTGCTGTTGGCCATGATCCCGCCGACCTTGGCGGCGGCCAGCACGACGGCGTCCGGGCGGACTTCCTTCAGGTACGCCCCGGTCGCTTCGGCGTCCCGCAGGTCGAGGTCCGTACGGCCGCGGGTGAGCACCTCATGGCCGTCGGCGGTGAGCCGCCGGGCGACCGCGGACCCCACGAGGCCGCGGTGACCGGCGACGAAGACGCGGGCGTGCGGGGGCAGAAGCGGCAGCGAACTTGTCATACCGCCGATGATGCCAGTCCGCTGCCGCGGGGTGCGGGGGAGGTGCCGGGGCGGCCGAAACAGGGCGGGCACCGGCCCGCCCGGCCTGGCCCGTCCGGCTCGGCCCGACCGGCCCGGCCCGTCCGGCTCGACCGGCCCGGCCCGTCCGGCCCGGCCCGGCCCGTCCGAGACCCGCCCGACCGGTGTGGCCGTGGGGCTGGGCCGATGGGTGCCAACCGGCCCCTGGCCCGGGCCCCGGAGGGGCGCGTGGCCGGGCCTGCCCGGTACCGGTGTGCCGGCGTCGCCGGTTCGGCGCGCGCCGTCGGACCGCCCGGGCGGAATGCGCCCCGAAGGGGGCGGGGTGTGGGCCGTGTACGGTACGCATCCAGCCCCTGGGACCGGCCGGCGGCGCGGCATCCCGCCAGGACCAGCGGAGGCCGACGGCCGTGCGCGCAGCCCGGAAGGGACGGGCCGTCAGGCCCAGTCGGCATCCCGAGGCGTGGGCTCGCCGGGTGGGCGGAACACCGTCGGCCCGGAGGCGTGGGCTCGCCGGGTGGGCGGAACACCGTCGGCCCGGAGGCGTGGGCTCGCCGGGTGGGCGGAACACCGTCGGCCCCGAGGCGCGGCCTCATCACAGCTGCCTCATCACAACAGACCGAAACGAACCCCAGGGGGACCCACATGGGCAAGACCGCACTGATCACCGGCGTCACCGGGCAGGACGGGTCGTACCTCGCTGAGCTGCTGCTCTCCAAGGGCTACACGGTGCACGGACTTGTGCGGCGGTCCTCCAGCTTCAACACGGAGCGGATCGACCACATCTACCAGGACCCGCAGACCGCGAACCGGTCCTTCGTCCTGCACCACGCCGACCTGTCCGACGGCGTCGCCCTGGTGAACCTGCTGCGCGAGATACGCCCCGACGAGGTCTACAACCTGGGCGCCCAGTCCCATGTCCGGGTCTCCTTCGACGCGCCCCTCTACACCGGCGACGTCACCGGCCTCGGCGCCCTCCGGCTGCTCGAAGCCATCCGGGCCAGCGGCGTGGACACCCGTATCTACCAGGCCTCGTCCTCGGAGATGTTCGGCGCCACCCCGCCCCCGCAGAACGAGCGGACGCCGTTCCACCCGCGCAGCCCGTACGGCGCCGCCAAGGTCTTCGCGTACTGGACCACGGTCAACTACCGTGAGGCGTACGACATGTTCGCCGTCAACGGGATCCTCTTCAACCACGAGTCCCCGCGCCGCGGCGAGACCTTCGTGACGCGCAAGATCACCCGCGCGGTGGCCCGTATCAAGGCCGGTCTTCAGGAGCACCTCTACCTCGGCAACCTCGACGCCGTCCGCGACTGGGGCTACGCGCCCGAGTACGTCGACGCCATGTGGCGCATGCTCCAGCAGGACGAGCCCACCGACTACGTCGTGGCCACCGGAGTCGCCGCCACCGTGCGCGAGTTCGTCGAGTCCTCCTTCGGGCACGCCGGCCTCGACTGGAACGAGCACGTGCGCTACGACCCCAAGTACGAGCGCCCCAGCGAGGTCGACGCCCTCATCGGGGACGCGAGCAAGGCCCAGGAGATTCTTGGCTGGAAGCCGACCGTCCTCGTGGCTGAATTGGCCAGGATCATGGTGGACGCCGACATCCGGCAGGTTGAGGACCAACTGGCGGGCGTGACCGTCCGGATCGACCGCTGAGGCCTTTTCCTTCCCCTACGATTTGCCGTGTCCCGGTCATCCCCGCAGTCCACCGCGGGTGTGGCCGGGGCAAACCTGCCGTATGTCCGTAGTGCACCCTCCATGCTGAACCCTGTTGATTCCAAGTTGGTATGCAATGGGTCAAGTGAGGTGACCGGGCCCTCGCGCGAGCCCTAGTCTGCGCCAGTACATATGGCTGTTCGGATAGTTCCAGCCATCAAAACCGGGCGATTGCCCTGGGGGGCTCATGCGTAGAACCAGAGGGCTGACTGCTGCCCTCGTCCTGTCACTGGCCGGTGCCGGCACCGGACTTGGCCTGGTGCTGATGCCCGAGGCGTCCGCCATCACGCAGCCAGTGGCCTTCACCGCCGACGCGCTGCCCACCTGGCAGCCCAACGGCATCGTCTGGGCCATGGCCCAGACGAACGGCACCGTCTTCGCCGGCGGCACCTTCTCGGCCGTCCGTCCGCCCGCGGGCGCGTCCGGAACCGAGCAGGAAGCCGTGAACTTCGTGGCGCTCGACGCCGCGACGGGCAACCCGACCTCCTGCAAGCTCGCCTTCACCATCGGCGAGGGCACGGCGACCGTGCGCACCCTGGTCGTCTCCAAGGACGGCAAGACCCTGTACGCGGGCGGCTACTTCGGCGCCGTCAACGGCACTCCGGTCTCCAGCATCGCCGCGATCGACGTCGAGAGCTGCACCCCCAAGGCATCGTTCCACCCGGGCTTCCCCGCCACCGTGCGGGCTCTCGCCGTCTCCGACGACACCCTGTACGCGGCCGGCGACTTCACCACCGTCGAGGGCCAGAGCCGCGAGCGGTTCGCCGCGGTCGACGCCACCTCCGGTGCGGTCAAGCCGTTCAGCGCCAACGCCGACGAACCCGGCCGCGCGGTCGCGGTCACCCCGGACGGCAAGAACGTGCTGCTGGGCGGTGACTTCTTCTCGGTCAACGGCACCAGCACCCACGCGCTGGCCGTGGTGAACTCCACCACGGGCGCGATCACCAAGACCTACAGCAACATCCCGTCGAACTCGGTCGTCAAGAACATCGCCACCGACGAGACCGGCTTCTACACGGGCAACGAGGGCTCGGGTGGCGGCGTCTTCGACGGCCGCATCGGCCTCAAGCTCAGCGACTTCACCGAGAAGTGGCGCGACCGCTGCCTCGGCGCCACCCAGTACGTGCTGCCGTACGACGGGGTCCTCTACAGCTCCTCGCACGCGCACGACTGCACGCTGAACGGGGAGTACCCCGACGGTAAGCGCCACCACCTGCTGGCCCAGCCCACCAACTACTCGGGCACGGCCCCCGCCCCGGTGGACGGTTTCGTGGCCAGCCCCCGCAAGCTCGGCTGGTTCCCCGACACCAACGACGGCCTCGGCGAGGGCATCGGCCCGCGCGTCATGGCCGTCGTTTCGAGCGGCGACACCAAGTACATGTGGGTCGGCGGTGAGTTCACCACCGTCAACGGCTCCGAGCAGCAGAGCCTGACCCGCTTCGCCTCCACCGGCGACGTCGGCGCGCCGACCACCCCGGTGGCCAGCGCCGCGAGCGTCAAGCCCGGTGAGGCCCAGGTCCGCTGGCGCACCAGCTACGACGCGGACGACAGCAAGCTGACGTACCGGATCTACCGCAACGGCTCGGCCACCCCGATCCACACCATGACCGCCGAGTCCCTCGAATTCGAGCGGCCGCAGGCGTCGTGGGCCGACACCACCGTCAAGGCCGGCCAGTCCTACACCTACCGGGTGACCGCGACCGACGCCGCGGGCAACACCAGCGCCCGCTCGGCCTCCGCCGCCGTGACCGTCCCGACCTCGGTGCAGTCGTACCCGAACCAGGTCCGCGCGGACGGCGCCCAGCTGTACTGGCGCTACGACGACACCGTCAGCCCGTACATCGCCGACTCCTCGAACGGCGGCAACACCAGCGGCATCCAGATGAACACCCCGTCGCTGCGCCAGACGCCCGGCGCCGTCACCGGCACCAGCACCGCGATCGGCTTCAACGGCACCAGCCAGCAGGTGTACAGCGACCACCGCCAGTCGGTCGGCGCCAGCTACACCATCGAGACGTGGTTCAAGACCAACACCACGCGCGGCGGCAAGCTGATCGGTTTCGGCAACAACCAGAACCGCAACAGCGGCTCTTACGACAAGCAGATCTACATGACCAACACCGGTCGTCTGATCTTCGGTGTCTACAACGGCTCGGCCCGGACCATCGCCACCGGCCTGCTCGACACGTACAACGACAGCAAGTGGCACCACGTCGTCGGCACCCAGGGCCCCGGCGGCATGGCGCTGTACGTGGACGGCCAGTCCAAGGGCACGCTGAACGTCACGAACTCCACCCCGTACGCGGGCTACTGGCACGTCGGCGGCGACAACCTCGCCAGCTGGCCGACCCGTCCGACCAGCAACTTCTTCGGTGGCCAGGTCGACGAGACGGCCGTCTACCCGACGGCGCTGACCGCGGCCCAGATCAAGAACCACTTCGATCTGGCCAAGGCCCCCACCGACTCGGTCTTCAAGGTCAACGCGACCGAGGACACCTACATCAACCAGGGCGCCCCGAGCACCGCCTACGGCACGTCCACCTCGCTCGCGGTGCGCGGCACCTCCGCGTACGAGACGTACCTGCGCTTCAACCTCCCCGCCGCCCCGGCCGGGCAGGTCCTGAAGGCCGCCTCGCTGCAGTTCAAGACCACCACCCAGGCCGGTGCGGGGACGCCCGACAAGGTGTCCGTGGTCCCGGTCACGGGTACCTGGAGCGGTGCGGGCACCACCTTCAACACCAAGCCCACCCTCGGCACCACCCCGCTCGGCTCCATCACGGGCGTGCCGGACGGCTCGGCGGTCAACAACGTCGAGCTGGACACGGCCGCGGTCTCCGCGGTGCTGGGCACCAGCTACAGCCTGGGCCTGACGAGCACGGGCACCGACGCGATGTGGATCTGGTCCGCGGAGTCGACGGCGGCGGACGGCATTCCGCAGCTCGTCCTCACCTTCGGCGCGAAGTAGCCGAAGCGACGGTCCGACACGACCGTCCGACGGACACTGCGGGGCCCGGCTTTCGCGGCCGGGCCCCGCAGGCCTCTCTCACCCGCGTGCCCGAGTCACCCGATTCCCCGAGTAACCCGAGTCCCCAGTAAGTACGGGAGCCACCTGATGTACCGACGCTCCGCAGCGGCTGCTGCTCTGCTGGCCGCCGCCCTGACGCTGACCGCCTGCAGTTCGGGCGACAAGGCCGACACCGCCGCCGCGGCGAAGCCGAAGCCGCCGGCCTCCTCCTCGGCCCCCGACCCGGCGGACTCGCCCGCCCCGTCGCCCCTTTCGCCCGACGCGAAGCCGACGGGCCCCGTCCTCCCGGACGCGAAGCTCACCCCGAAGACGGGCAGCTTCACGGAGAAGGAGAAGCAGTACCTGAGCGGGCGGGTCCCGGAGAAGATGGACCCGGCGGCCGTCCTGCAGAGCGGCCAGGAGTCCTGCCAGCGGGTGGAGCGCACCGCGAAGCGCGACAAGGACGCGGCGACCGGGGCCGTCATCTCCGGGGAGATCCCGGGGGCGAAGGACGCGATCACGCACCTGTGCCCGGAGCAGAAGCCGATCCTGGCCGCGGCGGAGAAGGGCTTCGGCGACGGCACCCGCAAGTCCCCCGCGGCGGACAAGTACCGGGCGCTGACGCAGAGCACCACCTGCACCTGGGAGGCCAGGTCCAAGGACGGGTCGGTCCTGGCATCGGGCCCGCAGGCCCCGCCGAAGGCGGGCGACACGATCACGGCGACCATCCCCTCGGGCACCGCGGAGTTCGTGTCGACGGGCTGCTACGCCTGGATCCCGGCGTAGACGCCCCCGCGGTTCCGCAGCTTTCCGGCTCATGCAACTCGGATACGGAAACTGCGAGGCCAGCCGCCTCGTTGGCATCAACCTCGGACCGGCCGTGAGTGGCGCAACGGTCGGCCCGAGGGACGAAAGAAGCGCCCCGTGGCTTCCGCCCACCTAGTGCGGGAGCCACGGGGCGCTGTCGTGCGTCCGGGCTCAGTCCAGCGGTAGCGCCTGGTGTGCGGCGACGATCTCATCGATGCGGTGCGCGAGGTCGAAGTCGGCGCGCGTCAGCCGGTTCCCCGCGTCGTGCGTGGTGATCGAAGCGCGCAGGTGGTCGATGCGCAGGTCGAGGTCCGCGTGGTGCTGGATACGACGGGACCGGTCCGCGATGGTCACGATGGCGGCCACCGCCGCGTGGTAGCGGATCGGGTACGTACGGGTGATCGCATCCCCCTCTTGCTTCCAGCCCGGCAGGTCCACCAGACGCTCGGCGATCTGCTCGTGCGTCATCGGCTCCGGTACGCCCATGTCATACCCCCTCGGTCACTGGTGCCAGGACATCGGCGAGGTCCCGGCCCACCGGGGCATCCTGCCATGGCCGCATCGCCCGCGTCAGCGTTGCCAGTTCACGGGCCATCCGCACAGACCGCGTCTCTACCGCGATCCCGGCGGCCGCGCGGGCAATCTCCAGCGCCTGCTCCGGCTCGCGGGCTCCGGCGGCCGCGGTGGCGTGCCGCGCGAGGTACACGCCTCGGTCCCGGCGCGCGGTCGAGGGGACCGCGTCAAGCACCTGCGACCACAGCGACTCGGCTTCCCGGCCGAGGCCAAGCCGGCCGTAGCAGGTGGCGCGCTGCACCTCCAGGTAGCCGGGCGTCCTCCGACAAGCGTTGCCCCAGGGCAGGTCGTCATCCACACGGTGGATCAGGCCGCCAGCAGCGTCGATGAGCTGGTCCACGGCGGCCCGATCGCCGGTGAGGCTGGCGCCGTGGGCTTGCTGCTGCATGGCCATGATGCGGACCTTGGGGACGAGTCTTTCCTCGTCGTCGAGGGCGGCTTCGCACAGATCGATGACCCCATGCCCGTCGCCGAGGTCCGTCCTGACCTGGGCTTGGTTGACGAGGGAGTATCCGATCAGGTGGGGGTCACGGGACCGTACCGCTATCTCCTGCGTCACCCCCCGCCAGAACGCGGCTGCACCGAGGTCGCCGGCGTCCTGGTAGAGCCAACCGACGAGGGCGGCGTAGGCGGCCCCGACGCGGAGAAGTCCGCGGCGGGTCTCTCCGCGCGCGCTGCGGACGAGCTTGTCGATCAGCCGGTACTGCTCGGACACGGTACCGATGAGGTCGTGGGGGCCGAGAAACATGTCGGCGCGGTAGTGGCCCTCCAACTGCGACTCGAAGTAGTCGATCAGTGCGGGGTCAACGTGTTGCGGTGCGACGGGCCCGGCGACCAGGGCCGCGGCCGTGACGGAGATGAAGCGGCGGCGTTCCACCTGGTCCTCATGGTGCCTCTCGGGTCGGATCCATCCGGCGGGCGCCGTGAATCCCAGATCTTCGGGCCACTGGCCGAGCGCGTCGTGAAGGACCTGCGCGGTCTCTTCAGGCGGCCATCCACGCGCGTCTTGGCGGCCCTCCCACCGGCGCCACGTCCTCGCGGACACGGTGAAGTGCAGGTCGTCCAGAAGCGCTTGGCCGTGCGCGGTGAGCGCTGCGGCAGCCGCTTCCATGGTGCGCCAGCCCACGCGGAGCCGAGCGGCCCGGAGCGCATCGTTGCGGTGGCTCATAAGCCCAGTCTGAGGTGTCATCGCGCATATCTCCGGCCGCGGCCGCTACGTGGCCGTGGATGGCCACGCGATGGCCTATCCGCCCATCTGCGTGCCGACCCATCATCTACCCATCACCACCCGCTGACGACGGTAGGGAGCACGGGGCATGCAGCCGACCAGGGACGAAATCGACGAGGTCACGCGCCTCGTCCGGCGCGCGCTGGGGCCGTACAACCTGAAACCCAGCGCCGAGGACATCGCCTCGCTCACCGACGATCTCAGTACCCATGGCCAGCGCCACGTAGCCCGCGCTCAGGCCATCCGCAAAGCGCACCGGGTCACTGGCGCTCTTCAGGACTGGCACGACCTGATGACGCACGGGCCGGAGGGCGACCTCCTCGGGAACTGGAACTACGCGCGCAGCATCGCGCGGGTAGTCCGAACTCTCCACAACGCACTGTTGGAAGAGGGCCGGCGCCGCGAGCTCATCGTCCGCACCGCACTCCCTCCCATCGTGGACAGGACGCTGTGACTACTCCACCGACGTACCCGACGGGCAGGTGGAGCGGCCAGCCGCATGAGTGCCCACGCTGTGGGGCAACGCCGCTCCCTCTCGGTGGCCCCGAGGGTGGGGCGACGGTCCATAAGAAGGGCTGCCCCAAGGGCGGCCGCAGCGGGGTCAGCTGACCCGCGCCCTGATCTCCCGCCTCGGCGCCTACAAATCCCCGCTGCTCGCCACCACTCACCAGTGACCAGGTGTTGCGTCGATCACTGGCATCCGCCAACACCGGCCGGCAGGGGCGTTTTCGCACCCGGGTCGTGGGTACCCGCGTGGTCACACATCACCGTGACTGTGGAGGCGAGTTCCATGGGAGGCATCGGGGGCTGCATCGCCCTGATCGTGGTGGGGGCCATCCTCACCTTCGCGAGCGACTGGAAGATGGAGAGCGTCAACCTGGACGTGGCAGGCCTGATCATGATGGCGGCGGGCGGCATCGGCCTCGCCGTGTACGCGAGCGTCCTCAAGCGCCGCCGCGCCGCAGCCCTCCCGGTCGTCGACCAGACCCCCCGCGACGGCCTCTGAGGCGGCAAGTAGAGCCCGGGCAGGTCCGGTTGGTGCCGCTTGTACCCGGGGGGCTACGCGCCGCGCCGCGCGGCCTCGTACACCGGGAGCAGGGTGTCCAGGACCGCCTCCATCGAGAAGGACTCAGCGGCCAGCTTGCGCGCCGCCGCCGAGGCCGACTCGTTGGCCGCGGGATCCAGCAGCGCGAGTACCGCCGACGCCACACCCGCCGGGCCGGGATCGACCGCCCGGCCCGCGCCCGCCGCCGCGATGTCCCGGGCCAGGCCGTTGGAGTGCGTCACCACCGACGGCACACCCACCGCCAGCGCCTCCAGCACCGACATCGGGAACGGCTCCTCCACCGACGGCAGTACGTAGACATGGGCGCGGCGGAGCTCCGACAGCACCTCGGCGCTCGACAGCGCCCCCGGCACCGTGAAGCGGGCCGACAGTCCGAGCGAGGCGATCCGCGCCCGGACCGCCGCCAGCTCGCCCTCGTCCGGGCCGGCCACCACGAACTCCGCGTCCGGGTGCGCCGCGAGGACCGCCGGGGCGGCGTCCACGAAGTCCACCGGCCGCTTACGGGCCTGCAGGCGCGCCGAGTACAGGATCCGCGGCGGCCCCGCCAGGGGCGGCCGCTCCTCCTGCGCCGGGGTGCCGTTGACCAGCCGGACCGCCTGGGGCAAGGGCGCCCCGACCACCGCGTCCAGGCCCTCCCGCTCGTGCGGGGTCAGGTACAGCAGCGCGTCCGCGCCGCGCAGCAGCCGGCGTACCGCCACCGCGTCCAGCACCTTGGCCAGCAGCTTCTCGCTCGGGTCCACCATGCCGTGGGTCTGCAGCACCAGCGGCTTGCCGGCCCGCAGCGCGGCGAGGGCCACGGGCAGCGTCACCAGATCCCGCGCCAGGTGCACATGGACGACGTCGGCGTCCTTCACGAGCCGCCCCGCCGAGGCCAGCAGGGCGGGCGAGGTCATCCCGCTGAACCCCAGCGGCAGCAGCCGGCGGGCCGGGAACAGCTTCGCCGGGACACCCTCCACGGAGGTCGGCCACGGCTCGGGGAAGCCCTCGCCCAGCGCCAGCAGCCATGCCTCGTGACCGCGGGCCCGCAGCCCCTTGGTGAGGTTCAGCGCGACCCGGACCGGCCCGCCGAAGGCGTGCGAGGGGGAGTGCAGCGTAACGGCGTGCAGGACTCTCACTTGGGCTCCTTCACCGGGCGGCGCCGCCCGTCCGCGGTCTGCAAGGTCAGTTCCGGCAGGTCCTTGTGTACGACCGCGCCCGCGCCCGCCACCGCGCAGCGGCCCACCGTCACTCCGGCCAGCACGGTCGCCCGTACCGCGACCCACGCACCGTCCTCGACGGTGACGGGCGCGTTGCGGTAGCGGAAGTCGGCGGCCCGGTGGTCGTGCGAACCCGTGCACAGCATGGCCTCCTGCGAGAGGCACACGTGCGCCCCGATGACCACCGGCTCCAGGTTCAGCAGCCAGGCGCCCTCACCGATCCAGGTGTGGTCCCCGACGGTGAGCTTCCACGGCCACAGCACGCGCACCTTGTGCCGGATCAGCACGCCCTCGCCGATCTGCGCCCCGAACGCCCGCAGCAGCGCGACGCGCAGCCGGGCCGGGCAGAACCAGGCCATGAACACGGTGTTCATCACGGCGAACCAGAGCGCCTGCGTCAGCAGCCCGCGCCCCTTGTCGTATCCGGCCAGCGTGAAGGCAGGAAGATCCCGCACCGAAGCCCCCCTCGTCATTCCCCACCCCGCCGGCGCCTCCCCTGGCACCGCCCGCTCAGATTAGACTGCGCGCGGATCACGCACATGGGGTGGGGGCAACAGTGGCAACGGACATACGCAAGCCGGCCACTGCCCCGGGGAAAAACCGACACCCCGCCGAGGACGAGACCCGGTGGGGCCGGGTCACCACCCCGCGCACCCTGCTCTCCCGCGCGCTGTCCGTTCCGCTCGCCCTCGGATTCACCGTATTCCTCCCGCTGTTCGTCGCCGTCCAGACGGGCGCAGGCAAACACGACGCGGCTTTCTGGCTGCAACTCCTGCTCACCATGTACGCGGGCGCCCGGCTCTCCGCGATGGTCCTGACCAGCCGCCGCAAACTGCTCCAGGGCTCCTTCTGGCTGTTCGTCTACATGGCGATGGGCGTGGCCCCGCTCGCGCAGGCCGTCCTCGGCCAGGTCCCGACCCCCGTCGTCGGTCCGCGCTCCGACCTCACCCTCGCCATCGGCCTCGTCCTGCTCGGCTGCACGGCGTTCGACGTCGGCGTGCTGCTCGCCCGGCACCGTCCGGCGGGCCGCGCGGGCGGCTCCCAGAAGGAGGAGCGGCCGGTCATGACACACCGGCGCCGCCTCCAACTGCTCACCGTGCTCGCCTTCCTGTGCAGTGCGGCCTTCATCATGAAGCTCGGCGGCCCGGCGGTGTTCTTCTCCAGCCGGCAGGAGATTATCGCCGGCATCGAGGAAGCCGGCGTCTCCAACGGCGACGGCCAGGCCGGCCAGGCCCTGCTGCGCGGCTTCGGCACGGTCCCGGCGCTGCTCTCGCTGCTGCTCTACACGCGCTGGCTGATCACCTCGAAGTTCGCCCGCCGCAAGGTCTCGGTCATCGTCACCTGGGGTGCGCTCGCCCTGCTGAACCTGGTGGTCAACAACCCCGTCTCGAACCCGCGCTACTGGTTCCTGACGGTCATGTTC
This sequence comes from Streptomyces sp. ISL-87, assembly GCF_018614095.1. Classification (GTDB taxonomy): domain Bacteria; phylum Actinomycetota; class Actinomycetes; order Streptomycetales; family Streptomycetaceae; genus Streptomyces. Next base: position 64,300 of record NZ_JAGGOY010000023.1, on the reverse strand, counting down.
GCGCTGCTCTTCACCGTCTTCCCGGTGAGCGCCGCGATGTACCGGGTGGCGTTGTCGATGGCGGTGGTCGTCGCCCTCCTCGTCTTCCCGTTCGCGGACCGCTTCCGCTACGACGAGAAGAACTACAAGCCGGTCGAGACCACGTCCTTCCTGGAGCCGATGGCCCTCAAGGACTACGACCAGATCGGCATGTTCGCGAACACCATCACCTACTCGGACTCCGGTCCGGGCCACTTCTACGGCCGCCAGCTGGCGGGATCCGTCTTCTTCGCGGTGCCGCGCTCGGCCTGGCCCGGCAAACCGCGCGACACGGGCGTGATGGTCGGGCAGTGGATGGGCACCGTCAACACCAACCTCTCCTCCCCGATCTGGGCGGAGCTGTGGATCGACTTCGGGCCGCTGGGCATGGGCGCGGGGCTGCTGGCCATGGGGTACGCGTCCGCCCGCGTCGACCGCCGCTACGCGAAGCGCGCCACACGGCGGTCCCCGCCGGGAAGCCTGATCTCGGTGGTGGTCCCCCTGGTCGCGGGCTACTCCTTCATCCTGCTCCGCGGCCCCCTGCTCCAGGCCTCCGGCCGGGTGGCGATAGCCGCGCTGTGCCTGGCCCTGGTCGCGACCCACCGCCAGGACAGCACCACCACCCTCCGCTAGGGGTGTCCCGCGGGCCCGGCGGGCCCGGCGGGCCCGGCGGGCCCGGCGGGTCAGGGGGCCGGGGCCGGGGTCGTGGCAGGCGTCGGCGGCTTCAGGCGGGCCACTCGGAGCCAGGCCGCGCCCGCCTTCGCGGCGGAGCCCACCGCCAGGCCGTACGCGGCGCCGGCCACGCCCCACACCGCGTACCCGCCCAGCAGCAGGGCCACCGACAGGAGTGAGAAGACGACCTGGAGGGACAGCGTGGCCTTCGGGGCCAGCACGCGCAGGGTCAGCAGCGCGCAGGTGCCGAGGCCCATGACCGCGTACTGCGCCCCCGTGGCCGGCAGCAGCGCGGCCGCCGCCCCCCAGGTGTCGCCGAGCAGTTGACGCCCGACCCGGTCGGGAAGGGCGTACAGGACGGCTCCCCAGCCACCGCCGAGGACCGCGAGCACGCCGCCCATCAGCAGCGTCAGCCGGACCACGCCCCGCTTGCCCGAGGCACGGCCGACGACCGGAGGGCCGAAGGCGGTGGCCGAGTTGAACAGCACGTTCAGCGGGCCGAAGAGGGTGGTCGCACCGCGCAGGGCGCCAACGGCGAGCGGCGTCGCGAAGACACCGAGCCCCAGCACCGCCAGCTGGCTGGAGCCGTTGCCCACCGCGAACTCGACCACGAACCGCTGCCCCAGATGCCCGCGCCACAGGTACGGGCGGAGATCGGCCCGCGCCCCGCCCACGTACGGCCGCAGCAGCCACAGCCCCAAGCCCAGCGCCGGCAGCGCGGAGACACCCCACACCAGCACCAGCCGCCCCGCCGAGGCCCCTTCCGGCTGGACCGCCAGCGCCGCGACCACACACACCAGCCGCAACGCGTCGGCGGCCAGCGCCCGTTCCGGCGTGCGCAGCGCGGAGAAGCAGTACCGCAGCCCGTCCTGGAGCAGGACGAGCGGCAGTACGACGCCCAGGGCGAGGAACGCCCACCCCGTGGGCCCGGGCAGCACCAGGCCCACGACCACCAGGACGGCACCGGCCACGGCTGACGCGGCCCCGGTGAAGGCGAGGCCCGAGCGGCACACCGAGCCCAGCCGCTCGCCCTTCTCCAGTACCAGGCTCTGGCCGACGTAGGCCATGTTCAGGCCCAGGAGCACGCTGAACGTCACGTACACCATCGAGAAGTCGGCGAAACCGGACGCCGACGACAGCCGGGCGGCCAGCACCAGCACCAGGATGTTCGTGGCGCTGGAGGCGGCCTGGTCCAGGATCGAGGAGACCGCCGCGAGGCCGCGCCGGCTCACCGCCGGCCCGTGCGGACCGTACGCAGGGCGACGGTGTCGGTGCCGTCACCGGGGACGTGCTGCTCCGGCTCGGCCGCCACCCGCGGGAGCGGCTGGGCCGGCGGCCTCGGCGCCGGGGCATCGGCGGCTCCGGCCCGGCCGCCCTCCCGGCCGCCCTTCTGCTTGCCGCGTCCCCGCTTCTCGCCGGGCACCGGCGCGTGCAGCACCGCGCCGAGCACCGTGCCGCCGGCGCCGCTGATCAGCTCGCGGATCCGGGACAGGTCGGAGCGGTGGACGGCGCGCGGGTCGCAGACGACCAGGACCCCGTCGACCCGGTCCACGAGCGCGAGGGCGTCGGCGTAGGAGAGTACGGGCGGCGCGAGCACGACCACGGTGGAGTTGGGGGAGTCGGCCTCGGAGACCAGCCGGGTGGCGCGCGGGGAGGTCAGCGCGCGGGCGACGTTGCGGACCCGCTCGCCCGGGATCAGGTCGAAGGCGCCCGACTCCCCGGCGTCCACGACGAGCTGGCGCCCGTCGGGCCAGTCGGAGTCCCCGTGCTGGCCGGGGTGTCCGCCGGCGGCCGGGCCGCCCGGCATCTGGCTCCAGCGGGGCCGGCCGCCCGCGTCGGTCGGCAGCTGGCTGGCCAGCACCGGCGTACGCAGGTCGGCCTCGATCAGCAGCACGTCCTTGCCGGTCTCCGCGAAGGACGCGGCCAGGTTCACCGCCACCGCCGCGGCGGTCTCGCTGCTGCCGCGCGGGGCGACCACGAGCAGCCGGCGCCGGTCGGCGAAGCGGGAGTCGTAGGCGAGCCGGAAGGCCACCGAGCGGTACTCCTCGGCGAGCCGCGGGTCCTCCTCACCGGCCGCGAGCAGCGGCCCGCCGCCCGTCTTGTCCCGCGGCAGGCAGCCCAGTACGGGCGCCCGCAGGGCCCGGGCCACATCGCCCTCGGAGCGCGGCGCCGGGTCGAAGACGAGCCGGACCCAGGCGGCCAGCAGGCCGAGCGCCAGGCCCACGGCCGCGCCGAGCGCGAGCGACATGGGCAGGCCCGGGCCGTCGGGCGAGGTGGGCGGGACGGCGGCGCTGGTGACCCGGCCCGGGGTCATGTCCAGGGCTTCGAGCTTGGTGATGTTGCCGTTGTAGCGGCCGACTTCGCTCTGCAGGTCGGTCTTCGAGGAGGTGGCCGCGTCGCGCGTGGCGCCGGCCGGCATCCGGGCGATCTCCTTGGCCAGCTCGTCCAGTTGCTTGCTGACCGGGTCGCGCTGGTCCTTGTAGCCCTTGACCATCTGGTCGCGGGTGATGTCCAGGGCCTCGCGCCGCTTGAGCAGGTACGCCTCGGTCATCGCGTTGGCGCGCTTGGCGGCCTCCTTGGGGGAGGACGCCGTGTAGGTGAAGCGGAGCACCATCGTCTGCGGCGGGTTGGTCACCTGGAGGCCGCTGCGCAGGGCCGAGAATCCGGCCGCGGACACGCCGAGCTTCTTCGCGGCCTCGTTGGCTATGGAGCTGGAGAGCGCGACCTGCCGCTCCGAGCCGATGTTGATCGCCTTGTCGGGCGCCAGGCTCGGGTTGAACGGGTCGTCGGTGGGCGCGCGCAGCACGACGTCCGCGGTGGCGACGTAGGTGTCGGCCGTGGAGATGCCGAGGTAGACGCCGCCCAGCAGGCCGACTGCGATACCGGCTCCGATGAGCCTGCGGTAGCGCAGGAGCTGGCGGAACTGATCTCTGAGGAGATCGGGCTCGTCCTCGGCCGGAGCCGCTGCTGGGCGGTTCGTCTCGATCACGGCCTGGGCCCCCCAAGTGCTTCGTCGATCAATGCGTCGATGCGGGCCAGGCCCGCCTCACGGCTCAGGTGCGCCGCCACGTGGCGCGGTCCGGCCGCTCCCAGTTCGTCCGCGCCCGCGGGGTCCTCGGCCAGGGCCCGTACGGCCTTCAGCAGGGCGCCGGGGTCTTCCGGCGGTACGAGCACCCCCGCGCCCGACCGCTCCACCTCCTGGGCGGTGCCGCCCTGCGCCGCGACGGAGGCGACGACGGGCCGGCCGGCCTGGAAGTAGGAGGTGAGTTTGGACGGCACGCTCATGTCCATCACCGCGGCGTGCTGCGTGACCGCGAGGACGTCCGCCGCGGCGAGGATATTCGGGAACTCGCCGTCGGCGGCAGGGGGAATGATGTCCAGATTCGGTACGTCGGCCGAGAGGTCGGCGAGGGCCGCGCGCTGGCTGCCGTCGCCCATGAGGACGAACCGGACGCTCGGATCCAGCCGCGCCGCCCCGACGAGGACTTCGAGGCCCTGCTTGAGGCCCATGTTCCCGGAGTGCAGGACGACGGTCTGGCCGGGGGCCCAGCCGAGGTGGTGCCGGGTCTCACCGCGCGGCTTAGTCGGCAGCGGTACGTGGGACCAGTTGGGGACGAGGCGTATCTTCCCCGGGTCCACTCCCATGCCCACGACCCGGTCGACGAACGTCTCGTGGATGACCCCGACCAGGGTGGCCCGCTTGAGGGCGTACGCCTCGGCGCGGCCGGCGATCGCGGCGGCCTTGTCGCCGCCGCTGATCCCGCTCTGCGCGGCGGCGGCGCCCATCAGGTCCTGGACGACCGGGACGTACGGCACCTTCCACCGGGCCGCGAGACGGGCGGCCGTCACCCCGCCGGCCAGGCTGGGCATCTGGGCCAGGATCGCGTCGGGCTTCGGCATCCGCGGCGGGGCCACGGCGCCGTGCAGCAGGATCGATCCTTCGAACAGGGCCCGCTTCACGGCGGTCTGGCGCTGCGGCACCGTGTGCGCACGCCGGTGCACGGTGACCCCCGCGCGCTGTTCCGTGCGCCGGAGCGCCCCCTTGTACTCCGGCTCCAGCGACCAGGCCGGGTAGTGCGGCATACCCGCCAACACGTGCGTCTCATGGCCGAGATCCGCCCAGTGCTCCGCGATCTGGGTGGCGTACGGCCCAATCCCCGCGTGCTCGGGAGCGTAATTGGTGGAAACCAGCAGCAGCCGCCGGTGACCGGATCTGGACACTGAACGTCCCCTTCTCCCCAGGATGATGCGCACGTCACCCTATTCGTTCACCCGCACGGTGCGGAACGTGCACGCTATTGTCTGCTAATCCGCCACGCCGGGGGGCGTGGCTTCTGGGGGGTAACACATGACGGAGCGGGACTTGTCCGACCTTGCCGCGCCCGCGCGCAGGCCGTATCGCGTCGGCTACGCGCCCGGTGCCTACGACCTGTTCCACATCGGACATCTCAACATCCTCCGGCACGCCCGGAGTCAGTGCGACTACCTGGTGGCCGGAGTGGTCTCCGACGAGATGGCCGAACTCGCCAAGGGGCGCCGCCCGATGATTCCGCTCGTCGAACGGCTGGAGATCGTCCGCAGCGTGAAGTACGTGGACGCGGCATTCGTCGAGACGGTCCCGGACAAGGTGGAGACCTGGAAGCAGGTCCGCTTCGACGTCATCTTCAAGGGCGACGACTGGCGCGGCACGCCCAAGGGGGACCGCCTGGAGAGGGACTTCGACGCCGTCGGCGTCGACGTCGTCTACTTCCCCTATACGGTGCACACCTCCAGCACCCAGCTGCGCCGGGCGCTGGACGCGCTGGCCGAACCGCTCGCGGAGCCCGTCACCGCGGAACGGCGCTGAGCTCCCGGAACCACTTGGTGAGGAACGCCAGCAGGAACAGCACGGCGACGACACCCAGACCCGCGTACGCCCAGCGGAACAGCTCCCCGCCGCCGAGCAGCAGGAACACCAGGCAGAACACCCCGTAGTCCACGGGCAGCAACGCCACCGCGCGCAAGGTCGAGGGCGCGGCGGCGGGGCTCCCCGGCGCGGGCTTGGGCTTGAGCTTCTCGGTCAGCAGCCCGCCGAAGAAGGTGACGACCGCGGCGAACTGGAAGCCCAGCGGCACCAGCAGCCAGCCGTCGCCGGCGGCCGCGCCCCCTCCTGTTCCATAGGCGTCGGGGAACCGGTAGAAGGCGATCAGTACGCAGGTGTGCAGCGCGGTCAGCTTGGCGCAGTCCACGACATGGTCGAGCCACTCGCCCGACGCACTGCCGCCCCCGCGGAGCCGGGCCAGCTGCCCGTCGGCGGAGTCGAAGGCGAAGCCGACCGCGAGCGCGGCCCACACGACGACCCCAAGCCCCCACGAGGGCGCGGCCAGCGCGACCGCCGCGACGGCGGCGAAGCTGAAGGCGGCGCTGATCAGCGTCACCTGGTTCGGGGTGAGCCCGAGCGCGTACGACCCGGCGGCCAGGTACCGCCCGGCGGGCCGGTTGACGAACCGCGAGTAGAGCGACACCCCCTTCGCCGACTTCTGCGCCCCGCGCAGTTCCCGCAGCGCGGTCCCGACACTGGCCATGCGCACAAGCCCCCTTGAATGCGTTCGTACGTACGAAGGCCACATCATCGCAGGGCGAATGCGGGCTCCCGCCCGGGAAGTGCCCGTACGTCCTGAAGCAGTAGTACGGAGAGGTTCGCCGCGGCGGTGAACACGGCCGCGACCAGGAGCGGCGCCGCGGTCCCGGTCACTTCCGCCAGCGGCGCGGCCATCGCCAGTCCCAGGGGCCGGGCGGCGAAGGAGATCAGGGTGTCGAAGGAGCCGGCCCGGCCCAGCGCCTGCGGCGGAATCCGGCGCTGGATCTCGGTTTCCCAGAGCGGGCTGAGCAGCCCGACCCCGCCCATGCCCAAGAAGTACGCCGCGGCGGCGATCGGCATCGGCAGGCGCAGGCCGAGCGCGGCCAGGGCCAGGGAGATGGCGGCGGAGGCCACCGCGACCCACACCAGCGGCCGGCGCACGCGATGCGCCTGCGCGGGGCAGCCCGCCAGACCAGTAGTCAGCCCACCACCTTCAGCAGCAGCACCGACCGCGCCGGAACCGTCAGCGTCTCCCCGCCCCGGTGCCGGGTGCCGGGAGGCGCGGCCTGGTCCTCGCGCGAGGTGTCCAGCACCAGCTCGTACCCGGCCGCCCACGGCTCACCCGGCAGGATCCACGCCACCGGCCGGTCCCCGGCGTGCAGCAGGGCCAGGAAACTGTCGTCCGTCACCTGCCGGCCCCGCTCGTCACGGCCCGGGATGTCCCGCCCCGACAGATACATGCCCAGCGCGGCGGCCGGGGCGTACCAGTCCCGCTCCGTCATCTCCGCCCCCGCCGGCGTGAACCAGGCCAGGTCCCGCAGCCCCTCCGCGCCCTGCGGCCGCCCCGAGAAGAACGCCCGCCGGCGCAGCACCGGATGGCTCTGGCGCAGCGCGATCAGCCGGCGGGCCAGCCCGAACAGCTGCTGCCAGGACGGGTCCTCCAGCAGCGACCAGTCCACCCACCCCGTCTCGTTGTCCTGGCAGTACGCATTGTTGTTGCCGCCCTGCGTGCGGCCGAACTCGTCGCCCGCCACCAGCATCGGCACCCCGGTCGACAGCAGCAGTGTGGTCAGCAGGTTGCGCAGCTGCCGCCGCCGCAGCACCCCGATCCGGGGATCCGTGCCCTCGGGGGGCTCGCCCTCCACCCCGCAGTTCCACGACCGGTTGTCGTTGGTCCCGTCCCGGCCCGCCTCGCCGTTGGCCTCGTTGTGCTTGCGCTCGTACGTGACCAGGTCCCGCAGCGTGAATCCGTCGTGCGCCGTCACGAAGTTCACCGACGCGTACGGCCGCCGCCCGCCCCACGCGTACAGGTCGCTCGACCCCGACAGCCGGTAGCCGAGATCCCGTACGTCGGGCAGCGCGCCCCGCCAGAAATCCCGTACGGCGTCCCGGTAGCGGTCGTTCCACTCCGTCCACATCGGCGGGAACGCGCCCACCTGGTAGCCGCCCGAGCCCACGTCCCACGGCTCCGCGATCAGCTTGACCCGCCGCAGCACCGGGTCCTGCGCGATCACCGCGAGGAACGGCGACAGCATGTCCACGTCGTGCATCGACCGGGCCAGCGCCGCAGCGAGGTCGAAGCGGAAGCCGTCCACCCCCATCTCCGTCACCCAGTAGCGCAGGGAGTCCGTGATGAGGCGCAGCACGTGCGGGCGCCCCGCGTGCAGGGTGTTGCCGCAGCCCGTGTAGTCGGCGTACCGGCGCTGGTCGGACTGGAGCCGGTAGTAGCCCCGGTTGTCGATCCCGCGCAGGGACAGCGTCGGGCCCAGCTCGCCCGCCTCCGCCGTGTGGTTGTAGACGACGTCGAGGATGACCTCGATCCCGGCCGCGTGCAGGGCCCGGACCATCCGTTTGAACTCGCCGACCTGCTGGCCGGCCGTACCGCTCGACGAATAGCCCGCGTGCGGGGCGAAGTAGCCGATCGAGTTGTAGCCCCAGTAGTTGCGCAGCCCCCGGCGCAGCAGATGGTCCTCGTGGGCGAACTGGTGCACCGGCAGCAGCTCGACCGCCGTGACCCCGAGGCGGGTCAGGTGCTCGACCGCCGCCGGGTGGGCGAGCCCCGCGTAGGTGCCGCGCAGTTCCTCGGGAATACCCGGATGGCGCATCGTGAAGCCGCGCACGTGCAGCTCGTAGATCACCGAATCGGCCCACGGCGTCTTCGGCCGGACGTCGTCCGCCCAGTCGTCGTCATCGTGGACCACCACGCCCTTGGGGACGTGCGGGGCGGAGTCCCGGTCGTCGCGCACGGTGTCGGCGATGTACTGCTGCGGCCAGTCCCGGACGTGCCCGTAGACCTCCGGCGGCAGAGTGAAGTCGCCGTCGACGGCCCGCGCGTAGGGGTCGAGCAGCAGCTTCGCCGGATTGTGCCGGGCACCCGTCCACGGGTCCCAGCGCCCGTGCACCCGGAAGCCGTACCGCTGCCCGGGGCACACGCCCGGCACGAAGCCGTGCCAGATCTCGTGCGTGAGCTCCGTGAGCGTGCAGCGGGTCTCGGCGCCGCTCTCGTCGAACAGGCACAGCTCCACCGACTCCGCGCCCTGCGCCCACAGCGCGAAGTTGGTGCCCGCCGTCCCGTCCGGGCCGCTGTGGAAGCGGGCCCCCAGCGGATGCGAGGAACCGGGCCACACGGGTGGCCCCGGGCGCGCGGAGGCCCGTAACGGCTGGCCCTTCGGCTGGCCGCCCGGCCGGCCGTTCACCTGGCCGTTCACCTGGCCGTTCGTGTGGCCATTCGTCTGGCCGTTCGTCTGGCCGTTCGTCTGCCCGTCGACCTGCGGTACGGGCGCGGCGTCATCGCCGCTCCGCACCGCGTCGACGGCGTCCACGGCGGCTTCCACCGCCTCTTGTTCGGCTGCGCTCGACACTGCCCGCCTCCACGGCTCCTGGGTACCGGCGGGGGGAGGGGAGAGTGCGGCCCCGGCGTCCCGGCCTGGGCCCGCCCCCGTCTGGTCCTTCACACTGTTCTGCCCGGACTGTTCTGCCCGGAACGTGGCCCGCGCTCACGTTTCCCCCGGAGGGGGCCGGTCGTTGTTGGGATCGTGACTCTTCTGACGAGGCGGGCAGGGGCGGGCTTGGCCGCCGTGGCGGCATGGGCGGGCCTGGTGGGCGGCCTGGCCGGATGCACCGAGGACGGCGGATCCCCGATCGAAATCCAGCTGCCCGGCAAACCCCGGTCGCCGGACGAGGCCATCCGGATCACCCCCGAGGACAACGCCAAGGGGGTCCCGGCCGAGGGGCCGCTGACCGTGAACGTGCCCGAGGGCCGGCTGGAGCGGGTCGTCGTCACCAAGGTGGAGGACGCCCAGCGGGAGCAGGTACCCGGCGCCATCGCCGCCGACGGCCTCAGCTGGAGCCCCGACCCGGCTTCGGGGCGGCTCGCCCTCGCCGCCAAGTACACCGTGGACGCGGTCGCCCTCGACGGGCACAACCGCCGCCAGGCCCGGCACACCACCTTCACCACCTATGTCCCCGAGGAGCGGTTCATCGGCTACTTCAAGCCCGAGAACCGTTCCACCGTCGGCACCGGAATGATCGTCTCCTTCAACTTCAACCGCTCCATCAAGCACCGCGCCGACGTGGAACGGGCCATCAGCATCACCTCCGACCCGGCCGTGGAGGTGGTCGGCCACTGGTTCGGCGACGAGCGCCTCGACTTCCGTCCCAGGCAGTACTGGAAGTCCGGCACCAAGGTCACCGTGAAGATGAACCTCCGCGACATCGAGGGCGCGCCCGGGTCGTACGGCATCCAGGACAAGACCATCACCTTCACGGTCGGCCGCTCCCAGGTCTCCACCGTGGACGCGGCCGAGCACACCATGGAGGTCCGCCGCGAGGGGGAGCTGGTCTCCACCCTGCCGATCAGCGCCGGGGCGCCCAAGAACACCACGTACAACGGGAAGATGGTGGTGATGGAGCTCTTCGACGTCACCCGGATGAACGGTCAGACCGTCGGATTCGGCGGCGAATACGACATCCCCGACGTCCCGCACGCCATGCGGCTCACCGCCTCCGGGACGTTCCTGCACGGCAACTACTGGGCCAGCCCCGACACCTTCGGCTCCACGAACACCAGCCACGGCTGCATCGGCCTGCGGGACGACAAGGGCGGCGGCTCGGACACCCCGGCGGGGTGGTTCTTCGACCGGACCCTGGTCGGCGATGTGGTGGAGGTCGTGAACTCGCAGGACAAGACCGTGGCCCCGAACAACGGTCTGGGCGGCTGGAACCTGTCCTGGGCCGACTGGGTGGCCGGCTCCGCCATCGGCTGAGCGGCGGCCGCGGCGGCCGCCCCAGCGGCGGCCGCCCGAGCCGCCCCGGGACCGTCCCAGTTGGGACGGAATGGTGACATGACCGTGGCTCTTCGCGATCCCCCCATGTGGTTACCTTTCGGCAGCGCGCGATTGTCCGCGCGCGGGGGACATGGGGAGAACAAGAGTGAACCTGCAGCCGATACGCGGCCGCGCCCGCACCGGCCTGCCGGCCCTTCTGCTGGGGGCGGCCCTGCTGTTCACCAGCGCGTGCAGCGGCGGCGGCAACAGCGGTGGCAGCGGCGGCGACAACGGCGGTGGCGGAGGCGGCGGCAAGACCGGTACCGAGGCGTCCAAGGCCGTTGTCAACGTCAAGCCGGACGACGGGGCCAAGGAAGTCGCCACCAGCGGCGTCCTGAAGATATCCACCACCGGCGGCAAGCTCACCACGGTGAAGGTCGCCGACACCAAGGGCAACGAGGTCGAGGGCAAGGTCGCCGACGACGGCGCGAGCTGGGAGCCCGCCCGCCATCTGGCCTCCGCCACCGAGTACAAGGTGCACGCGGTCGCCAAGGACGAGGCGGGCCGGGAGTCCGCCAAGGACACCTCCTTCACCACTCTCACCCCGACGAACACCTTCGTGGGCCACTACACCCCCGAGGACGGCTCGACCGTCGGCGTGGGCATGCCGGTCTCCATCAACTTCACCCGGGGCATCACGAACCCCGAGGCCGTCGAGAAGGCGGTCACGGTCACGGCCGAGCCGTCCGTGCCGATCGAGGGCCACTGGTTCGGCAACGACCGCCTCGACTTCCGCCCCGAGAACTACTGGGCCGCGGGCACCAAGGTCACCGTGAAGCTCGCCCTCGACGGAGTCGAAGGCCGTCCCGGCGTCTACGGCAAGCAGACCCGTACCTTCAGCTTCACCATCGGGCGCTCCCAGGTCTCCACGGTCGACGCCAGCTCCCACCAGATGCAGGTCGTCCGTGACGGGCAGGTGCTGAAGAACCTCCCCATCACCGCCGGTGCCCCCGCCACCACCACGTACAACGGCCAGATGGTCATCAGCGAGAAGTACAAGGTGACCCGGATGAACGGCGCGACCGTCGGCTTCGGCGGGGAGTACGACATCTCCGACGTCCCGCACGCCATGCGCCTGTCGAACTCGGGCACCTTCGTCCACGGCAACTACTGGGCCTCCTCGAGCACCTTCGGCTCCGAGAACGTCAGCCACGGCTGCGTCGGCCTCAAGGACAGCCGCGGCGCCGGTGACGGCAACCAGCCCGCCGCCTGGTTCTTCAACGAGTCGCTGATCGGCGACGTGGTCATCGTGAAGAACTCCAAGGACAAGCAGATCGCCCCGGACAACGGCCTCAACGGCTGGAACATGCCGTGGGCGGAGTGGACCAAGTAGTCCCTCCCCGCTCGGCCGGTACGTAGTCCGGTGGCCCGGTGCTGTGTGACCCACAGCACCGGGCCACCGCGCGTTAACCGGCGCTAACCTTCCCCGTATGACCATCTCTCTCGAAGTCTCCGAAGGCGTCGGCACCATCCGCCTGGACCGGCCGCCCATGAACGCCCTGGACATCGCCACCCAGGACCGGCTGCGCGAGCTCGCGGTGGAGGCGACCGACCGGGCCGACGTCCGCGCGGTCATCCTCTACGGCGGCGAGAAGGTGTTCGCGGCCGGCGCGGACATCAAGGAGATGCAGGTGATGGACCACGCGGCGATGGTCGCCCGGTCCCGTGGCCTGCAAGACGCCTTCACCGCCGTGGCCCGGATCCCCAAGCCCGTCGTCGCCGCCGTCACCGGCTACGCCCTGGGCGGCGGTTGCGAGCTGGCGCTGTGCGCCGACTACCGGATCGCCGCCGACAACGCCAAGCTCGGCCAGCCCGAGATCCTGCTCGGCCTGATTCCGGGTGCCGGCGGCACCCAGCGGCTGTCCCGGCTGGTCGGCCCCTCCAAGGCCAAGGACCTGATCTTCACCGGCCGTATGGTCAAGGCCGACGAGGCGCTCACGCTGGGCCTGGTGGACCGCGTGGTGCCCGCCGCCGAGGTGTACGAACAGGCGCACGCCTGGGCCGCCAAGCTGGCCCAGGGGCCGGCGCTCGCGCTCCGCGCCGCCAAGGAGTGCGTGGACGCGGGCCTGGAGGCCGACATCGACACCGGGCTGACCATCGAACGGAACTGGTTCGCGGGCCTGTTCGCCACCGAGGACCGCGAGCGCGGCATGCGCAGCTTCGTCGAAGAGGGCCCGGGCAAGGCGAAGTTCCTGTGACCGGATGACCGGATGACCGGATGAGCAGACCTGATCAACTCGGCGCGTCCTCCTGCGGGTGGTTTAGCCAGGCCTTAAGGGAACCTTAAGGGGAAACGGTGATCCACTCACGGTGATCGTTCGTTTTCGGTGTGTCACCGCAGGTCAGCGTGACGCCGGGACTTTCTGGTTGCCTTACGCATATGCCAGGACGCCCCCTCGGAATGCTTGATTCCGGGGGGCGTTTTCCTGTGGAACGGCCCGAACGGGCGTGTCGGCCCTCCATGATGGGTGCATGGCGGGCCTGGAGGGTGTGGAACAGTCGCGGCAGCGCAGTAGCGCTTCGGCCGTACGGCTCACGGCGGCTCTTGAGGATGAACAGGGCCTCAAGGGACTGGAGTTGTACGGGAACCCGGCTGAGGCGGAAGTGACGTTGCCGTCCATGCCCGAGTCCGCCGGTACCGCGCGCCGGCTGGCCCATTGCGTGGTGATCCGGCTCTGGGGGCTCTCGCCGCAGATCGCCGAGCACACCGTCCTGCTCGTCTCCGAACTCGTCGGCAACGCCGTGCGCCACACGGGCGCCCGTTCCTTCGGCTTACGGATGCTGCGGCGGCACGGCTGGATACGGGTCGAGGTGCGCGACCCCTCGCGCGGGCTGCCCTGTCTGATGCCGGTCCACGAGCTGGACACCACCGGCCGGGGGCTCTTCCTCGTCGACAAGCTGTCCGACCGCTGGGGCGCGGACCTGCTGCCGCGTGGAAAGATCACCTGGTTCGAGATGCGGGTCGCGGACCGCTAGTGCCGGACACCCCCTAGCCCCCCCTCGCCGACCGCGCCTGCCCGGAAACGCCAGAAACCCCCTGTCGCCGTGGTGGGCGCTGCGGGGGTTTCATGGGTAACGCCGAGGATCGAAGGGGGTGTGATCCTCGGCGTGGAGACTTCGCTCGGGTCAACGGGAAGCCGTGGCTCCGACTATGGCAGACGAGGGCTCAATTGCCAAAAGTCTCAAGTTGGACATAAGTGTGCATATCCTAAGAGTTTCCACCTAAATCCTAGGTGAGATGAGCCACTCACCTCGTAATCAATGAATAAATATCGACCGGTAAGTGTAATTCGTTGATCATATAGCGAACACCCCGCCATCCGGGCGCTCTTCGCCGGAGGTCCCAAATTGGGTCAATCATTACCTTTGGGGTCATTACCCCCTTAAATGGGCAGGTGCTCTGCTACCCGGACCGTCGATCCGCCTTCCGCGCCGGTGCGGCGGCCGCCGCCGGTGCCCTCACCGCCGCCTGTGGCTCGGGCAGCCGTACCGACCCCGCGCCCGCCGAACCCGCCCGGGCGCCCGCGATCGCACCCGCCCCGCGCCGGTTCGCCGGACAGCCCGACGAGATCGGCAACGGCCCCCGCGACCGCCCCCGCGTCGCCCTCACCTTCCACGGCAACGGCGACCCCGCCATCGCCCGGGCCGTCCTCGCGGAAGCCGAGCGGGCGGGCGCGCGGGTCACCGTACTGGCCATCGGCAGCTGGCTCGACGCCCACCCGGAGATGGCCCGCCGGATCCTCGACGGCGGCCACGAACTCGGCAACCACACCCAGCGCCACCTCGCGATCAACACCATGCCCGAGAAGGAGGCCTACGCCGAGATCACCGGCTGCGCCCAGCGGCTCAAGCGGCTCACCGGCTCGATCGGCACCTGGTTCCGGCCCTCCCAGACCCGGTACGCGACCCCGCTCGTCCGGCAGCTGGCCCAGCGGGCGGGGTACCCGCACGTCCTCTCGTACGACGTGGACTCCCTCGACTTCACCTCGCCCGGCGCCGCGGCCGTCATCCGCACGGTCACCGGGACGATCCGCAGCGGATCGGTGGTGAGCCTGCACTTCGGCTACGCGGACACGGTCGACGCGATGCCGCCCCTCCTCGAAGAACTCGCACGCCGCAAACTGCGCGCGGTGACCACCACGGAGCTGCTGACCCCATGACGACCAACCGCCTTCCCCGGAAGGCCACCGTGCTGTTTGCCGGACTGGTCCTCGCCGTCCTGGCCGGCTGCGGAGCCGGCGACAAGGGCACGACCGAGGCGCTCGGCTCCAAGGGGCCGGTCCGGCCGCCCAAGGCGGTTCCGGCCGCGCCGCCCGGCCTGACCGGGATGCCGCCGGTCCTCGACCCCAAGGACGTCTATGCGGCCGACCGGCCGAACAAACTCTCCCCGGTGGTCAAGGACTTCCCGTCGCGCGTGTACGTGCCGAACACCAACTCCAACACGGTGTCCGTCATCGACCCGGCGACGTACAAGGTCATCGACACGATCCCGGTCGGCGTCCAGCCGCAGCACGTGGTCCCGTCCTGGGACATGAAGACCCTGTGGGTCAACAACAACCGCGGCCACACGCTCACCCCGGTCAACCCGGCCACCGGGGAGGCCGGCGACCCGGTCGAGGTGCACGACCCGTACAACCTGTACTTCACGCCCAACGGCAAGTACGCCATCGTGATGGCCTCGATGGACCGCGAGCTGGTCTTCCGTGATCCGCACACCATGGACCGGGTGAAAACCGTCCCGGTGACCTGTTTCGGCGTCAATCACGCGGACTTCTCGGCGGACGGCCGCTACTTCATCGTGAGCTGCGAGTTCTCCGGCGAGCTCCTCAAGGTCGACACCGAGAAGATGGAGGTCATCGGCCAGCAGAAACTGCCGTTCGAGGGCGCGATGCCGCAGGACGTCAAGATCTCCCCGGACGGGAAGACCTTCTACGTCGCGGACATGATGGCGCACGGCATGTGGGTGCTCAGCGGCGACAAGTTCGACGTCCCGAAGCTGCTGCCCACCGGGAAGGGCTGCCACGGTCTGTACGTCAGCCGCGACTCCAAGGAGATGTACATCAGCAACCGGGGCGAGGGCAGTATCTCCGTCTTCGACTTCAAGCAGAACAAGCTCACCAAGAAGTGGGAGCTGCCGGACGGCGGCAGCCCCGACATGGGCGGGGTCTCCGCCGACGGCCAGGTGCTGTGGCTGTCGGGCCGCTACAACTCCGAGGTCTACGCGATCGACACGGTGACCGGCAAGCAGCTGGCCCGGATCCACGTGGGCGGCGGCCCGCACGGCCTCGCCGTCTACCCGCAGCCCGGCCGCTACTCGCTCGGCCACACCGGCATCTTCCGCTAGTGCCGTGGCCGGCAAGGTTCACCGGGTCG
>NZ_JAGGOY010000023.1:11747-48342 GCF_018614095.1 Streptomyces sp. ISL-87 | reverse complement strand
TTTCCGGCCACGGCACTAGGTGCCCGGCCCTTCGGGTCAGGCAGGCGCCCCGGGAGCTCGCACAGCTCCCGGGGCACGCTCATATGCCGCTGCGGCGGTGCGTCACCAGGCCACGGGGAGCCGCTCCGGCAGCCGCTTGATGAAGCCCGTACGCCACACCAGGTTCTCCGCCGGCACCGCGAGGCGCAGTTCGGGCAGCCGCTCGACCAGGACCTCCAGCGCGATCTCGGCGTGCGCCCGGCCCAGCGCGGAGGCCGGGCAGAAGTGCCGGCCCGCCCCGAAGGCCAGGTTCGCGTTCGGGCTCTCCCGCTCCAGGTTCAGCTCGTCCGGGTTCTCGAACGCCTCCGGGTCGAAGTTGGCCCCCTCCAGGAGGACGAGCACCAGCTCGCCCTCCTTGACCAGGACGTCGCCGACCTGGACGTCCGCCAGGGCGATGCGCGGCAGGCCGTCGCCCACGGACAGGTTCCAGCGCAACAGCTCGTCCACCGCCTTGCCCATGCGCTCGGGGTGAGCGCGGAGGTAGCCGATGAGCTCGGGCTTCTGGAGCAGCGCGAGGACGGCCAGCACCAGGAACGCGGACGTGGACACCGCCCCCGCCCCGAACAGCGAGACGGCGACGGTCGCGAACATGTCGTCGGTCAGGTGCGCCGACTCCGGGTCGGCCTCCTTCAGTTCGGCGAACTTGCCGAGGAGCCCCGTACGCTCCTCGGCAGGCAGCGCGAGCTGTGCGTTCAGCCGGTCGGCGAAGTAGCCGACGTCCTTGTACCAGTTGAGCGCGGAGTCGGCGAACGGCTCGCGGGCGGTCATGAACGCGACGTCCAGCCCCGACATCAGGCGCCGCCAGTCCTCGAACGGCACACCCAGCACCTGGCAGTGCATGGCCGCCGAGAAGGGGTCGGCGAACCCCGCCCGGAGGTCGGCCGGGCCGCCCTCGGCAACGATCTGGTCGATGAGCTCGTTGGCCGTCGCGCGCAGGAAGTCCTGAAGCCCCTTCTGGCGCGGGTTCACCGCCTTCATCACCGCGTTGCGCAGCCCGGCGCTGTTGATGTTGCCCATGTTGTTGACGACCTCGGGCGGGATCGTCAGTGCGTACTGGCGCGGAACGCCGGCGTTCGCCGTGTCCTTGAGGCTGAAACGCTCGTCCTCCAGCACCTGCTTGGCCAGCGCGTAGCTGCTCACCAGCCAGGCCGGGTCCCCGGTGAGGGTACGGACCTTGGCGACCGGAGCCTTCTCGCGCAGCCAGGCGCACTCCTGCGGGAGTACGTCTCCGCGCCGTGAGAGCGGGAAGTCGAGGAGGGCCTCACCGGTCCCCCCGGTCCCTCCGGTCTCCCGTCCCTCAAGCTGCTCGACGCTCATCGACGTTCCTTTCGGTTGGTGCGTGGTTCTCGGCCGGCGCCGCCGGCACCGGCCGCGGGGTCTGGCCGGCCTCGGGCCGTACGACGGCATAGGCCTGGTTCCTCGTCGCACGCAGGCCCCCACCCCGCGCGAAGAGGACATCCGTGAGCGGCATCTTGACGTGGTAGGCCGCCACGGAGGACGGCACGTCGAGAATGCTCGGGGTGTCCACGAAGAACGGCAGCTCTGCCGCCATGTAATCGAAACAGACCTGCAACTGGTCGTCTGTAATCGATTCACCTTCCGGCAACTTCGATCCGACAAAGTGCAGGGCCATTTCCTCGCAGCCCTTGCGGAATTCTGTGTCGGTCTCCAGGAAGTGCAGTACGCGCCGGTGCAATAGTTGGTAAACGGGGTTCGACTGGAACTCCGAAAGTGCCCTCACGCGGATCTCGGCTTGCGGAGGTCCTGACTCCTCCACACCCTTGAGAATCCGTCGCCGAACCGCCTTGATCTCCTTCGTGGCACGCTTCTCGGCGTGTTCCCGGGTGTAGCCGAAAGCGGCGAACATCCGGTCGACGTGGAGGTCTGCGTACACGAAGTCGACCTGCGCGAAGCGGGTCGTGGCCCACTGGGCAAGACTGGTGATGCGCTCGGAACTGAAGTAGCTGTTTCCAGGACTCACTCCGATGAGCACATGGTCGCCGTCTTCCCAGATATGGCGGCAAGTGCGTGTGAAGGGCAGAACTTCGAATGATGCGTCGGCTGTGATCGTCACCTGTGTGATCGCCCTTGTTGCCGCATGTCCCTGGGAGCCCTGCGCTCCTGGTGTGGCGGCAATGTCGGTACGTTATGCCGTGGCCCCGGAGCGTGACAAGTCCGGGCTTGATTTGGTGGCTGGAATTATCGCTTCCGCATCGCGGAAGGGTAATTGAATTTATTTCTGCCGACCGAACGGGACCCGAGGACGGAGCGCGGTCCGGATGCCGCTACCCTGGGCCGGTCAACAAGCACCAAGAAGGGGTGGACCCAGTGGCGGACATCGAGAGCGCACGGGCGACGTTCGGCAAGTTCGACGCGGACGGCGACGGTTTCGTCACGGCCGACGAGTACAGCGCGGCCATGAAGGCGATGGGTGACGCGTACGTCACCGGCGCGGTCGCGGACGCCGTGATCGCCGACAAGGACGCGAACGGCGACGGCCTGATGAGCTTCGACGAGTTCTGGGCCTCCCTGAACAAGTAGCCCCACGCCACCCACGCCGCCCCCGCCACCGCCCCCTGCCGGGCGGGCGGGGGCGTCGGGCTGGGTTGGGCCTGCTGAGCCGGCGGGGGTGTCAGGCGCCGTCGGGCGGCGCCGCGTCGCCCTTCGTCCCCCGCGCCATGTCCTCGACCTCGGTGAGGGCCTCCTCCAGCCAGCGGAGCCAGAACGTCTCCAGGCCGATGCCGCCGTGCAGCACGAGCCGGCGCAGCCGGTCCTCCTCGGAGTTCCGGCCCGGCGGGAAGTCCTTCTCCTCGATGGCCTCGTACGTCGCCAACTGCCGCCGGTGCAGCTCCAGATGGCGCCGCAGCTCCCCGGCCAGCCCCTGCGGCCCCACCACGCCCGCCGCCCGGATCCGCAGCAGCAGCGGGTCCCGGATGGCCTTGGGGTCCTGGCTCTCGCCGACCCACCGGGCGAGCTCCTCGCCACCGGCCGGCAGCACCTCGTACTCCTTCTTCTGCCCCCGTACGGGCACCTCACTGGGCAGCGCCCGGATCAGCCCGGCCTCCTCCAGCCGGCCGAGCTCGCGGTAGATCTGCTGGTGCGTCGCGGACCAGAAGTACCCGATCGACTTGTCGAACCGCCGGGTCAGCTCCAGCCCGGACGAGGGCTTCTCGAGCAGGGCGGTGAGGATGGCGTGCGGGAGCGACATGCCGCCATCCTAGGTTTGCCCGGACTCCGGAACGGCGACGCCGTCGCCGCGGGCGACGGCCACCCCGGTGGCCCGGACGGGCGCGGCCCGGTGGCGGGCCCGCCCGGCCGTGCACAGGCTGGGGGCGTGGCTGCTGACTACGACTACTCAGACCTGACCGCCGTCTATGTGAACTGCACGCTCAAGCGCTCGCCCGAGACCAGCAACACCGAGGGTCTGATCGAGAGGAGCCGTGCGGTCATGGAGTCGGCCGGCACCCGGACCTCACTGATCCGCGCCGTCGACCACGACGTCGCCACCGGTGTGTGGCCGGACATGACCGAGCACGGCTGGGAGAGCGACCAGTGGCCGGTGCTCTACAGCCAGATCATGGACGCCGACATCCTCGTGCTGTGCGGCCCCATCTGGCTGGGCGACAACAGCTCGGTGATGAAGCAGGTCATCGAGCGCCTCTACGCCTGCTCCTCGCTCCTGAACGAGCAGGGCCAGTACGCCTATTACGGGCGCGTGGGCGGCGCGCTCATCACCGGCAACGAGGACGGCGTCAAGCACTGCTCCATGAACATCCTCTACAGCCTCCAGCACCTCGGCTACACGATCCCGCCGCAGGCAGACGCGGGCTGGATCGGCGAGGCCGGGCCCGGGCCCTCGTACCTGGACCCGGGCTCGGGCGGCCCCGAGAACGACTTCACCAACCGCAACACCGCCTTCATGTCCTGGAACCTCATGCACCTGGCCGCCCTGCTCAAGCGCGCGGGCGGGATTCCGGCCTACGGCAACCAGCGCTCGCAGTGGGACGCGGGCTGCCGCTTCGACTTCCCGAACCCCGAGCACCGCTGAGCCGTCCGGCCCGCTCAGCAGCAGACGTTCCGGTGCGCGACGTCCAGGACGAACCGCTCCGGGTGGTGCAGCTTGTGCGTGCTGAAGACCGGCTTGGTGTTGAAGGCGGCGCCGAAGGTGACGTACCCCTCGAAGTCGCCGGTGAGGGCGAGACCCTTGAGCTGGGGCAGATAGATCTTGATGAGCTTCGGCCCGCGGTAGACGTTCTTCCCGGCGTCATCGTGCGCGGCGGCGGGATGCAGGCGGATCTCCAGGAAGAACTTCCCGGCGAGCGGGACGGGCTTGCCGGACCCGTCGTAGAAGAGCCGGGGGACCGGGGTGACGGTGACCGAGGGGACGTGTCCCCGCAGGTCGATGACGATCCGGTCGTACGTGCAGTGTCCGCCCCATCGGGCATTGACGACGAGCGGGGTCTGGGTGGTGCGTGCGCGGGCGCCGGTGGCGGCGGCCGTGGAGGCCGGCGCGGCGAGCGCGATCCCGGCGGAGAGCAGAACGCCCGTGGCCAGTGCGGTGGCCTGCCGGCGGCGTGGGTGGTTCATGACGTCCCCTCGATTCTCGAGAGACGGGGACTGGTGTCACCACATAAGACATTCCCTGCACACCGTTGGTTGCACCCCACGCGGACGAGTCGTCCGGCGGGCCGCGGGAAGTGGGAGATCGCCGGTGCGCGCCCCGTCCGGGTGGCAGTGTGGGCCGGTGGGAAACGGCCGTGCTACAGGGGAGAAGCAGATGCGTCGTCTCAGATCGTCACGTCATGTCCTGGGGGCCCTCGCCCTCGCGCTGGCGGTCGCCGGGTGCGGTGACGGGGAGCGGGAGGTGTCGTAGGAGGGGAAGGGCGGCTACCCGTGGGTGGCGACCGATGAGATCTGCAACGACATGCCGTACGGAAAGCTGGCCGATCCGCTCGGGGCGCGGCAGGAGGTCGCGGACCGCAGCGGGCGGTCCGGCGGGGGCGCGCCCGGGTTCAAGTGCGTACAGGAGCTCGTCGAGACGGGTCCGGCCACGTGGGGGAACGTGAAGGTCGAGCTGGACTTCGCCTTCACCGAGAGCGTCGCCTTCGCCAAGGACGTCCACGCCAAGGACCGGGAGAACACCGGCAAAGACATCGCGGACAGCGGTCTCGTTCCCGTGGAGAAGGTCGGGAGGGAGGCCTTTCGGTTCGGATACCACAAGCCGGCCGAGCTGCGGCAGGTACGGGAGCTCCACGTCCGGGACAGCAACCTGCTGTTCGACGTGACCGTGACCGCCGAGGCGCATACGCCTCCCACCCCCGAGAGCCTCAAGGCGCTGGACACGGCCGTGGACGGCTTCGCCGAAGCGTGCCTCAAGGAGCTGAGGAAGTAGCCCCCGGACGCGTCAGGGGCCCGGCGCGCGCGCCGGGCCCCTGAGGTACGACTACCGCGTACTTACGACTACCGCGTACGACGACCGCGCGAGCCGCGTCAGCACTCGATGACGTTGACCGCGAGGCCGCCGCGGGCGGTCTCCTTGTACTTGACCTTCATATCCGCGCCGGTCTCCTTCATGGTCTTGATGACCTTGTCGAGGGAGACCTTGTGGCTGCCGTCGCCGCGCATGGCCATCTTGGCCGCGGTGACGGCCTTGACCGCCGCCATGCCGTTGCGCTCGATGCACGGGATCTGGACCAGACCGCCGACCGGGTCGCAGGTGAGGCCGAGGTTGTGCTCCATGCCGATCTCGGCCGCGTTCTCGACCTGCTCCGGGGTGCCGCCCAGCACCTCGGCGAGTGCGCCGGCCGCCATCGAGCAGGCCGAGCCGACCTCGCCCTGGCAGCCGACCTCGGCGCCGGAGATGGAGGCGTTCTCCTTGAACAGCATGCCGATCGCACCCGCCGCGAGGAGGAAGCGGACCACGCCGTCCTCGTCCGCGCCCGGGACGAAGTTCATGTAGTAGTGCAGGACCGCCGGGAGGACGCCCGCCGCGCCGTTGGTGGGGGCCGTCACGACGCGGCCGCCTGCCGCGTTCTCCTCGTTGACCGCCATCGCGTAGATCGTCGTCCACTCGCTGCGGTGCATCAGCGGGTCGCCCTCGGTGCGCAGCTGGCGCGCCGTGGAGGCGGCCCGGCGCTTGACCCGCAGGCCGCCCGGGAGGATGCCCTCACGGGACATGCCGCGCGAGACGCAGGACTGCATGACGCGCCAGATTTCGAGGAGGCCCTCGCGGATCTCCTCCTCCGTGCGCCAGGCCTTCTCGTTCTCCAGCATCAGGGAGGAGATGGAGAGGCCGGTCTCGTTCGCGAGGCGGAGCATCTCGTCGCCGGACCGGAAGGGGTACTTCAGGACGGTGTCGTCGAGCTTGATCCGGTCCTCGCCGACCGCGTCCTCGTCCACGACGAAACCGCCGCCTACCGAGTAGTAGGTCTTCTCCAGCAGCGGGGTGCCGGCGGCGTCGTACGCGAAGAGCGTCATGCCGTTCGCGTGGTACGGGAGGGACCGGCGGCGGTGGAGGATCAGCTGGTTCGGCTCGTCGAACGCGATCTCGTGGGCCTCACCTATGTCCGCGCCCAGCAGGCGCAGACGGCCCGTCCGGCGGATCCGCTCCACCTCGTCGTCCGCCGTCTCCACGTTCACGGTGCGCGGGGAGTGGCCCTCCAGGCCCAGGAGCACGGCCTTGGGGGTGCCGTGGCCGTGGCCGGTGGCGCCCAGGGAGCCGAAGAGCTCCGCGCGCACGGACGCGGTCTGGGCGAGGACGCCGTCCTTCTTCAGGCGGGTCACGAACATGCGCGCCGCGCGCATCGGTCCGACGGTGTGGGAGGAGGAAGGACCGATGCCGATCGAGAAGAGATCGAAGACGGAGATGGCCACGGTTGCGGACTCCTATGTCTGCTCGTGGGTGGGAGGCGGGGCAGGAGGGGCGGATCTGCGGATTTTGTCCGGTCCGACAGACGAGCTTAACGCGAACAGGTGAACGGAATGTCTCGTCCGCCTGCCGAGGAGACCACCACGGGGGCGGCGGGCACTGGCCATGAGAAGGGCCCGGCCCTGCGGAAACAGGAACCGGGCCCTCCCCGGTCACATCAGAGCGTCGGGTACAGCGGGAACTTCGCGGCGAGCGCCGAGACGCGGGCCTTGAGGTCGTCGCTGTCGTACGCCGGCTTCAGCGCGGCCGCGATGATCTCGGCGACCTCGGTGAAGTCCTCGGCGCCGAAACCGCGCGTGGCGAGGGCCGGCGTGCCGATCCGCAGACCCGAGGTGACCATGGGCGGCCGCGGGTCGTTCGGGATGGCGTTCCGGTTGACCGTGATGCCGATCTCGTGGAGCCGGTCCTCGGCCTGCTGGCCGTCGAGCTCGGAGTTGCGCAGGTCGACCAGGACCAGGTGCACGTCCGTACCGCCGGAGAGGACGGAGACGCCGACCTCGGTGACGTCGGACTGGACCAGGCGCTCGGCGATGATCTTCGCGCCCTCGAGGGTGCGCTCTTGGCGCTCCTTGAACTCGGGCGAGGCCGCGACCTTGAAGGAGACCGCCTTGGCCGCGATCACGTGCTCCAGCGGGCCGCCCTGCTGGCCCGGGAAGACCGCGGAGTTGATCTTCTTGGCCAGTTCCTGCGTCGACAGGATGACACCGCCGCGCGGACCGCCGAGGGTCTTGTGCGTGGTGGTGGTCACGACGTGGGCGTGCGGCACCGGGTTCGGGTGCAGACCCGCGGCGACCAGTCCGGCGAAGTGCGCCATGTCGACCATCAGGTACGCGCCGACCTCGTCCGCGATGCGGCGGAAGGCGGCGAAGTCCAGCTGGCGCGGGTAGGCGGACCAGCCGGCGACGATCAGCTGCGGCTTGGACTCCTTGGCGAGGCGCTCGACCTCGGCCATGTCCACCTGGCCGGTCTCGTCGACGTGGTACGGGACCACGTTGTAGAGCTTGCCGGAGAAGTTGATCTTCATGCCGTGGGTCAGGTGACCGCCGTGGGCCAGGCTCAGGCCCATGATCGTGTCGCCCGGCTTCAGCAGCGCGAACATCGCGGCGGCGTTGGCCTGCGCGCCCGAGTGGGGCTGCACGTTCGCGGCCTCGGCGCCGAACAGCGCCTTGATGCGGTCGATCGCGATCTGCTCGACGACGTCGACGTGCTCGCAGCCGCCGTAGTAGCGGCGGCCCGGGTAGCCCTCGGCGTACTTGTTGGTCAGGACCGAGCCCTGGGCCTCCATGACGGCGACCGGAGCGAAGTTCTCCGACGCGATCATTTCCAGGGTCGACTGCTGGCGGACGAGCTCGGCGTCGACGGCGGCGGCGACGTCCGGGTCGAGCTCGTGGAGGGGGGTGTTCAGAACAGACATGTCTATCCCTCGGGTGGGTCAGCCGGCGGTGAGAGCGGTGTACTGGTCAGCGGAGAGCAGGTCGGCCGGCTCGTCCGTGATCTTGACCTTGAACAGCCAGCCACCCGCGAGCGGGGCGGAGTTGACCAGTGCCGGGTCGTCCACGACGTCCTGGTTGGCCTCGACGACCTCGCCGGTGACCGGGGCGTAGAGGTCGCTGACGGACTTGGTCGACTCCAGTTCGCCGCAGGTGTCGCCGGCCGTCACGGTGTCGCCCACCTCGGGGAGCTGGGCGTAGACGACGTCACCGAGCGCGTTGGCCGCGAACTCCGTGATGCCGACCGTGGCGACGCCGTCGGCGTCGACGGCCGTGACCCACTCGTGTTCCTTGGTGTAGCGCAGCTGCTGGGGGTTGCTCATGACCTGATTCTCCTGGATGCGGGGGAGTGGATACGAACAGTGGTCTTGCGTGGCGAGACGTACTGACGGCGTTTCCGGGGCGAGCCGGGGCGTGCCGCGGTGTACCGGGCCGTGCCGAGGCGTGGTGAGACGCCCCGCGACGCCCCGAGACGGTGTACGGGTCGGGGTCGGGGTCGGGGTTACTTCTGCCGCTTGTAGAACGGCAGGGCCACGACCTCGTACGGCTCATGCGTACCGCGAATGTCCACGCCGACGCCGGAGGTGCCGGGCGCGGCGTGCGCCGCGTCCACGTACGCCATCGCGATCGGCTTGCCCAGCGTCGGGGACGGGGCGCCCGAGGTGACCTCGCCGATGACCTGGCCGTCGGCCACGACGGGGAAGCCGGCGCGCGGGACGCGGCGGCCCTCGGCGATCAGGCCGACCAGCTTGCGCGGCGGGTTCGTGGCGGCGCGCTCGGCGGCGGCCTCCAGGGCGGCGCGGCCGACGAAGTCGCCCTCCTTCTCGAACTTCACGACCCGGCCCAGACCCGCGTCGAACGGGGTGAGGGAGGTGGTCAGCTCGTGCCCGTACAGCGGCATGCCCGCCTCCAGGCGCAGGGTGTCGCGGCAGGACAGGCCGGCCGGGACCAGGCCGACGCCCTCGCCGGCCTTGGTCAGGGCCTGCCACAGCTCCACGGCGTGCTCGGGGGCCACGAACAGCTCGAAGCCGTCCTCGCCGGTGTAGCCGGTACGGGCGATCAGCGCGGGCACGCCCGCGACGGTGCCCGGCAGGCCGGCGTAGTACTTCAGCCCGTCCAGGTCGGCGTCGGTGAGGGACTTCAGGATGCCGGGGGACTCGGGGCCCTGGACGGCGATCAGCGCGTACGCGTCGCGATCGTCGCGGACCTCGGTGTCGAAGCCGGCCGCGCGCTCGGTCAGGGCGTCCAGGACGACCTGGGCGTTGGAGGCGTTCGCGACGACCATGAACTCGGTCTCGCCGAGGCGGTAGACGATCAGGTCGTCGACGATCCCGCCGTCCTCCTGGCAGATGTGCGTGTAGCGGGCGCGGCCGACGCCGACGGTGGAGATGTTGCCGACCAGCGCGTAGTCGAGGGCCTTGACGGCCTCCGGGCCGATGAGCGTGATCTCACCCATGTGGGACAGGTCGAAGAGACCGGCCTTGGTGCGGACGGCGTTGTGCTCGTCGCGCTCGCTGGCGTAGCGCAGGGGCATGTCCCAGCCCGCGAAGTCGGTCATGGTCGCACCGAGCGAGCGGTGCAGCGCATCGAGGGCGGTCAGGCGGGGGGCAGTGCTCATGGGTGTGGCTCCCGGGTCCCAGGGCATGACATGACGAGGACGATCCTCCCCATCTGTCATCGGAACCTGAGAGGTTCGCCGAGAGTTCCCATCGAGGGGGAACGCCGACTTGCACCTTGGGTGGAGCACACGCCGTTGCCGTCACTGACGGCGGCGCGGCTCGCTTTTCAGATCTGCCTCATCCACGCGGTACGGGGCCTGAGAGATTCAAGGGAGGTACTTGCTCCTTCGGCGCCCGGACACGGCCTAGCGGCGTGCCGGGACTCTCCCGCGCGGATTCAAGCGGCCGGTATGCAGTTTGGTGTCCAGATGGCGCACATCATTGCACGCGTCGACCGGATGTGGGCGTGGGGGCCCGAAAGTATGTGCTGATCCAAGGCGTGCGGGACCGGAACCGGCGGCGCCGGATTACCGTCTCTTTACATTCAGTGGGCATGGGGCCTGGTGGCCCGATTCGGGGGAGGCGATCACTGTGCGGCGATTCGGACTTCTGGCGACGGGGATGGCGACGGCGGGCACCGTGGACGGGGTTCCGGCGCAGCGGGGCGTGCGCGGAACGGGCGAGCGGGTGGCCTGCGCTCCCGTGCCGGTGCGAGACCTGCGGGGGCCCGCCGGGGGGCGCGGCCCGCGGCGGCTGGGGTTCGCCGAGGGGGACATAGTCGTCGTGTCCGGGCTTCCGGGTGGTGGCAAGAGCACGCTGATCAAGCGGGCCGCCGAGGGTGGGGGCATCGACTCCCAGGACGTCCGCGAACGCTGGGAGCGCCGGATGCCGGCGGCGCTCCCGTATGCCGTGTACCGGCCGCTGGTCCGCGTCGCGCACTACTGGGGGCTGTGGCGGGCCTTGCGCTCCGGGGCCTCGGCGGTGGTCCACGACTGCGGTACGCAGAGCTGGGTGCGGGGCCTGCTCGCCGCGGCCGCCCGGCGCCGGGGCCGGGCGCTGCACCTGGTCCTCCTGGACACCACACCCCAGGAGGCCCTGTCCGGGCAGGCGGCGCGGGGCCGGGGCGTGTCCGCGTACGCCTTCGCCCGGCACCGCGGAGCGGTGACCCGCCTCCTCCGCGACGCGGAGTCCGGCCGCCTCCCGTCGGGCTGCACCTCAGCCACCCTCCTGGACCGCGACTCGGCCTCCCGCGTCACACGAATCGCCTTCCACTAGCCCCCGCCACCTCCAGCCTCGAGGCCGGGCTTGCGGGTAAATCCAGCCGCAGGCGTTTGAGGCTCGGGCCCGGCAACTTCAGCCTCGCCGGCGTTTGAGGCGCGGGTCCGGGCGGAGCCCGGTGCCCGGCGGAGCCGGGTTCCCTGGGGCGCCGCCCCAGACCCCGCGCCTCAAACGCCGGCGAGGCTGAAGGTGGCCGGCCCGGCTGGATGGTGCGGCGGGGTCCGGTGGTCCGGCGGGCACCGCAGGTGTAACCGTGGGCGGGGGACGGACTAATCTCGGGCTGACACGCGGCAGCGGACAGGCGGAGGCGGAAGATGCACGGCGGCGGCTGGCCGGAGAACGAGCTGGAGCAGGTGCTCGGGGCGGCGCTGGGACAGGCGGACGCCGGAGCGCGGATCCTGGAGGTGCTCGGCCGCAGCCGGGTCTGGGTGCCGCTCCCCGCCGGCGGCGGGCCGGACCAGGACGGCCTCACCCTCCCGGCCATGGACATCGACGGGGCGGCGTACGTCCCGGTCTACAGCTCCGAGTCCCAGTTCCTCGCCTGCGCCGGCCCCGGCATGGACTTCGCCGTGGCCCCGGCCGTCGAGTTCGCCCGCGGCCTGCCCCCGCAGCTCGGCATCGCCGTGAACCCCGAGGGCGCCGTCGGCGTCCCGCTGCCCCCGCCCGCCGTCGCGGAGCTGTGCCGTACCGGCCGGACCCCCCTCGACGGCCCCGCCACCGGCGGCCGCGTCCGGCTCTACGAGCCCGACTGGCAGGACGACCCGGTCGACTTCCTGGCGGCCGCCGCCGAGGAGTTCCGCGCCACCGGGGTGGTCGCCGCCGCGCACCGCTGCCTCGCCAGCGTCGAGGGAGGCGCCCCGGAGCTCTACATCGGTGTCCACCTCCTGGGATGGGAGCCCGAGATGCGAAACGCTCCGATGGACGCCCTCGGCCGGGCCCTGACCCGCGTACCGCCGCCCTGGCCCGTGCAGTTGATCCTTCTCGACGCCGCCCAGGATCCCGTGACCGACTGGATTCGTGAGCGCGTGCGCCCCTTCTTCCTGCCGTAGAGCCGCTTAAGCTGGTTACATTTCCGGGCCGCACGCATGGCTTGAGTACGTGTGGACGACGGGCGGACGAAGAGGGGTACCGGGTGAGTGCGTCAGGCACGGCCGCGGCCGGGCAGGTCGAGCACATGCTGCGCCAGGTGACTCCCGGGCGCTATGAGAGCTACGAGTCACTCCTGCACGCCCTCGCCGAGGGCCGGCTGTGGATGATGCTGTGGCAGGGGCAGCCGGGTTCCCCGGACGCCCAGTACGGCGGCATGGAGGTCGAGGGGCTCGGGTACGCGCCCTGCGTGACCTCCCCGCAGGAACTGGCCGCCAGCGGCTGGAACCGGGGCTACGAGGTCGTCACGGGCCGGGACATCGCCCGCGCCCTCTACCCGGACCGCTGGGGGCTGTGGCTCAACCCGCACGCCCAGGGCGGCGGCCTGGGCATCCCCTGGGCCGACCTGCGCCGGATCGCCACCGGCCTGGACCGGATGCCGGCCGGGCCGCTGCGGCTGTCCGAGCCGTCCCTGGAGCTCCCGCAGTTCTACGGGCTGCTGACCCGGCACGCGCACCAGACGCCCGCCGTGCGGTCCCTGCGCCGCGCGTGGGTGCAGCCGGCCCTCGGGTCGCCGTACCTGGCGGTCGGGCTGGACCTCTACGACGCCTCCGCGCCCGCGCTGGAATCCGTACGGGAGATGATGCGGCAGTCGGTCGGAGCGGTCCCCGAGGGCGTCCCGGTGTGCACGGTCGCGCTGGCGGACGAGCACGACCCCGTCGCGATGTGGCTCCGCGCGCAGACCAGGCCCTTCTACGACCGCGAGGGGCAGTCCCCGTCGTACTGAGACAGGCGGAATCCGGCCACGATCGCGCCCCGAACCGCTGTTTCGCATATTGAGACATCCGTCTCGAAGGCCGCACCGAACCCCTTCGGTGCGGCCTCTGTCATTTCCACCCAATCCGGCCAATGACCAGGCACGAAATGCCAGTTGGGCCTGATGTCCGTTCCGCGCCAGAACGGGGCACGTTGCACCGCTCAACCGACCCCGTTCTCCGGATAACGGAAGGTGTCGGGGCAGATCACGGTTGCGCATCACATCACCGGCAGGTCTGGCGGGCGATCGCGGGGCCGTTGAAGACTCCCCCCACCGAAGGCCGGTCAATCCCACAATCACCGGCTCTTCACGTGCACTTCAGGCACAATTCGCGCCAATCGCACCATCAGCGACACCTATGTGAAACAAGCCGCCACAGCGGCGGGCATGGGCCGGCCACCGTCGGCCGAGAGGGGTCCCCACCACGATGACGGCACCACTGCACGACACCGGCGCGGCCGAGCCCACAGCCGCCCCCGCCCCCGACATCCCGCAGAAGGCGATCGAGGGGCGCTCACCGTGGAAGATCGCCTGGTCCCGGCTCAAGCGCGACAAGGTCGCGCTCGCCGGCGGTGTGATCGTGCTCCTGCTGATCCTCGTCGCGATCTTCGCGCCGCTGATCGTCGCGGCCTTCGGCCACCCGCCGGAGGAGCTGCACGAGGACCTGCTGGACCCGCTCCTCGGCCTCCCGACCGGTGACTGGGGCGGCATGAACGGGGACTTCCTGCTGGGCATCGAGCCGGTCAACGGCCGCGACGTCTTCAGCCGGATCGTCTACGGCGCCCGCATCTCGCTGCTGGTGGCCTTCCTGTCCGCCTTCGTGGCGGTATCGCTCGGCACCGTCTTCGGCATCATCGCCGGCTACTTCGGCGGCTGGGTCGACGCCGCGATCAGCCGCGTGATGGACCTGCTGCTGGCCTTCCCGCAGTTGCTGTTCATCATCGCGCTGATCTCCGTGATCCCCAGCAAGCTGTGGGGCTTCGAGGGCTCGGGCCTGCGGATCGCCGTACTGGTCCTGGTCATCGGCTTCTTCGGCTGGCCGTACATCGGCCGCATCGTCCGCGGGCAGACCCTGTCGCTGCGCGAGCGGGAGTACGTCGAAGCGGCGCGCAGCCTGGGCGCGGGCCGGATGTACATCCTCTTCCGCGAGCTGCTCCCGAACCTGGTGGCGCCCATCACCGTCTACACGACGCTGATGATCCCCACCAACGTGCTGACCGAGGCCGCGCTGAGCTTCCTCGGAGTCGGCGTCAAGCCGCCCACGCCGTCCTGGGGCGAGACCCTCTCGACGGCCGTGCGGACCTATGAGGACGATCCGCTCTTCATGATCTTCCCCGGCGTGGCGATCTTCATCACCGTGCTGGCCTTCAACCTCTTCGGCGACGGCGTCCGCGACGCCCTCGACCCGAAGGGCTCCCGCTAGCCGGGAACCACCGCAGGCAAGACCGCAAGGCAAACCGGATCTCGGCTTCGAAGCCGGAACTACAACGGAGGGTTGCGAGCATCGTGACTACCCATCGCACGTCGAAGCGCAGACTTGCCGCTGGCACGGCCGTCGTGCTCGCGGCCATGCTGACCGCGACCGCCTGTGGCGGCGGCGACAAGAAGGACGACAAGGCCTCCGGCGGCGGCTTCAACGCCGGTATAGGCAAGGTCTCCAACGCGTCGGACAAGAAGGGCGGCGAGCTCAAGTTCGTCGGTACCCAGGAAGCCGACTCGTGGGACCCGCAGCGCGGTTACTACGGCTTCATGTGGGACTTCTCGCGCTACTACACCCGCCAGCTGGTGAGCTTCAAGGCCGCCCCCGGCGCCGAGAGCACCGAGCTCGTCCCCGACCTCGCCACGGCCAAGGCCGAGATCAGCGACGGCGGCAAGACGTACAAGTACACCCTCAAGGACAACGTGACCTGGGAGGATGGCACGCCCATCACCGCCCAGGACATCAAGTACGGCATCGAGCGCACCTGGGCCCAGGACGTCATCTCCGGCGGCCCGGTCTACCTGATGCAGGTCCTCGACCCGAAGACCGAGTACCCGGGTCCGTACAAGGACACCAGCGCGGACAAGCTCGGCCTCAAGGCGATCGAGACCCCGGACGCGAAGACCATCGTCTTCAAGCTCCCGCAGCCCAACGGCGACTTCGAGCAGATGCTGGCCATGCCGGCGGCGAGCCCGGTCAAGCAGGACAAGGACACCGCGGCCAAGTACGGCCTGAAGCCCTTCTCCAGCGGCCCGTACAAGATCGACTCGTACGAGCCCAACAAGAGCATGAAGCTCTCGCGCAACGCGAACTGGAAGCCCGAGTCGGACACGATCCGCAAGGCGCTCCCGGACTCCATCTCGGTCACGTTCATGGCGAACGCGGACGACATGGACAAGCGTCTGATGAACGGCGAATTCGACCTCGACATCAACGCGACCGGCATCGGCCAGGCGGCCCGCTCCACCGCGCTGAAGGAGCACAAGGCCAACCTGGACAACGGCCAGACCGGCTTCATCCGCTACGCGACCTTCCCACAGACGGTCGCCCCGTTCGACAACATCGACTGCCGCAAGGCCGTCATCTACGCCGCCGACAAGAAGTCCCTGCAGACCGCCCGCGGCGGCCCGCAGGCCGGTGGCGACATCGCCCCCAACATGCTCCCGCTGGGCATCAAGGGCTCCGACGGCTCCTACGACCCGTACGAGGTCCTGAAGAACGACGGCAAGCCGAACGTCGAGAAGGCCAAGGAGGCCCTCAAGGCGTGTGGCAAGCCGGAAGGCTTCAAGACCACCATCGCGGTCCGCAACAACAAGCCGGTCGAGGTCGCGACGGCCGTGTCGCTGCAGAACGCCCTGAAGCAGGTCGGCATCGAGGCCGACGTCGACCAGTTCGACGGCGCCCAGACCTCCGGGATCATCGGCTCGCCGAAGGTCGTCAAGGAGAAGGGCTACGGCATCATCATCATGGGCTGGGGCGCCGACTTCCCGACCGGGCAGGGCTTCTCCCAGCCGCTGGTCGACGGCCGCTTCATCCTGCAGAGCGGTAACAACAACTTCTCCGAGCTGAACGACCCGGCGATCAACACGCTGTTCGACCAGGCCATCGCGGAGACGGACCCGGCCAAGGCCGGCGACATCTACAAGCAGATGAACCAGAAGGTCTCCGAGGCCGCGGTCTACCTGCCCTTCGTCTACGACAAGACCATCACCTGGCGCAGCACCCGGCTGACGAACGCCTACACCACCGACGCCTACAACGGCCGCTACGACTACGCCTCCCTCGGCGTCACCAAGTAGCCCCACCGCCAGAACCAGTTCGCCAGTATCAGTTCCAGTGCCACACCCGCTAGGCACGAAGGGCAGGTGATGGCCGCGGTTCCGGCCTGGGGGCGCTCTCCAGAAGAGGGCGCCCCCGGGCCGCAGCCAGGCCGAGCGCAGTGCTTGCATATCTCATCCGACGGTTCTTCGCCGTCATCGTCATGCTGTTGGTCATCACGCTGGTGACCTTCGGAATCTTCTTCCTCTTCCCGAAGATGATCGGGACGGACCCGGCGCTCTACTTCGTCGGAAAGCAGTCCGACCCCGCCGCCATCGAAGGCATCCGGCAGAAGATGGGTCTCGACGACCCGATCATCGTCCAGTTCGGCAAGTTCGTCGTCGGGCTGGTGGCGGGTCGCACGTACGCCAACGGCTCCGACGTCACGCAATGCGCCGCGCCTTGCTTCGGCTACTCCTTCAAGACCGAGCAGGAGGTGTGGCCGCTGCTGCTGGACTGGCTCCCGGTCACCCTCTCGCTGGCCGCGGGCGCGGTCGTGCTCTGGGTCATCGGCGGTGTCGCCACCGGCGTCATCTCCGCCCTCAAGCGCGGCACCGTCCTGGACCGCTCGGCGATGGGCGTCGCCCTGGCCGGCGTCTCCCTCCCCATCTACTTCACGGGCATGCTCTTCATCGCCCTGTTCTCCGACCAGCTCGGATGGTTCGGGCGGCCGGAGGCGACGTTCGCCGCCGACCCGGGCAAGTGGTTCAACGGCATGATCCTGCCGTGGGTCTCGCTCGCCTTCCTCTACGCGGCGATGTACGCGAGGCTCACCCGCGCGACCATGCTCGAAGTCCTCAACGAGGACTACATCCGCACCGCCCGCGCCAAGGGGCTGACGGAACCCGTCGTCATCGGCAAGCACGCGATGCGCTCGACCATGACGCCGATCCTGACCGTCCTGGGCCTGGACCTCGGTGCCCTGATGGGCGGCGCGGTGCTGACCGAGTACACGTTCTCGCTGCACGGGCTCGGCTACAACGCGGTCCGCGCGATCAGCGAACACGACCTGCCGGTCATCCTGGGCATCACCCTGATCGCCGCCTTCTTCGTGGTCGCGGCGAACCTCCTCGTCGACCTCTTGTACGCGGTGATCGATCCCCGAGTGAGGCTGTCATGACCGATCTGACCAAGGGCGAGGCGACGGGCGGGACGGGCGCATCGGGCGTGACGCTCGCCGAGGGCGCCCTGAACGAGCCCGTCGGCGGGGCCTCGGTGCCCCCCACGGCCTTCCTGGAAGTCCGCGACCTCAAGGTGCACTTCCCGACCGAGGACGGCCTGGTCAAGTCCGTCGACGGGCTCACCTTCAGCCTGGAGAAGGGCAAGACCCTCGGCATCGTGGGCGAGTCCGGCTCCGGCAAGTCGGTCACCTCGCTCGGCATCATGGGCCTGCACCGGGTCGGCCAGTACGGCCGCCAGCGGGCCCGGATCTCCGGCGAGATCTGGCTCAACGGCAGGGAACTGCTCTCCGCCGACGAGGACGAGGTGCGCAAGCTGCGCGGCCGGGAGATCGCGATGATCTTCCAGGACCCGCTGTCCGCGATGCACCCGTACTTCACCGTCGGCAAGCAGATCGCCGAGGCGTACCGGGTCCACAACAAGGTCGACAAGAAGACCGCCCGCAAGCGGGCGATCGAGCTCCTCGACCGCGTCGGCATCCCGGAGCCGCACAAGCGGGTCGACAGCCACCCGCACGAGTTCTCCGGCGGCATGCGCCAGCGCGCGATGATCGCGATGGCGCTGGTCAACAACCCCGAGCTGCTCATCGCGGACGAGCCGACCACCGCCCTGGACGTCACCGTCCAGGCGCAGATCCTCGACCTGATCCGCGACCTCCAGCAGGAGTTCGGCTCCGCGGTCATCATGATCACGCACGACCTGGGCGTGGTCGCCGAGATGGCCGACGAACTGCTCGTGATGTACGGCGGCCGGTGCGTGGAGCGGGGCACCGCCGAGAAGGTGTTCTACGAGCCCCGGCACCCCTACACCTGGGGCCTGCTGGGGTCGATGCCGCGCATCGACCGCGAGCAGACCGAGCGCCTCATCCCGGTCAAGGGCTCGCCGCCCAGCCTCATCAACATCCCCAGCGGCTGTGCCTTCAACCCGCGCTGCCCGTACGCGGACGTCCCCAAGGGGAACGTCACCCGCACGGTGCGGCCCGAGCTCACGGAGGAAGACGGCAGCCGCCACTGGTCCGCCTGCCACATGTCGCAGGAGGAGCGGACCCGGATCTGGACCGAAGAGATTGCGCCGAAGCTGTGAGCGAGAAGCCCGACATGCAGAAACCGGACGCGGCCACTTCCGCGGCCGCTGTCCCCGCGCAGGCGGTGGACTCGCCCGAGCCGCTGCTCAAGGTGACCGGGCTGGTCAAGCACTTCCCGATCTACAAGGGGGTGCTGCGGCGCCAGGCCGGCGCGGTCAAGGCCGTCGACGGCATCGACTTCGACGTCCGGCGCGGTGAGACCCTCGGCATCGTCGGCGAGTCCGGCTGCGGCAAGTCGACCATGGGCCGTCTGATCACCCGCCTGCTGGAACCGACCGGCGGCACGATCGAGTTCGAGGGCAAGGACATCACGCACCTCGGGGTGGCGGGCATGCGGCCGCTGCGCCGCGATGTGCAGATGATCTTCCAGGACCCGTACGGCTCGCTGAACCCGCGCCACACGGTGGGCACCATCGTGAGCGCGCCGTTCAAGCTCCAGGGGGTCACCCCGGAGGGCGGCCTGAAGGCGGAGGTCCAGCGCCTCCTCTCCCTCGTGGGCCTCAACCCCGAGCACTACAACCGCTACCCGCACGAGTTCTCGGGCGGCCAGCGGCAGCGCATCGGCATCGCCCGGGCCCTGGCCCTGAAGCCGAAGCTGGTGGTCGCGGACGAGCCGGTCTCGGCGCTGGACGTCTCCATCCAGGCCCAGGTGGTCAACCTGCTGGACGACCTCCAGGAGGAGCTCGGCCTCACCTACGTGATCATCGCGCACGATCTGTCGGTCATCCGGCACGTCTCGGACCGCATCGCGGTGATGTACCTCGGCAAGATCGTGGAACTGGCGGACCGCAAGTCGCTGTACGAGGCGCCGATGCACCCGTACACGACGGCGCTGATGTCGGCGGTGCCGGTGCCGGACCCGCGGCGGCGCGGGGTGAAGAGCGGCCGCATCCTCCTCAAGGGCGATGTCCCGTCGCCGATCTCCCCGCCGAGCGGCTGCCGCTTCCACACGCGGTGCTGGAAGGCGACGGAGCTCTGCGCGAAGCAGGAGCCGCCGCTGCTGGCCCTGAAGACGGGTCACCAGGTGGCCTGCCACCACCCGGAAAACGCCCCGGACCAGGCCCCAGGCGACCCAGCCCTCCCGGGCGCCCCGTCAGCGGTGGACACCCCGACGCCGTAACGGGCGCCCGGCCACCACCGCTCCGCTGTACGGTCCCGCCCGCGCTCCGGGCCGGGCGGGCGGCGGCCCGCCCGGCCCGGGCCCGGGGCTCGCCCCCGCCGGCGTGCCCGCGGGCCCAGCCGGCCTGGGTTCGCGGGCCGGCAAGGCCCGGCCGGGACCGCGGGCCCGCAGGGCCCCGCCCCGACCGGGACCCGGTACTGCCGTTGCCTGCGGCCGTGGGATCCCAGCCGCCCTGGCCCCCGGGGCTCGGCCAGCCCGGGCTCGGGGGCCTGCAAGCCCCGGCTGGCCCGCGCTCGTGGGCCCATAAGGCCCGGCCAGCCCGGGCCCGCAGGCCTGCAAGTACCTGCCAGCCCGAGCTCGCGATACCGCAAGGCCCGCCCAGCCCGGCCAGCCCGGCCAGCCCGGGCCCGCAGGCCTGCAAGTCTTTGCCAGCCCGGGCTCCCGAGCCCGCAAGGACCCGCTAGCCCGGGACCGCGGTACCGCCGTTGCCTACGGCCGCGGGGTCCCAGCCGCCCTGGCCCTTGGGGGGCTCTGCCAGCCGGGACCGCGCGCCCGCAAGTCTCGGCCAGCCCGGGGCTGGTGGGCCCGCAAGGCCCGGCCAGCCTGGGTCGTAAGGCCCCCGTCCGCCCAGGACCGTCGTATCGCCGTCGCCTGCGGCCGCGGGATCCCAGCCGGTGGACCCCCCAGGGGCTCGGCCAGGGCGGGCCGGTGGGTTGGCGGTAAGGCCAGCCGCCAGGCGTACCGGCAGAATGGGGGCGTGCTCCACGATCTCTTCCCGCCCGGCATCCAGCACGCCCTGGACCTCGCGGGCATTTTTGTCTTCGCCACCGCGGGCGCCCTGCTCGCCGTGCGCAAGAACTTCGACGTCTTCGGCATCGCCGTCCTCGCCCTCGTCACCGCCCTCGGCGGCGGCCTCTTCCGCGACCTCGTCATCGGCGCCGTCCCGCCCGCCGCCTTCGGCGAGCTCAGCTTCTTCGTCACCCCCCTGATCGCCGCTGCGATCGTCTTCTTCCTCCACCCCGAGGTCCAGCGGATCAACCGCGCCATCAACGTCTTCGACGCCGCCGGCCTCGGCCTGTTCTGCGTCACGGGCACGACCAAGGCCTACGAGTACGGCCTCGGCCTCACCGCGTCCGCCGCGCTCGGGCTGGCCACCGCCGTCGGCGGCGGCGTCCTGCGCGACGTACTCGTCAACGAGGTACCGTCCCTCCTCCGCGACCGCGAGATGTACGCCGTGCCCGCCATCGTCGGCGCCTCGATGGTGGCCGTGTTCATCGGCCTCGACGTGCTCAACCCCCTCACCACCGCCCTCGCCATCGTCACCACCTTCGTTCTCCGCATCCTCGCCATCCGCTACCACTGGCGCGCGCCGCTGGCCTGGAACCGCCGGTCCGCGGTGGCCGAGGAGCCGTAGTCCGAGAAAGCTACCGCTTAGTAGCTTCGCGGTGTACGGTCGATTCATGTCACACGCAGCAGCCCAGGCACCGGCCTCCGCACCGGCATCGGCCTCCGCACCGGCATCCGCGTCGGTATCCGCAACCGCCTCCATCGGCGACAGCGAGTTCGACCGCGACACCTCCATCGCCCCGCGCGCGGGCGAGCCCGGGGTGTACGACGCGGAGCTCTCCGCCGGCTGGACGATCATCAGCGCCGTCAACGGCGGCTACCTGCTGGCCCTGGTCGGCCGGGCCCTGTCCGCGGCCCTGCCGCACCCGGACCCCTTCACCGTCTCGGCCCACTACCTGACGTCCTCGGTGCCCGGCCCCGCCGTGATCCGCACGCAGGTCGTCCGCGTCGGCCGCAACCTCTCCACCGGGCAGGCCTCCCTCTTCCAGTACGACGAGAGCGGCGCCGAGATCGAGCGGATCCGGGTCCTCGCGTCGTACGGCGACCTCGACGCGCTCCCGGACGACGTCCGCACCACGGCGCTGCCGCCGGTCATCCCCGCCTACGAGGACTGCCTCGGCACCGAGGCCGGCCCGGCCCCGATCCCCGGCAGCTCGGCGATCGTGGACCGGCTCCGGCTGCGGCTGGACCCGGCGACGGCGGGCTGGGCGGTGGGCGCGCCCTCGGGGAAGGGCGAGATGCGGGCGTGGTTCGAGCTGGCCGACGGGCGGGACGCGGACCCGCTCTCGATCCTGCTGGCGGTGGACGCGCTGCCGCCGACCGCGTTCGACCTGGGCCTGGTGGGGTGGGCCCCGACGGTGGAACTCACCACCCACGTCCGCCACCGGCCGGCGCCGGGCCCGCTGCGGGTCGCGATCACCACGCGGAACCTGGCGGGGGGCTTCCTGGAGGAGGACGCGGAGGTCTGGGACTCGGCGGACCGCCTGGTGGCCCAGTCCCGCCAACTGGCCCGCGCCCCGCGCTAACCCCACCCCCCGGGGCACAGCCCCCGGGCCACGCCCCCGGACCCTTCCGGCTGGGCCGCCGCCGGGGGCCAGCCCCCGGACCCCCGCGCCTCAAACGCCGGCGGGGCTGGATTTCAGGGCGGGCGTCGGGCGAGGCCCCGGGGCCGTGTCGGGGCGGGGGTTCGGTCCGCGGTGTTGGCGGGCGGAGGTGGGGTTGGGGTGCGGTCGTGGCCGTGCAGGGGGCGGGTTTGGGCAGGGGTGGGCCCCAGAGGGGGCTGGGGGTGTGGGGGGCTCGTAGAATCGGGGGATCATGGCCTACCTCGACCACGCCGCAACCACTCCGATGCTGCCGGAGGCCGCCGCGGCGATGACCGCGCAGTTCGCCGCCACAGGTAACGCGTCCTCCCTCCACGCCGCCGGCCGCCGCGCCCGCCGTACCGTCGAGGAGGCCCGCGAGGCCCTCGCCGAGGCGCTCGGCGCACGCCCGAGCGAGGTGGTCTTCACCGCCGGCGGCACCGAGGCCGACAACCTCGCCGTCAAGGGGCTCTACTGGGCCCGCCGCGACCACGACCCCGTCCGGACCCGGATCCTCGCCAGCCCCGTCGAGCACCACGCCGTCCTCGACGCCGTCCACTGGCTCGCCGACCACGAGGGCGCGCAGGTCGACTACCTGCCCGTGGACCGGTACGGCCGAGTGCACCCCGAGGCCTTCCGGGAAGCCGTCGAACGCAACCCCGACGACATCGCCCTCGCCACCGTCATGTGGGCCAACAACGAGATCGGCACCGTCATGCCGGTCAGTCAACTGGCCGCCATCGCACGTGAGTTCGGCATCCCCCTGCATTCTGACGCCGTCCAGGCCATCGGGCAGCTCGACGTCCGCTTCGGCGACAGCGGCGTCGCCGCCATGACCATCAGCGGCCACAAGATCGGCGGCCCGTACGGCATGGGCGCGCTGCTGCTGGGCCGCGACCAGAGCCCCGTACCCGTCCTGCACGGCGGCGGCCAGGAGCGCCACGTCCGCTCCGGCACCCTCGACGTCCCGGCCATCGCCGCCTTCGCGGTGGCCGCCGTACTCGCCGCCGAGCGGCGCGAGCGGTTCGCAGCCGAGGTCGGCGCCCTGCGCGACGAGTTGGTCGCCGCCGTGCTCCGGGAAGTGCCCGACGCCATCCTCGGGGGAGACCCCGCCGACCGGCTCCCGGCCAACGCCCACTTCAGCTTCCCCGGCTGCGAGGGCGACTCCCTGCTGCTGCTCCTGGACGCCCAGGGGATCGAGTGCTCCACCGGCTCCGCCTGCACCGCGGGCGTGGCCCAGCCGAGCCACGTCCTCCTCGCCACCGGCACCGACCCGCAGCTGGCCCGCGGCACCCTGCGCTTCTCCCTCGGCCACACCTCCACCAAGGAGGACGTCGCCGCCGTGGCCGCCGCCATCGGTCCGGCCGTCGAGCGGGCCCGTACGGCAGGGCTCAGCTAGCCGCGGGTATCCGTTGCCGGCTGGTCGGCTGGTCGGCTGGTCGGCTGGTCGGCTGGTCGGTTGCCGGTTGCCGGTTGCCGGTTACCGGTTACCAGTTCGGGTCCAGGGCCAGGGGCTCCTCCTCCCGCATCCAGCGGTCGAAGAGCTCCTGGCTGCCCACCAGTCCGGTCAGCTCCGCCAGCGAGGCCAGGGCCTGGGTGGGGTCGGGGCCGCCGAGCAGGTCCTGGATGCCGGCCAGGCGGGGGTGGACCGGGTCGTCCGCGACCAGGCCGTCCGTGGCGGCGCCCAGCAGGCCGCCGGCCAGGGATGCCGTCAGCAGCTCGGCCTCCACCGTGGCCGGGTCCATGCCGTCGGCGCGGGCCGCCGTCACCGCCGCCTGGAGCCCCTGCACCAACAGCGCCGCCACCGTTTGGCCGGCCAGCCCGCCCAGCAGCGCCCCGAGCACCGGGACGGGGAGCAGGGCCTGCCCGGCCGCCGCCGCACACCAGGTCAGGGCCGTCGCCCCGACGGCCTCCGCACTGCGGGCCGCGAAGGCAGCAGGGTCGATATGACCCCGTGCCAGGTCGAACCCCGCCTCGCCGACCTCGAACGCCGCCTGCGCCGTCGCGGCCGCGAGGGTGCCGCCGCCGAGCACCTTCGGCAGGGCCCCCGCCCGGGCCGCCGAGCGCACCAGGCTCGTCGTGCCGCTCAGTGCCCCGGAGCGCAGCGCCGCCCGGGCGGTCGCCGCCGTGCCGGTGACCACCGCCAGCGCGGGGGAGGTCTCGCCGGCCCGGACCCGGGCCGTCTGCACGGCCAGCTCCCGGATCCCGCCGAGGACCGCCGCCGAGGCCGCCCCGGTGACCGCAGCGCTCGCGGCCTCCCGGCCCGCCGCGCGGCGGACCTCCCGCCGGACCCAGCGCACCGGGTCCTCGGCCGCGCGCTGCGCCTGGCCGTAGGTGAGGGGGGTACTGGCCACCCCGCCGGCCTCGATCCGGTCCGTCAGGTGTGCGCAGGCGTCGGAGTACTCCACGAAGTGCCCGGTCCCGTCGGGCCCGGCGGCGATCCGCCCGCCAGCGCGCCTACGGCGCCCAGCGCCGCGGCCCCGTCCGGCCGGACCTCCGCCCGCACCCCGCCCAGCCCGTTCTCCAGCAGCCGGGCTTCGTCGAGCGCCGCCAGCTCGGCCAGGTCGACCCGCTTCAGCCGCTCGAAGCCGTCCCGGAACGGCACCAGCGCCTCGTCGTACAACCACCGCCGCGCTGACTTCTGGGCCGCGGTCTCGGCTTCCGCCGCGGCGTTCAGCCCCTCGTACCGCTCGGTCAGTCCTTCAGCCGGTCATTGTTCGCGGACGCCATCCGCACGGCACCGATCGCAGCCACAACCATGAATCCCCCACGCCCAGCACACGCATCCGGTGCCCTGGTTGCGGCAGGGCCTCACGAGGCTAGGGCTTCGCCGACCATGCGGATATACCGATTCCAGTCCCAGTGGGGGCCCGGGTCCGTGTGGTCGGTGCCCTTGACCTCGGAGTGGCCCAGGATGTGGGTGCGGTCGGCGGGTATTCGGTACCTCCGGCAGATGTCGGCCGCGAGCCGCGCCGAAGCCTCGTACATCGCGTCCGTGAAATCCTTCGGGCGGTCCACGAAGCCCTCGTGCTCGATGCCTATGCTGCGCTCGTTCATCGAGCGGTTGCCCGAGTGGAAGGCGACGTCGAGCTCGCGCACCATCTGCTCGACATGGCCGTCCTGCCCGACTATGTAGTGCGCCGACGCCTTGTGCCACGGATTCTTGAACGCGTCCACCGAGGACGCGAAGCTGCCCTGTGTGACATGCACGACGATCCGGTCCACCCGGTAGTCGTCCGGCCGGTCCGCCATCCGCCAGTTCGCCGGCGAGGCCGCCGTCCAGCTCGCGCCCGCGTGGTCCAGCGCGCCCTCCTCGCGCGGCTTGGACACTCCCGGCACCAGCCACCAGGCGCGCTCGATCTCATCGCGCCCGGCGATCGCCGCCACCGTGAAGATCCCGAGCCCGCCGAACAACACCGCCCTGCGGGTCCTGCCCGGCGCCTTCTTCCCCTCTCGCACCATGCGATCCACCCCCCGAAGCCGATAACGCGCTGTGACCCCGCACGGTTCCCCGTACTCTGGACGGTGCTATGACTGAGAACCTGCCGCGCACCGCCCGCCTCCCCCTCGCTGCGCTGGGGGGACCCCCACTTCGCGTCCTGGCCGCCATGTCCGGCGGCGTGGACTCCGCCGTCGCCGCCGCCCGCGCCGTCGAAGCCGGGCACGACGTGACCGGCGTCCACCTCGCGCTCTCCGCGAACCCGCAGTCCTTCCGGACCGGCGCGCGCGGCTGCTGCACCATCGAGGACTCCCGCGACGCCCGCCGCGCCGCCGACGTCATCGGCATCCCCTTCTACGTCTGGGACCTCGCCGAGCGCTTCCGTGAGGACGTCGTCGAGGACTTCATCGCCGAGTACGAGGCCGGGCGCACCCCGAACCCCTGCCTGCGCTGCAACGAGAAGATCAAGTTCGCGGCGCTGCTCGACAAGGCCCTCGCCCTCGGCTTCGACGCCGTCTGCACCGGGCACTACGCCACCGTCGTGCTGAACGAGGACGGTACGCGCGAGCTGCACCGCGCCTCCGACATGGCCAAGGACCAGTCGTACGTCCTCGGCGTCCTCGACGAGAAGCAGCTCGCCCACGCGCTGTTCCCGCTCGGCGACACCCTCACGACGAAGGAAGAGATCCGCGCGGAGGCCGAGGAGCGCGGGCTGGCCGTCGCGAAGAAGCCCGACAGCCACGACATCTGCTTCATCGCCGACGGCGACACCCAGGGGTTCCTCGCGAACCGCCTGGGCAAGGCGGAGGGCGACATCGTCGACGAGGCGACCGGCGAGAAGATCGGCAGCCACGACGGCGCTTTCGGCTTCACCATCGGCCAGCGCAAGGGCCTGCGGATCGGGCACCCGGCCGCCGACGGCAAGCCGCGCTACGTCCTCGACATCTCCCCGGTGAACAACACCGTCACGGTGGGCCCGGCCGAGGCGCTGGACGTCACCGCCCTCACCGCGATCCGGCCGCGCTGGTGTGGTTCCACGGCTGCCGCGCCGGGCACGTACACCGCCCAGCTGCGCGCCCACGGGGGCGAGACCGAGGTCTTCGCGGAGGTCGTGGACGGCGAGCTGCGGGTGCGCTTCGCGGAGCCGGTCCGAGGGGTTGCCCCGGGGCAGGCGATCGTGCTGTACAACGGCACGCGGGTCGTGGGCTCCGCCACCATCGCCACGACCGCGCGGGCCACCGCCGCCGCCGTCTGACCCGCCGTTGCGGGGGCTCTGCCCCCGAGCCCCCGCGCCTCAAACGCCGGCGGGGCTGGATTGTGCCGGCGGGGCTGGGTCGTGCCGGCGGGGCTGGATTGTGCCGGCGGGGCTGGATTGTGCCGGGGTGTGTCAGGCGGAGGCAGGGGCCGTGACCGTCAGGACGATCTTGCCCGTGGTGCGGCCCAGTTCGCCGATTTCGTGGGCCTTCGCGGCCTGCTCCAAGGGCAGCACCGTGTCGACCACCGGGCGTACCCGGCCGTCCGCGACCAGCGCGGCGATCTCCACCAGGCCCCGGTAGTCCGGCTCGACGATCGTCCAGCCCGTGTGGACGCCGTCCGCGTCGGCCGGCACGGCGTCCGGGCCCGGGAGGGTGACCAGGTGCCCGCCGGGCCTCAGGACCTTCAGCGAGCGCTGCCCGTAGTCCCCGCCGATCGCGTCGATCACGATGTCCACGTCCGACACCGCCTCCTCG
Organism: Streptomyces sp. ISL-87; assembly: GCF_018614095.1. Taxonomy (GTDB): domain Bacteria; phylum Actinomycetota; class Actinomycetes; order Streptomycetales; family Streptomycetaceae; genus Streptomyces. The sequence goes on along the minus strand of NZ_JAGGOY010000023.1, from coordinate 20,929 downwards.
AAGGCCGTGCTCCGGTAGTCGATCACCTCGTCCGCTCCCAGCTCGCGCAGCAGCCCGTGCTTCGCGGCGCTCGCGGTGCCGATCACGTACGCGCCCCGCGCCTTCGCGATCTGCACGGCCAGGTGGCCGACCCCGCCCGCCGCGGCGTGCACCAGCACCCGCTGCCCGGCCCGCACCCCCGCCGTGTCCACCAGCGCCTGCCACGCGGTCAGCGCCGCCAGTGGCAGCGCGGCCGCCTGTACGTGGTCGACGGCGTCCGGCTTGCGTACGAAGTGCCGGGCGGGCGCGGTCACGTACTCGGCGTAGGCGCCGGCCTGGTGCGGGAAGCGCGGCATCCCGAAGACCTCGTCGCCCGGCTGGAACATGGTCACGCCGGGGCCGGCCACCTCGACCGTGCCGGAGACGTCCCAGCCGACCGCCGGGACCGGGCCCCAGGGGATGAGGGCGCCGCTCGCGCGGGTCTTCCAGTCCACCGGGTTCACCCCGGCCGCGTGGACCCGTACCAGGATCTCGCCCACGCCCGGTTCCGGCCGTTCCACCTCGGTCTCGGTGAGCACCTCGGGTCCGCCCCACTGGCTGACGACGACTGCACGCATGGATGTCTCCTCTGATCATCACTCGCCCCGGCGGCGCCCGGGCTGACTGGTCGATGCGCTGACGCGCTGATGTGTGTCCAGCCTCGCCTCCCGCCGGCCCGCGTGGTGCTGGCCGGACGGCCACCATGTGACAGAATCTGGCCATGCACCGAATTGCCGTACTCGCCCTGGAAGGCGTCCCTCCGTTCGAGCTCGGGATCCCGTCCCGGGTCTTCGGCAACGCCGTCGACGACCTCGGGGACCGGCTCTACGAGGTGACCGTCTGCACCGCCGACGGGCAGCCCGTGACCAGCGACGCGGGCTTCACGGTCGGGGTCTCGGCGGGCCCCGAGGCGCTCGCCACGGCCGACACCGTGATCATTCCGCCCACGCACGCCATGGACGAGCTCGTACAGGGCGCACCCCTGCCGCAGAAGCTGGTCGACGCCCTCGCCGCGATCCGCCCCGGCACCCGGCTCGTGTCGATCTGCACCGGCTCCTACGTGCTCGCCGCCGCCGGCCTGCTCGACGGCCGGCCCGCGACCACGCACTGGCTGCACGCGCCGGAGTTCCAGCGGGCCTTCCCGCGCGTCCGGCTCGACGAGGAGGTGCTGTTCGTCGACGACGGCGACATCCTGACCTCCGCCGGCGTGGCCGCCGGTGTCGACCTCTGCCTGTACCTGGTCCGCCAGGACCACGGCACCGCCGCCGCCAACCGCGCGGCCCGGCTGTGCGTCGTACCGCCCTGGCGCGACGGCGGGCAGGCCCAGTACATCGACCGGCCCGTCCCCGAGCCGACCGTGGCCACCACCACCGCCACCCGCGCCTGGGCCCTGGAGCGCCTCGCCGAGCCGATCGCGCTGGCCGAGCTGGCCGCCCACGCCCGGATGAGCCTGCGCACCTTCACCCGGCGGTTCCGCGACGAGGTCGGGATGACCCCGGTTCAGTGGCTCACCGGTCAACGCCTGGAGGTCGCCCGCCAGTTGCTGGAGTCCAGCGATCTGCCGGTCGACCTGGTCGCGCACCGGGCGGGCTTCGGCTCGGCCAACTCGCTGCGCCAGCACATGCGGGCCGCCCTCGGGGTCTCGCCGATCGCCTACCGCCGCACCTTCCAGCCGCAGAACCCCGCCCTGGCGTGACCTCCGGAGTAATCGCCCCCGAGGTCGTGGCCTGACAGGATCTGGTCAACGGCCCGAACTGGCGGGCCGGTTGAAGGGGGAGACCATCATGACCGCTTACGCCATCGGCCACATCCGCCCCGACACGATGAACGAGGACATCCTCCGCTACATCGAGGAGATCCAGGCCACCATGGACCCCTTCGGTGGCTGCTTCCTGGTCCACGGCAAGCAGGTCGAGGTCAAGGAGGGCCCCTGGCCCGGCACGGTCGTCATCATCGGCTTCCCGGACATCGAGAAGGCCCGCGCCTGGTACGACTCCGACGCGTACCAGGCCCTCATTCCGCTGCGCACCGACCACATCGCGGGAGAGGTAGTCCTGGTCGAGGGCGTCCCGGCCGACTACGACGCCTCGAAGACGGCCGCCGCCCTGCGCGCAGCCGCCGGGCTCTGACCGCGGGCCACCGGGCCACCGGGCCACCGGGCCACCGGGCCACCGGGCCACCGGGGCCGCCGGGCACCTTGAACACCGCCCACCCCGGCACCGTCGCCGCCCGCGCCGCGATCGGGGCGGCGTACCGCGAGGCCGCCGCCCGCCCGGCCGCCCGCCCCCGGCTGCCGCCCCGGCCTGTGACCCGGGGCCACGGCCGGGGTGCGAGCATGGGCGGCATGGCTACTCACCTGATCACCGGCGCCGGATCCGGCATCGGCGCCGCCGTCGCGGCCCGCTTGCACGCGCGCGGCGACGACCTCGTCCTGCTCGCCCGCGACGCCGCCCGCGGCAAGCAGCTCATCGAACGGTTCCCCGGGTCCCGCGCACTCGTCGGCGACCTCGCCGACCCCGACCGGCTGTCCTGGGCGTTCTCCAAGCAGGCCATCCCCGAGCGGATCGACTCCCTCCTGCACATCGCCGGCATCGTGGACCTCGGACCCGTCGGCGACCTTCGCCCCAAGACCTGGCACCAGCAGCTCAACGTCAACCTCATCGCCCCCGCCGAGGTGACCCGGCTGCTGCTCCCCACCCTGCGCGCCTCGCACGCGAGCATCGTCTTCGTGAACTCCGGCGCCGGGCTGCACGCCCACGCGGACTGGAGCGCGTACGCCGCCTCCAAGCACGGGCTCAAGGCGCTCGCCGACTCGCTCCGTGAGGAGGAGAAGGGCAACGGCATCCGGGTCACCTCCGTCTACCCGGGCCGCACCGCCAGCCCCATGCAGGCCAAGGTGCACTCCCAGGAGGGCAAGGAGTACGACCCCGCCGACTGGATCGACCCCGAGTCGGTGGCGACGACGATCGTCATGGCCGTCGACCTGCCCCGCGACGCCGAGGTCAACGACCTGAGCGTCAGGCCCGGCCGATGACCGCGAGCGCCACCGGAATCGGGTCCTTGCCCGGCGGCGACGCCCGCGAGGCTGCCAAGACCGTGACGGGCTCCTTCGAGGAGTTCCCGTACCTAGCGGAACTCCCCGCCCGCGGACCCGGCGCCGACATGATCGGCCGGTCCCTCGGGCTGCTCGTCGACATGTACGCCCACGTCGAGCCCAGCGGCTGGCGGATCAGCGACCGCCCCGGCCGCGACAGCAAGCGTGCCCGCTCCTGGCTCGGCGAGGACCTGGACGCCCTGGAGGAGTTCACCCAGGGCTACCGGGGCAAGCTCAAGGTCCAGGCCGTCGGGCCGTGGACCCTGGCCGCCTCCCTGGAGATGCACGGCGGCGAAGCCATGCTCCAGGACCCGGGCGCCTGCCGGGACCTGGCCGGATCGCTCGCGGAGGGCGTGCGCGAGCACCTGGCCGATGTGAAGAAGCGCATCCCGGGCGCCGAGATCGTGCTCCAGTACGACGAGCCGTCGCTCACCGCGGTGCTGCTCGGCCGGGTCCGCTCCGCGAGCGGGTACCGGACGTACCGCGCCGTCGACCGGCAGATCGTCGAGGGCACCCTGCGCGACCTGTTCGCAGTCCACGACGGGGACGTCATCGTCCACTCCTGCGCACCCGAAGTCCCCTTCGGGCTGCTGCGGCGGGCCGGGGCCGCGGGCGTGTCGTTCGATTTCTCCTTGCTCACCGAGCGCGAGGACGACGCCATCGGCGAGGCCATCGAAGGCGGTGCGAAACTCTTCGCCGGAGTGGTGCCCGGCACCGACACCCCGTTGTCAGACCCTGCCGGTAGCGTCATGGGTGTCAGGAAGCTTTGGCGCAGGCTGGGGCTGGCCCCGGGGACTCTAGCGGAGTCCGTCGTGGTCACTCCCTCGTGCGGTCTGGCGGGCGCTTCGCCCGCCTACGCCCGTGCGGTGCAGGCGCACTGCGTCAGGGCGGCGAGGTCGCTCGCCGACAACCCTGAGTGACGGACTGAAGACGGGGCCACGGGAGGACACGGCATGGCAGCCGAACAGAAGCAGGCCGACGGCGGCACGACCGTACCGACGGCGGTGCGCGAGCAGCACGCGCTGCTCGCCGAGCAGGTCGAGGAGCACCGCTTCCGGTACTACGTGAACGACCAGCCGGTCGTCAGCGACGCCGAGTTCGACAAGCTGCTGCGCTCCCTGGAGGCGCTGGAGGAGCAGTATCCGGAGCTGCGTACGCCCGATTCGCCCACCCAGAAGGTGGCCGGGGCCTACGAGACGGATTTCGCCTCCGTCGAGCACCGCGAGCGCATGCTCTCCCTCGACAACGCCTTCGACGACGAGGAACTGGCCGCCTGGGCCGAGCGGGTGGCCCGGGACGCGGGCACCTCCGACTACCACTACCTGTGCGAGCTCAAGGTGGACGGTCTCGCCGTCAACCTCACCTATGAGAACGGCCGGCTGACCCGTGCCGCCACCCGCGGCGACGGCCGCGCCGGCGAGGACATCACGCCCAACGTCCGCACCATCGCCGAGATCCCGGACCGCCTGGGGGGCGACCGGATCCCGGCGCTGGTGGAGATCCGCGGCGAGGTCTTCTTCCCCATGGAGAAGTTCGAGGAGCTCAACGCCCGGCTCGTCGAGGCGGAAAGCAAGCCGTTCGCCAACCCGCGCAACGCGGCGGCCGGTTCGCTGCGCCAGAAGGACCCGAAGGTCACCGCCACCCGCCCGCTGCACATGGTGGTGCACGGCATCGGCGCGCGCGAGGGCTTCGACATCGACCACCTCTCGCAGGCGTACGGGCTGCTGCGCGAGTGGGGCCTGCCGACCGCCCGGCACAACAAGGTGGTCTCCTCGCTCGCCGAAGTCCGCGAGTTCATCTCCTACTTCGGCGAGAACCGGCACTCGGTGGAGCACGAGATCGACGGCGTGGTCGTCAAGCTCGACGAGATCCCGCTCCAGGGCCGGCTCGGCTCCACGGCGCGCGCCCCGCGCTGGGCGATCGCCTGGAAGTACGCCCCGGAGGAGGTCAACACCAAGCTGATCGACATCAAGGTCGGCGTGGGCCGTACCGGGCGCGTGACCCCGTACGCCCAGGTGGAGCCGGTGACGGTGGCCGGGTCGGAGGTCGAGTTCGCGACCCTGCACAACCAGGAGGTCGTCAAGGCCAAGGGCGTCCTCATCGGGGACACCGTGGTGCTGCGCAAGGCGGGCGATGTCATCCCCGAGATCCTCGGCCCGGTCGCGGACCTACGGGACGGCAGCGAGCGGGAGTTCGTGATGCCGGCCGAGTGCCCCGAGTGCGGGACCCCGCTGCGGCCGATGAAGGAGGGCGACATCGACCTCCGCTGCCCCAACGGGCAGACCTGTCCCGCCCAGTTGCGCGAGCGGCTCTTCTACCTGGGCGGCCGGCAGAGCCTGGACATCGAGAACTTCGGCGCGGTCGCCGCGGCCGCGCTCACCAACCCGCTGGAGCCGGCCGAGCCGCCGCTGCGCGACGAGGGCGACCTCTTCGACCTGACCATCGAGCAGCTGCTGCCCATCAAGGCGTACGTCCTCGACCAGGACAGCGGCCTGCCCAAGCGGGACCCGAAGACGGGCGAGGAGAAGATCGTCACGGTCTTCGCCAACCAGAAGGGCGAGCCGAAGAAGAACGCCCTGGCGATGCTGGAGAACATCGCGGCCGCCAAGCACCGCCCGCTCGCCCGCGTCATCAACGGCCTGTCGATCCGTCACGTCGGGCCGGTCGCGGCGGAGGCGCTGGCCCGCGAGTTCCGTTCCATCGAGCGCATCGAGCAGGCCACCGAGGAGGAGCTGGCCGCCACCGACGGGGTCGGCGCGATCATCGCCGCCTCCCTCAAGGAGTGGTTCGCCGTCGACTGGCACCAGGAAATCCTGCGCAAGTGGCGGGAAGCCGGCGTCCGGATGGAGGAGGAAGGTTCCGGCGAGGCGGAGGGGCCGCGCCCGCTGGAGGGCCTCACCGTCGTCGTCACCGGCACTTTGCAGAGCCACACCCGGGACGGCGCGAAGGACGCCCTGCAGAGCCGGGGCGCCAAGGTGACCGGCTCCGTCTCCAAGAAGACGTCGTTCGTCGTGGTCGGGGACAACCCGGGCTCCAAGTACGACAAGGCCGTACAGCTGAAGCTCGCCATCCTCGACGACGCCGGTTTCGCGGTGCTGCTGGAGCAGGGCCCCGACGCGGCGCGCGAGGTGGCGCTCCCGGTGGACGGCGACACGAAAGCGGAGTAGTAACCCACATGCGTGGCATTCAGGGGGAGTAGCGAAGGCGAACGGATGCGTGGCGTGCGGCCGAACGGGCGGGCGCACGCCTGGCGCGGAGGCCGGTGGTAAACGGCTGGTACAAGGCTGTTCGCAGGGCGGTGACCTGTCGGATCATCGGACGGGTGACTGGGGGGCCCATGTCCAAACTCACCCGTTCGGCGGATACCGTACTGATGAGGATGGCTGGGTCGCATTCGGGCAACCGCCGCCGACAACTGCCCCTGGGAGCTCTCGCGTCCTACTGTTGAGGGGTGCGCCTGTCGTGCACGGCTGCGTGAGTCGATTCCAGTCGTGATGGCATGACATCGGGGCCATCACGTGACATCGGCATCGCCGGCTGTGAGAGGGACGGGCATGAAACCCACCGAAAGCGCCGACCCGTCACCTGATTTCGGCGGGGAGATCCCGTCCATGCGGACGGGCCGGCTCGGCTTCCTGGGTTCCAGGACGCCGGACACCCATCCGCTCGACACCGGTGCGGGCGCGGGCGGATCACGGCGCGAGACCGTGCTGCCCCTCGCCGTCGTGGGCCTGTCCGCCGTGGTCCTCGTGTTCGGGATCGTGGCCGCACTGACCGACCGTCAGGCCCTGTTTCCCGGCGGCTCGGTGGGCTGGGCGCTGGCCCTGCTCACCGGCATCATCGTCGGCCACCTGGTCGCGCTGGGCCGGGACCGCTGGTGGGGCGGCACCGGATCGGGCGCCGCGCTCACCCTCGGCGTGCTCCTCCTCTACGGGTGGGTGCCCGCCGGACTCGTCTCGCTGGCGGTGGTCTCGCTGGTCGGGGCCGCCCGCCGGCACCGCTGGCGGCAAGGGCTGCTGCACGGCTCCGTCGACATCCTCGGCATCGGCGCGGGGGCCCTCGTACTCGCCGCTTTCGGTGACGCGCCGACCGTGGCGTCACCCTGGCCGCCGGCCACCTGGGGGTTCGGGGCGGTTCCCGAGGTGATCCTGGTCGCCGTGGCCTACCTGCTGGTCACCCGGATCGTGCTGTGGCTGGCGCTGACCCCGCGGGGCGGCGGGCTGCCCACGATCGCCCGTACGGCCCTGCTCCGGCAGGCCTTAGTAACCGTCGCGCTGCTCGGCATCGCACCGCTGATCTGCGTGGTCGCCGTCGCCCAGCCGGTACTGCTGCCGCTGTTCGCCGTACCGCTGATCGCCCTGGACTCCACGCTGTGGATCGCCCGGGCGCGCGCCGAGGAGCAGCTGCGGGACCCGCTGACCGGGCTACCGAACCGGCAGTGGCTGCTGGAGCGCGCATGGACCGCGCTGGACGAGGCTGAACGTTTGGGCACCCGGTCAGCTCTTGTGTTGATCGATCTGGACCGCTTCCGCGCGGTGAACGACACGCTGGGCCATTTGGCGGGGGACCGGCTGCTGCTCCAGATCGCGGACCGGCTGCGGCGCGCCCTGCCGGAGGACGCGGAGGCGGCGCGGCTCGGGGGCGACGAGTTCGCGGTGCTGCTGCCCGTCGCGGACTCCACGACGAGCGCGCAGCGGGTCGCCCGGCACCTGGTCGCCGAGCTGAGTTCCCCGCTGGACCTGGACGGGCTCACGCTGGTCCTGGAGGCGAGCGCGGGCCTGGCCGTCTTCCCGGACCACGCGCTGGACGCGGAGGGGCTGCTGCGGCGGGCCGACGTCGCCATGTACCAGGCGAAGCGGGACCGCACGGGTGTGGAGGTGTACGAGTCCAAGCGCGACAGCAACACCCCCGACCGGCTCGGCCTGCTCGGCGATCTCCGGCGGGCCCTGGACGCGGGCGAAGTGGAACTCCACTACCAGCCGAAGGTCCGCTTCGACGGGCAGGTGGCGGGGTTGGAGGCGCTCGTACGGTGGGTGCATCCGGAACGGGGCCGGGTCTCGCCGGACGAGTTCATCGCCATCGCGGAGACCTCGGGGCTGATGCCGCACCTGACGGAGTACGTGCTGGAGACGGCCCTCGCCCAGGTGGCCCGCTGGCGGGCACAGGGGCTGAAGGTGCCGGTCGCGGTCAACGTGTCGCCGCGGGACGTCCATACGCCGGGCTTCGCGGGGGCGGTGGCCGCGCGGCTGGCCCGGCACGGGGTGCCGGCGAGCGGGCTCCAGCTGGAGATAACGGAACACGTCCTGCTGGAGGACCCCCAGCGGGCGGCGGACACGATGGCGGGCCTGACCGGGCACGGCGTGAAGATGTCCCTGGACGACTTCGGCACCGGCTACTCCTCCCTCGTACACCTGCGCCGGCTCCCGGTCAGCGAGCTGAAGATCGACCGCTCTTTCGTGGCGCGGCTGGCGGTGGACGCGCAGGACGCGGAGATCGTGCGCTGCACGGTGGACCTGGCGCACTCGCTGGGCCTGCTGGTCGTCGCGGAGGGCGTGGAGGACGACGAGACGTGGGAGCGGCTGCGCGACCTGGGCTGCGACGCCGTCCAGGGGTGGCTGGTCGCGGCCGCCATGCCTCCGCAGGAGGCCACGGCGTGGCTCCTGGCCCGCGGCGAGCGCGGCTGGCGCCGCCCGGCCGACATCACGGCGGAACTGGCCGCCGCCGCCGAAACCCCGGCGCCCTAGCCCATCCGGGCCGGCCTCCTGGGGCTCGGCCCCAGCCCCCGCGCCTCAATCGCCGGCGGGGCTGAAGTGCACCGTGCGGCGCGCCGCTCCCGGGGGCGCCGCCCCCCGGACCCTCCCCCAGACTCCGTCCGGGGGGACCCCCAGCGCCTCAAACGCCGGCGGGGCTGGATTCTGCCCGGCGGGCCGCACTGTGACCGGCGGGGGCTGGAATAGCCGGGGCGGGGCGGCGGACAGCGCGCCGCGCCATTTCAGCCTCGCCGGCGTTTGAGGCGCGGGTCCGGGCGGAGCCCGGGAGGAGGCCCTGCGCAGCGGTACCCGCCCGGCAG
>NZ_JAGGOY010000023.1:0-11673 GCF_018614095.1 Streptomyces sp. ISL-87 | reverse complement strand
GGCAGCGGTACCCGCCCGGCACAGCCCAGCAATACCCGCCCCAGGGCAATTGCGGCCCCGCCGGTCACAGTGCGGCCCGCCGGGCAGAATCCAGCCCCGCCGGCCTTTGAGGCGCGCGGCCGGGCAGCGCCCGGGAACGGCCCGCGGTGGGTTCGCGCGGCACCCGGCCGAAACCGTTTAGTGGGTCAGGGGGCAGGCCCCATAGGATTGGGCCTGAAACCTACACACTCACCACCCCCAGAGGATCGCTGCATGCCTGGCATCACGCGCGAGGAGGTCGCCCACCTCGCTCGGCTGGCACGTCTGGAGCTGAAGAGCGAAGAGCTCGACCACTTCGCTGGACAGCTCGACGACATCATCGGCGCGGTCGCCCGCGTTTCCGAGGTCGCCGACCAAGACGTCCCGCCGACCTCCCACCCGCTGCCGCTGACGAACGTCATGCGCGCGGACGAGGTCCGTCCGTCGCTCACCCCCGAGCAGGCGCTTTCCGGCGCTCCCGCCCAGGAGCAGCAGCGTTTCAAGGTGCCGCAGATCCTGGGGGAGGACTAACAACATGATCGAGATCATCAAGCTCACGGCCGCTCAGACCGCCGAGAAGATCGCCTCCGGCGAGCTCACGGCCGTCGAGGTCACCGAGGCCCACCTGGCCCGTATCGACGCCGTCGACGAGAAGGTCCACGCCTTCCTCCACGTCGACCGCGAAGGCGCCCTCGCCCAGGCCCGCGCCGTCGACGCCAAGCGCGCCAACGGGGAGAAGCTGGGGCCGCTCGCCGGTGTCCCGCTCGCCCTCAAGGACATCTTCACCACCGTCGGGGTCCCGACCACCGTCGGTTCGAAGATCCTGGAAGGGTGGATCCCGCCCTACGACGCCACCCTGACGCGCAAGCTCAAGGAAGCCGACGTCGTCATCCTGGGCAAGACCAACATGGACGAGTTCGCCATGGGGTCGTCCACGGAGAACAGCGCCTACGGGCCGACCGGCAACCCCTGGGACCTCACCCGCGTCCCCGGCGGCTCCGGCGGCGGTTCCTCCGCCGCGCTGGCCTCGTTCCAGGCCCCCCTCGCCATCGGCACGGACACCGGCGGTTCCATCCGCCAGCCCGCCGCCCTCACGGCGACGGTCGGCGTGAAGCCGACCTACGGCGGGGTCTCCCGCTACGGCATGGTGGCGTTCTCCTCGTCCCTCGACCAGGGCGGGCCCTGCGCCCGTACGGTCCTGGACGCGGCGCTCCTCCACGAGGTCATCGCCGGACACGACCCGCTCGACTCCACCTCCATCGACGCTCCGGTCCCGCCGGTCGTCGAGGCGGCCCGCAACGGCTCCGTCGCCGGTATGCGCGTCGGCATCGTCAAGCAGTTCGCCGGTGAGGGCTACCAGGCCGGTGTCGTCCAGCGCTTCAACGAGTCCGTCGAGCTCCTCAAGGAGCTCGGCGCCGAGATCGTCGAGCTGGACTGCCCGTCCTTCGACCTCGCGATGGCCGCGTACTACCTGATCGCGCCGTCCGAGTGCTCCTCCAACCTGGCCCGCTTCGACGCCATGCGCTACGGCCTGCGCGTCGGCGACGACGGCACCAAGTCCGCCGAGGACGTCACCGCCCTGACCCGTGAGGCCGGCTTCGGCGACGAGGTCAAGCGCCGCATCATCCTCGGTACGTACGCGCTCAGCTCCGGCTACTACGACGCGTACTACGGCTCGGCCCAGAAGGTCCGCACGCTGATCTCGAAGGACTTCGAGAAGTCCTTCGAGCAGGTCGACGTGATCGTCTCCCCGACGACCCCGACCACCGCCTTCGCGATCGGTGAGCGCACCGACGACCCGCTGGCGATGTACCTCGCGGACCTGTGCACCATCCCGACCAACCTGGCCGGCAACTCCGCCATGTCGCTCCCCTGCGGCCTGGCACCGGAGGACGGTCTCCCGGTCGGGCTGCAGATCATCGCCCCGGCGATGAAGGACGACCGGCTGTACAAGGTCGGTGCCGCCGTCGAGGCCGCCTTCGTCGAGCGCTGGGGTCACCCGCTGCTTGAGGAGGCTCCGTCGCTGTGAGTACCAGTGCGCTGTCCAAGGCCAAGGGCTTCAAGAAGTCCAAGTCCGGGACGTACCTGTCGATCGGCACCACCGCTTTCGGTGCCATCAGCGTGATCAAGCAGGCCAGGAAGGCCCGCACCGAGAACGACGTGCTGAAGCTGGTCGACGCCGTTGTGTCCGCCGCTGCCATCGTCACCGGCCTCGCGATCCTGTACCGCGAGCTGAAGCGCCTCGGCGACGACGACGTCCTGCTGGGCTGAGAGGGAATTCCACCGTGAGCTTCACCGAACTGCTGTCGTACGAGGACGCCCTCGCGTCGTACGACCCCGTCATGGGCCTTGAGGTCCATGTCGAGCTCGGCACCAAGACCAAGATGTTCTGCGGCTGCTCCACCGAGCTGGGCGCCGAGCCCAACTCGCAGACCTGCCCGACCTGTCTCGGTCTGCCCGGCTCCCTCCCGGTCGTCAACGCGATCGGCATCGAGTCGGCCGTCAAGATCGGTCTCTCGCTGAACTGCGAGATCGCCGAGTGGTGCCGCTTCGCCCGGAAGAACTACTTCTATCCGGACATGCCGAAGAACTTCCAGACCTCCCAGTACGACGAGCCCATCGCCTTCAACGGCTACCTCGACGTCCAGCTGGAGGACGGGGAGATCTTCCGCGTGGAGATCGAGCGCGCCCACATGGAGGAGGACACCGGCAAGTCGCTGCACGTCGGCGGCGCCACCGGCCGTATCCACGGCGCGTCCCACTCCCTGCTGGACTACAACCGCGCCGGCATCCCGCTCATCGAGATCGTCACCAAGCCGATCGAGGGCGCGGGCGAGCGTGCCCCCGAGGTCGCCAAGGCGTACGTCGCGGAGCTGCGCGAGGTCATCAAGGCCCTCGGCGTGTCCGAGGCCCGGATGGACAAGGGCCAGATGCGCTGCGACGTGAACCTGTCGCTGCGCCCCAGCCCCGAGGCGCCGTTCGGTACCCGCTCGGAGACCAAGAACGTCAACTCGCTGCGTTCCGTCGAGCGCGCGGCCCGCTTCGAGATCCAGCGCCACGCGGCCGTGCTGCGCGGCGGCGGCTCGATCGTGCAGGAGACCCGGCACTTCCACGAGGAGGACGGCTCCACCACCGCCGGCCGCATCAAGGACAACGCCGAGGACTACCGGTACTTCCCGGAGCCCGACCTGGTCCCCGTCGCCCCGGCCCGTGACTGGGTCGAGGAGCTCCGTGCCGGTCTCCCCGAGATGCCGCGTGTGCGCCGCAACCGGCTCCGCGAGCAGTGGGGTGTCAACGAGCACGACATGCAGTCGATCCTCAACGCGGGCGCGGTGGACTCCATCGTCGCCACGATCGAGGCCGGTGCCGACTCGGCCGCCGCGCGCAAGTGGTGGATGGGCGAGCTGGCCCGCAACGCCAACGAGCAGGGCGTGTCCGTCGACGAGCTCCCGATCACCCCGGCCCAGGTCGCGCGCGTCGCGGCCCTGGTCGCCGACGGCTCGCTCAACGACAAGCTGGCCCGCCAGGTCATCGAGGGCGTCCTCGCCGGCGAGGGCACCCCGGACGAGGTCGTCGACAAGCGCGGCCTGAAGGTCGTCTCGGACGAGGGCGCGCTCGGCGCGGCCGTGGACGAGGCCATCGCGGGCAACGCGGGCATCGCGGACAAGATCCGCGGCGGCAAGGTCGCCGCCGTCGGCGCCCTGGTCGGCGCGGTCATGAAGACCACCCGCGGCCAGGCCGACGCGGCACGCGTCAAGGAGCTCATCCTGGAGCGCCTGGGCGTCTCCGAGTAAGGCTCCGCACGCTCTACGGCCCCGCCCCCGCCCCCTTGACCCCAAGGGATGCCGGAGCGGGGCCGTTCGCGGTTCAGCGTGTCAGCTGCGGGCCGGCGATGACCACCTTGCCGATGTCGCACCCGGCTTCCACCTTGAGGCGCAACCGCAGGGCGCCGCTCACCTCCAGCCGCTTGGTGACGGGCTTGCCCAGCGTGACCAGTTCGGAGAAGGCGGCGGGCTGGCCGTCGAGCGTGATGCTGACCCAGCCCTTCTCGTTGGTGGAGCCGTCGTCGATTCCGGCGGTGAAGTCCAGGTACTTCCACTCGCGGTTGAGGTCGAACTCCGCGATCGCATCGCCATTGCAGCCCAAGTCGGCGATGAACGCGGCGCCGTACTGCTTCGTGTTGATCTGGGGCGGAGCGGCCTTCGGCCCTTTGTGCTTGCCCTTGATTGAGTCGAAGAAGTTCTTGTAGGCAGTGACCAGGTCCCTCAGGGCCTGTTGCAGCACCACGGCCGACACGTCGGCCAGCCACGCCCGCTCCTCGCTCCGCTTGGCCTGCGTGATGCGGAGCCGGGACAGATCTGCCGACTTCACATACGGCAGCCCGGCTGCGTGCGCTTTCCTTCCGGTCGCGCAGGCAGTCGTTCCACACCACGCGGGCACACCCGAACGCCTGGGCCAGCGCACGGCGCTGGAGGGCGTCCGGGTAGACCCGGTACTGGTACCGAAGCCGCACGCCTTGATCTTACTGCGATTGGTCTCATGGGCACACAGAATGACTTTCGCCGCGGCAGGCAGGTAGTTTCGGCGACGCATGTCCACTTGGTCTTCGTGACGAAGTACCGGCGCGGCGTCTTCAACGACGAGATGCTGACGCGCTGCGAAGAGATCATGCGGAAGGTCTGCGAGGACTTCGGGGCCGAACTCAAAGAGTTCAACGGCGATCGCGACCACGTGCACCTACTGGTGCACTACCCGCCCAAAGTCTCGGTCTCCGGCTTGGTCAACAGCCTCAAGGGCGTATCCGCCCGTCGCATACGCCAGGAGTTCGCCGGCCGGATCAACCGCGCCATCATGCACGGACCCCTGTGGTGTCCATTCACGGGTGGGTGGCCCCGGCTGAAAGTGTCGGGGCCTGCCTCGATGATCCGCTACTGGATGACCTCGTAGATCTCCTTGTAGCCGGATGTCGCGTAGCTGTTGAACGTGTTGATCAGCGACTGCACGTTCTCATTCGGACTCACGAAGAACCCTCGCTCCATGGTGAAGTACTGGTCGAGGCTGTCGAATTCCCATTGGCAGACGACCGTGTCCATGGGGCCAGCGTAATCGACGTAGATGCGCCGGTTCGTATACCCGGCTTCTTCAAACACCGCGGTGAGGGTCTTGAACGCCGCCACGATCTCCGGCGCTTTCCCTCGTTCGGCTCTGTACACCTCGCGCATCATGTACACGACGCGATCGCCTTTCCGTTGCGGGACGTGAATTCCATGGAGGGTGGCTGCTACCGCACCGGAGGAGGGCCGATACGGCTGCCGTCGCCATGGTGGCAGTCACACTGCTGAGTGGCTTGTACGCCACGCGCAACCTGGTCGCAGAAGTGTCAATCCCCCGTAGCCGTGCGTTCAAGCTGAGAGTGGAGGGAGCCAGGGTTACCGGTGAGGGCGTCGCGGATGGCGCGCATGGCTGAGTGCCCGTGGGCGCGGGCGGTGGTCAGGTAGGAGCGGATGCGTAGGTAGCGGCGGGCGCCGGGTAGTCCGCGCCAGCAGCCGCTGACTTTCATCTTGACCTTGATGTCTCGTAGTGCTTGCTCGGATGCGTTGTTGGTCCAGGTCAGCCCTGGGGTGAAGTCCCAGGTGAAGCAGAGGACTTGGTGGCTCTTGTCGCGTAGCCGCTCCGCGAGCTGGCGGGCCTTGCTCTTCTTGGTGCCCGGTGGGTGCGGGTTGATGGAGATGCCGCAGCGTACGGTCTGGCCGAACTCGGCTGCGATGCGTTCCTGCTCGCCGGGCGGCAGCTGGTGTCACCGTCGGCGCGGGCCTGCTCCACCGCCCGCCCGGCTTCGCGCAGTACCCGCTGGGCGGCTTGGGCCCAGGCGGCGCGCTCGGCGTCCGGGGCGTTGTCGATGACACCCTGAAGGTCCCTCAGGATGTGGGCGCAGCACAGCTGGACTCCGGCCAGGTGGGTGTCGTACTTGTGGTAGCCGACGTAGTCGTCGCGGATGAGGACACCGTGGTGGCCGGGCAGGATGCCGAAGCCGTCCAGGGCCGCGTGCCCCCGGTTGTCCGCGGCCCCGTACCAGGTAAGGTTCTCGGCGTGGACGGTGTAGGCGTAGCCGGGTGCCCCCGAAAGGCTGATCGGGGTCTCGTCGGTGCCGATCACCTCCGCGCGGCGCAGGGCCTGCTTGAGGTGTGCCTCGAAGTCGGCCAGGGGCTCGTCCAGGCGGGTCAGGCAGCGGTCGACGAACCCGGTGGAGACGGGGATGTTGAGCAGGCCCTCGATCAGTTTCGCGGTGCGCTCGGTGCTGATCTGCCCGTCGGCGGCCAGCAGCGTGGCGAACGCCCGTAGGTTCGGCCCGTAGCAGGTCGGGCCGTGTACCCCCGCCGGAGCCGGCGCGGCGGTGACAGTCCCGCACGCACACCGCCGCCGCGCCAGGTGCAGCTCGGTGACCTGCTGTTCAACCAGCGGGATGTCGAAGACCTGCACGGCACGGAAGCCCGCATCGACCGCGTCCGCCAGCGAGTTGTGGCAGCCGGCGCACTCCACCGGGTCGATCCGCTCGATCCGGTCGGGCTCGGCCACCATCTCCAGCGCCCGGCCCACTCGGCCCTTCTGCCCGCCGGGCCTGCGCTCCTTGGACCGCTCCCGCTGCGAACGCCCCGCCTTCTTCTCCAGCGGATCCGACGACGGCGGCTTGCTGCTGTTGGAGGAGTCCATCCCAAGCCGCCGCTCCAACTCGGCAACCCTCGCCCGCAGCTCGGCGTTCTCCGCCCGCAGCTCATCGATCACGCGGGCCTGCACGGCGACCAGCGCGGCAAGCTCCTCGTACGACGGTCGCAGCGACACGACCAGCAATCTACCGTACCGTCAGACACCAAAGATCAGCAGGTCACAGCCACCCGTGAATGGATACCCCCTGTGGTCACCCTCGTACTTCGCGGCCTCATGCGGCGGAGCACCGTTGGCGATCATTCGCCAGTACATCGAGCAGCAAAAACGTCCGTTGTGACCTGCGGGTCAGAGAAGTCACAAAATGCATTCATCCCCGGCCTGAAGGCCGGGGCTTTCTGCAAGAGTCTCGGTAAATTCTGGCTGGTCAATTTCCCCCCAGCGCAATTGGTTTGAGTGGGGATCAGCTTCCAGCCAGGGCGCGGTCAATGGGAATCGGATATCTTGTTGGAGTGGTGCGACCGTCTCAGAGCGCTGCCGTGACGAACGCGGTCCAGGCGGCGGGGGCCATGGTCAGGACCGGGCCCTCGGTCACCTTGGAGTCGCGGATGTGGATGGCGGCGGGGTGGGCGGCGACCTCGACGCAGTCGCCGCCCTCGTCGCTGCTGTGGCTCGACTTGCGCCAGTGGTAGGCGACTTCGAGGCAATTGCCTCCCTCGTCGCTGCTGTAGCTCGACTTGAACCAGGCCAAGGCGTGGGTCATGACTCTCCTAGCAGGTCGTCCAGCAGGCGCTTGCTGTCCTCCATGGACAGCGCCTGATTCCGCAGCATCCCATACTTGAGACTGAGCGGATGGACCTCCTGAGGGTCATCGAGAAGGAAGCTGACACGCTGCCCTTCGATGTACGCGAGCTGGTCGTGGTCGTCGGTCTCCAGCAGCACCATCGGTCCGGCGAGACCCGCGTGGCTCCCTTGTTTCGTGGGCATGATCTGGAGCCCGAGGTAGGGGAGTTCGGCCAGCTCGCGCAGGTGGCGCAGCTGCCCCCGGAGTACGTCCTCACCACCGATGGGGCGTTCGAGGACGGACTGCTCCAGGATGTAGTGCATCATCGGCGGCCACGGCTTACGTTCGAGCACGGCCTGCCGGGCCAGCCGAGTGGCCGTCTGCACCTCGATCTCCTCCGGGGTGAGCGGCGGGTACAGGCAGCCGAAGACCGCTGCCGCGTACTCGGGAGTCTGGAGCAGCCCAGGGATGACTGAGTTCTCGTACGAGAACATGCTCTCCGCGTCCCGCTCGTGCGTGATGAAGTCGATCGCGAAGGCCGGGTACCGCTCCCGCTTCGGGACCTTGGCCAGGGCCACGCTCAACGCGCCCCCGGTTTCGAACAGTTCGTCGAGGGTCGCCGCCATCCTCGGCTGAAGGAGGCGGCGACCCTGTTCCATCGAGGCGATGGTCTCCGTGTCGGCGTGCAGGTACTCACCCAGGGTCGCTTGGGTGAACTCCGTCCGCCTGCGGAAATGCGAGGCCAGGGTGCCCATGACCACCCAAGAGGCATTGCGCAGCGGCTTGTTGGTGTGTGCCATGCCGGTGACATCCCCTGGTGACGGAGTGCTGACGCACCGTCGACCCGTACACCACCCGTACAAGTCCGGGCTACCGGATCACGAGGGTGGGGTAGAGGAACGCGAGGCGGGCCCGCTTCGCCGGGAGGTAGACCTCGGGCAGGTCGATCTCCGGGAGCTCGACCTCCTGGCCGAGGACGAAGCCGGTCCGCTCCAGGCGGGCGATGGCCTTCTCGTTGCGGGCGTCGGGCTCCGCGACCACGCGGGTGGCGCCGGTCGCGAAGACGTATGCAAGGAAGGCGGCGATCAGGCACGCGCTGAAGCCGGGCTCGGCCGCACCCTGGGTCGGCCCGAGCAGCAGGTGGACGCCGGTGTCGCCGGGCTGGACCTCGTAGCACTTGCTCACCCGGTCCTCGGCGCAGTCGTACGTCTGGAACAGCGCGACCGGGAGGCCGTCGCGGCGCGCGATGAACGCGTGGTGGGTTGTGCGGCGGTCCAAGTCCTCGTAGATCTCCTGGACGAGTTCGCGGCTGCACTCTGCCATGCCCCAGAAGCGGGCCCGCTCCTCGGTGACCCAGCTGTGGATCAGCGCGGCGTCGGCCGCCGGGCCGACCGGGGTGAGGGTGATCGTGCCGAAGCCCTCGACGGTCTCGGTGTGCACGGGCTGCCGGGTGGTGGTGGTCATGCGGATTCCTTGGTGAGGCGGGCCCAGTCGGTGACGACGGGGACGAGTTCGCAGCGCGCCCAGAGCGGGAGCTGGTCGCGATGGTGGGGTGAGCCGGGGACGCCGTCCGCGCCCAGCGGGACCGCCCAGAGGCTGTCCTCGCGGCGGGCGAGGTCCCAGACGTAACGGGCCGCCGATGCGCGGGCGGTGAGGTCGGTGAAGCCGGGAACGGAGGAGGTGGCGTTCACGCAGTCGTGGTCGCCGCCGAGGCCGGGCCATTGCGCGTCCGGGTCCGGGAGGGCCTGCCAGGGGGTGAGGCGGTGTACCTGCGACCAGGGGGTGTCGGGGGCGTCGGCGGCGGCCGTCTCCTCCAGGGCGGCGCGGACGTGGGCCGCGCGGTCGAGGCCGGGGAGGAGGGTGGTGGTCAGGAGGCCTTCGAGGGCGTAGCCGATGCGCGGGACCAGGTACAGCCAGGGGTGGAACACCTCCGGGCCGGTGGGGGCGTCAGCCAGCCCGGCGAAGACGGGGTCGGCGGCGAAGCGGCGTACGGTCGCCGTGCGCAGCGCCGAGAAGACGGTGGCGTCGGTGCTCTCCGCCGCCATGTGGCGGTCCCAGGCGAGGAGACGGCTGCGCAGGGCGTCGGCTGCGGGGGACAGGCCGTCGAAGGCCGGGAGCAGGGCGAGCAGGGGTTCGGCGGAGGCCAGGTACGTGTCCTGGTGTACGTCGGCCATCGCCTTCGGGGACCAGTCCGCGGAGCCGGAGAGCAGCGCGTGGATGCGGTTGGCGCGGTGCGGCGGCGCGAACTCCACGCCGAGGGGGGAGGCGATGCCGCGCGCGTTCGCCATGACGGCGAAGCCCTGGACGGGTTCGGCGGGGGTCTGCGCCCAGCCCTGCCAGGCGTACTGCGGGTCCCAGGCGGGCACGGGGCGCAGGCGGTTGGCGGGGTGGCGGTGCGGTACGGCGCCGGCGACGCGGTGCAGCAGGCCGCCCTCGGAGTCGGCGGCGTGGACGACGTTGACGGGCTCGGCCCAGCCGTCGAGGGCGCGGTCGATGTCGGCGACGGTGCGGGCGCGCAGGAGGGCGGGGAGGGCGGCGAATCCGAGGTCGCGGCGGACGCGGGGCGGGTAGCGGAGGGAGAGGGTCTGGCCGGCGGCATGCTCCTCCCGGAGGATCACCGGGCCGCGGGGGGTCTCCAGTACCTCGACGGTGACCGGGTCGGCGCCGGCCACGGCGATGGTCTCGGTGTGGCGGGCGACGGGCTCCCAGGTACCGTCGGGGCCCAGCGCCTCGATGCCGTCGCTGCCGGGGTCGCCGTCGCCGTCGCCGTCGGGGGCCTCGCGCAACTGCTCCGCGTACAGGTCCTGGTAGTCGGCCATCGCGTTGGTGATCGCCCAGGCGGCGGTGCCGGTGTGCCCGAAGTGGGCGAGGCCGGGGATGCCGGGGACGGCGATGCCGAGGACGTCGTACTCGGGGCAGGCGAGACGTATCTGCTGGTAGACGCCCGGGTCCTCGATGAAGCGGTGCGGGTCGCCCGCGATGATCGCCGAGCCGGTGGCGGTCCGGTCGCCGGGGACGAGCCAGCCGTTGCTGCCGGAGGTGCCGGGGCCGTCGGTGGCGAAGAGGGTCACGGCGTCGTCGCCGAGGGCGCGGGCCACGCGCTCGCGCCACAGCTTGGTGGCGAAGCCGGCGAAGAGGACGTGGGTGGCGATCCAGATGGCCAGGGGGACCCAGGGTTCCCAGGGGGTGGGGGTGTGGCCGGTCCGGGCGAAGCGCTCGTCGCGCCGGGCGCCGTCCGCCAGGCCGTCGTTGACCCCGTCCACGTAGGCGCGGACCCAGGCGGCGGTCTCCGGGTCGAGGTCCTCGTAGCAGCGGCGGGCGGTGTCGGCGAGGCGGCACTGGCGGGCGAACCGGTCCCAGGCGACGGAGTCCGGGCCGAGGAAGGCGGCGCTGGAGCCCTGGGCGCGGTGCCGTTCGACTTCCAGCTGCCAGGCGCGGTCCAGGGCGGTGGTGCGGCCCTGGGCGCAGGAGAGGTGGAGGCTGTCGGATGCGCGCAGATGGGGGATGCCCCATGCGTCGCGGTACACCTCGTGGGCCTCGCCGGCCCCGTAGGCGCTGTTGGGCCCGCCGGTCGCGCCGGTCCCGTTGGCCTCTGCGCTCACACTGCTCACACTGCTCACACTGCTCACACTGCTCACACTCTTCCCCGAGGTGTCTTAGGTTAGGCTGGCCTAACTATATGGCCGTCGGGTTTCGGTGAGGGCAACGGGGGTGAACGGCTTCCAGCCGGCGCAGCCTCCGGGCAGGATCGTGTACATGGAACGCATTGGACCTCCGTTGACCGGGGACGAACGCGAAACGCTGCGGGCGTACCTCGACTTTCACCGCGCCACACTCGCCATGAAGTGCGAGGGACTCGGCGACGAAGACCTCCGCCGTCAGGCCTCCCCACCGTCCACTCTCTCCCTGCTGGGCCTGGTCCGGCACATGGCGGAGGTGGAGAACGGACGGTCGGCGGGGCGGCGGACGTACCGCACGTGTGGTCCGACAAGCGTGACTTCCAGGCCGCGTACGACGCCTCCGGCTCCACCCGGGAGGAGGCCTTCGGTGCGTGGGAGCGGGAGGTCGAGCACGCCCGGGCGGTCGAGGCGGCCGCGCCGTCGCTGGAGGTTACGGCGTACGTGCCGAAGTGGGAGTCGGAGGTCTCGCTCCGGCTGGTGATGCTGCACATGATCCACGAGTACGCGCGGCACAACGGGCACGCGGAC
>NZ_JAGGOY010000022.1:110683-118827 GCF_018614095.1 Streptomyces sp. ISL-87 | reverse complement strand
GCGTGGTGGTGGGGGGCGCGGGGGCGTCGGAGGGCACAGGAGGTGCGGGGGTGGCCGGGGGCGTGGGCGTGGCCGGGGGAACGGGGGTGCCGGAGGGCGCAGGGGTGCCCGGGGGCGCGGGGGTGCCGGAGGGCGCGGGAGGTGTGGGGTGGAGGGTGGCTAGGCCTTCTAGGAGGCGGATGTAGGCCGCGCGCTTGGGGGGGCGGGGGGTTGTGCGGCCCGTTTCCCAGGAGGTGATCGTTTCGCGGCGGACGGACAGGGCCTTGGCGATCTGGTCCTGGCTCAGGCCGGCCGCTTCGCGGAGGCGCTTGCGCTCGTCCGGGTGCGGGAGAGCGTCCTTGGCGGCCGCTTCGTCGAGCAGGGCGTCTACCGCTGCGAAGAGGCTCTGCTGTTCGTTGTTGTGCTGGCTGGGCATTCGTACCTCCACCGTGCAGCTTATGTGAAGCGCACTGTTAAACGCACATGAAACGCACGTGGGGGCGTTAACGCCGTTAATGGCGTCAGCGCCCCCGTCGTGGGTTCTGCCTCAGATGCGGGTCAGTAGGAGCTCGGTGACGGCCTTGAGGTCGTCCGGGGTCAGGTGTGCCGTCAGGGCGTCCGCGATGGTTTCCGGGGAGTCCGTGGCGATGGTGATGCGGGGGGTGGGGGTGGGGCTAGGGGTGGGGGGCGGGGGGTTAACGGCGTTAACGGCGTTAACGGGTGGGGTGGGGCTCGTGCGTTGGCGTGGGGGGTTAACGGCGTTAATGGTTTCGGTTGCTGCTGCTTCCTGTACCTCGTGGGGGAGGCGGCCGATGCGGCGGGCCGGTTCTACCTTGAGTTCGCCCGTCTCGACCTTTTCCTGGAGGGTCGGGGTGAGGTTCAGGAGGGTGAGGCGTTGGGAGACCCAGGCAGGCGTCTTGCCCAGGCGCTTGGCGACCTGGGCCTGGGAGCCGTGGACGTCGACGAGTTCCTGCAGGGCGCGGGCCTGGTCCATCGGGGCCACGTCGACGCGGTGGACGTTGGCGATGAGCGCCGATTCGAGGATGTCGGCCGCCGACGCGGAGAGGGCGTCGTTGACGTGGATGTGCATGGTTTTCAGGCCGGCGCGCTGGGCTGCCGCCAGCCGGCGGTTGCCGTCGATGACCACGTACGGGGCGCGGCCCAGGCCGTCGGTCTGGCCCGGGTGGGCCTCCATGAAGGCCATGCGGGTGGCGACGGCGAGGGGCTGGAGCTGGCCTCGGGAGATGAGGGACTGGGCCAGCTCTTCGAGTTCCGTGAGGTCTTCGCGGAGGTTGAAGGGATTGTGGGCCAGGGCCTCGATGGGGACTTCGGAGGGGGGGACGACGCCGGAGGTGGGGGCGCCGGTGGCTTCCGCGATCGCCGCGCGGCGGGAGCTGACGCCGACCGGCTGGGCGCGGGCGAAGGATGCCGAGACTCCGAGTTTGTCTGCCTTGCTCATGAGATCTCCCTTGCGAGGGCGCGTAGGGCTACCGCCTGGTCGCCCTTCGGTGCGTAGACGAACAGCGGTTGCTTCATGCGGACCGCCTCGCGCTGTTCCTTGAGGTCGGGTACGACGGCGACGACGCGCGGATCCTTTATGTCCATCCAGGCCTGGAGGGAGGAGGTCGCGATGTAGCCGCGTCGGCCGTCGTAGAGGTTCACGACGAGGCCGAGGTAGTCGATGTCGAGGCTGAGGTCGTCGCGGAGGTCGTTGATTTGCGAGGTGAGCAGGTCGTAGGCGTCTGCGGAGGAGTCCTCGGCCTGTACGACGATCAGCGCGCCGGAGGCGCCCGGCTGCTCGGTGTCGCGGCGGCGCCCGTAGTAGATGGCGGCGTCCATGCTGAGGCCGAGGCTCGGGGGGCAGTCGATGAGGATGACGTCGTAGTCGGATTCGACGGGGGCCAGGGCGCGTTCGAGGGCGGCCTCGCGGGCGCGGACGGTGGAGAGGCGGACGTCGAGGAGGAAGGCGTCCGTACAGGCGGGGAGGATGTGGAGCCGGTCGCCGAAGCGGTCGTCCGGGATGGGGACGATCAGGTCGGAGAGGGGGCCCTTGGCCTCGCCGGCCATGTGGCAGGTGAGGCTGTCGCCGCCGATGGGGAGCGGCTGTTGGCCGAGCTGCTTGGTGAGGTGGCCCTGGGGGTCGAAGTCGACCAGTAGGACGCGCATGCCGAGGCCTGGGAGGTCTTCCAGGTCTAGGGGGGTTGGGTCTGTTGGGGGGTTGGGGTGGGGGTTTTGGTGGCTGGGGTGGGCGTCTTCTGGTGTTGAGAGGCGGGCCAGCTGGCGGGCGACGCGTACTGGGTGGAGGGCTTCGGGGTCCTCGGCGAGGGCTTCGGCGGTGCCGGCGGTGATGGCGGTCTTGCCGACGCCGCCCTTCTGGTTGCACACGACGATGCGGCGTACGACGGAGGGCCGCTTCACCGTGGGGGCCGGGTTCATCTCCAGCCAGAGGCGGACGGCTTGGGCGAGGCCCTGGATGAGGGAGACGCCGCGGTCCTTGGCGTCGGTGCGGAAGGAGTCCCACTGGCCGGCGGGCAGCCAGGTGGAGAACGATTCGGCGCCGGAGGTGTCGACGGGGGAGGGCGCGGAGGCGAGCGCGCTCCAGTGGGCGATGCCCTGGTGGACGGCGTCCTGGATGTCCACCCGCAGTTGGGCGGTGCGGATTTTCAACTCCTGGCGCAGCCACGGGGGGAGTTTGGAGACGACCTTCTCTCGGTCGCTCTGGGTCGAGGGTGAAGTCATGAGGGGGACTTTACTAACGTTCGGGGGTGGATGTGGGCGCCGCGCTTGAGTTTTGCTAACGAAGTGGTGCGTGTCGGGGCCGGGTATGCGACAGGGCGGCCTCGCGCACGCCGTAGCGAGGCGTTCTGTGGTTCACCACGGGGTGGGCGAGGCCGCGCTGGGGGGTGGGGGGCGTGGGGTTCGGTTTACGGCGAGGTCGTCAGGTCTGGGGTCGGGGGGCGCCGTGGGTGGGTGCGGGCCTCGGGTGGCGTGGAGTGGGGTGGGGCCGTGCGGATGCCGCGATCCCGGTCCACGGGTTGTGCGGGGACGGGTCCGGGTTGGTGAAGGAGCCGAACTCGATGGCATAGGCGGATGCGGCGCGGACGCGGACGTTGGCGGGGCCCGAACGCCATCTGGTGGGCAGGTCGATGAGCGGCTGGAGGCCGGGGGCTTCGATGGGGATGCCCTCGGCGATCTGGAACTGCTCGTCCATCAGCGTGGGGGCAGTGGGGTGGGGCGTTAACGCCGTTAAGGGTGCGCGCCGCGATGCCGGTGGCGGGGCCAGAAACGGAATCTAAGCTTCCATTTGTTAACGGCGTTAACGCCGTTAACGGGCTGGCTGCGTTGAGACGGCGGGTCAGTTCCGCCCGTCCCGCGGTGTTCGTGGGTGAGGTCCCGGGCGTAGGGCCTGGGTTCTTGGTCGGTTAGGACCAGGGGGTGCCGGCCTGTTGGCCGGTGGCGAGGTTGATGCGGTTCCAGACCTTGGCCGTGGAGATCGAGAGGATGAGGGCGGCGAGCTGCTCTTCGGAGTAGGCAGACACCGCAGGCGTTGATCTGGCTGGCGCGGATGTGGGCGAGTTCGAGGGTGCGCTCGCTGATGCCGGTGGCGGCGACGGCTGGCCTGTCGCCATCAGGCCGGCCATGGTGCCGGGGACGTCGAGGGCTGGGTTTCCCATGCCTGCGGTCATGGTGTGCTCCCTGTGGGGTGTGGTTGCTCGCTCCTGCTCTTTTGAAGCACTGACGGGGGAGGCGGGAGGGGGAGGGTGACCGGGTGGGGAAGGGGTGGGGGCGGGGGCGGGGGCGGACGTCGCGGGTGCTGGGGCCCGGCCGGGGGTCAAGCGCCAGGGGGGCTGTATACGTACGGCGTGGTCACGCCGAGGGCGCTGAAGCCGAGGCGTTCCAGGATCGGGCGGGAGTCGTCCGAGGCGTCCACCTGGAGGTAGGGGATGCCGAGTTCGGCCGCGATCCGGGCGCGGTGGGCCACGAGCAGGCGGTAGATGCCCCGGCCGCGCCACTCCGGGACCGTGCCGCCGCCCCACAGGCCGACGAAGGAGGTCCCCGGCCGCATCTCCATCCTGGCCGCGCTCACCGGGGTGTCACCGGCCATCGCCACCACGGCCGCGATCGTCTCCGGCTCGTCCCTCAGCAGGGTGAGCATCAGGTGCCTGATGCGGGGGCGCTCGGTACCGAAGGCCCGGGTGTGGACCGCCATCATCAGGTCCACGCCCGCCTCGTCCGTGACCACCCGCAGCGTGATCCCCTCCGGCGGATTCACCGGCAGCTTCGCAAGCTCGGCCACCCGCCCCACCATCAGCCGCTCGGCCTCCCCCGGCACGAAGCCCGCCGCGCGCAGCCGCTCCCCGAGATCCGCCGGGCGGTCGTAGTCGTACTGCTTCCACTCGAAGTCGGGCGCTCCCCGCCCGGAGAAGAACGCCACCTGCGCCGCGATCTCTTCGTCCGCCGTCTCCTCGTCGAGGTCCGACCAGAGCACGCCGTTCCATCCGTGCCCGGGTGCGGTCTGCCGTACGACCGCGCCCACCCGCTCCACGTCGGCCTCCGCCACGTCGGGCGGTGCGTCGCGGCGCATCTCCGCGTCGAACCGGTCCCGAACCTTCCGCAGTTCATCAAGATCCATTGGCTCAGCTGACCAGCCACCGGTCCGTTTCCACAACTGCATTAGCCTCGCCCCGTGAACGACGACACCGCCCTCATCCACACAGGCAAGGCCACCCCCGACGCCGCCGCCGACCGCGGCTGGCTCCTCGGCCACTTCAAGGACCCCGCCGATCCCCGCCACAGCGAGGACGTGGAGATCAAATGGGGGGTTCACCCCAAGGGCGACGAGCGGGCGCAGTGGGTCACCGGCGAGGAGCGCACCGCGCTGCAAGTCCTGATCAGCGGGCGCTTCCGGCTGGAGTTCCCCGGCCGCACCGTGGTCCTCGCCGAGCAGGGGGACTACGTGATCTGGGGCCGCGGGGTCGACCACTCCTGGTACGCCGAGGAGGACGCGGTGGTCCTCACGGTCCGCTGGCCCTCGATCCCGGGCTACCGGGCGGACGCGTAGCCGGAGGTGCGCGGACCAGGGTGAGAGGCGAAGGTCCCGAATGCCTTCCCGCCCCCTGTGACGATGCACACGAAACGGACTAACGATCACTAAACGCTGCGATCGTGGAGGCATATGTGAAGGTGAAGACCACTGGATCACCTGTGGAACTCCTGTAGATCACGTAGGTTCACGAGACCAGCGTTCTTTGCATCGGGCTGTCTCCCGGTAAAGACCCGAACCAACTGGGAGCACGTCCGTTGGCAGCTATCGCACGGTGGTGTGTGCGGCACCGTCTCGTCGCCGTCCTTCTCTGGCTGCTCGCCTTCGGCGGAACCGCCGCGGCCGCCGGAATCGCCGGATCGGCGTTCTCCAACAACTACGAGGTCCCCGGGACCGAGTCGGGCAAGGCCAACGCCCTCCTCCGCGAAGGCTTCCACGGCCAGGGCGGCGACACCGACACCATCGTGTGGCGGGCCCCTGATCACCAGACGGCCCGCACCCCCGCAGTCGAGCAGCGGATGAGTCAGGCCCTCGACGCCATCGCCGAGCTCCCCGGCGTCGGATCGGTCGCGGGCCCCTACGGATCCGGCCCCGAGAGCGCCGCGCAGATCAGCCCCGACGGGCGCACCGCCTATGCCGTCGTGACCTTCGACGAGCAGGCGGATTCGGTTCCCAAGGCCCAGGCCCAGGCGGTCGTCGACGCGGCCAGGAACGACCGGACCCAGCAGGACGGCCTCCAAGTCGAACTGGGCGGCCGTGCCATCGGCCTCACCGAAGCCCCCACCGCGCACCTCGCCGAGGTGATCGGCGTCGCCGTCGCGGCCCTGGTCCTCTTCCTCGCCTTCGGCTCGCTCGCCGCGAGCCTGCTGCCCATCGCGACCGCCCTGGTCAGCGTGGGCACCGCCTATTTCGGCATCACCCTCCTCGGGCACGCCATGCCGGTGGCCGACTTCGCCCCGATGCTCGGCACCCTCGTCGGCCTCGGGGTCGGCATCGACTACGCGTTGTTCATCGTCACCCGGCACCGCAAGGGCCTCAAGCGTGGCCTCCCGGTAGAGGAGGCGGCCGCGAGCGCCGTCTCCACCACCGGCCGGGCCGTCGTCTTCGCCGGGGCCACCGTCTGTATCGCGCTGCTCGGCATGCTGGTGCTCCGGCTGAACTTCCTCAACGGCGTGGCCATAGCCGCCTCGCTCACCGTGGTCCTGACCGTGGCCGCCTCGGTGACCCTGCTCCCCGCCCTCCTCTCGTGGATCGGGATGCGCGCCCTCTCGCGCCGCGAACGCCGCAAACTCGCCGCCGAGGGCCCTCAGCCCGAACCGCCCACCGGGTTCGCCGCCCGCTGGTCGGCCTTCGTGGAGCGGCACCCCAAGCTGCTCGGCGTCGCCGCGGCCGCGGTGATGCTCGTACTGGCGCTGCCCACGTTCGCGCTGCACCTCGGTACCTCCGACCAGGGCAACAACCCGGCCACCTCCACCACCCGCAAGGCCTACGACATGCTGGCGGACGGCTTCGGCCCGGGCGTGAACGGCCCGCTCACCGTCGTCGCCCGCCTCGACGGCGCCGGGGACCGGATCGCCGTCGACCGGCTGTCCGAGGCGCTCCGGACGACCGAGGGCGTCAGCTCCGCCGGTCCGGCCGTCTTCAACCGGAGCGGCGACACCGCCATCCTGACCGTCGTACCCGACTCCGCCCCCCAGTCCCGGGCCACGAGCGAGCTCGTCGGTACGCTCCGTGAGGACGTCATCCCGCGCGCCGGGCACGGCAACTCCATGGACGTGCACGTCGGCGGTGTGACGGCCGGCTACGACGACTTCGCCGACGTGATCATCGGGAAGCTGCCGCTGTTCGTCGGGGTGGTCATCGCCCTCGGCTGCGTGCTCCTGCTGCTCGCCTTCCGCTCCATCGGCATCCCGCTCAAGGCCGCCGCCATGAACATCGCGGCCGTTGCCTCCTCCTTCGGAGTCGTGGTCGCGGTCTTCCAGTGGGGCTGGGGAAGCGAGCTGCTCGGCCTCGGCAGCGCCGGGCCGATCGAACCCTTCCTCCCGGTGATCATGGTGTCGGTGCTCTTCGGCCTCTCGATGGACTACCAGGTGTTCCTGGTCAGCCGGATGTACGAGGAGTGGCTGGAGACCGGCGACAACCAGCGGGCGGTCCGCGTCGGGCTCGCCGAGACCAGCCGGGTGATCAACTCGGCGGCCGTCATCATGATCTCGGTATTCCTGGCCTTCGTGCTGAGCGGCGACCGGATCATCGCGATGTTCGGCATCGCGCTCGCCGCCGCCGTGGCGCTCGACGCGTTCGTCCTGCGCACCCTGCTCGTCCCGGCGCTGATGCACATGCTCGGCGGTGCGAACTGGTGGCTGCCCGCCTGGCTGGACCGCAGGCTGCCCAAGATCAGCATCGAGCCCCCGGAATGCCGTGCGCCTGCGACACTTCCCATGCAGCGGACCGGCGCGGACACCGCCACGAGCGAGGACGGCGCCGAGCCCGCCACCGCATCCAGGTGATCCGGCAACCCGCCGCTTGAGGCCGAAGGAAGAAGCCGCATGTTCTCGATAGACCTTGCCGACGACGCCCAGCTGTTCCCGCTGGAGGTCCACCACGCCGAGGAGCTCCTGGCACACATGGACCGCGGCCGGGAGTACATCGGTCAGCATGTCGGTCTTCCCGACGTCGTCGCCGACCTCGACTCGGCGCGGGGATACCTCGCCACCTACGCGCAGAAGGCGGCCACCGACACCGGGCGCCTCTACGGCATCCGGGTCGACGGCACCCTCGTCGGCGGAGTCCTCTTCCGCGTCTTCGACGCCAAGAGCGGCATCTGCGAGGCCGGCTGCTGGCTGGAGCCCGCCGTGGCCGGCCGGGGCCTGATCACCAAGGCCTGCCGGATCCTGATCGACTGGGCGTTCCAGGAGCGCGGCATGCACCGCGTGGAGTGGCACGCCTCCTCCGCCAACAAGAAGAGCATCGCCGTCGCCGAGCGCCTCGGCATGACCCGTGACGGCGTCATGCGGCAGAACGACCTCTACCGCGGCGTCCGCCAGGACACCGAGATCTGGTCGGTCCTCGCCCACGAGTGGCCCACGGTCCACCCCGCCTAGTGTCGTGGCCGGAAAGGTTT
>NZ_JAGGOY010000022.1:0-110677 GCF_018614095.1 Streptomyces sp. ISL-87 | reverse complement strand
GACGTACTTGCGTGGGCCGACAACGCGGCGAGGTGCCGTACTGGGCGTCGCGACCCGGTGAACCTTGCCGGCCACGGCACTAGGCTGCGGACGGCCCCCGGCGCCATCCGGGCACGGGCCGGGGGACCGGACCCGCGGCGGGCCCGGCAGGCTCTCAGGAACCTCTCATGTAGGCCACCTACGGTGCCCCGCATGGATACCACGAAGACCGCCGCCCCGAACGCCCCCGAGGCGGACTCCGCCGAGCCCGCGCCCTCCGCGCAGGACACGGCCAAGGCGGCCGTGAACACCCCGGCCGACACCGCGGCCGAGACGGCCGAGGCCGAGGCCGCCCCCGCCGCCGAGGAGCTCGACGACACGCTCGACGCCGCCGAGCCGGACTTCGAGGACGAGCCCCTTGAGCAGGTCGGCGGGGTCGGCGCCGCGGCCTCCGCGATCGTCGCCGCCGGGCTCGGGCTCGTCGCCCTGAGCGGAACCTGGGTCTCCCGGGTCGTCGCCGAGCGCCAGACCCTCATCGGCCAGATCGAGTCGGTCAACGCCGCCACCACCGAAGCGAAGATCGCCGCCCTGTACGGCGACGCCTGGCACCAGACCGCCCTCGTCAACGGTGTCGTCTCCACCCTCGCCCTCCTCCTCGCCGTCTTCGTCCTGGCCCGCCCCGCCTTCGGCGCCCCCGGCCGCGTCCTCCCGACCTGGATCCGGTCCGTCTCCTGGGCCGCCGTCGCCCTCGGCGCCCTGGGCGTACTGCTCTTCGGCCTTATGTACTTCGACATCCTTCTCCCCCTTCCGAAGGCGGCCGGCTAAGCCGCACACGGGTACGCCTAGGCACTCCCCGGCCCTGCCTTAGTCCGCCCCAGGGACCTTCGGCCCTGGACTAAGGCCCCCTGCCCGGCGTACATGCGGCATGCGCCCGATGTGCCGGCACCCCCTGGGAAGCGAATCTTGGATCACACCGAACGAGGTGCCGGGAATCGCAACCCAGGGAGAACGAGATGTTCGAGTACGAGATGGCCAAGGCCCGCCGCGCCGACCTCATCCGCGAGGCCGACGCGTACCGTCTGGCCCGGGAGGCCAAGAAGGCGCACCGCGGCTCCATGCGCGACAAGGAACCCGAGGGGTCGGTGAGAGTGCAGCGGAGCCGCTTCACCCGCGCCGCGTAGTCCGCGCCGCCACCCGCGTGAACTGACGCGTGATGAGAAGCGCACCGATAACGAGTGCCGCTGAGCAGGACCTCTGTGCGATGCTCGGCGGCGTGGAGACCAGATCTGTCAGCCCGGTGTTCGTCGGCCGCGCCGACGAACTGGCCGTCCTCGTCGACGCCCTGAACCGCGCCGCCGGCAAAGAGCCGCAGGCCCTGCTCATCGGGGGAGAGGCCGGGGTCGGCAAGACCCGCCTCACGGAGGAGTTCCTCTGCGAGGCGACCCGCCGCGGCGCGGTCGTGGCCGTCGGAGGCTGTGTGGAGATCGGGGCGGAGGGGCTTCCCTTCGCCCCCTTTTCCACTGCTCTGCGCAGTCTGCGCCGCCAGCTCCCCGACGAACTGGCCGCCGCTGCCGCCGGCCAGGAGGACGAACTCGCCCGGATCCTCCCGGAACTCGGCGAGACCCTCCGGGGCCCGCACGACGAGGAAAGCACCGCCCGGCTCTTCGAGCTGACGGCCCGGATGCTGGAACGGCTCGCTTGCGACCGCACCGTCGTCCTCGTCCTGGAGGACCTGCACTGGGCCGACACCTCCACCCGGCACCTGCTCGCCTATCTGTTCCGCACCCTCGGCCGCGGCCGCCTCGTCGTCGTCGCCACCTACCGAGCCGACGACGTCCACCGTCGCCACCCGCTGCGCCCGCTGCTCGCCGAACTGGACCGGCTCCGCACCGTCCACCGGATCGAACTGCCCCGCTTCAACCGGGCCGAGGTGCGTCGCCAGCTCGCCGGCATCCTCGCCTCGCAGCCCGACGAGGCCTTCGTTGACTCCGTGTTCGAGCGCTCCGACGGCAACGCCTTCTTCGTCGAGGAACTCGTCGCCTCCCGGGCCAGCGGCTGCCGCACCGGGCTCACCGAATCCCTGCGCGATCTGCTGCTCGTCCGCGTCGAGGTTCTCCCGGACGCCGCCCAGCGCGTGGTGCGCATCGTCGCCGAGGGCGGCTCCACCGTCGAGTACCCGCTGCTGCGCGCCGTCGCCGGGCTGACCGAGGACGAGCTGATCGAGGCCCTGCGCGCGGCCGTCGGCGCCAACATCCTCCTCGCCACCCCCGACGGCGACGGCTACCGCTTTCGCCACTCGCTGGTCCGCGAGGCCGTCAGCGACGACCTGCTGCCCGGCGAGCGCGCCCGCGTCAACCGCCGCTACGCCGAGGCCATGGAGGACGACGACTCCCTCGTCCGCGCCGAGGAGCGGGTCATCCGGATGGCCAGCTACTGGTACTACGCCAACGCCCCCGCCAAGGCGCTGCCCGCGGTACTCGCCGCCTCGGTGGCCGCCCGCCGCCGGCACGCCTACTCCGAACAACTGCGGCTGCTGGAACGGGCATTGGACCTGTGGGAGAGCGCGCCGGAGGAGGTGCGCGCGGAGTTGCGCCCGGCGGACTACACCGAGGTGTATCCCCCCTGCGGCTGCGACCCGGCCACCACCCCGCTGGCCCGCCTCGACCTGCTCGCCGAGGCGACCGTCGCGGCCCGGTTCGGCGGGGAGCGCGAGCGTGCTCTGAAGCTCACCAAGCTCGCGCTGCGCCTGCTGGAGGAGGACGAGGACCCGCTCCGCTCCGCCTGGTTCTGGTCCGAGCGCTCCTCGCTGGTCTCCAGCCTCGCCCGCGGCGACGGCTGGGAGGAACTCGCCAAGGCCCAGGAACTCGTCCGGGGGCTGCCCCCGTCGCAAGTGCACGCCCAGGTCCTGGTCCGGGCCGCGGGCTGGGGCATGCTCCACAACCCGGGCCCCGGCAACCTCGAAGCCGCCGAACGGGCCGTGGAGTACGCGCGCATGCTCGGCGCCGAGGAGATCGAGCTCAATGCCCGGATCACGGTCGGCTGCCTGCTCACCGACTCCGGCGACCCCGAACGCGGCCTCGCCGAGATGCACGCGGTCAGGAAGCGGGCCACCGAACTCGGGCTCGTGATGCTGGCGGGTCGTGCACATATCAACCTCAGCTCTCAGTTGGAAAGTATGGGCCGGTCCCGGGAAGCCGTGGAACTGGCCGAACAGGGCGTTGAACTCGTCCACAAGTCCCGGCTGCTGGACACCGAGGCGTGGATCAGCGGAAACATGGCGGAGAGCCTGTACGGCCTCGGCCGCTGGGACGAGGCCGCCGAGGCGGCCCGGCGCACCCTGCGCGTCGGCCAGAGCGCCGCCCCGCGCGGCGCCGCCTCGGCACGGCTCTCCTACCTGGCACTGGCCCGCGGCGAACTGACCGAGGCAGCCACCCAGCTCGCGGCCGCCTACGCGCACTTCGGCACCCACGACACCCAGCCCCAGCACCGCATACCGCTGTTCCGCCTGGCGGTCGGCCTGGCCGTGGGGGAGGGCCGGATAGCCGACGTCCGGACCGAGATAGCCGACGCGATCGCCTACGGGTTCCCCCTCGGCCACCACCGCTACGCCTGGCCGCTGCTGCTCGCGGGGGCCTCGGCCGAGGCCGACGCCCGGGGACTCCCGGTCGCCGATGCCGGCCGCCGAGCCGCCCTGGACGTGCTGCGCACCGCCGCCGCGGGCCTGGCCACCCCGGTGCCGTTGTGGACCGCCCACGCCGAGTTCCTGCGGGCCGAGCTGCGCCGGGCCGAGGAACGGGATACCGTCGCCGACTGGACCGCCGTCGAGCAGGCCATCCGCCCGCTGGAGCGCCCGTACCTGCTGGCCCGTGCCCGCCACCGGCTCGCCGAGGCCCTGCTGGCCGCCGGCCGCGACCGGGACCAGGCCGCCGCCCTGCTCTGCCAGGCCTACGCCACCGCCGACGGGCTCGGCTCACGCCGGCTGCGCGAGGACCTGGGCCTGCTGGCACAGCGCGCCCGGCTTCCGCTCGGCCCCGAAGCGCCCCCGGCCCCGCCCGTACCGGACACCGACCCGGCCGAGGCCCTCGGCCTGACCAGCCGCGAACGGGACGTCCTGCGCCTGGTCGCGGCCGGCAACAGCAACCGCCAGATCGCCGAGGAGCTGTTCATCTCCCCGAAGACGGCCAGCGTGCACGTCTCGAACATCCTGGCCAAGCTGGGCGTGGCCGGCCGGGGCGAGGCAGCCGCTCTCGCCCACCGGCTCCGGCTGTTCGCACCTGCCGCCCGATAGCACCAGTACGCCGGACACCCGCATCAGGCCGGCCCCCGCTACCGCGGAGGCTGCTCGTCCAGGCGTATGAGCACCTTGCCGGAGTCGAGATCTATCGGACCCCGTCCCGGGTCGCCGTCATTCACATCGACCCGGGACAGCTCCAGCCGCTTGGTCTCCTCGTCCGTGTGCTTGCGTCCCGGGCTGAACAGCTCCTCGAACATGTTGAACATCGCGTCCACCGCGCCTTCCCTCCCCTGCCGGGGCCACGCCGGTTACCGCACCGTCAGTGTCAGGATCCTGTCGTCGCCCGCTTCCGGCGACCCGCGCCCGTCCGTCTCGCTCGTGACCAGCAGCAGTCTGTCCCCGCCGAGGGAGACCACCGTGCGCAGCCGGCCGTACTTCCCCTCCAGGAAGGTCTCCGGCTCCGCCACCGGGGAAGCCCCGGCGAGCGGGATCCGCCACAGCCGCTCGCCCTTCAGCGCGGCCATCCACACCGACCCCTGCGCCACGGCGATCCCGCTCGGCGAGGCCTCGTCGGTCTTCCACACGGCCACCGGGTCCCGCAAGCCCGGTCTGCCGGCCTTGCCCTCCGCCTCGGGCCAGCCGTAGTTGCCGCCGGGCTCGATGAGATTCAGCTCGTCCCAGGTGTTCTGCCCGAACTCGGCCGCCCACAGCCGCTTGTCCTTGTCCCAGGCGAGCCCCTGCACATTGCGGTGCCCGTAGGAGTAGACGACCGAATCCGCCTCCGGATTGCCGTGCACCGGATCCCCGTCCGGCGTCATCCGAAGGATCTTGCCGCCCAGCGACTTCTTGTCCTGCGCGAGCCCGCCGTCACCCGTCTCGCCGGTCCCCGCATAGAGCATCTTGTCCGGGCCGAAGGCGATCCGGCCGCCGTTGTGGATGAGGCCCTTGGGGATGCCCCGGAGCACCGTGTCGGGCGCGCCCAGTTGCTGGCCGGGATCCCGGTGCTCGTCATAGCGCATCCGGGCGATGCGGTTGTCCGACTCCGTCGTGAAATACGCGTACACCATCTTGTCCGAGGCGAACCCGGGGGACAGGGCGAGACCCAGCAGCCCGCCCTCGCCGCCCGGCGCCACCCCGGGCACCTCGCCGATCGGCGTCACCTTGCCCGAGCCGACCTCGACCCTGCTGATCGTCCCCTTGTCCCGCGAGGCGACCAGCAGGTCCCCGTCGGGCAGCGGGGCCACGCCCCACGGGGACTCCAGGCCCTTGGCGACCTCGCCGGTCACCGTCACCGAGCCCTTCGCGGGCGCTCCGGACGCCTCCGGGGAACCGGACGGTCTCGCCGAGGAGCCGGCCGACGCCGTCACCGGTGGCGAGCTCCCCGCCCGCGCCCCCTCCCCGCCCGCCGGCGAGCACCCCGCCGCCAGCACCACACCGCATCCGGCCAGCGCGGCCGCCGCCAGCGCGCTTCGACGCCGCGCGCCCTGCCCCTCGTACCGTCCGTATCGCATCGTCCTGCTCCCCTCCGGTCCCCCGATCCTGCCCTTTCATCTGTCTCAACAGCTCCGGCGGTTCCCGAAGTTCCACCGCTCGTACACCCGATCGAGTGGATGTGGGACGCGGCTGAGGGAACCGGATGAGGGCAGTGGGAGCGGACGGTGGGAGGGGGATCAGTCCCAGGCTCCCACGGCGGCCGGCAGACCCGCTATCTCGGCCAGGTCCCCCGTCGTGAGCCGGACCTCCGCCGCCCGCGCGTTCTCCGCCGCCCACTGCGCCCGGTCCGCCCCCGGCACCGGCACCACATGAGGCCCCTGCGCCAGCACCCACGCCAGCGCCACCTGCGCCGCCGTCACCGGCACCCCGCCCACCTCGCCGTGCCGCCGCGCGACCCGCCGCAGCCCCGCCACCAGCACCTGGTTCGCAGCCATCGCATACGCCGTGAACCGCGAATGCCGGGCCCGCACATCCTGCGACTCGAAGCCCTCGCCCGGAGTGAGCGTCCCGGTCAGGAACCCGCTGCCCAGCGGCATCGCCGCCAGCACACCAACCCCGCGCGCCGCACACCACGGAAGCAGCTGCCACGCCGCCTCCGGCGACCACACCGACAGCTCCGCCTGCACCGCGCTCACCGGGAACACCTGCTGCGCCCGTTCCAGGTGCCGCACGGTCGCCCCGTACGCCCGGTCCCCGCGCCGCCCGGCCCCCGGCCCGGCTCCGGCGCCCAGCGCGCAGAACCCGAGCGCCCGTACCTTTCCGGCGCCCACCAGCTCCGCCATCGCGCCCCAGGTCTCCTCGACCGGAACCTCAGGGTCCACCCGGTGCAGCTGGTAGAGGTCTATGACATCCGTCCGCAGCCGCCGCAGCGAGGCGTCGCAGGCCCGCCGCACATAGCCGGGCCTCCCGTCGGCCACCACGTGCTGTTCGCCGGCCCGCAGCCCCACCTTGGCCGACACGAATGCCTCGGACCGCCGCTCCTTCAGCACCCGCCCCAGCACCAGCTCGTTGGTGAACGGCCCGTACACGTCCGCCGTGTCCAGCAGGTTCGCCCCCAGGTCCAGCGCCGTGTGGACGGTGCGCAGCGACTCCTCGCCGTGGCGCCGCGAGGGCGCGTACGCCCAGCTCATCGGCATGCAGCCGAGCCCGACGGCGCCCACCCTCAGCGGTCCCGACCCGATCGACCTGCGCTCCACCGTGCGTCCCCCTCCCGGTCCGGAAACAAACTAACGGCTTGATCCACATCCGTTCGCATAGCCTCCGGGTCATGAGCGCAACGACCGGGGACGTCTGGCTCCCCTTCCCCGCAGAAGAGATCGACGGCCTTCCCACCGGCTTCCGGTACCGCCAGTGGGACGGCGAGGACGCGTTCCCGGCGGACCCGGGGCCTTGCGTCTTCTACGTCGCCCCCTATATGAAGCCCTCCGAGGTGACCCTGCGCCCGCTGGCGGCCATGCCCCGCCTGGAGGTGATCCAGACCCTGACCGCCGGCGTCGACGACGTCATGGGCGGCCTCGCCGCCCTGCACCGCGGCGTACGGCTGTGCAACGCGCGCGGTGTCCACGACGCGAGCACCGCCGAGCTCGCCCTCACCCTCGTCCTCGCCGCGCTGCGCGGGATTCCCGGCATGGTGCGCGGCCAGGGCCGCGAGGAGTGGCACGGCGGTTTCTACGACGCCCTCGCCGACAAGTCCGTCCTGATCGTCGGCTACGGATCGGTCGGCGCGGCCGTCGAGGACCGGCTCGTGCCCTTCGAGTGCGGGCCGGTCACCCGCGTGGCACGGTCGGCGCGCGACACCGCCCGGGGATCCGTGCACGCCCTCGCCGACCTGCCGCGACTGCTCCCGGACGCCGACGTGGTGATCCTCTCCACCCCGCTGACCGACGCCACCCGGGGCCTGGCCGGCGCCGATTTCCTGAGCCGGATGAAGGACGGCGCCCTGCTCGTGAACGTGGCGCGCGGCCCCGTCGTCGACACCAAGTCCCTGCTCGCCGAACTCCAGTCGGGCCGGCTGCGCGCGGCGCTCGATGTCACCGACCCGGAACCGCTGCCCGCCGGCCACCCGCTCTGGCATGCTCCGAATGTCCTGATCACGCCCCATGTCGGCGGCAGCAGCACCGCGTTCGAGCCGCGGGCCAAGCGGCTGATCGCGCGCCAGCTCACCCGGTTCGCCGCGGGTGAGCCCGTGGAGAACACGGTGCTGATCACCGAGTGACGCGCGCTGCCCACGCTCCGCGTTCACCCGAGTGCGGGCTGTGCCTGCAACTCCCTCCTTGGTAACGGAGCGTAGAGAACCCCTGTCCCTGAGTGACGAAAGTGGTGTATCGTCCGGAACAAGGGGCTGCGCCACGAACGTCTGGCGCTGGGGAGTGATCGGACACTTTGGGGGGCGACGGGCGATGCACGGCCAATGGGCGAAAGATCCGAAGCGGCAGAGCCGTCGGAGGCGACGATGGGGTGCGCCGAAACAAGCCGGCGAGGGGGGCCGGTGAGCGCCCCGGGGGCGGCGCTCCTGACCAGGCAACCGGCCCCGGACGGCGGCCGGGGCCTAGCGGCGCAATGGCTCCTCGCACTGATCAGTGGCGGGTACGCCGTGGGCGCCGCGCTCGGCTGGGGTTCGAAGGAACTCGCCGAGATCATGGGTGACTTCGGGCTCAGCGCGGCCGGCGTACTCGCCGCGGTCTCCTGCTTCTCCTACGCCCGGACGATCGACCGGCGTGAGCGCCCCGCCTGGCTCCTGTTCGCGTTCTCCTCCCTCATGGGCGCCTCCGGCAACGCGATCTGGGGCTGGTACGAGGTGATCCTCGGGGAGCCGATGCCCAAATCCTCGCTCGCCGACTACGCCTTCCTCTGCTTCGCCCCGCCCGCCATCGTGGGCCTGCTCGTCCTCGCCAAGCGCCCGGTCACCCGGGCCGGTTGGGTGTGCCTCGGGCTGGACTCCTGGCTCATCGGCGGCTCCCTGCTCACCCTCTCCTGGAGCCTGGCCCTCGCACACGCGGCGCGGACCGCCCAGTCCGGCGCCGCCGGCAGCGTCCCCAGCGCCGCACTCTCCCTGGCCTACCCGCTCCTGGACATCGCGCTCGTCTCGATGGTCCTGGTCCTGCACTTCCGGCGCTCCGACACCAACCGCTCCGCTGTCAACACCGCCATCGCGGCGCTGGCCCTGACCGTGCTCAGCGACGCCCTGTTCACCTCGCCGCTGCTCAGCGACGGCTACCAGTCCGGCCAACTCCTCGACGCCGGCTGGTTCGCCGGCTCGCTGCTCCTCGCGTACGCGCCCTGGGGCGCCCAGCGCGTGCACCCGGCCCCCGTCGCCCCGCATCCGCGTGTGGACCGGCCGCACAGCCGCCCCATCAGCGGTTCGCTGCCCGCCCTCACCCCGTACCTCGCGGCCGCCGTGTGCACCCTCGGGATCCTCTACAACGTAGTGGACGGCCGGAAGGTCGACCGGATGGTCGTCTTCACCGGCTGCACGGTGGTGCTCGCCCTAGTCATCCGGCAGGGCATCATGCTGCTCGACAACATCGCGCTGACCCAGGAACTGGCCCAGAAGGAGAACCACTTCCGCTCCCTGGTCCAGGGCTCCAGCGACGTCATCATGATCGCCGCGCCCACCGGGACCCTGCGCTACGTCAGCCCCGCCGCCGCCGGGGTCTACGGCCGCGAGGCGGAGGAGCTGGTCGGCAGCGAGCTCGCCACCCTGATCCACCCCGACGACCTCGGCCGGGTGGTCCACGAGGTCCGCCGCTTCCTCGCCGCACCGCCGGCCGAGGAGCCCACCACCCGCATCGAATGCCGTTTCAAGTCCGGCAGCGGCGAATGGCTCAACGTGGAGTCCACCGTCAACCGCCACCAGGGCGGCCTCATCCTCAACAGCCGGGACGTCACCGAGCGGGTGCGGCTCCAGGCGCAGCTCCAGCACAGCGCCGAGCACGACCCGCTCACCGATCTGCCCAACCGGGCCCTGTTCACCCGCCGGGTCCGCCGGGCACTGACCGGGCGGCGGGCCGGCGACCACAGCACCGCCGTGCTCTTCATCGACCTCGACGGGTTCAAGGCGGTCAACGACACCATCGGCCACCAGGC
Organism: Streptomyces sp. ISL-87; assembly: GCF_018614095.1. GTDB lineage: Bacteria > Actinomycetota > Actinomycetes > Streptomycetales > Streptomycetaceae > Streptomyces. Next base: position 100,884 of record NZ_JAGGOY010000022.1, on the reverse strand, counting down.
GGGCGACGAGCTGCTCGTGGAGGCCGCCCGCCGGCTCCAGGACTCGGTCCGGGCGGGGGACACCGCGGCCCGCCTCGGCGGGGACGAGTTCGCCGCGCTGATCGTGGGCGACGGCAGCCGCGACCGCAGCGCCCGCGAGTACCAGGTCCACGAGATCGCCGACCGGCTGCGCACCACCCTCTCCCAGCCGTACCGGATCGCCGGCAGCGAGGTCCGGGTCGCCGCCAGCATCGGCGTGGCCTTCGCCGACCCCGGCATCACCCCTTCGGACCTGATGCGCAACGCGGATCTCGCGATGTACCGGGCCAAGGCGGGCGGCAAGGACAGGGTCGAGCTGTACGCGCCGCAGATGCAGGCCGAGGTGGTGCGCAAGGCCGAGCTGGCCGGGCGGCTGCGCACCGCGCTCCATGAGGGGGAGTTCGCCCTCCTGCACCAGCCCGTGGTCTCGCTGGCCACCGGCGAGGTGACGGCCTTGGCGGCGCAGGCCCGCTGGCGCTCCTCCCAGGGGATCCTGTTCACACCCGCGGAATTCCTCCGGGTGGCCGAGTACAGCGAGGGCCAGACGGGCGGCGGGTCAGGCGCGGCGGGCGCGGCGGGCAGGGCCGGCGCGGCAGCGGGCGGCCCGGACGCGTCCCGTACCGCCGAGCTGGGCCGCTGGCTGCTGGAAGAGGCCGTGGCGCAGGCCGCCGAGCGGCACCGGGCCGGGCACGACGTGCCGGTGGCCGTCCGGATGTCCGCCCAGCGGCTGCTGGACCGCTCCATGCCGCGCGGCTCCGTGGAAGCCCTGCTGACCCGGCACGGGCTGCCTTCGGGGGCCCTAGTGATCGAACTGGCGGACAGCGACCCCAGAGTGCCCTTCGACGAGCTGGAGCGCCGTCTCGCGGCCTTGCGGCGGCTCGGCGTACTGATCGCCCTGGACGGCTTCGGCAGCGGCTATGCGGCCATCAGCGCCCTGCGACGGCTCCCGATGGACATGCTCAAGCTCGACCGGGGCCTGGTCGAAGGCGTGGTCGAGTCCGCCCGTATCCACAAGATCACCGCCGGTCTGTTGCGGATCGCAAACGACCTCGGCATGCAGTCGGTGGCCGACGGGGTGGACCTCCCCGAGCAGGTCATGGCCCTGCGGGCGATGGGGTGCAGCCACGGACAGGGAATGGCGTTTTCCGGCCCTCTCGACGAGTACAGGCTGCGGCGCGCGCTCGTGCGCGGTACGTTCCCAGTACCGGGCGGAGCGGCCCAACCAGCCCTGGCCCTTGGTTCGCCCGGGGGAACGATGGCCATCCATAGAGGCTCACATAATGAGACGCCCGTCCCACCCACTTGACATCCCCCTCCCGCCGGAGGGAGGGTCAGTGCCATGCGCACCCGAATTCTCGTACTTGGAAAGCGCGTCGGCTGAAGCAGGGACCAGCATGTCCCCGCTCATCGCTCCCGACGCGCTCCCCTCGCTTGCCTCCTGGCACGAGGGGTTTTTTGTTGCACTGGCACACCGTCGAATCCTCGTAAAACCCTCAGCTTCGAGAAGAGAATGCCGATGACCGAGCAGGCCACCGGGGCCCACCATCCGCAGCCGCGGCCCCGTTCCGGCGGACAGCAGTCCGCCGCAGTTGAGCACGTCACGGGTGCGCAGTCCCTCATCCGCTCTCTCGAAGAGGTGGGGTGCGACACCGTCTTCGGGATTCCGGGTGGCGCCATCCTCCCCGCGTACGACCCGATGATGGACAGCAAGAAGGTCCGTCACATCCTGGTCCGCCACGAGCAGGGGGCCGGCCACGCCGCCACCGGCTACGCGCAGGCCACCGGCAAGGTCGGCGTCTGTATGGCCACCTCCGGCCCCGGCGCCACCAACCTGGTCACCCCGATCGCCGACGCGCACATGGACTCCGTCCCGCTCGTCGCGATCACCGGCCAGGTCTCCTCCAAGGCGATCGGCACCGACGCCTTCCAGGAGGCGGACATCGTCGGCATCACCATGCCGATCACCAAGCACAACTTCCTGGTCACCAAGGCCGAGGACATCCCGCGGACGATCGCCGAGGCGTTCCACATCGCCTCCACCGGCCGCCCCGGCCCGGTCCTGGTCGACATCGCCAAGGACGCCCTGCAGGCGAAGACCACCTTCACGTGGCCGCCGACCCAGGACCTCCCCGGTTACCGGCCGGTCACCAAGCCGCACGCCAAGCAGATCCGCGAGGCCGCCAAGCTCATCTGCCAGGCCAAGCGCCCGGTCCTGTACGTCGGCGGCGGCGTCATGAAGTCCGGCGCGACCGCCGAGCTGAAGGTCCTGGCCGAGCTGACCGGCGTCCCGGTCACCACCACCCTGATGGCGCTGGGCTCCTTCCCCGACAGCCACCCGCTGCACGTCGGCATGCCCGGCATGCACGGCGCGGTCACGGCCGTCACCGCACTCCAGAAGTCGGACCTGCTGATCGCGCTCGGCACCCGCTTCGACGACCGCGTCACCGGCAAGCTGGACAGCTTCGCCCCGTTCGCCAAGATCATCCACGCGGACATCGACCCGGCCGAGATCGGCAAGAACCGCGCGGTCGACGTCCCGATCGTCGGCGACGCCCGCGAGGTCATCGCCGACCTGATCCAGGCCGTCCAGGCGGAGCACACCGAGGGCCACGCCGGCGACTACAGCGCCTGGTGGAAGGACCTCAGCCGCTGGCGCGACACGTACCCGCTGGGCTACGAGAAGCCCTCGGACGGCATGCTGTCGCCGCAGCAGGTCATCGAGCGCATCGGCCAGCTCGCGCCGGAGCACACCATCTACGCGGCCGGCGTCGGCCAGCACCAGATGTGGGCCTCGCACTTCGTCAACTACGAGGAGCCCCGCACCTGGCTGAACTCCGGCGGCGCCGGAACCATGGGCTACGCGGTCCCCGCCGCGATGGGCGCCAAGGTCGGCATGCCGGACCGCACGGTCTGGGCGATCGACGGTGACGGCTGCTTCCAGATGACCAATCAGGAACTGGTCACCTGCGCGCTGAACAACATCCCGATCAAGGTCGCGATCATCAACAACGGTGCGCTGGGCATGGTCCGCCAGTGGCAGACCCTGTTCTACAACCAGCGGTACTCCAGCACCGTGCTGCACGCGGACGAGACGGGCCACGACGCCGTCGGCTCCCAGCTCGGCGAGTCCATCGCCCCCCGCAAGGGCACCCGCGTCCCGGACTTCGTGAAGCTGTCCGAGGCCATGGGCTGCGTGGCGCTGCGCTGCGAGGACCCGGCCGACCTGGACAAGGTCATCGCCGAGGCCAACGCGATCAACGACCGTACGGTGGTCATCGACTTCATCGTCCACGAGGACGCCATGGTGTGGCCGATGGTCGCCGCCGGCACCTCCAACGACGAGGTCATGGCAGCCCGGGGCGTCCGTCCCGACTTCGGCGACAACGAAGACGACTGAGCCGAGAGAGCCTGAGAGAGAGAACGCCTCACATGTCCAAGCACACGCTCTCCGTCCTGGTCGAGAACACGCCCGGCATCCTCGCCCGGATCGCCGCGCTGTTCTCCCGCCGCGGGTTCAACATCGACTCCCTCGCGGTCGGCGTCACCGAGCACCCCGACATCTCCCGCATCACCATCGTCGTGAATGTCGAGGACCTCCCGCTGGAGCAGGTGACCAAGCAGCTCAACAAGCTGGTCAACGTGCTCAAGATCGTCGAGCTGGAGCCGCACAACGCCATCGAGCGAGAGCTCGTTCTGGTGAAGGTCCGCGCCGACAACGAGACCCGCTCGCAGATCGTCGAGATCGTCCAGCTGTTCCGCGCCAAGACGGTCGACGTCTCCCCGGAGGCCGTCACCATCGAGGCCACCGGCGGCGCCGACAAGCTCGGCGCGATGCTCAAGATGCTGGAGCCGTTCGGCATCAAGGAGCTCGTGCAGTCCGGCACGATCGCCATAGGGCGTGGCGGACGGTCCATCACGGACCGCAGCCTGCGCTCGCTCGACCGCAGCGCCTGACGCGCTCGACCGGCGCACCAGTCTTTGCCTCTCGCATAGCGAGACCAGGAAACTTCGATTCCGTTCCCCGCCATACGGTGGGAGCAACACCAGCGCACCAAGGAGATATCCCAGTGGCCGAGCTGTTCTACGAGAACGACGCCGACCTGTCCATCATCCAGGGCCGCAAGGTCGCGGTCATCGGCTACGGCAGCCAGGGCCATGCCCACGCGCTGTCGCTGCGTGACTCCGGCGTCGACGTCGTCGTCGGTCTGAAGGAAGGCTCGAAGTCCAAGGCCAAGGCCGAGGAGCAGGGTCTGAAGGTCGTCTCCGTGTCGGAGGCCGCGGCGTGGGCCAACGTCATCATGATCCTGACCCCGGACCCGCTCCAGGCCGAGATCTACGAGGAGTCCATCAAGGACAACCTCGAGGAGGGCGACGCGCTCTTCTTCGGCCACGGCTTCAACGTGCGCTACGGCTTCATCAAGCCCCCGGCCAACGTGGACGTCGCCCTGGTCGCTCCGAAGGGCCCGGGTCACCTGGTCCGCCGTCAGTACGAGGAAGGCCGCGGCGTGCCCTGCATCGCGGCCGTGGAGCAGGACTTCACCGGCAGCGCCTTCGCGCTCGCGCTCTCGTACGCGGCCGGCATCGGCGGCACCCGCGCCGGCGTCATCAAGACCACCTTCACCGAGGAGACCGAGACCGACCTGTTCGGTGAGCAGGCCGTCCTCTGCGGTGGCGCCTCCGCCCTGGTCAAGGCCGGTTTCGAGACCCTGACCGAGGCCGGCTACCAGCCGGAGATCGCGTACTTCGAGTGCCTGCACGAGCTGAAGCTCATCGTGGACCTCATGTACGAGGGCGGCCTGGAGAAGATGCGCTGGTCGGTCTCCGAGACCGCCGAGTGGGGCGACTACATCACCGGCCCCCGCGTCATCACCGACGCCACCAAGGCCGAGATGAAGAAGGTCCTCGCGGAGATCCAGAGCGGCGAGTTCGCCAACACCTGGATGGCCGAGTACAAGGCCGGTCTGCCGAAGTACAACGAGTACAAGAAGGCCGACGAGGCGCACCTGCTGGAGACCACCGGCAAGAAGCTGCGCAAGCTGATGAGCTGGGTCGACAGCGACGAGAGCTGATCGTGTACGCGGCGGGGCCGGGACGGTGAGTTCCGGCCCCGCCGCGTATCCGGCGCTCCCGGAGATCTGCCGGAATGTAGACCTCCGAAAGTGTTGCTTGTCCACCCTGGCCAACCCCGGAAGGGTGATCCTTCCGTACAGGCGGAATACCGCTCGGGATCCGCTACTACACTGCTGAACACAACGCGTCAGGCCCACAGTGTCGTGCGTCTTCCACGCGGCTACCCCCCTCCACCGCCTGCGGCCGTCGGGACGGCCGTCCGCACTGGACTTGTGAGGACCCACGTGAGCTCGAAACCTGTCGTACTCATCGCCGAAGAGCTGTCGCCTGCCACCGTCGAGGCGCTCGGCCCCGACTTCGAGATCCGGCACTGCAACGGCGCCGACCGCGCGGAGCTGCTGCCCGCGATCGAGGACGTCGACGCCATCCTGGTCCGCTCCGCGACCAAGGTCGACGCCGAGGCCATCGCCGCCGCCAAGAAGCTGAAGGTCGTCGCGCGCGCCGGTGTCGGCCTCGACAACGTCGACGTCTCCTCGGCCACCAAGGCCGGCGTGATGGTCGTGAACGCCCCGACCTCCAACATCGTCACCGCCGCCGAGCTCGCCTGCGGCCTGCTCGTCGCCACCGCCCGCAACATCCCGCAGGCCAACACCGCCCTGAAGAACGGCGAGTGGAAGCGGAACAAGTACACGGGTGTCGAGCTCAGCGAGAAGACCCTCGGCGTCGTCGGCCTCGGCCGCATCGGCGTCCTGGTCGCCCAGCGCATGTCGGCCTTCGGCATGAAGGTCGTCGCGTACGACCCCTACGTACAGCCCGCGCGCGCCGCCCAGATGGGCGTCAAGATGCTGACGCTGGACGAGCTGCTGGAGGTCGCCGACTTCATCACCGTGCACCTGCCCAAGACCCCCGAGACCCTCGGTCTCATCGGGGACGAGGCCCTGCACAAGGTGAAGCCCTCCGTCCGCATCGTCAACGCCGCCCGCGGCGGGATCGTGGACGAGGCCGCGCTGTACACGGCCATCAAGGAGGGCCGCGTCGCCGGCGCCGGCCTCGACGTGTACGCGAAGGAGCCCTGCACGGACTCCCCGCTGTTCGAGCTCGACCAGGTCGTCTGCACCCCGCACCTCGGCGCGTCCACGGACGAGGCCCAGGAGAAGGCCGGTGTCTCGGTCGCCAAGTCGGTGCGCCTCGCGCTCGCCGGAGAGCTCGTGCCGGACGCGGTCAACGTCCAGGGCGGCGTCATCGCCGAGGACGTCCGTCCGGGCCTGCCGCTCGCCGAGAAGCTCGGCCGCATCTTCACCGCCCTCGCGGGCGAGGTGGCGGTCCGCCTCGACGTGGAGGTCTACGGCGAGATCACCCAGCACGACGTCAAGGTGCTGGAGCTCTCCGCGCTGAAGGGCGTCTTCGAGGACGTCGTCGACGAGACGGTCTCCTACGTCAACGCCCCGCTGTTCGCGCAGGAGCGCGGTGTCGAGGTACGTCTGACGACCAGCTCGGAGTCCCCGGACCACCGCAACGTCGTGACCGTCCGCGGCACGCTCTCGGACGGCCAGGAGGTCTCGGTCTCCGGCACGCTCGCGGGCCCGAAGCACCTTCAGAAGATCGTCGGCATCGGCGAGTACGACCTGGACCTGGCGCTGGCCGAGCAGATGCTCGTCCTGCGCTACGCCGACCGCCCGGGCGTCGTCGGCACCGTCGGCCGCATCCTCGGCGAGGCCGGCCTGAACATCGCGGGCATGCAGGTCGCCCGTGCCGAGGAGGGCGGCGAGGCGCTCGGCGTGCTCACCGTCGACGCCGAGGTCCCGGCCAACGTCCTCACGGACATCGCCGCCGAGATCGGCGCCGTCTCGGCGCGCACGGTCAGCCTCGCCTGATCCGCGCACTGGCTTGAACACGGGAAGGGCCCGGGGGAGACCCCGGGCCCTTTCGCGGTTCCACCCTTTACGTCTTACGTCTTACGTCTACGTCGCTCAGTGCACGAGGGCTTCGCCGGCCTCGGCCGGAGCCGCCGTAGCCGCGGCAGGAGCTCCCAGACCCCGCAGCAGGGCCACGGAGAGGACGCCGGCCGCGATCAGCAAGGCCGCACCGCCCCAGGCGGCGTACTGCATGCCGTGGACGAAGGCCTCGCGGGCCAGCGTCAGCACCTGCTCACCGGCCGGGCCGCCGAGCTGGTGGGCGGTGGCGACGGCGCCGCCCAGGGTCTCCCGTACAGCCGGCTCCGAGCCGCTCAGGTCCTCGCGGTAGACCGCGGTGCCGAGGCTGCCCAGGACCGCCATGCCCAGCGCGCCGCCGAACTCCTGGCCGGTCTCCAGCAGGGAGGCGGCCGAGCCGGCCTTCTCGGCGGGGGCGGAGCCCAGCGCCATGTCGGAGACCAGGGACATCACGGTCACGATGCCGGAGGCCAGCGCGCCGGCGCCGGTCAGCAGCAGCCACAGGGAGTCGGTGCCCACCAGGCCGATCAGGGCGAAGCCGGCGGCGGCGAGGGCGAAGCCGCCCGCGATGACGTGGGCCCGGTCGGTCTTCTGGGCCAGGGCCGCGCTGACCGGGGCCGCCGCGCCGATGACGACGGAGGGGGCGAGGCTCCACAGGGCGGCTTCCAGGGTGCCCATGCCGAGCACCGACTGGAGGTACTGGGTGGTGAAGTAGGCCGAGCCCATCATGGCGAATGCGGCCAGGGTGTTGAGGCCGATGCCCGCCCCGAAACCGCGTCCCTGGAACAGGGCCCGGCTGATTATGGCGTCGTCACGGGTGCGCTGGCGGCGGACGAACACGTACCCGAAGGCCAGGCCGATACCGGCACAGATCGCGTAGAGCGGCTCGAAGCCCTCGGCGGCGATCTCCTTGAGCCCGTAGACGACGGGCAGCACGGCGGCCATGGACAGCGGCACGCTCAGCAGGTCGAAGCGGCCGGGGGCCGGGTCCTTGAACTCCGGGACCAGCACCGGAACCAGGATCAGCAGGAGCAGCATCGCGGGGACGTTGATCAGGAAGACCGAGCCCCACCGGAAGTGGTTCAGCATCACGCCGCTCATCACCGAGCCGAGGGCGATGCCGCCGGTCATGGCCCCGGACCAGATGGCGATGGCCCGGCCGCGCTGCTTGGCGTCCTGGAAGAGGTTCCGGATGAGGGCCAGCGTGGACGGCATCAGGGTCGCGCCGCCGATCCCGAGCAGGACCCGGCAGGCGATCAGCATCTCGGCGCTGTTGGCGTAGCCGGCGCCGACGGAGGCGAGGCCGAAGGCGGTCGCGCCGATCAGCAGGAGCTTGCGGCGGCCGATCCGGTCGCCGAGCGAGCCCATCGTGATCAGCAGTCCGGAAAGGGCGAAGGCGTAGCTGTCGAAGATCCAGAGCTGCTGGGTGGCGCTCGGGTCGAGCTCCCGGGTGATGGCGGGGATGGCGAAGTAGAGGACGGAGACGTCCATCGAGACCAGGAGCAGGGGGAGCACGAGAACGGTGAAGGCGATCCATTCCCGGCGACCGGCGAGACGTGCTGCGGGGTTCGTCATGAGCAGCAATGTACAAGCGTCATAAACGCTTGTCTAGTACGACTGTCTAGAACTTCCGTCTAGGACGGCTGTCTTGTTACCGTGAGGCCATGGGACATCGCGAAGACTTGCTGGAAGGCGCCAAGGAGTGCCTGGTCGAGAAGGGTTTCGTGCGCACCACCGCGCGCGACATCGTCAAGGCGTCGGGCGCGAACCTGGCGTCCATCGGCTACCACTACGGCTCGAAGGACGCACTGCTGACGCAGGCGTTCATCGCGCTGATCGAGGAGTGGGGGGACAAGTTCACGGGCGCCGTGACGGGGGAGGGCGGCTCGCTGGAGCGCTTCCGTTCGGTGTGGGAGGCGGTGCACGCCGGGCACGAGGAGTCGGGCCCGGTGTGGGCGGCCAGCATGGAGGTCGCGCTGTCCCGGGAGCGGCTGCCGGAGCTGCGGGAGCTGCTCGCGTCCTCGCAGGGGGAGGGGCGCAGGGGGCTGGTCTCGATGTTCACCGGCGTGCCGGAGGAGCGGCTGAGTGAGGAGGACCTGCGCACGACGGGCGCGTTCTACCAGGCGCTGCTGAACGGTTTCATGATCCAGTGGCTGTTCGACCCAACGACCGCCGCGACCCCGGCGGAGCTGACGGAGGGGATGCGGCGGGCGGTGGAGGGTATGGCCAAGGCTTCGGGAGCGGCGGGCTAGGCGGAGGCGGAGCCGGGAACCGCCGCCCGGGCGAAGGGGACTTGCGGCTCGACGCGGTGGGCGGACGAATCGCGGGGTGACGGTGGATCAGCCGTGCAGGCGGGCCGCCTTGAGGGACATGTGGAGCAGCAGGCGGTCCTCCCCCTCGTCCAGGTCGAGGCCGGTCAGCTGCTCGACCCTGGCGAGCCGGTAGTACAGGGTCTGGCGGTGGATGCCCAGGGCCGCCGCGGCGCGGCCGGCCTGGCCCGCGCAGTCCAGGAACACCTCGGCCGTGCGGGCGAGTTCGCGGTGGGCGGGGCTCAGCAGGGCCCGCGTCGCGGGGTCGTCCACCGGGTCCGCCGCCAGGGTCGCCAGCAGCCGGTACGGGCCGATCCGCGACCACTGCGCGACCGGGCCGAACCGCGGCTGGGCCGCTGCCGCCCGGGCTCCCGCCGAGGCCTCCGCCCAGGCGTCGGCCAGGCTGGTCAGCCCCCGGCGGGGCTCCGCGATACCGGCGGCCGCGCCGCCCTGCTGGAGCAGCCGGGTCGCCATGGCCGTGGCGGGGGTGAGGGTGTCCGCCGAGCGGAGCCGGACCAGCAGGGCCAGCGCCTGGACGGGCTCTCGGCCGGCGGGATCCGATGCCTCGCCTGCCGGACCCGGGCCGGGGCCCCGGTCACCGCGCCCCCGCCAGGGGGCCAGGCACACCGCCGACGCCCCCGGGACCGACGCCGGGGCCTCCCCGGTCCACGGGGCCACGCACACCGCCGCGTGCAGTCCGTCGGCTCCGGGGCCCAGGGCGACCCGGAGCGCGGCCACCGCCATGTCCTGCTGCCAGCCCCGCCCGGCCGTGAGCACCGCCAGGAACTCCCGCGACAGATCGGCCCCGGCCTTCGCCTCCTCGGCGAGCAGGATCCCGATCCGCTGCGCCACCTCCATGGCCGAGGCCAGCGCCTCCGGCCCGGGCCCCGCCTCGGAGCCGGGCTCCGGATCGAGGAGCCATACGTAGCCCTGCACGATGCCCCGGTACCGCACCGGCAGGCAGATCCGCCCCCGGAAGACCCCCGCGTCCGGCGCCGCCGGGATCCGCACCGGCCCGGTGGCCCGGGCGATGCCGAAGGCCTCGAACCAGGACCGGACGGCCGCCGTCGACTGACGGGTCAGGATCGAGCGGGTGCGTACGGGGTCCAGTGCGAGTTCGCCGGATTCGCCGTCGTGCGCGCCGAAGGCGATGAGGCGGAAGTCCCGGTTCTCCAGCGTCGCCGGGGCGCCGAGCAGCGCCGAGATCTCGTCCACCAGGTCCTGGTAATCGCCCTTCACCCGGACATTCTCCCACCCGGAAACCGCTGCTTCAGACAGATGTATGAGATCCGGACCACGGATGCGTGACAGCTGTCGATGGCAGAGGATCGAGGCGATCCTTAGGTTTCACGGTGGTTTTACTTGCGTTTCCCTACGGTCCCCAGCCCACCCCCGCGGCGGACCGTGCCCGCTTCTGCCACCCGTTGGAGGTGCCCCCGTGCTGGGTCCCGTGATCCTCGCCGCCTCGCGCAGCGACAAGATGCGCCGAATCGTCTCTGCCGCCCCGGTGACCAAGCCCGTGGTGAACCGGTTCATCCCCGGTGAGACGGTCGACCAGGTCATCCCGATCGTCGAGGACCTCACCCGCAACGGGCTGGAGGTGACCCTCGACGTCGTCGGCGAGGACATCACCGCCGTGGAACAGTCCCACGCCGCTCGTGACGCCTACCTGGAGCTCATCGAGCGCCTGGCGGTCCTCGGTCTCGGCGAGACCGTCGAGATGTCGGTCAAGCTGTCGATGTTCGGCCAGGCGCTGGAGGGCGGCCACGAGCTCGCCCTCGCCAACGTCCGCCCGGTCGTCGAGGCCGCCGCGGCCATCGGCACCACCGTCACGCTGGACGCCGAGGACCACACCACCCTCGACTCGATGTTCGCCATCCACGAGGAGCTGCGCCGCGACTTCCCGCAGACCGGCTGCGTGATCCAGGCGTACCTCTTCCGCACCGAGGCCGACGCCCGCCGGCTGGCCGCCGCGGGCAGCCGCGTCCGGATCGTGAAGGGCGCCTACAAGGAGCCCGCCGAGGTCGCCTACCAGGACAAGGCCGAGATCGACAAGGCGTACGTCCGCATCATGAAGATCCTGATGGAGGGCGAGGGTTACCCGATGATCGGGTCCCACGACCCGCGTCTGATCGCCATCGCGCAGGAGCTGGGCCGCCAGGCCGGGCGCAAACTGGATGAGTACGAATTCCAGATGCTGTACGGCATCCGCAGCGAGGAGCACCTGCGGCTCGCCGCCGAGGGCCACCGGATGCGTGTCTACACCGCGTACGGGACGGACTGGTACGGCTACTTCATGCGCCGCCTGGCGGAGAAGCCGGCCAACCTCCTCTTCTTCCTCCGCTCGATGATCACCAAGAACTAGGTCCAGAACTAGCTCAAGGAGTTACCAGCCCCATGGATGCTGTGACCCAGGTCCCCGCGCCGGTCAACGAGCCGGTGCACTCGTACGCCCCCGGCAGCCCGGAGCGCGCACGTCTCGAGATCCAGCTCAAGCAGCTGTCCGAGAACCCGATCGACCTCCCGATGACGATCAACGGCGTCAAGCGGATGGGCGGCGGCGAGCGCTTCGACGTCGTGCAGCCGCACGACCACAAGTCGGTCATCGGTACGTACGCCAACGCCACCGAGGCCGACGCCCAGGAGGCCGTCGACGCCGCCCTCGCCGCCGCCCCGGCGTGGCGTGCGATGTCCTTCGACGACCGCGCCGCGATCATCCTGCGCGCCGCCGAGCTGCTGGCCGGCCCGTGGCGCGAGAAGCTGGCCGCCTCGACGATGCTGGGCCAGTCGAAGACCGTTCAGCAGGCCGAGATCGACACCCCGTGCGAGCTCGTCGACTTCTGGCGCTTCAACGTCCACTTCGCCCGCCAGATCCTGGCCGAGCAGCCGGCCGCGAACTCGGCCGGCGTGTGGAACCGCAGCGACCACCGGCCGCTCGAAGGCTTCGTCTACGCGATCACCCCGTTCAACTTCACGGCCATCGCCGGCAACCTGCCGACCGCCCCGGCCCTGATGGGCAACGTGGTCGTGTGGAAGCCGTCCCCGACGCAGACGCACTCCGCGGTCCTGCTGATGGAGCTCCTCGAGGCGGCCGGCCTGCCCAAGGGCGTCATCAACCTGGTGACCGGCGACGGCATCGCCGTCTCCGAGGTGGCCCTGACCCACCCCGAGCTCGCGGGCATCCACTTCACCGGCTCGACCAAGACCTTCCAGTACCTGTGGAAGACGGTCGGCAACAACATCGAGAACTACAAGTCCTACCCGCGCCTGGTAGGCGAGACCGGCGGCAAGGACTTCGTCGTCGCGCACCCGTCCGCGGACCGCGCGATCCTGAAGACCGCCCTGACCCGCGGCTCCTTCGAGTTCCAGGGCCAGAAGTGCTCGGCGTCCTCGCGCGCCTACGTCCCGGCGTCGATCTGGAACGACGGCTTCAAGGAGGCCTTCGCGGCCGAGGTCGACGGAATCTCCATGGGTGACGTCCGCGACCTGTCGAACTTCATCGGCGCCGTCATCGACGAGCGCTCGTTCGCGAAGAACAAGGCCGCGATCGACCGCGCCAAGGCCGACCCGACCTGCACGATCGTCGCTGGCGGCACGTACGACGACTCGGAGGGCTACTTCGTCCGCCCGACCGTCATCGAGTGCACGGACCCGGAGAACGAGGTCTTCACGACCGAGTACTTCGGCCCGATCCTGGCCATCCACGTGTACGAGGACGCGGAGTTCGACGCGATGCTGGCGCAGATGGAGTCGGTGTCGGCGTACGCGCTGACCGGCGCCGTCATCGCCCAGGACCGCTACGCGGCGGCCGACGCGATGGAGAAGCTCCGCTTCGCGGCGGGCAACTTCTACATCAACGACAAGTCGACCGGTGCCGTCGTCGGCCAGCAGCCCTTCGGCGGCGGCCGCGCCTCGGGCACGAACGACAAGGCGGGCGCCGCGTCGAACCTGATGCGCTGGACGTCGACCCGCTCCATCAAGGAGACCCTGGTCGCCCCGACCGACTACGCGTACCCCCACATGGGCTGACCCCGGCCCCCGCAGAACCCCGCCCCCGCTCCGGTACCCCCAAGCCCGGAGCGGGGGCGGTTCCAATTTCCGGGTGCGGGTGGACGGGGCGGGGGCACGGGGCGGGTGCACGAGGTCCCCCTCAGACCTCGACCAGGACCTGGTCCAGGGACTTGCGGAGGAGGTCGGGGACCTCGCAGTCGTCGGCGGGGTAGCCGATCGGGATCACCGCGAAGGCCTTCTCGTTCTCCGGGCGGTTCAGGACGTGGCCCAGGAAGCGCATCGGGCTCGGGGTGTGGATCAGGGCGGCCAGGCCGCTGAGGTGGAGGGCGGAGAGGAACATGCCGACCGAGATGCCGACCGACTCGTCGACGTAGTAGTGCTTGCGCTTCGTGCCGTCCGGGCCGAGCCAGTAGCGCTGCTGGAAGACCACGAAGAGCGCCGGGGCGTCCGTCAGGTGGGTCTTCACGGCGTCCGTGCCGATGGGGCGCAGGGCCGCGAGCCACTCGTCGCCGAGGCGGCCGTCGTAGGAGAGCTCCTCCTCCTGCTCGGCGGCGGCGCGGATCTGCTGCCGGATCGCGGGATCCTTGACCAGGACGAAGGTCCACGGCTGCTGGTGCGCCCCGGACGGCGCGGTCGCGGCGCACGCGATCGCGTCCCGGATGACCTGCTCGGGCACGGGGTCGGGGGAGAAGTGGCGTACGGTGCGCCGCTCGCCCATGCGGGCCCGTAACTCCGCGGAGCGGACGAGGGATTCGGGGCGCGGCATCCGCTCCGGCCGGTAGGCGACGGGGTGGTACGGCTCACCGTGGGTGGGGGTCCACTTCTTGGTTTCGGGCGTGGTCCCGGGAGTGGTCTCAGGCGACATGGACAGATTTTCACGCGGGGGAACCGTTCGTCGCCAGGGTCGCGTCGTCATGCCTTGTCCGATGTGTACTGACAGGGGGGCTATGGGTATGGCGACCGCCGGTCGATTCCTTGAGTGGGACGGCTGTTTCAACGTGCGCGAGCTGGGGGGCCTGGGGCGGGTCGTGCCGGGTGCGGCCGTCCGGGCCGACGGGCTCGACGCGCTCACCGCGCACGGCTGGACCAGCCTGGCCGCGCACGGGGTGCGGACCGTCGTCGACCTGCGCAATGACGACGAGGTCCGGGTGGACCGCGCGGCCCGCCCGGCCGGCCTCACCACCGTGCGGATACCGCTCGACGGGATCGAGCACCGGGATTTCTGGGACGTGTGGTGGGGCACTCCGGGTTTCGGAACCCCCGCCTATTTCCGGCCGTTCCTGGAGCGCTTCCCCGACCGGGTGGCGGCCGTGGCCCGAGCGATCGCCGAAGCCCCGCCGGGCGGGGTGGCCTTCCACTGCGGCCTCGGCCGCGACCGCACCGGGATCATCGCGCTCGTCCTGCTGCGGCTGGCCGGGGCGACGCCCGAGGAGATCGCCGCTGACCACGGGCTGAGCGAGCCCCGGGTACGGGCGATGCCTTCCGCGCAGGGCCGCCCGTACGACGCCGCGGAGATCGAGGAGTACGTCGACGGGCTCGGCACGACCGTCCACGACCTGTCCCGCGAAACCGCCGCCTGGCTGGAGGCCGGGCCGTACCTGCGCGCCGCTGGGCTCGACGCGGACGCGCTGGAGCGGCTGGGCGGGCGGCTTCAGGGGCGTTGATACGGTCCGGGGGTGGAGATGTGGGACGGCGTAGCCGTACGGGCGCGGGTGCGGGGCTTGGGGGAGAGCGACCCGGGGCTGACGCGGTCCGGGGCCGAGACGCATCGCTATGCCATGGGGGCGCCGCTGGGGGAGGCGGAGGTGCGGGGGTTCGAGAGCGCGCACGGGATCCGGCTGCCCGGGGCGTACCGGGCGTTCGTCGTCGGCGTGGGGAACGGGCCCGCCGGTCCGCACCACGGGCTGCTCCCCCTCACCACGCCGAGGCCCGAGGCCGGTGACGACTGGGCCGTTGACGGAGAGTGGGAGGACGACCGGCGCCCGGGACGGCTCGCCGCGCCGTTCCCGCTGAGCGGGCCCCGGCCGGGACCGCTCGGGCCGGTGGAGGCCGAGGAGTGGACCCGGGGCACGCTGACCCTCGCCGAGCAGGGTTGCGGGATGTTCTCCCGGCTGGTCCTGAACGGGCCGTACGCCGGGGAGGTGTGGGGGCTCGACCCGGACTGGGGTGGCTTCGTGCCCCAGGCCCCCGACTTCCGCGGCTGGTACACCGCATGGCTGGAGCAGGCATGAGCGGGACCCTTGTACGGCACACCTCGGACCTGACCGCCGGGGAGCTCGGCGAGATCCGGACGCTGCTCGACGGCGCCTTCGACGGGGACTTCTCCGACGAGGACTTCGACCACGCGCTGGGCGGGATGCACGTGCTGGTGCGGGAGGGCGGTGAGCTCGTCGCGCACGGGAGTGTGGTGCAGCGGCGGGTCGCGCACCGGGGGCAGGCGCTGCGGACCGGGTACGTGGAGGGGGTCGCGGTACGGGGCGACCGGCGTGGGCGGGGGCTCGGCGGGGCCGTCATGGCCGAGCTGGAACGGATCATCGCGCGGGCGTACGTGCTGGGCGCGCTGTCGGCCTCGGAGGCGGGCGCCGCGCTGTACGCGGGGCGGGGCTGGCAGGTGTGGGCCGGGCGGATCGGGGTGCTCGGGCCGGACGGGCCCCGGCGGCTGGCCGAAGAGGAGGGGTCCACGTACCTGTGGGTGCCGGACGGCGGGGCCCTGCCCGAACCCGCCGCCGGGCGGCTCGACTTCGACTGGCGCACCGGGGACGTGCTCTAGTCCGGAGTCCGGAGCCCGGAGTCCGGAGCCCGGAGCCCGGAGCCGCCCGGAGCCCGGAGCCCAGAGCCGCCCGGAGGCCGGAGCCGAGCGCCCCGCATTCTGCGGTTCTCCTGCATCAGGATCACCACGTGCTTCACATCGGTGATCGTGCCGGTCGCGGCGGCCGCGGCAGCCGCGGCCGCCGTCGCCGGCGCGACCGCGGGCAGGGCCGTTCCCGCCATCAGCCCGGCGCCGATTCCCACGAATCCTCTGCGGCTGATCGGTGTCACTGGCTACTCGCCTCCAACTCCAGTGCCCCGCTGGCACGTTGACCGCAAGAGTGACGGGAGCCGGTCCAAAGGTCTACATCCGTGCGGTAAGAAGTCGGTGAACATCCGGGTGGCTGGAATCAGCTGTCGACGCGGACGAGCATCTTGCCCAGATTGTCCCCCCGGAGCACCCCTAGGAAGGCCTCCACCGTCCGGTCAAATCCCTGCACAACGGTCGTGTCGGTACTCACGCGACCACTGCGCAGATGCGGGACGAGGAAGTCCTCCAACTCCTCCTGAAGATTGGTGTGATTGCGAACCAATACCCCTTCCAGGCGCAGCGACTTGTGTACGACCTCGAAGAGATTGCGGGGTGCGGCCGGCGAGCGGTCGCCGTTGTACATCGAGATCCCGCCGACCCATGCGATCCGTCCGTACTCGCGCAGTACGTCGATCGCGCCCTCCAGGTGGTCCCCGCCGACGTTGTCCACGTAGACGTCGATGCCGTCCGGGGCGGCCTCGGCCAGCTGCTCGCCGACCGGCCCGTCGTGGTAGTCGAAGGCCGCGTCGAAGCCGAGCCGCTCCGTGAGGTGGCGGACCTTCGCGGCCGAGCCCGCGCTGCCGGTGATCCGGCGGGCGCCGAGCAGCCGGGCGATGTGGCCGGTCGCGGTGCCGACCCCGCCCGCCGCGGCGGAGACGAACAGGTCCTCGCCCTCGCGCAGGGCCGCGGTCCGGGTCAGGGCGGCGTACGCCGTCAGGCCGGTGCCGCCCAGGATGCTGAGGTACGCCTCCAGCGGCACGCCCTCGTACCCGCGCAGCTTGCGCGTGCCGGCCACGCCGAGGGTGACGAGCGCGTGCGTGCGCCAGCCCTCGCGGTGGTAGACGAGGTCGCCCTCGCGCAGCCCCGGGTCGCGGGAGGCGACCACTAGGCCCACCGAGCGTCCCTCCAATGGGGTGTTCAGCTCGAAGCCGCCCTCGCCGCCGTCCATCAGTCCGCGGTGGTACGGGTCCACGGACAACAGGAGGTTCTCCACAAGTGCGGTGCCCGGGGCGGGGGAGGGGACCGGGGTCTCGACGTAGGCGAAATGGGCCGCGTCCGGGAAGCCGGTGGGGCGGGCGATCTGGTGGACGGCGTAGGCAGTGGTGTTCGTGGTCATGGGCGGCACGCTAGGAAGGAATCACCGGCCCGGGCAGGGGGTTCCGCTCATGGAAGCCGCCCATCCATGAACACCGCTCATAGAACGAGGTGAGAGCCCCCGTGGCCAGCCCCGCCCAGGCCGATCTGCTGCCTCAGGAACTCCGTGTCCTGGTCGCCGTCGCCGAGTCCGGCGGTTTCTCCGCCGCCGCGGCCGCACTCGGCCTCACCCAGTCGGCCGTCTCGCACTCTGTCCGCGGCAGCGAGGCCAAGGTCGGGGCGGTGCTCTTCGAGCGCGGGCGCGGCGGCGCCTCGCCCACTCCGGCGGGGGAGCGGGCCGTCGGGCACGCCCGCCGGATCCTGCGGCTCTACGAGGCCCTGCGCGCGGAGGCCCGGGGCGCGGCCGGCGGTTCGGTCGAGGTCGTCGGAGGAACCCTGCGCATCGCCGCCTTCCGGAGCGCGGCCCTGCATCTGCTGCCGCCCGCCCTGGAGCGGCTCACCGCCCGGCACCCCGGAATCCGCCCTGAGGTACGGGTGGTGCGCGAGCTCGGCGCCGGCGCCGCCGGGGAGGTGGTGGCCGGCCGCGCCGACCTCGGCATCGCGACGCTGAACGCGGGTGCCCCCGAAGGGCAGGGCGCGCGGGGCGCCCAGGGCGGCCCGGCCGGCCTGCTCACCGGGGTGCTCGCGGAGGAGGCGTACGCCCTGGTCCACCCGGCCGGGCACCCGGACCCGAAGTCGCTGCCCCTGCTGGACTGGGACGAGAACTGCGGCTCGTACACCCGCGACTGGTGGCGGGCCCAGGACTGGATCCCGCGGGCCACGGTCAAGGCGGAGGACGACGCGATGGTGCTCACCATGGTCGGCCGGGGACTCGGCATGGCGATCCTGCCCGAGCTGTCGCTCCGCGAGGCCACGGACGCCGTTGAGATCACCGATCTGGGCCCACGGAGGCCTCTGAGGCGCGTGGGATACGTCACCACCCCGGAATCTGCTGCAACTCTCGCCGTCAGGGCTCTGATCAGGGAACTTCGCTCCGACAGGAGCTGAAAACGGAGCGAAGACGGGGCCGCCGGGGAGATCCACTCGAGCGGTTCCCGTCTCAGATACTAGGAAGTCCGAGTAATTGCGGAGACATACAGCGCGAGCTGCCCTAGCTTTGTAGAAGCCGAACGTCTCGCTGATCCAGCGAATGGCGGTCGAGAGCGCGCGCCCTTTGGCAGGCAACCCCTGCGGCGCATCGCTCCCCGCCTCTTCCGGCGCCTTGAAGAAACCCCTCATCCGTGGCTCCGCCACGCCGTGATCTCAAGGAGTCGATCACCATGACCGCAATCACCGCTGTTCGCCGCGTCCGCCACTCCTCCACGGCCGACGCCGACCGCAAGAACGCCGCCGCCGCCCTCCAGCGCGCCCTGGATCGCCGCGACAACGGCGGCTCGACGGGCCACTGACGGGCTGCAGGCCCCTCAGGACGACATATTGCGTCCAGATGATGGACGCAATATGTCTGAGGGCTGGGACAGGGAGTACGGTTCCGACATGTCGACCAGCATCAATCTCGCAGTGATCCCCGGTGATGGCATCGGCCAGGAAGTCGTGGCTCAGGGACTCAAGGTCCTTACCGCGGTCCTGCCCCAGGATGTGAAGCTGGAGACCAAGGAATACGACCTCGGCGCCCAGCGCTGGCACCGCACCGGTGAGACCCTCCCGGACGCGGAGCTCGAATCCCTCAAGCATCACGACGCGATCCTGCTGGGCGCCATCGGCGACCCCTCGGTCCCGTCGGGCGTCCTTGAGCGTGGCCTGCTGCTGAAGCTCCGCTTCGCCTTCGACCACTTCATCAACCTGCGCCCCTCGAAGCTCTTCCCGAACACGGCCACCCCGCTCGCCGGCCGCCCGGAGATCGACTTCGTCGTGGTCCGTGAGGGCACCGAAGGCCCGTACACCGGCAACGGCGGCAGCCTGCGCACCGGTACGCCCGCCGAGGTGGCCACCGAGGTCAGCATCAACACGGCGTACGGCGTCGAGCGTGTCGTCCGCGACGCGTACGAGCGGGCCAACGCCCGCCCGCGCAAGAAGCTGACGCTGGTTCACAAGAACAACGTCCTCGTGTACGCGGGCCACATGTGGAAGAACATCTTCGACAAGGTCGGCCAGGAGTACCCCGAGGTCACCACCGACTACCTGCACGTCGACGCCGCGACCATCTTCTTCGTCACCCAGCCCGAGCGCTTCGACGTCATCGTCACGGACAACCTCTTCGGTGACATCCTCACCGACCTGGCCGCCGCCGTGACCGGCGGAATCGGCCTCGCCGCCTCCGGGAACATCAACCCGACCGGCAGCTTCCCGTCCATGTTCGAGCCCGTCCACGGCTCGGCCCCGGACATCGCGGGCACCGGCAAGGCCGACCCGACCGCGACGATCCTCTCGGTCGCCCTCCTGCTGCGCCACCTGGGCTACGAGGCCCAGGCCGTCCGCATCGAGGACGCGGTCGCCGCCGACCTGGCCGAGCGCGACGGCACCTTCCGCTCCACCGACGCGATCGGCGACGCCCTCGCCGCGCGAGTAGCCGGCTGACCCGGCAGCTCCACCTCAGGAAGCCGCCGGGTCATGCGACCATCGCACCCGGCGGCTTTTCCTGTGCGGCTCCGGGTGCCACCATCTCCCCTGGGCCGCTATCCCCCCGTTTCACCGAAGGTGCCCCGCGCGCGATAATCGAACGCGAGGCCGCGGAATGCGGGGAAGCTCGGACGTCCTAGTACGCCGTGAGCGCGGTCCGCCATACACAACCGGTGAAGGACAAGCACTCATGACGACGCCCACGATCGAGCTGAAGCCCTCCTCGAACCCCCTGTCCGACGCGGAGCGCGAGGCGATCCTGGCCAGCCCCGGCTTCGGCCGCCACTTCACCGATCACATGGTGACCATCAAGTGGACCGAGGGGCGCGGCTGGCACGACGCCGAGCTGGTCCCGTACGCGCCGATGTCGATCGACCCGGCGAACATGACCCTGCACTACGCGCAGACGATCTTCGAGGGCCTCAAGGCGTACCGCCAGCCCGACGGCACCGTGGCCACCTTCCGCCCGCAGGCCAACGCCGAGCGCTTCCAGTCCTCCGCCCGCCGCATGGCCATGCCCGAGCTGCCGGCCGAGCTCTTCATCGAGGCCTGCGACGCGCTGATCAAGCAGGACCGCGCCTGGGTGCCGGACTCCGGCGAGGCCTCCCTCTACCTGCGTCCGTTCATGTTCGCCACCGAGGTCGGCCTGGGCGTCCGTCCGGCCAACGAGTTCCTCTTCATCGTCATCGCCTCGCCCGCCGGCGCGTACTTCCCCGGCGGCGTCAAGCCCGTCTCCGTCTGGCTCTCCGAGGACTACGTCCGCGCGGTCAAGGGCGGCACCGGCGCGGCCAAGACCGGCGGCAACTACGCGGCCTCCCTCGTGGCCCAGGCCCAGGCCGCCTCGCACGGCTGCGACCAGGTGGTCTGGCTCGACGCCGTCGAGCACCGCTGGATCGAGGAGATGGGCGGCATGAACCTGTACTTCGTGTACGGCGACCGCATCGTCACCCCCGAGCTCACCGGCTCGCTCCTCCCCGGCATCACCCGCGACTCCCTCCTCACCATCGCCCGCGACCTCGGCTACACCGCCGAGGAGGGCCGGATCACCACCGAGGACTGGAAGCGCGACACCGAGAACGGCACCCTCACCGAGGTGTTCGCCTGCGGCACCGCCGCCGTCATCACCCCGGTCGGCACCGTCAAGTCCGAGGGCGCCAACTGGACCCAGGGCAACGGCGAGCCCGGCGAGGTCACCATGAAGCTCCGCAAGGCGCTCCTTGACCTCCAGACCGGCCACGCCGCCGACGCCCACGGCTGGATGCACCCGCTGGGCTAGGAGCGCGCCCGACAGTTCCACCTGTACGGGCGAACCCCGGGGCGCTGCCCTTCCACAGGCCCCTGCCGCACCGCGCGGCAGGGGCCTGTGGGCTTTCCGGCCCCGGCTTCGCCTCGTGCGGGCGTGCGAAGTCCGCCTCGGCGCAGATGCGGGGGTGCGTACCGCCGTGCGAGTTTGAACGCGCCAGCCGATCCGGCGCCGGACACCGGCAAGGACGCGCTGACCCAGCTCCAGCCGAAGATCCAGAAGCTCGACCAGTCGGTCAGCGAGGCGGCCACCGCTCAGAAGTGCCCGGGCGGCTGACGGCAGCCTGCGACAGGGCGCGGGCCCCGGGGAGACGTTCTCCCCGGGGCCCGCGCCATGGCGACGAGCGCCGCCGTCAGTCGGCGGCGACCCCGACCGCGACCGCGGCCGGCGCGGCCGTCCCGGCGGGTTCGGACGCGTTCGCGGTCCGGAAGGTCAGCGCCAGGTACACCAGGCCGCCGGCCAGGCCGGAGAGGACGAAGGAGCAGTCCACGCCGCCGGTCAGGGCGAGCAGCGGGCCCTCGTAGAACGGGGTGGTCACGGCGAGCAGGCCGACGCCGGCGCCGATCACCCAGGAGACGGTGGCCTGTACGTTCCAGCCGGCGCGGTACCAGTAGATCCCGCCCACCGAGCGGCGGTTGAAGACCTGAAGCGCGTCGGCGTCGTACTGCCCGCGGCAGCGGACGTACCCGATCAGGGTGATCACGGCCCAGGGGGTGCCGATCGCGGTCAGCAGCAGGACGAACGAGGTCATCGCGGACTGCACGTCCCACTCGAAGGAGCCGAAGAAGACGAACGCGGTGGCGACGGCCGCGGCGATCACGGTGGCCTTGGTCCGGGTGGCCTTGGGCACGATGGCGTCGAGGTCGAGGCCCATGGAGTAGAGCATCAGCCCGGCGTTGCCCACCGAGCCGGCCGCGGCGGCGGCGAGCAGCGGGACCAGGTACCAGAACGGCGCGGCGTCGACGAGCGGTCCGGCGTAGTCGGCGCCGGCCTTGGCGGCGAGCGCGGTGTAGGTGCCGAACAGCTGCGGGATCAGCAGGCCGATGAGCAGGCCGAAGCCGGTGGCCCAGTAGACCTTGCGGGAGCTGTGCTTGAGGGGGGAGATGTAGCGGGTGTAGTCGCCGAGCAGGGTGATGAAGGCGACCGGACCGCTGAGGCCCGCGGCGACGGCGGCGAGTATCCAGGTCGGCCAGAAGGAGCCGAGCAGGTACGCGGTGTCCGGCGGCGCGGCGGTGGTGAAGTCGGGGGCGTAGGCGTAGATGCCGACGGCCAGCAGGGCCACCATGCCGATGGACAGGACCTTGCTCATGCGGAGCAGCAGCCGGTAGCCGAATACGGCCCCGACGACGGTACAGGCGGCGAGTACGCCGTACATCGCGGCGTGCGTGAAGCCGGTGTCCGGCAGCCCGACGAGCCGGGACAGGGTGCCGACCATGACGTCGCCGCCGATCCACAGCGTCAGCGCGGTGTAGCCGAGGGCGAGGAGCAGGCCGACTACGGACCCGACCAGCCGGCCGCGGACGCCGAACTGGGCACCACTGGAAGTGGAGAGGTTGGTCGCGGTGCGCAGGGAGACCAGCGCCAGCGGCGCGGTGAAGGCGATACCGACGAGGGTTCCGGTCACGATGGCGGTGACGGAAGGCCACAGACCCAGTCCGAAGGACGGGGGCAGCCAGCCGAACACGATCACGCCGAGGCAGAGATTGGAGCCGAGGAGGATCGAGATCAAGTCACGGGGACCGCTCGTCCGCTCCTCTTCGGGGATGGTGTCGACTCCGCGCTGTTCGATGGGCATGGGGGGAACTCCCTTGGCAGGGCGGGGGGTGGTTCGCATTTGTTTGAGCGACACTCAATGTGACCTAAGCCCTGGTCCCAGGTCAATGCTTCATTGCAGAGAAATGAAGAGTTAGAGTGATGCTCTAACCCATCGACTCAAAAGGTGGTGGATCGGCGTGCGGCTGACCCCTACGGAGCGCGACCGGCTGCTGCTGCGCAGCGCTGCGGAACTGGCCAGGGCCCGGCGGGCCCGGGGCCTCAGGCTCAATGTCCCGGAGGCCACCGCGCTGATCGCGGACACGGTCTGTGAGGCCGCACGCGACGGCAAGCGGCTGGCGGAGGCCATCGAGGAGGCCCGGAGCGTGCTGGGCCCGGACGATGTCCTGCCCGGCGTGGCCGACGTGGTCGCCGAGGTCCACGTGGAGGCCGTCTTCGACGACGGATCCCGCCTGGCGGTGGTCTCGTCCCCGATCCGTGGAGCGGTCGGCCTGGGCGACGACGCCCCGGGCGCGGTCCTGCCCGGCCCCGGCGCCCCCCAGCCGGAGCCGGCCCTGCACCTGCGCGTGCGCAACACCGCGTCCGTGCCGGTGAGCGTCACCTCCCACTTCCACTTCTTCGAGGCGAACCCCCGCCTCGACTTCGACCGCGCCGCGGCCTACGGGATGCGGCTGTGCGTCCCGGCGGGCTCGTCCGTACGGTTCGACCCGCACGGCGAGGGCGAGGTCGGGCTGGTCCCGATCGGCGGCGACCGGATCGCCGTCGGCTTCGCCGGCCTGGTGGACGGCCCCCTGGACGCCCCGGGCGCCAAGGAGGAGGCCCTGGCCCGAGCCGCCGCCTGCGGCTACCTGGGTACGGGGATCAGCGAGCCCGCCGGCGGCACGGACGGAGACAAGGCGTGAGCAGGCAGACCCCCCACAGCGACCACTGCGCGCCGGGCAGCCGGCACATCGACCCGCACGAGTACGCCTCCGTCTTCGGCCCCCGCGCCGGGGACCGGGTCCGGCTCGGCGACTCCGGGCTGACCGTCCGGGTCGAGCACGACGCCCAGCAGCCCGGCGACGAGTTCCTGGCCGGCTTCGGCAAGACCGCCCGCGACGGCCTGCACCTGAAGGCCGCAGCCGTCCGCGAGACCTGCGACGTCGTGATCAGCAACGTTCTGGTCATCGACGCCGTCCTCGGCATCCGGAAGGTCTCCATCGGCATCCGCGAGGGCCGTATCCACGCGATCGGCCGGGCCGGCAACCCGGACACCCTCGACGGGGTGGACGTCGTGGTCGGCACCGGTACGTCGATCGTCTCCGGCGAGGGCCTGATCGCCACCGCCGGCGCCGTCGACACCCACGTCCACCTGCTCTCCCCGCGGATCATGGAGGCCTCGCTCGCCGCGGGCGTCACCACGGTCATCGGCCAGGAGTTCGGCCCGGTCTGGGGCGTCGGCGTCAACTCCCCGTGGGCGCTGCGGCACGCCTTCAACGCCTTCGACGCCTGGCCCGTCAACATCGGCTTCCTCGCCCGCGGCTCCTCCTCGGACGCCGCCCCGCTGGTCGAGGCCCTGGCCGAAGGCGGCGCGAGCGGCTTCAAGGTCCACGAGGACATGGGCGCCCACACCCGCGCCCTGGACACCGCCCTGCGCGTGGCCGAGGAGTACGACGTACAGGTCGCCCTGCACAGCGACGGCCTCAACGAGTGCCTCTCCGTCGAGGACACCCTGCGCGTCCTGGACGGCCGCACCATCCACGCCTTCCACATCGAGGGCTGCGGCGGCGGGCACGTCCCCAACGTGCTCAAGATGGCGGGCGTGCCGAACGTCATCGGCTCCTCCACCAACCCCACCCTGCCCTTCGGCCGGGACGCGGTCGCCGAGCACTACGGCATGATCGTCTCCGTCCACGACCTCAAGCCGGACCTCCCCGGCGACGCCGCCATGGCCCGCGACCGGATCCGCGCCGGGACGATGGGCGCCGAGGACGTGCTGCACGACCTGGGCGCGATCGGCATCACCTCCTCCGACGCCCAGGGCATGGGCCGCGCGGGCGAGACCATCCGCCGCACCTTCGCCATGGCCGCCAAGATGAAGGGCGAGCTGGGTCCGCTGGCCGGCGACGGTGAGGGCGACGACAACGCCCGCGTCCTGCGCTACATGGCCAAGCTGACCATCAACCCGGCCATCGCCCACGGTCTGGCCCACGAGATCGGCTCCATCGAGGTCGGCAAGCTCGCCGACATCGTGCTGTGGCGCCCCCAGTTCTTCGGCGCCAAGCCGCAGCTGGTCCTCAAGTCCGGCTTCCCGGCCTACGGGGTCACCGGCGACCCCAACGCCGCCACCGACACCTGCGAACCGCTGGTCCTCGGCCCGCAGTTCGGCTCGTACGGGGCCACGGCCGCCGACATCTCCGTCGCCTTCGTCTCCGCCGCGGCG
This sequence comes from Streptomyces sp. ISL-87, assembly GCF_018614095.1. Lineage (GTDB taxonomy): Bacteria > Actinomycetota > Actinomycetes > Streptomycetales > Streptomycetaceae > Streptomyces. Next base: position 75,275 of record NZ_JAGGOY010000022.1, on the reverse strand, counting down.
GCAGCCCTCGGCAGCGACGAGATGCCGACCCGCCGGCGCCGGGTCGCCGTCCGCGGCACCCGCGGCATCGGCCCGGGGAACCTCCTCCTGAACTCCCGGGTGGGCGCGGTCGATGTGGACGCGCGCAGTGGGCTCGTCACCCTCGACGGTGACCCGCTGCGCTCCGAAGCGGCCGATTCGGTCTCCCTCAACCGCCTGTACTTCCTTTAAGGACCTTTGCCATGACGAAGCCCGCAACCGACGGATTCCGGATGCCCGCCGAGTGGACGCCCCACGAGCGCACCTGGATGGCCTGGCCCAGCCCCAACCCGACCTTCACCAACGAGCAGGAGCTCGCCGAGGCCCGCGAGGCCTGGGGCGCCGTCGCGCGCGCGGTCCGCACGTACGAGCCCGTCACCCTCATCGTCTCCCCGGGTGACGCCGAGAGCGCCCGCGCCATCGTCGGCGACGACGTCGACCTGGTCGAGCAGGAGCTCGACGACGCCTGGATGCGCGACATCGGCCCGACCTTCGTCACCAACGACGCCGGCGAGCTGGCGGCCGTGGACTGGACCTTCAACGGCTGGGGCGCCCAGGAGTGGGCCCGCTGGGACCACGACGCGAAGATCGCCCGGCACATCTCGGACCTGGTCGGCACCCGTACGTACAGCACCCCGCTGGTCAACGAGGGCGGCGCCATCCACGTCGACGGCGAGGGCACCGTGCTCCTCACCGACACCGTGCAGCTGGGTGAGGGCCGCAACCCCGGCTGGACCCGCCAGCAGGTCGAGGCCGAGATCCACGCCCACCTCGGCACGACCAAGGCGATCTGGCTGCCGTACGGCCTGGCCGGCGACTACGGCACCTACGGCACCCAGGGCCACGTGGACATCGTCGCCGCCTTCGCCCGCCCCGGCGTGGTCATGGTCCACACCCAGCCCGACCCCGCCCACCCGGACCACGAGCGCTGCAAGACCATCGCCGCCATCCTGCGCGCGTCCACCGACGCCCGGGGCCGGCAGCTGGAGGTCGTGGAGATCCCGGCGCCGACCGTCCTGGAGGAGGATGGTGAGTGGGTCGACTACTCCTACATCAACCACTACCAGTGCAACGGCGGCGTCGTGCTCTGTTCCTTCGACGACCCGCGCGACGAGAAAGCGGCGGAGATGTTCCGTGGACTGTTCCCCGAGCGGACCGTGACACTGGTTGACGCACGTACGATTTTCGCCGGGGGTGGCGGTATCCACTGCATCACCCAGCAGCAGCCGAAGGTCTGACCCACGGCTGACCTCATGTAAAAGGAGTGGCCCATGGTGGCGGGTGGAGTACGCGCGGCTCGGAAGAACGCCCCGCCGCGCGAGGACGTACTCGTCGCCGCCATGGCCACGATCGCCGAGCGCGGCCTGGACGGCCTGACCATGGCCGGCCTGGGCCGCCAGGTCGGCATGAGCAGCGGCCACCTCCTCTATTACTTCGGCAGCAAGGACGAGCTGCTGCTCCAGACCCTGGAGTGGAGCGAGGCGGCCCTCGGCGCCGAGCGGCGGGCGCTGCTGTCCCGCAGCGGGACGGCGCGCGAGCGCCTCCAGGCGTACGTCGACCTGTACGTGCCCGACGGCCCCCGGGACCCGCACTGGACCCTGTGGCTGGAGGTCTGGAACCGCTCGCAGAACGCGGGCCAGAAGGAACGCGACCGCCAGGCGGCCATCGAGGGCGCCTGGCACCGCGACCTGGTGGCGCTGCTCGCCGCGGGCATCTCGCGCGGGGAGTTCCGGGCCGTGGACCCCGACCGCTTCGGCGCCCGGCTGCGGGCCCTGCTCGACGGGTTCAGCATCCAGGTCGCCGTGGGCCTGCCCGGGATCGGGCGGGACGACATCCTGGCCCACGTCTCGGAATTCTTTGACGAGGCGCTCGTATCGTGAGACGCGTGTCCATGCACGCGGACGGCTGTGCCACACTGCGGGCGTGCCTGCTCAGCTCATGATTATGGACAGCAGCGCGCCGGTCCGCAGTGACCGCTGAACCGTGAACGAACTTCGCGGAGGCGGCCACAGTGCCCCAGACCCGCGCGCAGACCTCTCGCACCCGCGAGAGGTTTTTTCGTTTTCCGGCACCATCCAGGCCGGGAGCAGGCTGCGCGCGATGATGGGGGCAGTGGATCCCGGGAATCCGGAACCACTCATCCGACAGGAGTCAGATCAGCATGACGACGACACCAGAGGCGACAGGGGCAGTAGCGGTCCTCGACGACAGCTTCCACGTCTTCGACACCACCCTGCGCGACGGCGCCCAGCGTGAGGGCATCAACCTCACCGTCGCGGACAAGCTGACGATCGCCCGGCACCTGGACGACTTCGGGGTGGGCTTCATCGAGGGCGGCTGGCCGGGCGCCAACCCCCGCGACACCGAGTTCTTCTCCCGCGCGCAGGCCGAGATCGACTTCAAGCACGCCAAGCTGGTCGCCTTCGGCGCGACCCGGCGGGCCGGCGGCTCGGCCGCCGAGGACCCGCAGGTGCGGGCGCTGCTGGAATCGGGCGCTCCGGTGATCACGCTGGTGGCCAAGTCGCACGACCGCCATGTCGAGCTGGCGCTGCGCACCACGCTGGACGAGAACCTGGAGATGGTCCGGGACACCGTCTCCTACCTGGTCGGACAGGGCCGCCGGGTCTTCGTCGACTGCGAGCACTTCTTCGACGGCTACCGGGCCAACGCCGAGTACGCGAAGTCCGTCGTACGCGCCGCCCACGAGGCCGGCGCCGACGTCGTCATCCTCTGCGACACCAACGGCGGCATGCTGCCCGCGCAGGTCACCGCGGTCGTCGCGACCGTCCTCGCCGACACGGGCGCGCGCCTCGGCATCCATGCCCAGGACGACACCGGCTGCGCGGTGGCCAACACCCTGGCCGCGGTCGACGCGGGCGCCACGCACGTCCAGTGCACCGCGAACGGCTACGGCGAGCGGGTCGGCAACGCCAACCTCTTCCCGGTCGTCGCCGCGCTGGAGATCAAGTACGGGCGCCAGGTCCTCCCGGAGGGCGCGCTCGCCGAGATGACCCGGATCTCCCACGCCATCGCCGAGGTCGTCAACCTCACCCCCTCCACGCACCAGCCCTACGTCGGCGTCTCCGCCTTCGCGCACAAGGCCGGCCTGCACGCCTCCGCCATCAAGGTCGACCCGGACCTGTACCAGCACATCGACCCCGAGCGGGTCGGCAACACCATGCGGATGCTGGTCTCCGACATGGCCGGCCGCGCCTCCATCGAGCTCAAGGGCAAGGAGCTCGGCGTCGAGCTCGGCGGCGACCGCGCGCTGGTCTCCCGGGTGGTCGAGCGGGTCAAGGAGCGGGAGCTGGCGGGCTACACCTACGAAGCCGCCGACGCCTCCTTCGAGCTGCTGCTCCGCGCGGAGGTCGAGGGCCGCGCGCGCAAGTACTTCCGTACGGAGTCCTGGCGCGCGATCGTCGAGGACCGCCCGGACGGCACCCACGCCAACGAGGCCACGGTCAAGCTGTGGGCCAAGGGCGAGCGGATCGTCGCCACGGCGGAGGGCAACGGCCCGGTCAACGCGCTGGACCGGGCCCTGCGCGTCGCCCTCGAACGCTTCTACCCCCAGCTGGCCAAGTTCGAGCTGGTCGACTACAAGGTCCGCATCCTGGAGGGCAAGCACGGCACGGAGTCCACGACCCGCGTCCTGATCTCCACGACGGACGGCACCCGCGACTGGTCCACGGTCGGCGTCGCCCCGAACGTGATCGCCGCCTCCTGGCAGGCCCTGGAGGACGCCTTCACCTACGGCCTCCTCCACGCGGGCGTGGAGCCGGCCGAGTAGCTCGCGGTCGTCGGACCAGACCTCGCCGGGCTCCAGCCGGGCGAGGTCTGCCGTGTCGGGCCCCGCGGTCAAGGTCCTTATGTTCGGCTCACACAGGAATGTCCCGGTTCCGGTAGCGTCGGGAGTATGAGGACCAGGCTTATATCCGTACTTTCCGGGCGGTTGCTGGCCGGTCTGCTGCTGGCCCTGTCCGCGACAGCCCTCGTGGGCGCCCCACAGGCGTCGGCCGCCACCGGGCCCGCCGCCGTGGCGGAGGCCCTCAAGCAGGGGCCGGTCTACGTCGACCCCCGGGCCGAGGCGCAGCTGCCCAAGGGTGAGGCGGACGCGCTCGCCCAGAAGATCAAGGATGCCGGGAAGCCGGTGTTCGTCGCCGTGCTGCCGGCCACCAGTGAGTTCCCCGCGGCCAGCGTGCTGCGCACGGTCCGTACCGAGACCGGCATCACCGGGCTCTACGCGATCCGGCTCGGCGACGGCTTCGACGCCGGAGCCGACAGGGCGGTCATGCCGGCCAACGCCGTACGCAATCTCACCGACGCCGTGAAGGCGGGCGGGCCGGTGGACGCGGGTACCCAGCTCAACAGCTTCGTCGACCAGGCCCTGGCCCAGGCCAAGGGCGGCGCCCCGGCCTCCTGGGGCAGCACCGGCGACGACAACGGCGCCCCGGTCGGCGGGCTGATCACTCTCGGCGTGGTGGCCGCCGTCGGCGGCGGTGGCGCGTACGCACTGGTGCGCCGCAACCGCGCCAGGAAGGAAGAGACGCGACGCGAGGCCATCGAGCGCCTCCGCGTGGTCGTGGACGAGGACATCACCGCCTTCGGCGAGGAGCTCGACCGGCTGGACTTCCACCCAGGCGAGCCCGGCGCCGACGACGCCATGCGGAAGGATTACGAGCAGGGCCTGGACTCCTACGAGAGGGCCAAGCAGATCATGGCCTCCGTGCAGTACCCGGAGGAGGTCAAGGGGGTGACACAGGCCCTGGAGGACGGGCGGTTTGCGCTGGCCTCACTCGATGCCCGCCGCCAGGGCAAGCCGCTCCCGGAGCGCCGGTCCCCCTGCTTCTTCGACCCCCGGCACGGGCCGAGCACCGAGGACGCGCCCTGGGCCCCGGCCGGCGGGGCCGCCCGTACCGTCCCGGTCTGCGCGGCGGACGCCGTACGGCTGCGCGACGGCCTGGACCCGGCGGTCCGCACCGTCGACACCGAGCGCGGGCCGCGCCCGTACTACGACGCCGGCCCGGCGTACGGCCCCTGGGCCGGCGGCTACTTCGGCGGCGGCATCCTGCCCGGCCTGCTGATGGGCACGATGCTCGGTTCGATGATGTCCAGCCCCGCCTACGCCTCCGACTTCGGCGGCGGGAACGGCTTCGACGGCGGGGACGTGTCGGGAGCCGACTTCAACCCGTCCGACTTCGGCGGCGGGGACTTCGGCGGCGGTGGGGGCTTCGACGGCGGCGGCGGGTTCGACGGCGGGGGCGGCTTCTAGGCCGTGTCTTTTGGATCATGCCGGGCCCGCGACGCCTGGCGCCGCGCCTCGCGGCGTTCTCGTCGGTCGCCAGTGCTCCGCAATGGCTCCCTCCTCGGCCTTGCGATGCACGGCGCCAGACGCCGCGAGCTGATCCGGCCTGATCCAAAAGACACGACCTAGGCCGACCGCCCGGACACCGCCCCCGGGCCGCCTGTCCCCGTATGTCCTGGCCTGCGCCAGTCTGGCCAGGTCTGGCCGCGTCTGGCCGCGTCTGGCCGCGTCTGGCCGCGCCAGGTCAGGCCTGCTTGATGGCCGAGATGTCGAACGTCAGCTTCACCTTGTCGCTGACCATCACGCCGCCCGCCTCAAGCGCGGCGTTCCAGGTCAGACCCCAGTCGGAGCGCAGGATCTCCGTGGCACCCTCGAAGCCCACGCGCTCGTTGCCGTAGACGTCGGTGGCGGAGCCGTTGAACTCCAGGTCGATGGAGAGCGGACGCGTGACGTCCTTGATCGTCAGGTCGCCCGTGATGCGGTAGCTGTCGCCGCCCAGCGTGGCCGCCTCGGTGGAGCGGAAGCTCATCAGCGGGAAGACCTCGGCGTCGAAGAAGTCTCCGCCGCGCAGGTGGCCGTCGCGGTCGGCGATACCGGTCTCGACGGAGGAGATCTTCACGTCGATCGCGGCGGTGGAGCGAGACGGGTCGTTGCCGTCCAGGTACAGGGTGCCCTCGTGGTCGGCGAAGGCGCCGCGGACGTTGGTCACCATCGCATGGCGGACGGTGAAGCCGATGCTGCTGTGCGCGGAGTCGATGACGTAGTCGCCGGTGAGCGCGGCCAGGGCCGGGTTCACGTCGGGGGCGTCGAGGGTGGCGACTGCGGTGTTGTCCTGGCTGCGGCGGGTGAAGAGGCCCATGGCTTCCTCCTCGGTAGGGTGCTGACCGTTCTTGTTGAACGTTCAACGAGAACGACGCTAGACCTATTCCGTTCAAATTTCAACATCTGGGGCTCATTCCACGATTTTGTGGAAACTCAACAAAGGTCCACGGCTGCCGCTGGTGGACTCCGTGCATCGTTCAATGGTTCTGTCCGGCCCACACAGCGGAACGCGTCCGAGACTGTGCGGATCCAACGGAGGGTTTTCCTCGACCGGCTTCGTAAGGTCAGTACATGACCGTTGTGGATCAGACTTCGAGCGAGCCGACGGACGCCCGTGGGCGCGTGGCCGAGCTGCAGGACTTGCGCGAGCAGGCCCGGCGCGGCCCCAGCGACCGTGCGACCGAGGCGCAGCACGCCAAGGGCAAGCTGACCGCCCGCGAGCGCATCGCGCTCCTCCTCGACGAAGGTTCCTTCCGCGAGGTCGAGCAGCTCCGCCGGCACCGGGCGACCGGGTTCGGCCTGGAGGCCAAGAAGCCTTACACCGACGGTGTGATCACCGGTTGGGGCACGGTCGAGGGCCGTACGGTCTTCGTCTACGCGCACGACTTCCGGATCTTCGGCGGCGCGCTGGGCGAGGCTCACGCGACGAAGATCCACAAGATCATGGACATGGCCATCGCGGCCGGTGCTCCGCTGGTCTCGCTCAACGACGGTGCGGGTGCCCGTATTCAGGAGGGCGTCTCCGCCCTCGCCGGCTACGGCGGCATCTTCCAGCGCAACACCAAGGCCTCGGGCGTCATCCCGCAGATCTCGGTCATGCTGGGCCCCTGCGCCGGCGGCGCGGCCTACAGCCCCGCCCTCACGGACTTCGTGTTCATGGTCCGGGACACCTCGCAGATGTTCATCACCGGCCCGGACGTCGTCCGCGCGGTGACCGGCGAGGAGATCTCGCAGAACGGGCTCGGCGGCGCGGACGTGCACGCCGAGACCTCGGGCGTCGCGCACTTCGCGTACGACGACGAGGAGACCTGCATCGCCGAGGTGCGCTACCTCATCTCGATGCTGCCCTCCAACAACCGCGAGAACCCGCCGGTCCACGAGACGACCGACCCGGCCGACCGCCGCTCGGACGTCCTCCTCGACCTGGTGCCGGCGGACGGCAACCGTCCGTACGACATGCTCAAGGTCATCGAGGAACTCGTCGACGAAGGCGACGTCCTGGAGATCCACGAGCGCTGGGCCCGCAACATCATCTGCGCCCTGGCCCGTCTCGACGGCCAGGTCGTCGGCATCGTCGCGAACCAGCCCGGCCACCTCGCCGGTGTACTGGACATCCACGCCTCGGAGAAGGCCGCACGCTTCGTGCAGCTCTGCGACGCGTTCAACATCCCGATCATCACGCTGCTGGACGTCCCGGGCTTCCTGCCCGGCGTCGACCAGGAGCACGGCGGCATCATCCGCCACGGCGCCAAGCTGCTGTACGCGTACTGCAACGCCACCGTCCCGCGGATCTCGCTGATCCTGCGCAAGGCATACGGCGGCGCGTACATCGTCATGGACTCCCAGTCCATCGGCGCCGACATCACCTACGCCTGGCCGACCAACGAGATCGCCGTCATGGGCGCCGAGGGCGCGGCCAACGTCATCTTCCGCAAGCAGATCGCGGACGCCGAAGACCCCGAGGCCATGCGCGCGCGCATGGTCAAGGAGTACAAGTCCGAGCTGATGCACCCGTATTACGCGGCCGAGCGCGGCCTCGTCGACGACGTCATCGACCCCGCCGAGACCCGGTCCACCCTGATCAGCGCTCTCTCGATGCTCCGCAACAAGCACGCCGACCTGCCGTCCCGCAAGCACGGCAACCCGCCGCAGTAGCAGCGAAGGAGACCTGCCACTCATGAGCATCACCGCCGACACCCTGCTGAAGGTCGAGAAGGGCCACGCCGAGCCCGAGGAGCTGGCCGCGATCACCGCGATCCTGCTCGCCCGCGCCGCCGCCGCCCCGGCGACCGCCACCGTGCACCGCATCGGCACCCAGGCCGGCTGGCGCCGCCTGGAGCGCACCCCGGGCTTCCGCGCCCCGCACAGCTGGCAGGGCTGACACCCCGCTCCGAAAGGCCCCGCACCCTGAAGGTGCGGGGCCTTTCGCATGGGGCGACGGTTCTCGTGCCCCTGGGGACACGGGAGGACATGCGAGAGGCCCCCACACGCTCCGAAGCGTGTGGGGGCCTCTCGCGAACTGTCCGGCGACTACCGCAGGCGGGCCATCAGGGCGTGCTCAACCAGGGTGATGAGCGCGCTCTTGGCGTCCGCGCGGTGGCGGGCGTCGGTGGTGATGATGGGGGCGTCCGGGCCGATCTGCAGCGCCTCGCGGACTTCCTCCGGGGTGTAAGGCTGGTGTCCGTCAAAGCCGTTGAGGGCGATGACGAACGGCAGGCCGCTGTTCTCGAAGTAGTCGACGGCCGGGAAGCAGTCGGCCAGCCGGCGCGTGTCGACCAGCACGACGGCGCCGATGGCGCCGCGGACCAGGTCGTCCCACATGAACCAGAAGCGGTCCTGGCCCGGCGTACCGAAGAGGTACAGGATCAGGTCCTGGTCCAGGGTGATGCGGCCGAAGTCCATGGCGACCGTGGTCGTCGTCTTGTCACCGGTGTGGGTGAGGTCGTCGATACCGGCCGAGGCACTGGTCATGACGGCTTCGGTGCGCAGCGGGTTGATCTCGGAGACCGCGCCGACGAACGTGGTCTTGCCCACGCCGAAGCCGCCCGCCACCACGATCTTCGCGGAGGTGGTGGAGCGAGCCGCTCCGCCGTTAGAGCTTGCGAAGTCCACTGAGCACCCTTTCGAGCAGTGTCACATCTGGCTGGCCGCCGGCAGACTCGTCGCCGCCGGGCTGGTGAATGGCGACAAGGCCCGCCTCCGCCAAGTCGGCGACGAGGATTCGGGCGACACCAAGAGGAATGGAGAGAAGTGCCGAGATCTCCGCGACGGATTTGATCTCCTGGCACAGACGGCAGATGCGCTGGTGCTCGGGCAACTGCCCTTGCAGGCGCGCGGGATCGGCCGTGGTACTGACCAGCGCCTCGATGGCGAGCTGGTAGCGCGGCCGGGTACGGCCGCCGGTCATCGCGTACGGACGCACCAGCGGGTTGTGCGCCTTGGGAGCCTGCGGCTGCGAAGCCCGCGGGGGCTGCGCCTGCCGGTGCGGCGGCTGAGGCTGCTGGGGCTGCTGGGGCTGGCCGTACGGTTGCTGCTGGTACGGGTTGTGCTGCTCCGGCACCGGCCGGCTGGGCGCGGAAGGGAAGTTGAATCGGTTCTGGTCGTGTCCACCCTGCGGCTGCTGCGCGCCGCCATAAGGATGTCCTCCGGGTGTTGTCACGTTTCCTCCTCCGACTCCAAGAACGCAGTACTCCCTGTGGAACCGCGCCACCGCACCCTATGGTGCGATGACGCGAAACGCACTGTCTGTCTGCTAGTTGAGAAGACTTCCCTGCAGCTCCGCACGCAAGTCCGGGGTGAGGACGCTGCCCGCTCGGTCCACAAGAAGGGCCATCTCGTAGCCCACGAGGCCGATGTCGCACTCGGGGTGCGCGAGTACGGCCAGCGAGGATCCGTCGGATACGGACATCAGGAAGAGGAACCCACGGTCCATCTCCACGACGGTCTGGTTGACGGGGCCGCCCTCGAAGATGCGGGAGGCTCCGGCGGTCAGCGAGGTCAGACCGGAGGCCACGGCCGCCAGCTGATCGGCGCGGTCGCGCGGGAATCCGTCTGACATCGCCAGAAGAAGGCCGTCGGCGGAGACCACCACCGTGTGGGACACCCCTGGGGTGTTGTCCACGAAGTTGGTGATCAACCAGTTCAGGTTCTGTGCCGCCTGGCTCATCGGGCTCACACTAACGCTCCTGGTCATAGCTGTTACTTGACTGCTCAGAACCCGCGGTACGTCCCTGCTGGACACCGCGTCGCAGGTTGCTCAACCTGCCACGGACGTCCTCCGGGGCGCGGGAGACCTGGGGGCCGCCCTGCGGGGTCGTCTCCGCAGCGCCCTCGACCAGGTTGGCCTTGGGCACACGCCGAGGGAGGCCGGAGGGTGTTACCCCGCCCGCCTTCGGCTCACGGAGTTTGCCGGCCTGCTGCCAGCGCTCGTCGTTCGTCGAACGCCAGGCCGCGCTGCCTTCCGTACCCTCCGGAGCCTGCTTCGTCTCAGCGGGCTGCTGCTGACGCTGCGGCCGCTGCTCGAAGAGGGATCCGGAGGACTCCGCTTCCTGCTGTGCCGGCTGCCACTGCTGCTGGCTGCCGCGGCGCGGCAGGCCCGCTCCGGTCACCGCGTGACCGGTGTCGGCAGCGGCGCCCGGACGGTCGAAGCCTACGCGTTCCGCAGCCGGTTCGGGAGCGGCCGCGGATTCCGATTCGGTCCCGTAGTCCTGCTGGTAGGCAGCCGGATACGTCTTCTGCTCGGGCCACTCGGCCTGGTGGGACTGAGAATCGTAGCCGCCGTCGTAGCCCTGGCTGTCCGGCTGTCCGTCCTGGTAGGAGGCTTCCGGATACTCGTAGCCCTGCTGCGGGTACGCCTCGTAGCCCTGCTGGGCCTGCTGGGACTCGTACGCCGTGTCGTAGCCCTGCTCCGGCTGCTGCTCGTACCCCTGGTACGGCTGGTACCCGTGCTCGGGCTGAGATTCCGGATACTCCTGCCCGGAATACTCCTGCTGCTCCTGCGGGTAGCCCACCTGGGCCGCCAGCGCGGCCCGGCGCTCCTGGTGACTCAGGGACCGGCCGACCGGGTCGAGCCCGGCGCCGTCGGCGCCCTGCTGGTCGTAGCGCGAGTCGTCGAAGCCGAGCTCGGCGGCCGTGCGCAGCGGGGCGGCCTGCTGGGCCTGCTGCTGCGGAATGATCTGGGAGACGGTGAAGTCGTCAGAATCTAGCCCAGGGCCACCCTCTCCACCGCCACCGTGGGTGATGGCGTCGGGGAGCATGACCAGCGAGGTGGTGCCGGCCGCCTCGCCCGAGGGGCGCAGCTGGACGCGGATGCTGTGGCGGTCCGCCAGCCGGCCGACCACGAACAGACCCATGCGCTGCGAGATCGCGGCGTCCACGGTCGGCGGGTTGGCCAGCTTGTGGTTGATGTCCGCGAAGTCCTCGGCGGTGAGGCCGATGCCCTTGTCGTGGATCTCGACCATCACGCGGCCGTCGGGCAGACGCGTGGCGTTGACGCGGACCTTGGTCTGCGGGGAGGAGAACGTGGTGGCGTTCTCCAGGAGCTCGGCGAGCAGGTGCACGAGGTCGGTCACGGCCTGGCCGTGGATCTCGGCCTCGGAGACGCCCGAGAGCTCGATGCGCTCGTACTGCTCCACCTCGGAGGAGGCGGCGCGCAGGACGTCGACGAGGGGCACCGGCTGGTCCCAGCGGCGGCCCGGCTCCTCACCCGCGAGGATGAGGAGGTTCTCGCCGTTGCGGCGCATACGGGTGGCCAGGTGGTCCAGGCGGAAGAGGTTCTCCAGCTGGTCCGGGTCGGCCTCGTTGTTCTCCAGGTCGGTGATGAGGGTCAGCTGACCCTCGATCAGCGACTGGTTGCGCATGGAGAGGTTCGTGAAGATCGCGTTGACGTTCCCTCGCAGGAGCGCCTGCTCGGCGGCGAGACGGACGGCTTCGCGGTGCACCTGGTCGAACGCGCGGGCGACCTCGCCGATCTCGTCCTGGGAGTCGATCGGGATCGGGGCGACACGGGTGTCGACCTTGCCCGGGTCCGTACGGGAGAGCTGGTCGACGAGCATCGGCAGGCGCTGCTCGGCGATGTCGAAGGCGGCGCTGCGCAGCCGGCGCATCGAGCGGCCCATCTGGCGGGCCATCATGCCGGCCATGATGAAGGCGGCGAGCAGGGCCACGACCACGATGGCGCCGGTGATGAAGGCGTCGTTGCGGGCGTCGTCGGAGACCGCGACGGAGTCCAGTACGGCCTTGTCGAGGAGTTCCTTCTCGATCTGGGCGTAACCGTCGAACTTGGCGGTGGCGGCGGCCTGCCAGGCCGGAGCCGTAGTGCCGTTCTGGGCCAGCTTGGTGTTCTTCTCGCCGCTGGCTATCGCCTCGGTCATACCGGTGAGCGCGGAGCCGTTGACCACGGGCGGGGCCTTGAAGGTGGTACCGGCCTGCTCTGCCTGCTGCTTGGCGGCAGCGAGCTTGGCTGCACCCTCCTTCGACTTCGCGCCCATGACCTCCTTGAGGCGGGTCACGTCGTCCTCGGTGCCGGCGGCGACGTACTCACCGATGGCTATCTCTTCGAGGTAGGCGTACGAGGAGAAGGCGACCAGCTGTGCCTTGCGGACGTCTTCGTTCTCGTTCGGCCGGACCAGCAGGTGGGTGCCGACGGAGCGCTGGAGCGAGTTCGCGGCCTTGGCCAGCTCGACCGCGTAGACCATGCGGCCGTAGCTGGTCACATTGCCGGTGCCGAGACCCAGTTCGTTGGAGAACTGCATGAGGTAGTGCTGGACCAGCACATAGCCCTCTTCGGTCGGGATGGGGCCGGCCGTGGTGGGGAGGTTCTTCTTCGCCGATTCCGGCACCGCGTAGGCGGTCTTGCGGACCTGCTCCAGCTTGGGCTCTTCCTGGCGGAAGAGCTCAAGGCGGCGCTCCATGCCCTGACCGTCGGGCACGTCCTTCACGGCCTGGGCGAACTTCGCCTTGGCCGCGTCGGTGGCGGCGTACGCCTTCGTGACGGCGTCGTTGGTGCGGTCGCCCTTGAGGAGCGGCGCGGCGGACAGGTCGCGCTCGTTGAGGAGAGCCTGGCCGTACTCGGCCGCGGCCTGGACGATGCGAGCCGTCTTCTCGGCGTCCTTGGCCTCGTTCCAGGTGTCGACGGAGCCCTTGACCTGGAAGCTGCCCATGACCAGTCCGACGAGGACGGGCACGAGCAGGATGGCGTTCAGCTTGGTCGGCACACGCCAGTTGCGGGGCGCGAACTTGCTGGTGCTGCCGCCGCTCGTGGGCGGGTCCACGGGTACGTCGAAGGGTGACACCCCCGCGCGCTGCGGCGGGGTGAAGTTGCCACGCGCGGGTTCATCCGCGGGGCTCGTGTTGCTTCGCCTCACTCGACCAACAACCTCTCGGCGGTGCTACTAGCTAGTTCGTTGAATTCCAGCACGGTTGACGGCCCTGTTCCAAACAGTTGGAAAAGGCCCCTCCTGGAGACCTACGCCTCACATAAACCGGACATAAAGAGCGAGCTGCGGCAAATATGGGGGTAGTTGTGCGCGCAGGGACACCGGGCGAACGCGCCCTGTGTCCAACTCGCGTGAATTCTCTGTCGAAACGTTATGAACGAGCAGGGCGGGCCGTGTTCTATGACACAGCCCGCCCTTTGGCTCCTTCACAGAGCTTTCGGCGCCTTCACGGAGCTTTCACGGAGCCTTCGCGGAACACCTGTTACTTCAGCCGCGCCATCAGGGCATGCTCTACGAGCGTGATCAACGCGCTCTTGGCGTCCGCCCGGTGGCGGGCGTCGGTGGTGATGATGGGTGCGTCCGGACCGATCTGAAGCGCCTCGCGGACCTCTTCGGGGGTGTACGGCTGGTACCCCTCGAAACCGTTGAGTGCCACGACGAACGGCAGCCCGCTGTTCTCGAAGTAGTCGACGGCGGGGAAGCAGTCGGCGAGGCGGCGCGTGTCGACCAGCACGATCGCGCCGATGGCGCCGCGGACCAGGTCGTCCCACATGAACCAGAAGCGGTCCTGGCCCGGCGTACCGAAGAGGTACAGGATCAGGTCCTGGTCCAGGGTGATGCGGCCGAAGTCCATGGCGACCGTGGTGGTCGTCTTGTCACCGGTGTGGGTCAGGTCGTCGATGCCCGCGCTGGCGGACGTCATCACGGCCTCGGTACGCAGCGGGTCGATCTCGGAGACCGCGCCGACGAACGTGGTCTTGCCCACGCCGAAGCCGCCCGCCACCACGATCTTCGCGGAGGTGGTGGAGCGAGGAGCCGCCCCACCGTCAGATCTTGCGAAGTCCACTGAGAACCCTCTCGAGCAGCGTTACATCCGGCGTGCCGCCGGTCTCTCCATTGCCCGGTTGGTGGATGGCCACCATTCCGGCCTCCGCCAGGTCGGCGACGAGGATCCGGGCGACACCGAGCGGCATCGACAGCAGTGCGGAGACCTCCGCGACCGACTTCACCTCACGGCACAGGGTGCAGATCCGCTGGTGCTCCGGGAGGAGGCCGGACAGGTGCATCGGATCGGCCGTGGTGCTGACCAGCGCCTCTATGGCGAGCTGGTAGCGCGGCCGGGTCCGGCCGCCGGTCATCGCGTACGGACGCACCAGCGGCTGGTCGCCTTCCGAGTACGACGAGTCGCCGTACGAATCGGAATAGGCGGGGGGCGGGGTCATTGATCCTCCGGGCTGGACAGCAGTGGTCAGCGTGCCGTCTGACAGGGCGGCCGGTGGGGGGACGGGTATGACGGCCTGGCGGCGGTACTGGGTTCCGGGGCGGGTGCCCCGGTCTCCCGGCCGGAAGTACCGTCCGGCCGGGAGCTTTGCAAGGTCAGATGAGCAGGCTTCCCTGCAGCTCCGCGCGCAGGTCCGGGGTGAGGACGCTGCCGGCGCGGTCCACGAGGAGGGCCATCTCGTAGCCCACGAGGCCGATGTCGCACTCGGGGTGCGCGAGTACGGCCAGCGAGGATCCGTCGGATACGGACATCAGGAAGAGGAACCCACGGTCCATCTCCACGACGGTCTGGTTGACGGGGCCGCCCTCGAAGATGCGGGAGGCTCCGGCGGTCAGCGAGGTCAGACCGGAGGCCACGGCCGCCAGCTGATCGGCGCGGTCGCGCGGGAAGCCCTCCGACATCGCCAGAAGGAGGCCGTCGGCCGAGACCACCACCGTGTGGGACACCCCTGGGGTGTTGTCCACGAAGTTGGTGATCAACCAGTTCAGGTTCTGTGCCGCCTGGCTCATCGAACTCAACTATCGCTCCTGCTGGTAAGTGGGGTCGATGTGGTAACTGCCGGTGGCCGGACCGCTGGTGCTGGCCTGGCGTCCCTGCTGGATACCGCGTCGGAGGTTGGTCAGACGGCCGCGGACTTCGTCCGGGGCACGCGAGACCTGCGGACCGGCCTGGGCCTCGGCCTGCTGCTGCGCGGTGCCGGCCACGAGGTTCGCCCGCGGTACCCGGCGGGGCAGCCCCGAGGTGGTGATGCCGCCGGCGGCGGGCTGGCGCACGCGTTCGGCCTGCCGCATCAGCTCGTCGTTCGGCGAGGAGCGCCAGCTGACGGTCGGCGTGCTGCCGGTCGTCGCCTGGGCGGGCTCGGCCGCGAGCTCCTGGCCGCGCTGCGGCAGGGGCTGCTGTGCGCGCTGCGGCGCAGCCGGGGCCGTGGGGGCCGCCTGCTGAGCCTGCTGCGGCTGCTGGGGTGCGGCCGGTGCCGACGCGGGGGGCTGTTCGCCCTCCTGGCGGAACCAGTTCGACTCCAGCGTGTCGAAGATCGGGCTGCGGAAGTCGCCCGAGCTCTGGGCCGGCGGCAGCGCCTCGGGCTGGTGGGCCTGGGGCAGCTGCGGCGTCTCGGGCCGCGCGGGGGCGTAGTTACCGCCGGGCTGCTGAGCCTGGGGCTGCGGAGCCTGCGGCTGCTGGCCGAATCCGCCGACACCGGGGCCGCCGGGCCGGGGGGCCTGGTAGTCCGGTCGGGCGAACTGGCCGGTCGACGCCGGATTCGCGGGGCCGCGCAGCTCCGGGCGCTCGAACTGCCCGGTGCCGGACGGGCTCAGGGGGCCGCGTACGTCGGGACGCTCGAACTGGCCGGTCGTGCTGCCGTCGTTGTTCGCCGGCGGCAGGGGGGCGTTGAAGTCCGGGCGGGCGAACTCGGCCGTCGAGCCGGGGCCCGAGAGCTCGTCGTGGCCGCGCGGAACCTCATGGCCGCCCTGGCCGGCGCCCCAGCTGGCGCTCTGCGGGATCCCGGCCGACGGGGCACCCGCGCCCGGGAGCTCCGGACGCGCGGCGCCACCGCGCGGCGGCAGCTGCGGCCGGGAGCCGCGCTGAGCCGGGGCGGCGGGGGCGGACGGCTGCTGGTTCATCTGGTGAGGCTGCTGCGGGCGCTCGAAGCCGTTGCCCTGGGGGAACCCGGAGGGACCGGACGCCGAAGGCGCCGCGGGAGCGGGCACCGGACGGGCCTGCGGGCCACCGGCCGGACCGCGGCCCGGCAGCGGGGACGTACCGGCGCCGAAGGCACCCTGGCCCTGACCCTGGCCCGTGGGAGCGGAAGACGCACCCTGCGGGCGGGCACCGGGACCGCCCGGCTGCTGCGGCCGGCCGCCCTGCGGGCCCTGCGGACGCTGCTGGCCGTTCGCGCCGTCACGCCCGGGCAGTGCGGCACGCTGGCCGCCGCCGGAGACCTGGCCGCGCTGCGGGGCCGCGCCCACGCCGGGACGCGCACCCGCGCCGGCGACCGAACCCTGCGCGGCGGAAGGCCGCTGGCCGTCCTGCGGACCGGAAGCCCCCGGACCGCCGACGGCACCCTGTCCGCCCTGGCCCGGCATCGGACCCGGCTTCTTGCCGCCCTGGGCGACATCCACCGGCAGCATGACGAGGGCCGTCGTACCGCCCGAGTCGGAGGGGCGCAGCTGGATGCGGATGCCGTGTCGCAGGGACAGGCGGCCGACCACGAAGAGGCCCATGCGGCGGGAGACGGAGACGTCCACGGTCGGCGGCGACGCGAGCCGCTCGTTGATCGCGGCGAGGTCCTCGGGGGAGAGGCCGATACCGGTGTCGTGGATCTCGACGAGCACACGGCCGTCGGGCAGCGCGTGACCGGTGACCTTGACCTTGGTCTGCGGGGAGGAGAATGAGGTGGCGTTCTCCAGCAGCTCGGCGAGGAGGTGCACGAGGTCGTTGACGACGCGGCCGGCGACTTCGGTGCCCGGCACCGACGCGAGCTCGATGCGCTCGTACTGCTCCACCTCGGACGCGGCGGCGCGGAGCACGTCGACGAGCGGGACGGGGCGGGTCCACCGGCGGCCCGGCTCCTCGCCCGCGAGGACGAGGAGGTTTTCGCCGTTACGGCGCATACGGGTCGCGAGGTGGTCGAGCTTGAAGAGCGAGGACAGCTGGTCCGGGTCGGCCTCGCGCGACTCCAGCTCGGAGATGAGCGAGAGCTGACGCTGGATAAGACCCTGCGAGCGGCGCGAGAGGTTGGTGAACATCGCGTTGACGTTGCCCCGGAGGAGGGCCTGCTCGGCGGCGAGGCGGACGGCCTCGCGGTGCACGTCGTCGAAGGCCGCGGCCACCTGGCCGATCTCGTCGCGGGTGTGCACACCGACCGACTCCACGGACGTGTCCACGTCCTGCGGGTCGGACTCGGAGAGCTGCTTGACGAGTTCGGGCAGACGGTCCTGGGCGACGCGGGTCGCGGTGTCCTGGAGGCGGCGCAGCGAGCGGATCATCGAGCGGGCCATGACGAAGGCGCCGACGAGGGAGACGCCGAGCACGAGGAGGATCAGGGCACCGTTGATGATGGCGTCCTGCTGCGACTCGCTCTTGAGCTCTCGGGCCTTCTGCTCCATGTCCTCGAGCAGGGTGAGCTCAATGACCTTCATGGCCTGGAGCTTGGTGTCGTCGGCGTCGTACCAGTCCATCCAGGACCGGTTCTTCTCCTTGCCGAACTGCCCCTGGGTGCTCAGGACACGGCGGGCGTAGTGGTCGGCGGTGCCGATCTCCTGGTTGCCGTCGCCGAGCGCCGCGAGGAGTTCCTCGGGCTTGCCCTGGTAGACGAGTTCGAAGGTCTTCTTCGCCTGGCTCTCGCCGCGGAGGGCGGAGAGGGCGTAGAGGCGGTCGTTCTCTTCCAGCTTGCCGGTCTTGTCGCCGCTCTCGGGGAGCGAGGCGGCGATGATCGCGCGCTGGATGGAGGCGTACTCCTTGGCGGAGGAGAAGGCCGCCAGAGCACGGGTACGCTTGATCATCTCAGGGCTGGAGGTGGCCTGGGCCATGTCCTGCGAGAGCGAGAGCAGCGAGACGATCAGCGCGTTGTACTCGGTGACGGTCTGCTGGGCGCCGTTCTGGTACGCCTTCTTGCGGATGTCCTCGATGCCGGTGAGCTGGCGGCCGATCTGCAGGATGTTGTTGCGGATCGACTTGAGGGTCTCGTCCTTGTCCTCCGCGCTGTCGACCTTGTCGGTCGCGGCGGCGAAGGCCTTGGCGGCGGCGTCGGTCTGCTCGCGAACACCGTCGACGAGGCTGTTGGGCCTGCCCGCCGCCTCGGGGACCGACAGCGGACCCGCCGACTTGTCCCGCTCCTCCTGGAGCATGGCGGCCAGGTTGGTGGCCTGCCGGGTCATCGTCGTCAGCAGCTGCATGTGCTCCAGCTGCCCGATGTCGTTGAGCGAGTCGTTGATACGGAAGCCACCGAGCGTGGTGGCCGCGACGACGGGCAGGGTCAGCAGCGACACCAGTCGCGTGCTGATGCGCCAGTTCTGCATGTGGAGACGGGAACCGGGCCCACTGGGGGCCTTCGGTATCGCCACGTCCAGCTCAGCCGACTGGTCCTTGCCCTTGCCCTTGGCCTTGACGGACCTGCCGCGACCCTTCGCCTTCACCGTGGCGGAGGCATCGGGGCTCGCTCCTTCGACAGCCGGCCCGCGGTTCTGGGCGTGCTGGGGCGAGGAGCCACGGTCGGTCCCGCCGCGCGGCTCCTGCTCCGCCGCAGCGCTGCCATCCCTCTTGAATCGTCCCTGCACTAGCGTCGCAACCTCTGGACCAGGCGTCCCGCCGGGCGACCGGTGGGACGGTGTCGAGTCGTGGGGCACTAACGGCCCCATGGTGGTCGTCGGTGACCGGCGCGTTTCCCTCTCCTTGCCGCCGCGCTCGGCGCTGAGTCGCGCCACCTGCGCGCCGGCTGATTCCCGCGGCGGTCCCGCGAATTCCAGCACAGTGGCGGATCTCCAACAAGGTGCGCGTGTCGGCCCGGAGAGTTGGTGACCGCTTGTAACGGAGGGGCTACGCGATGTGGAAGCCCTTTCGGGGTAAACCGGACTTACACCGCCCAAACAGCGCCACTGTCAAGGTGTCCCAGTCGAGATGATCAGGAGCGGAATGGCGCATTCAGTGGCGCAATGTCCGTTTCTTGACGTGGAATTGACTGTCCTTTATGCCAGGAATGCCGGGTCACGGGTGAGCAAACTCACACGGCCGTGGCCATTACTTCCCGGTTCAGCCGGGGATTCAGATGTTTAGCCTTGCCTTTTACAGGGTTGGCGCAACCGACAACCGACACTCCACGACCGAGCCGAGGGCCCCGCACTCCCATGAAGACGACGATGATGTTCCGCAACATAGCCAACCCGCGCCGCACCACCCTCGCGCACCTCAAGGACGCCGAGGAGCTGCAGGCGGTGGAGGTCCCGGAGCACACCGTCGAGCTGCCGGCCCAGACCGCGAACCCGCGCCGCACCGTCCTGATGGACGCGCCGGTCGCCGCCGCCGCGCAGTAAACGAACGCGAAGCGCCGCCCCTCACCGCGTTAGCCTGGAGTCCGCAGACTCCAGCCAGCGGAAATACAGAGGGGCAGACGCAACACGTGCGCATCGCCAGGTTCTCGATCGACGGCAATGTCGCGTTCGGCGCGGTCGAGGGCAGCACTGCCCCCGGCGCCGAAGGTGAGCTCGTCCTCGACATCATCAAGGGCATCCCGTTCGCGGACTTCGAGCTCTCCGGCACGAAGGTCCCGCTGAGCAAGGTCCGGCTGCTGCCGCCCGTGCTCCCGAACAAGATCGTGGCCATCGGCCGCAACTACGCGGAGCACGCGGCGGAGCTGGGCAACGAGGTCCCCGAGGCGCCCATCACCTTCTTCAAGCCCTCCACCTCGGTGGTCGGCCCGGGCGACCCGATCACGTACCCCTCCTTCTCCCAGGACCTCCACCACGAGGCGGAGCTCGCCGTGGTCATCGGCCGCATGTGCCGCGAGGTCCCGCGCGAGCGCGTCAAGGACGTCATCCTCGGCTACACCTGCGCCAACGACGTCACCGCGCGCGACGTCCAGCAGCGCGAGAAGCAGTGGGCCCGCGCCAAGGGCTTCGACAGCGCCTGCCCCCTCGGCCCCTGGATCGAAACCGACCTCGACCCGAGCGACCTGACCATCCAGTGCACCGTCAACGGCGAACAGCGCCAGCTCGGCCGCACCAGTGACATGGTCCGCTCCATCGAGGACCTGATCGTCCACATCACCGAGGCCATGACGCTCCTCCCGGGCGACGTCATCCTCACGGGGACCCCGGCCGGAGTCGGCCCCCTCAACGTCGGCGACGAGGTCGCCGTCACCATCGAAGGCATCGGCACTCTCACCAACAAGGTGATCAAGCGTGGCTAACGCGAACGTCCGCGTACGTTTCTGTCCCTCCCCGACCGGCAACCCCCACGTGGGCCTGGTCCGGACCGCCCTCTTCAACTGGGCGTTCGCCCGCCACCACGGCGGTACGTTCGTCTTCCGCATCGAGGACACCGACGCGGCCCGCGACTCCGAGGAGTCGTACAACCAGCTGCTCGACTCGCTGCGCTGGCTCGGTTTCACCTGGGACGAGGGCCCCGAGGTGGGCGGCCCGCACGCCCCGTACCGCCAGTCCGAGCGCATGGACATCTACGCCGACGTCGCCCAGCGGCTCCGTGACGGCGGATACGCGTACGACTGCTACTGCACCACCGAGGAGCTGGACGCGCGCCGCGCCGCCGCCCGCGCCGCCGGCAAGCCCTCCGGCTACGACGGCCACTGTCGCGAGCTGACCCAGGTGCAGCTGGAGGCCTTCCAAGGCGAGCACCGCTCCTCGATCGTCCGCTTCCGGATGCCCGAAGAGCCGATCACCTTCACCGACCTGGTGCGCGGCGAGCTGACCTTCACCCCGGAGAACGTGCCGGACTTCGGCATCCTGCGGGCCAACGGCGCGCCGCTCTACACGCTGGTCAACCCGGTCGACGACGCGCTGATGCAGATCACGCACGTGCTGCGCGGCGAGGACCTGCTGTCCTCCACCCCGCGCCAGATCGCGCTGTACAAGGCGCTGATGGAGCTCGGCATCGCCACGGGCGTCCCGGAGTTCGGCCACCTGCCGTACGTCATGGGCGAGGGCAACAAGAAGCTCTCCAAGCGCGACCCGGAGTCCTCGCTCAACCTGTACCGCGAGCGCGGCTTCCTGCCCGAGGGCCTGCTGAACTACCTCTCCCTCCTCGGCTGGTCCTTCTCCCACGAACAGGACATCTTCTCGATCGAGGAGATGGTGGCGAAGTTCGACATCCCGGACGTGAACGCCAACCCGGCGCGCTTCGACATCAAGAAGGCCGAGTCGATCAACGCCGACCACATCCGCCTGCTGGACCCGAAGGCCTTCGCGGACGCCTGCACCCCGTGGCTGCGGGCCCCGCACGCCAACTGGGAGCCCGAGGACTTCGACGCCGAAGCCTGGGCGGCCATCGCGCCGTACGCCCAGACCCGCGTGACCGTGCTGTCGGACATCACGGCCAACGTCGACTTCCTGTTCCGCAAGGAGCCCGTCGAGGACCAGGCTTCGTGGGACAAGGCGATGAAGGGCGAGCCCGCGGCTCTCCTGACGACGGCGCGGGAGAACCTCTCGGCCGCGGACTGGAACGACCCGGAGTCCCTCAAGCAGGCCGTCCTGACCGCCGGCGAGGCCCACGGCCTCAAGCTCGGCAAGGCCCAGGCCCCGGTCCGCGTGGCCGTCACCGGACGCACGATCGGCCTGCCGCTCTTCGAGTCCCTCCAGATCCTGGGCAAGGAGCGCTCCCTGGCCCGCATCGACGCGGCCCTGGCGAAGCTCGCCGCGTAAGCACCACCGTCACGTCCCGCAGGGGGCGGCAGCCGATGTCCCGGTTGCCGCCCCCTGCGGGGTTTTCACCGGCATCCGTACGTCGAGATCGGCAAACCCTGGAGGCGCCGCCCGCAGGTGTCGTAGTCTCGGCGTATGCCGATCCGCGCAGTGCTGTGGGACATCGACGACACCCTGTTCGACTACACCGGGGCCGACCGGGCCGGGCTCGCGCGGCATCTCGCGGACGAGGGGCTGGCGGAGCGGTACGGGACCGCCGTCGAGGCGCTCGCGCTGTGGCGCCGGTTCACCGACCGGAACTGGGCGCGCTTCAGCGCCGGCGAGGTCACCTTCCAGGGCCAGCGACGGGACCGGGTGCGGGACTTCCTGGAGGCGCCCGGGCTGAGCGACGCCGAGGCCGACGACTGGTTCGGCCGGTACGTCGTGTGCTACCAGGCCGCCTGGGCCGTGTTCCCCGACGTGGTGCCCGTACTGGACGCCCTCGCGGCCGGGTTCCGGCACGGCGTGCTGTCCAACTCCTCCGTCGCCAACCAGGACCCCAAGCTGCGCCACCTCGGGCTGCGCGAGCGCTTCGAGGTGCTGGTCTGCGCCGCCGAGCTGGGGGTCAGCAAGCCCCAGGCCGCCGCCTTCCTCGCCGCGTGCGAGGCGCTCGGGCTGCCCCCGGGCGAGGTGGCGTACGTGGGGGACCAGCCGGAGATCGACGCGCGCGGGTCCCGGGACGCCGGGCTCACGGCGGTCTGGCTCGACCGGGACGGAGGGGGCGGGCCGGCTCCGGCCGGAGTACACCGGATCGCGGGTCTTGACCAGCTCCCGGGGCTGCTGGCAGCAGATACCCGTTTTGGAGCACGGTCAGGCATCCGGTAATGTTCTTTCTGCGCCGCCGGAGCGGGCCGAAAGGCCGGACACGGGGGCGCTAACCAAACAAAGTCCCCCAGGGGCTTGCGTTTTGGTGGGCTATAGTGTAATTGGCAACACGAGGGTTTCTGGTTCCCTTATTCTAGGTTCGAGTCCTGGTAGCCCAGCGCAGTGCAGAAGTAACGCAGTGCTTTGCCCCCGTTGTGTAGCGGCCTAGCACGCCGCCCTCTCAAGGCGGTAGCGCCGGTTCGAATCCGGTCGGGGGTACAGATCCTTCCCGCAAGATCTCCATTTGGGTAGCTCCCGGACGTCTTGATGCAGGATCGCTAGGGCCCCCGTTGTGTAGCGGCCTAGCACGCCGCCCTCTCAAGGCGGTAGCGCCGGTTCGAATCCGGTCGGGGGTACTGTGTCTAGCTGGTCTAGACCTTTGGGCTATAGTGTAATTGGCAACACGAGGGTTTCTGGTTCCCTTATTCTAGGTTCGAGTCCTGGTAGCCCAGCGTAGTACCGCAGTAACAGCTAGCCCCCGTTGTGTAGCGGCCTAGCACGCCGCCCTCTCAAGGCGGTAGCGCCGGTTCGAATCCGGTCGGGGGTACGCACAGAAGAGGCCTTTCGCGATCATCGCGGAAGGCCTCTTCGCTTTGCCCGTTCAGCTTTGCCCGTTCAGCTCGCCCGGTCATCCGCGACGGCCGGGCGGAGAAGTAAGTGCGGGCCCGGAGGCGCGTGTTAGGACGTGTGCGGCGTCGTACGCGCCCCCGGGCCCGGGGGGTGTGTGAGTGGAAAGCTGTGCAGGTCAGCCGCCGGAGCGGCGCAGTGCCTCCGTCAGACGGGCGGCCGCGTCGATGACGGCCTGGGCGTGCATCCGCCCCGGGTGCCGGGTCAGGCGCTCGATCGGGCCGGAGACCGATACGGAGGCCACCACCCGGTTCGACGGCCCGCGCACCGGCGCCGAGACGGAGGCCACGCCGGGCTCCCGCTCGCCGATCGACTGCGCCCAGCCGCGCCGGCGTACGCCCGACAGGGCCGTCGCCGTGAAGCGCGCGCCCTGCAAGCCGCGGTGGAGCCGCTCGGGCTCCTCCCAGGCCATCAGGATCTGCGCCGCCGAGCCGGCCTTCATCGGGAGCGTGGAGCCCACCGGGACGGTGTCCCGCAGGCCCGACAGCCGCTCGGCGGCCGCCACGCAGATGCGCATGTCGCCCTGACGCCGGTAGAGCTGCGCGCTCTCGCCCGTCACGTCACGGAGGTGCGTGAGCACCGGTCCGGCCGTGGCCAGCAGGCGGTCCTCGCCGGCCGCGGCGGCAAGCTCTGCCAGCCGCGGACCGAGGATGAACCGGCCCTGCATGTCCCTCGCCACCATCCGGTGGTGTTCCAGTGCCACGGCAAGGCGATGTGCCGTGGGTCGTGCGAGCCCTGTCGCCGCGACCAGCCCGGCGAGGGTGGCCGGACCGGACTCCAGTGCGCTCAATACCAGAGCTGCCTTGTCGAGAACGCCGACGCCGCTAGAGTTGTCCATGAAACGATATTCGCGTCTCACAGTGTGAAACGCAAGTTCAATTTTTCCAAGAACCAGCGAGTCTGTATGTGCGGGTCCACGAACCACTGGGTCCGAGCCGTCGTCCGGGACGTGGGGTACGGGCGGTACGGCGCACAAGATCTCTAATAAGCGCCGGCACAACCGGCCGGCCGGAGGGAAAGCGATGGGTAGGACACTCGCGGAGAAGGTCTGGGACGACCATGTCGTCCGGCGCGCCGAGGGCGAGCCCGACCTCCTCTTCATCGATCTGCACCTGCTGCACGAGGTGACCAGCCCCCAGGCCTTCGAGGGCCTGCGGCAGGCCGGCCGCAAGGTCCGTCGCCTGGACCTCACCATCGCGACCGAGGACCACAACACCCCCACCATCGACATCGACAAGCCGATCGCGGACCCGGTCTCCCGGGCCCAGCTGGAGACGCTGCGCAAGAACTGCGCCGAGTTCGGCGTACGCCTGCACTCGCTGGGCGACGTCGAGCAGGGTGTCGTCCACGTGGTGGGACCGCAGCTGGGCCTGACCCAGCCGGGCACCACCGTGGTCTGCGGTGACTCGCACACCTCCACGCACGGCGCATTCGGCGCGCTGGCCTTCGGCATCGGCACCAGCCAGGTCGAGCACGTGCTGGCCACCCAGACGCTGCCGCTGGCCCGCCCCAAGACCATGGCGATCACGGTCACCGGCGAGCTGGCCGAGGGTGTCACCGCCAAGGACCTGATCCTGGCGATCATCGCCAAGATCGGCACCGGGGGCGGCCAGGGCTACATCCTGGAATACCGCGGCGGGGCCATCGAGAAGCTGTCGATGGAAGCCCGCATGACCATCTGCAACATGTCGATCGAGGCCGGCGCCCGCGCGGGCATGATCGCCCCCGACCAGACCACCTTCGACTACCTGGAGGGCCGCGACCACGCCCCCCGGGGCGAGGACTGGGACGCGGCGGTCGCGTACTGGAAGACGCTGCGCACCGACGACGACGCGGTCTTCGACGCCGAGGTCGTCATCGACGGCGCCTCGCTGTCCCCGTTCGTCACCTGGGGCACCAACCCAGGTCAGGGCGTGCCGCTGTCGGCCAACGTCCCCGACCCGGCTTCGTACGAGGACGCTTCGGAGCGCTTCGCCGCCGAAAAGGCCCTGGAATACATGGGGTTGACGGCCGGGCAGCCGCTGCGCGACATCAAGGTCGACACGGTCTTCGTAGGTTCGTGCACCAACGGCCGTATCGAGGACCTGCGCGCCGTCGCCGGCATCATCGAGGGCCGCAAAGTCGCCGACGGCGTACGGATGCTGGTCGTCCCGGGCTCGGTCCGCGTGGCCCTCCAGGCCGTGGAAGAGGGCCTGGACAAGGTCTTCAAGGAGGCCGGCGCCGAATGGCGGCACGCGGGCTGCTCGATGTGCCTGGGCATGAACCCCGACCAACTGGCGCCCGGTGAGCGCTCCGCGTCCACCTCCAACCGCAACTTCGAGGGCCGGCAGGGCAAGGGCGGACGCACCCACCTGGTCTCCCCGCAGGTGGCCGCCGCCACCGCGGTACTGGGCCACTTGGCCTCACCCGCCGACCTGTCCGACGCCACCGCCACCGCCGGAGTCTGAACCATGGAAGCCTTCACCACCCACACCGGCCGGGCCGTACCGCTGCGCCGCAGCAACGTCGACACCGACCAGATCATCCCGGCCCACTGGCTGAAGAAGATCACCCGCGACGGGTTCGAGGACGGGCTCTTCGAGGCCTGGCGCAAGGACCCGGAGTTCATCACGAACCGCCCGGAGCGCGCCGGCGCGACCGTGCTGGTCGCGGGCCCCGACTTCGGTACCGGTTCCTCGCGTGAGCACGCCGTCTGGGCCCTGCAGAACTTCGGCTTCAAGACGGTCATCTCCTCCCGCTTCGCCGACATCTTCCGCGGCAACTCGCTGAAGAACGGTCTGCTGACCGTCGTCCTGCCCCAGGAGACCGTCGACAAGCTGTGGGAGCTGACCGAGGCCGACCCCACCGCCGAGATCACGGTCGACCTGGTCGCCCGCCAGGTCCGAGCGGAAGGCGTCGAGGCGGAGTTCGAGCTCGACGACAACGCCCGCTGGCGTCTGCTGGAGGGCCTGGACGACATCTCACTCACCCTTCAGAACGAAGCTGACATCGCCACGTACGAAGGCGTCCGGCCCGGCTTCAAGCCGCGCACGATTCGGGTCTGATTCGGGCCTGATCAGCGCTTATTCACCCTCGGGTGATCACATCGGCAACACTGTGCCCCCCGCCCTCCGGCGGGGGGCACAGCCGTGTGTTGAGGCCCCGTGAGGCGACAACTCGCCCCAGATGGCACAATCTGTGCATGGAACGCGACAGTCAACTTGAGCTCTACGAACTCGTCGCGAACCGATTGAAAGAAGCACACACCAGGGTGCGCGCGCTGCAAGTCCCGGAGGGCGTAAGGATGGCGCTGTCCCGGAAGCTGTTGGTCGTCACGGCCGCGGCGAAGCATGATCTCGCCGATGCGGCAAGGCGCCTGGACAGGTTGATGAAGGACCTCGACGAGGGTCGATTCCCTGAAGGCGACTGATGCGAAGGAACTCCGTAACGACCTACAACGTTGCGGCACTAGGGTGATTAGCCCGTTTCGTGTTTGATTTGCGGTATATATCCGCCTAACGTGCGAAATAAGCTTGAACACATTCGTTCTGGCGAAGTCTCCGAAGGGGAAGACGTGAACAAGGCGCAGCTCGTAGAAGCGATTGCCGACAAGGTTGGCGGCCGCCAGCAGGCCGCGGACGCTGTCGACGCGGTACTGGACGCCATGGTCCGCGCGGTTGTCGCGGGGGACCGGGTCTCGGTCACGGGCTTCGGCTCGTTCGAGAAGGTGGACCGCCCGGCCCGTTACGCCCGCAACCCCCAGACGGGTGAGCGCGTCCGGGTCAAGAAGACCTCGGTTCCCCGCTTCCGCGCGGGCCAGGGCTTCAAGGACCTGGTCGCAGGCACCAAGAAGCTGCCCAAGGGCGGCGAGGTGTCGGTGAAGAAGGCGCCCAAGGGCAGCCTCACCGGCGGTGCTTCCGCGACGGTCAAGAAGGCCGCGGCCAAGAAGGCCACCACCGCCAAGAAGGCGGCGGCCAAGACCGCGGTCGCGAAGAAGACCACCGCCAAGAAGACCACCCCCACCGCGAAGAAGACGGTCGCCAAGACCGCCACCGCGAAGACCACGGCGGCCAAGAAGGCCACCACGGCCAAGAAGGCCGCGACCACGGCGAAGAAGACCACCGCCACGGCCAAGAAGACGGCTCCGGCGGCCAAGAAGGCCACCGCGAAGACCACGGCGCCGGCCAAGAAGGCGACGGCGCGCAAGACCACCGCGAAGAAGACCACGGCCCGCAAGAAGTAAGGCCACGAGTCACACACGCCGGGCCGGCTTCCCCCTGCTGGGGAAGCCGGCCCGCGGTGCTTTCTCCGGCTGTTCTCGCAGGTCAGCCGGGCAGGCCGGAAGGTCTGCCCAGAAGTCTGTTCAGAGGTCTGTTCAGAGGGCTGTTCAGGAGTCTGTTCAGAAGGTCTGCAGGGTGATCAGCGTGATCCGCAGGTCCGCGCCCTCGCCGTCCGTCTCGATCCGGACCCGCTGCCCGGGGCGCAGCAGCCGCAGGCCGCCCGCGTCGAACGCCGGTGCCTCGAAGGGCACCGGGGTGCCGTCGTCCAGCAGCACACTGCCGCTGCGGGTCTGGGAGTCGTACGTATACGCGGTCGCCTGCATACGGGCACTGTATCGGGCCGTGTGACGGCCGACGCCGAGTGTGAGTGCGGTCCGCAGATCCGCCCCCGTGTCCACGTCCCGGCGCACGCTGTCGACACCCGCCAGGGCCATTTCCACCGCCCCGGAGGCCGAATGCCGGGCCCGCGACGGCCCGCCGAACGAGGGGGCCAATTCCACGTCCGGAGCAGCGGAAAGCAGGGTCGTCCCGATTCCCGCCGCATCCGCCAGAAATGCCCGGGGAAATGCCGAAGCGGTTTCGAGCACGCGTAGCAATTCCGGTGGCCGCAAGGCCGGCAGATCCGCGTTCATCGCTGCCACCGCCGAACCCGGCCTTCCCGTGCGTATCTCCCGCTCCCCGTGGGCCAGCGCCGCGTTGAGCCCGGCGCCCGGGGCGTCCCGTACGATCCGCGCGCCGAGGCGGGCCAGTTCCGCCCCGGCCCGGGCGTCGTCCGTGACGACCACCACATCCGAGACCGCCGCGCAGGCCAGCGCCCCCGCCACGGTGTCCTGCGCGAACGCCAGGGCGAGCCCCGGACGGGACGCGCCCACGGCTGCCGCGAGACGGCTCTTGGCCACCGCCAGGGGCTTCAGCGGGACCACCAGACTCCAGACGGCGTTCGTGACGGACCCCTTCCCTCCGGTGCGCGCTCGCACATGCGTAGGCCATGGTCAGGCAATGGCCGGGTCATGCGTGTGCCCATTGTCGCCTCCGCCCGGGCAACCCTGGGGTCCGGTGCCTCGAGCGGGGCGTACGGTGTCCTCGACAGAGACCGGACCGGAGGCCACACTGCCGAAGGGGTGCCCAAGCCGCGCACCGGTCCTAGAGGAAGGTGTCCGAGTGTCCCGCCGCAGAATCGGCTTCTGGTACCGCCTGGCGGCGGTCATCGCGAAACCGCCGCTGGTAGTGCTCTTCAAGCGGGACTGGCGGGGAATGGAGCACATTCCGGCCGAGGGCGGTTTTATCACCGCCGTCAATCACAACTCGTATCTGGACCCGCTCTCCTACGCGCACTTCCAGTACAACACCGGCCGAGTGCCCCGATTGCTCGCGAAGGCCGGCCTCTTCAAGGTGCCTTTCGTCGGCATGATCCTTCGCGGGTCCGGGCAGATCCCCGTCTACCGGGAGACCACCAACGCCCTGGACGCATTCCGGGCCGCCGTGACCGCCATCGAGAGCGGCGAATGCGTGGCCTTTTACCCGGAAGGCACCCTCACCCGCGACCCCGACATGTGGCCGATGGCCGGCAAGACCGGCGCCGCCCGCGTCGCGCTGATCACCAGGGCGCCCGTCATTCCGGTGGCCCAGTGGGGCGCGAATCTCGCGATGCCGCCCTACGCCAAGGAGAACAAGGTCCGGCTGTTCCCGAGGAAAACCCTCCAGGTGCTCGCCGGACCGCCCGTGGACCTCTCCGCGTTCTACGACCGGGAACACACCCCGGACGTGCTCAAGGAGGCCACCGAGGTCATCATGGCGGCCATCACGGGGCTGCTGGAGGAACTGCGCGGCGAGACCGCTCCCGCGCAGACGTACGACCATCGCAATGCCAGGGCTCAGCAGCGGCGCAACGCCGCGGGGGAGGGCAAGAAGTGACACGTCCCGTCAAGGCGGCCGTCTACGGAACCGGCTCCTGGGGCACGGCCTTCGGCATGGTGCTCGCCGACGCCGGCTGCGAGGTGACCCTGTGGGGCCGCCGCCAGGAGCTGGTCGATGCCATCAACACCGGCCGGACCAACCCGGACTACTTCCCCGACGTCGAACTCCCCGCGAACATGCGGGCCACCACCGACGCGGCCGAGGCCGCACGGGGAGCCGACTTCGCGGTTCTCGCCATCCCCTCCCAGACCCTGCGCGGCAACCTCGCCGAATGGGCACCGCTGCTGCCCGCCGACGCCGTGCTGGTCTCCCTGATGAAGGGCATCGAACTCGGCACCGCCAAGCGGATGAGCGAGGTCATCGAGGAGGTGGCCAAGGTCCCCGCCGAGCGCGTGGCCGTGGTCACCGGCCCCAACCTGGCCCGCGAGATCGCCGCCCGCCAGCCCGCCGCCTCCGTGGTGGCCTGCGTGGACGAGGCCGTGGCGCAGCGCCTCCAGGCCGCCTGCCACACTCCGTACTTCCGCCCGTACACGAGCACCGACGTCATCGGCTGCGAACTCGGCGGCGCCGTCAAGAACGTCATCGGCCTCGCCGTCGGCATCGCGGACGGCATGGGCCTGGGCGACAACACCAAGGGCTCGCTCATCACCCGCGGCCTCGCCGAAGCGACCCGACTGGGCCTCGCGATGGGCGCCGACCCGCTCACCTTCTCCGGCCTCGCGGGCCTCGGCGACCTGGTCGCCACCTGCTCCTCGCCGCTCTCCCGGAACCACACCTTCGGCACCAATCTGGGCCGCGGGATGACCCTGGAGGAGACGATCGCGGTCACCAAGCAGACGGCCGAAGGGGTCAAGTCGTGCCAGTCGGTGGCCGATCTGGCCCGCCGCCACGGGGTGGACATGCCGATCACCGACACCGTCGTCGACATCGTCCACCACGGCAAGCCTCCGCTGGTCGCGCTCAAGGAACTGATGGCGCGCAGCGCCAAACCGGAACGGCGCTGACTCCTTTCCGGACGTCTGAGCGGGTACCCTCGTGGCGATATGAGCAGCGAGAACCTCCCCCAGACCCCTGAGCAGCAGGGCCGCAAGCCCCGCGTGGCCGTCGTGTTCGGCGGCCGCAGCTCGGAACACGCCATCTCGGTCGTCACGGCGGGCGCCGTGCTGCGCTCCATCGACCGGTCCAAGTACGAGGTGCTGCCCATCGGCATCACCACGGACGGCCGGTGGGCGCTGACCGCCGACGAGCCCTCCCGGATGGCCATCGCCGACCGGAAGCTCCCGAACGTCGCCGAGCTCGCCGAATCCGAGGACGGCGCCGTCGTGCTCTCCGTCGACCCGGCCAACCGCGAGGTCGTCTACACCGAGCCGGGCGCCGTCCCCAAGGCCCTGGGCGAGGTCGACGTCGTCTTCCCCGTGCTGCACGGTCCGTACGGCGAGGACGGCACCCTCCAGGGCCTCCTGGAGCTCAGCGGCATCCCGTACGTCGGTTCGGGCGTCCTCGCCTCGGCGGTCGGCCAGGACAAGGACTACATGAAGCGGGTGTTCACGTCCTTCGGGCTGAACGTCGGCCCGTACCTGACCGTCCGGCCCCGCGAGTGGGAAGCCGACCAGGACGCCGCCCGCGGCAAGATCCTGGACTTCGCCGCGGAGCACGGCTGGCCCCTGTTCATCAAGCCCGCCCGGGCCGGATCCTCCATCGGCATCACCAAGGTCGACGACGCCTCCGGCCTGGACGCCGCCGTCAAGGAGGCCCGGCGCCACGACCCGAAGATCATCGTGGAGGCGCTGCTGCGCGGCCGCGAGATCGAGTGCGGGGTGCTGGAGTTCGAGGACGGGCCGCGCGCGAGCGTGCCCGCCGAGATCCCGCCGGTCTCCAGCCACGACTTCTACGACTTCTCGGCGAA
This sequence comes from Streptomyces sp. ISL-87, assembly GCF_018614095.1. Taxonomy (GTDB): domain Bacteria; phylum Actinomycetota; class Actinomycetes; order Streptomycetales; family Streptomycetaceae; genus Streptomyces. Next base: position 43,712 of record NZ_JAGGOY010000022.1, on the reverse strand, counting down.
GTACATCGACTCCGCGTCCGGAATCGTGCCCGCGCCGCTCACCCCCGAGCAGACCGCCGAGGTGCAGCGGCTCGCGGTCGAGGCCTTCGACGCCGCGTCCTGCGAGGGCCTGGTGCGCGCCGACTTCTTCCTCACGGAAGACGGCACCTTCGTCATCAACGAGATCAACACGATGCCCGGTTTCACGCCGATCTCGATGTACCCGCGCATGTGGCAGGAGTCGGGCATCGAATACCCGGAGCTGGTGGACCGCCTGATCCAGGCCGCCCTGCGCCGCTCCACCGGCCTGCGCTAAGGGGTGTCCGGCCCTGACCCGCCGGACACCCCCAGCAGCCGTCCGCCGCCGCACACACCGACCGCCCGCCGGGAATCCCGGCGGGCGGTCGGTGTGGTGCGGTCGGTGCACGGCGGGGCTCAGTACGAGGAGATGCCCTGGGGCACGGTCTTGGCCACGACCGCGGACAGCCCGACCAGCATCCCCGCATCCGTGGCATGCTCCTTGTCGACCCGGACCTCCGTGTACGCCAGCCGCGCCCCGGTGGTGAACCGGAAACCGCCGTTGTCGAGCTTCTCCAGCAGCCAGCGGACACCGTTGACCTCGACGCCGTTCTGCGCCGGATCCACCATCTTGGGGGGCTTGGCGATACCGCACCGCAGTACGATCGCCGAGCCACCCCACGCGGCCGTCAGATCCGACTCGGGGTCGGTCCTGGTCCGCGCCAGACCGGCCACCGTCCCCGGGAGCTCCTTGTGCAGCGCTGCACAGAGCCCCGCGACGTCGGCGGGCGGTGTGGGCGGCGGATCCACCCGGGCATCGGAATCACCCGGGGTACAGCCCGGCAGGGCCAGCAAGGCGACCAGTACAGGCATGGCGGGCACACGCAGGGGCCGGCGGTGGAGGGACATCACCGGCCAAGAGTAGACGGGGGCTACAGATGGACCACCGGGCAGGTCAGGGTGCGGGTGATCCCCTCCACCTGCTGGACCTTGGCGACGACCATGCGGCCGAGCTCGTCCACGGTGTCGGCCTGGGCGCGCACGATCACGTCGTACGGACCCGTCACGTCCTCGGCCTGGATCACCCCCGGGATCTGGCCGATGGACTCGGCGACGAACGACGCCTTGCCCACCTCGGTCTGGATAAGGATGTACGCCTGTACCACGGAACCTCCAGGGCGGCCACGAGGATCATTTCCCCTAACCTTCGGGTGGGCCCTGAGACTGCGGGTGGGCCCGGGGAAGAAGGGACGCCACGGTACCGCGTCGCCGAGCCGCGCGGGGAGACCCGCGAGCCCGGCTCCACGCACAGCGGGGCGCACGGAGAGCAGAAGTTGACGTATCTGTTGACGGTACCCAGAGCTGTGACGGCTCGCGACCGCAAGCGGACTGGGCAAGAAGGGGCACAGCGATGAAGGGCACTGTGGGCGAGCTGGGGGAGTTCGGGCTCATTCGGGAGCTCACCTCACGGCTCACCACCACCCCGGCGGTCCGGCTCGGGCCGGGCGACGACGCCGCGGTGGTGTCGGCCCCCGACCGGCGGGTCGTGGCCAGCACGGACATCCTGCTGGAAGGCCGGCACTTCCGGCGCGACTGGTCCACGGCCTACGACGTCGGACGCAAGGCCGCCGCGCAGAACCTCGCCGACATCGCCGCCATGGGCGCGGTGCCGACCGCGCTCCTGCTCGGCCTCGTCGTCCCGGCCGAGCTGCCGGTCACCTGGCCCACCGAGCTGATGGACGGCATCCGGGACGAGTGCCAGGTCGCCGGCGCGGCCGTGGTCGGCGGAGACGTCGTCCGCGGGGACACCATCACCGTCGCGATCACCGCGCTCGGCGACCTGCGCAACCACGAGCCCGTGCTGCGCTCCGGCGCCCAGCCCGGCGACGTCGTGGCCGTCACGGGCTGGCTCGGCTGGTCCGCGGCCGGCTTCGCCGTGCTCTCGCGCGGCTTCCGCTCCCCCCGGGCCTTCGTCGAGGCGCACCGGCGCCCCGAGCCGCCGTACCACGCGGGCCCCGCGGCCGCCGGACTCGGCGCCACCGCCATGACCGACGTCAGCGACGGCCTGATCGCCGACCTCGGGCACATCGCCGAGGCCAGCAAGGTACGGATCGACCTGCGCTCGGCGTCCGTCGACATCCCGACGCAGATGCACGACATCGGCCAGGCCGTCGGCGTGGACCCGCTGCAGTGGGTGCTCACCGGGGGAGAGGACCACGCCATCGTGGCGACCTTCCCGCCCGACGTGAAGCTGCCGGCCCGCTGGAAGGTCATCGGAGAGGTCCTGAACCCCTCCGCGCAGCCCCAGGTGACCGTCGACGGCGCCCCCTGGCACAGCAGCGGGGGCTGGGACCACTTCGGCGCCGACCCGGCCGCCGACGAGACCCTGCGATGACCCCCGCCCCGCCGCTCTGCCTGACCGTCGCCGGATCCGACTCCGGCGGCGGCGCGGGCATCCAGGCGGACCTCAAGACGATGCTGGCGCTCGGCGTCCACGGGATGAGCGTGGTGACCGCTGTGACCGCGCAGAACTCGCTCGGGGTCAGCGGCATCTGGGAGCTGCCCGCCGACGCCGTCAGGGGCCAGTACCGGGCCGTGGCGGACGACATGGGCGTCCAGGCGGTGAAGACCGGGATGCTGGCCTCCGCCGCCCTCGTGGAGACGGTGGCCGAGCTGTTGGCCGGCACCCCGGCCCCGGCCGTCGTGGACCCCGTCGGTGTCTCCAAGCACGGGGACGCGCTTCTCGCGGCCTCGGCTCTGGAAGCCGTACGCAAGGAACTGCTGCCGCGGGCCACCGTGGCCACGCCGAATCTGGACGAGGTGGCGCAGCTCACGGGTGTGGTGGTGGAGACCGAGGACGACATGCGGCGGGCCGCCGACGCGGTCCTCGGACACGGGCCGCGCTGGGCGCTGATCAAGGGCGGGCACCTCGCCGCCCACGGGAACGAGGCCGTGGACCTGCTGACGGACGGCGCCGACGCGCACTGGCTCCGGGCGCCCCGGCACGACAACCGGCACACCCACGGCACGGGCTGCACCCTGGCCAGCGCGATCGCGGCGGGCCTGGCGAAGGGGCTGTCCGTTCCGGCCGCCGTCACGGAGGCCAAGGAGTACGTCACGGGCGCCATCGCGGCCGGCTTCGCGCTGGGCGCAGGCATCGGGCCGGTGGACCACGCGTGGCGGTTCCGCGCCTAGCGCCTAGCGTCTAGCGCCCAGAACCGAAAAAGCCGGCCCAGTGACTGTCACTGGGCCGGCTTTTCCGGTTCGGCAAAGCAAGAGGCCGGTCCACCGAGGTGGACCGGCCTTCTCAGCAACCGGAAAGAGCTGCGCTACGACGGGTGGCGTCAGCGCGAGACCTTGCCGGCCTTGATGCACGAGGTGCAGACGTTGAGGCGCTTCGGCGTCCCACTGACCACGGCACGGACGCGCTGGATGTTCGGGTTCCAGCGACGCGAGGTGCGGCGGTGCGAGTGGGAGATGTTGTTGCCGAAGCTCGGCCCCTTGGCGCAAACGTCGCAGTTGGCAGCCACAGGTCACTCCAAAGACTTCAGATGCACTTACAGTGAAATCCGGCGCACCGGAATCAGGGATCTGAAGTGGTTTGCCGGGGGAATGGCCCGACTCTCATCGGGCAACCGGAGCAGCATACAACGACTGCGTCGGTCCAAGAAAACTACCACGGCCTCCACCGGCCCCGCCCCGGGGGCCTCGGGCTGGAGCCGTGCTTCGTTACCCTGCGGTGAACCCTGGCCCGCACAAGGAGGAACGCTCGGTGCCGCACCCGCCTCAGCCGCACACCCTCGACGCCGAAGCGGTGCGCACCTGGAGCTCGCTGGCCCTCGCCGCACTGGGCCGGGCCCGCGAGGACATCGACGCGATCAACGTCTACCCGGTCGCGGACGCCGACACCGGCACCAACCTCTACCTGACCGCCGAATCGGCCGACCGCGCGCTGGAGGCGGCCTTCGGGAGCGCCGCCGCGGGCGTCGCCCACGACGCGACCCCGGGCGTGACGGACTCCACAGCAGGGGCCGTCTCCCTGGCCCAGGCGGTACGGGCCTACGCGCACGGCGCACTCATAGGCGCCCGGGGGAACTCCGGGACGATCCTCGCGCAGCTGCTGCGCGGAGTGGCCGACGTACTGGGAACCGAGCCCGAGGGGCGTGCGCCGGGCGTGCTGCTGGCGCAGGCCCTGACCCGGGCCGCGGAGTCCGCCTACCAGGCGGTCGCCCACCCGGTGGAGGGCACCATGCTCACCGTCGCTGCCGCTGCCGCGCGGGCCGGTGAAGCCGCGCAGGCCGCCGCCGGGACCGCCGCGGACGTGGCCCGGGCCGCCTACGACGGGGCCCGCGAAGCCCTGGCCGAGACCCCGGGACAACTGGCCGCGCTGGGCCGCGCCGGGGTGGTCGACGCCGGGGGCTGCGGGCTGGTCGCCGTACTCGGGGCCCTGTGGCAGGCGCTGTCCGGGCAGGAGCCCGCCGCCGAGCCGGTGCGCGGGCGGGCGGTGCCCGTGCCGCAGCCGGCCGAGCCGTGCGCGCAGGAGCAGGGCGGGCCCGCGTACGAGGTGATCTACCTGCTGGAGGCCTCCGACGCGGCGGTCGGGGCACTGCGCACGCGGCTCGACGGACTCGGTGACTCCCTGGTGGTGGTCGGCGGCGAAGGGCTGTGGAACGTCCACGTCCACGTCGACGATCCCGGTGCGGCGGTGGAGGCCGGGGTGGTCGCCGGGCGGCCGTACCGGATCCGCATCACGCACTTCGGCGACGAGCGGCGCCGGGCCCGGGTCGAGCGCGCCCAGCGGGCGGTGGTGGCCGTGGTCCCCGGCGAGGGGCTGGCCGGGCTCTGCGCGGAGGCCGGCGCGACCACCGTGCTGGCCCGCCCCGGGGAGGCGCCGGCCGTCGCGGAGCTGGTCGACGCCATCCGGCGCGCACACGCCCGCGAGGTGGTGCTGCTGCCGAACGACGCCGACTGGCGCGCGGCCGCCGGCGCCGCCGCCGAGCAGGCCCGTGCCGACGGCGTACGGATGGCCGTGATCCCCACCCGCTCGGCGGTCCAGGGCCTGGCCGCGCTCGCCGTGCACGACCCGGACGCCAGCTTCGACGAGGACGTGGTCGCCATGACCGCCGCGGCCGGCGCCACCCGCTACGCGGAACTGGCCGTCGCCGAACGGCAGTCCTTCACCTCCGCCGGCATCTGCCAGGCCGGGGACGTGCTCGGGCTCATCGACGGCGACGTAGCGGTCATCGGCGCGGGCCTGCCGGAGACCGCCGAGGCGGTCCTGGAGCGGATGCTCGGCTCCGGCGGCGAACTCGTCACCCTGATCCTGGGACCGGAGGTCCCGGACGCCCTCGCCGAGCGCCTGGAGGCGTACGTACAGCACGGGCACCTGGCCGTGGACACCGTCACCTACAGGGGCGGGCGCTGGTCCGCGCCACTGCTCATCGGGGTGGAATAAGGGCCCGGCCGGAGAAGAGTCTCCGGCCGGCGTCCTGCGGTCCTGCTCTCACACCATCGGTCATCCCGCAGTCAGCGCCATGGTGTGCAGTGACTCCTCCGCCCCGAAGGGCGGCTTCTCACCCGGCTCCAAAGAAGCCTGGTGACGGCCAAGCCCTGACCGCCGCCCGAAGACAGAGCTCGATCGTAGTGCGCCGATGCGTGTCTTCGCCGTCTCTTGGCCGGTCTTCACCCGCAGGGGGGAAGATGGGCCACGTGCCCGCCCTCGACGAAGACCTCAAGAAGACGCTCGGCCCCGCCACCGCCAAGGTGCTGGCCGAGCAGCTCGGCCTGCACACGGCCCTGGATCTGCTCCACCACTACCCCCGGCGGTACGCGGAGCGCGGCGAGCTGACCTCCCTCGCGGAGCTCGCGGACCAGATCGACGAGCACGTGACGGTCGTCGCGCAGGTCGCCGACGCGCGACTCCTGACCTACCAGGGCAGCCGCGGCGGCGGCAAGCGCCTCGAAGTCACCATCACGGACGGCAGCGGCCGCCTCCATCTGGTGTTCTTCGGCGCGGGCGTCCACAAACCGCACAAGGACCTGCTGCCGGGCAGCCGCGCGATGTTCGCCGGCAAGGTCTCGATGTTCAACCGCAAGCTCCAGCTGGCCCACCCCGCGTACGAGCCGCTGGGCGCGGAGGCCGGGGAGTCCGACGCGGCGGCCGCCTTCGCCAACCAGCTGATCCCGATCTACCCGGCCTGCAAGCAGTTGGAGTCCTGGAAGATCGCGAAGTGCGTGGACGCGGTACTGCCCAGCGTCCAGGAGGCCGTGGACCCGCTGCCGCCCGCGCTGCGCGAGGGACGCGGGCTGGTCCCGCTCACCGAGGCCCTGCTGAAGATCCACCGCCCGGTCACCAAGGCCGACATCGAGGACGCCCGCCAGCGCCTGAAGTGGGACGAGGCCTTCGTCCTCCAGGTCGCCCTGGCCCGCCGCCGGCACGCCGACTCCCAGCTCCCGGCCGTCCCCCGCCGCCCCACGCCCGGCGGACTGCTCGACTCCTTCGACGCCAAGCTGCCCTTCACCCTCACCGAGGGCCAGCAGTCCGTCTCGAAGGAGATCTTCGACGATCTGGCCACCGACCACCCCATGCACCGCCTCCTCCAGGGCGAGGTCGGCAGCGGCAAGACCATGGTCGCCCTGCGGGCGATGCTCGCCGTCGTGGACTGCGGGGGGCAGGCCGCGATGCTCGCGCCCACCGAGGTGCTCGCGCAGCAGCACCACCGGTCCATCACCGAGATGATGGGCGAGCTGGCCGAGGGAGGCATGCTCGGCGGCTCCGACCAGGGCACCAAGGTGGTGCTGCTCACCGGCTCGATGGGGATGCCGGCGCGGCGGCAGGCGCTGCTCGACCTGGTCACCGGCGAGGCCGGGATCGTGATCGGCACCCACGCGCTCATCGAGGACAAGGTGCAGTTCCACGACCTCGGCCTGGTCGTGGTCGACGAACAGCACCGGTTCGGCGTGGAACAGCGCGACGCCCTGCGCTCCAAGGGGAAGCAGCCCCCGCACCTGCTGGTCATGACCGCGACCCCGATTCCGCGGACCGTCGCCATGACCGTCTTCGGCGACCTGGAGACCTCCGTCCTGGACCAGCTGCCGGCCGGGCGCTCCCCGATCGCCACCCATGTGGTGCCCGCCAAGGACAAGCCGCACTTCCTGACCCGTGCCTGGGAGCGGGTCCGCGAGGAGGTCGAGAACGGGCACCAGGCGTATGTGGTGTGCCCGCGCATCGGAGACGGGGACGAGGAACCGAAGAAGAAGTCCGCCGAGGACGAGAGCGAGAAGCGGCCGCCGCTCGCCGTCCTGGAGATCGCCGAACAGCTCACGCGCGGCCCCCTCGCCGGACTGTCGGTCGAGGTGCTGCACGGGCGGATGGACCCCGCCGACAAGGACGACGTCATGCGGCGCTTCGCCGCCGGCGAGGTCAAGGTGCTCGTCGCCACCACCGTGATCGAGGTCGGGGTGAACGTGCCGAACTCCACGGTCATGGTGATCATGGACGCCGACCGGTTCGGCGTCTCCCAGCTCCACCAGCTGCGCGGCCGCGTCGGCCGCGGGTCCGCACCCGGCCTGTGCCTGCTGGTCAGCGAGATGCACGAGGCCAGCCCCGCCAGGGCCCGGCTCGCGGCCGTCGCCGCCACCCTGGACGGCTTCGAACTCTCCCGCATCGACCTGGAGCAGCGCCGTGAGGGAGACGTGCTGGGCCAGGCCCAGTCGGGCGTCCGCTCCTCGCTGCGCATGCTCGCGGTCATCGATGACGAGGAGGTCATCGCCCAGGCCCGGGAGGAGGCCACCCGCGTGGTCGCCGAGGACCCGGAGCTGGAGCGGCTGCCCGGCCTCAAGGTCGCGCTGGAGGCCCTGCTGGACACCGAGCGCGAGCAGTACCTGGAGAAGGGCTGACCTGCGAGGGGGGCGACCGGGCGGGCACGGCCTATCGTGGAGTCGGCGTACCCCCCCGTCTCCCGCACACCGAAGGACCCCAGATGACCCGCGTGATCGCCGGCAGCGCCGGCGGGCGACGGCTGGCCGTGCCACCCGGCACCGGCACCCGCCCGACCTCGGACCGGATGCGCGAAGGCCTCTTCTCCACCTGGGAGTCGCTGCACGGCGTCGAAGGGGCGCGTGTGCTCGACCTGTACGGCGGCTCCGGCGCGGTCGGCCTGGAGGCCCTCTCGCGCGGTGCGGCCCACGCCCTGCTCGTCGAGTCCGAGGCGAAGGCCGCCAAGGCCATCCGGGACAACATCAAGACGCTGGGCCTGCCCGGCGCCGAGTTCCGGTCCGGCAAGGCCGAGCAGATCGTGGCCGTCCCCGCACACGGGGAGCCGTACGACATCGTGTTCCTGGACCCGCCGTACGCCGTCGACCACGACGATCTTGGCGAGATCCTCCTCACACTCCGGTCCAATGGCTGGCTCACCGGCGATGCGCTCGTCACCGTGGAACGCAGCACGAGGAGCGGCGCGTTCCCGTGGCCCGACGGCTTCGAGCCGCTGCGGTCCCGTAAGTACGGCGAGGGCACCCTTTGGTACGGTCGCGCCGCCTTCACCAGCGAAGGTTCATGATGTCCGCACCGGAGAGCGAGGGACTGAAGTTGCGCCGCGCCGTCTGTCCGGGGTCGTTCGACCCCATCACCAACGGACACCTCGACATCATCGGCCGGGCCTCCAGGCTCTACGACGTCGTCCACGTCGCCGTGATGATCAACCAGTCCAAGCAGGGGCTGTTCACCGTCGAGGAGCGGATCGAGCTGATCCGCGAGGCGACCGCCGACTACGGCAACGTCGAGGTCGAGTCCTTCCACGGGCTGCTCGTCGACTTCTGCAAGCAGCGGGACATCCCGGCCATCGTCAAGGGCCTGCGCGCTGTCAGCGACTTCGACTACGAGCTCCAGATGGCCCAGATGAACATGGGGCTGTCGGGCGTCGAAACGCTGTTCGTGCCGACCAACCCCACCTACAGCTTCCTGTCGTCCTCGCTGGTCAAGGAGGTCGCGGCGTGGGGTGGCGATGTCGCCCACCTGCTGCCCGCGCACGTACACACGGCGCTGATGGAACGACTGCGGAACAAGTGACGGCCTGACGGGTCGTCAGGCAGTGTCGGGTGTCCACCCGGTGGCCTTACAGTCGTCCCGTCCGTCTCAGGAACCGCCCGAGGCCGAGAGAGTGCGAGCCCCCATGGACGTGCAGAAGAAGCTCGACGAGATCGTCGCGGCCGTCGGCGGCGCCCGGTCCATGCCCATGTCCGCTTCCTGCGTGATCAACCGCGCGGAGCTCCTCGCCCAGCTCGAAGAGGTACGCCAGGCCCTGCCCGGCTCGCTCGCACAGGCTCAGGAGCTCATCGGGGGCCGGGAGCAGATGGTCGAGGAGGCCCGCCGGGAGGCGGAGCGGATCATCGAGTCGGCGCACGCCCAGCGCGGCTCGCTGATCTCCGACACCGAGGTCGCGCGGCGGTCCCAGAACGAGGCGGACCGGATCCTGGCGGACGCCCGCCGGGAGGCCGAGGAGATCCGCGCCGAGGCCGACGACTACGTCGACAGCAAGCTCGCGAACTTCGAGGTCGTCCTCAGCAAGACCATCGGGTCGGTGGACCGCGGCCGCGAGAAGCTGCTGGGCCGCGGCCCGGGCCTGGACGAGCAGGGCTACGGGGACCCCGACGACATCGAGGCGCCCGAGCGCAGCCAAGATCCGCAGACGCAGCGGCAGCAGGCGGACGCGTACGTGGACACCAAGCTGGCGACCTTCGAGGCGGTGCTCTCCGCGACCCTGGAGGCCGTCGGCCGCGGCCGCCAGAAGCTGCTGGGCCGGGTGCCCACGGACGACCTCGGCGCGCACATGGCCGCCCAGGACGCGGCGGGCGTGAACCAGTCCCGCCAGTCGAGCGACGCGGACTTCCTGGCGGGCCTGGCGGAGCCGGAAGCCCCCGTGGCCCCCGCGGCCCCGGTGATCCCGGCGCAGGTCCAGTCGGAGCCGGTCTACGACACCTACGCCTACCAGCAACCCCAGCAGCAGGACGCGTACTCCTACCAGGACCCGTACGGCTACCAGCAGCAGGCCGTCCAGCAGCCGGACCCGTACGCCATGCCCTACGAGCAGCAGCCCGACCCCTACGCGGCCTACCAGCAGCAGCCGGTCGCCCACCACCCCCAGGGGCAGCAGCAGCCCGCGCTCGACGAGACCAGCTTCTTCGACACGAGCATGATCAATCTGGACCAGCTGCGCCAGTACGAGCAGGGGCGCTAGGCCCGGATTGGGCGCTGAGCGCGCCGCCGGGTATCCTGGCTCTTCGGTCGCGCGTATGCACCGCGATCCATGCTGCCCTAGCGCGGCAGAAACTTTGATCTTCAGCGATCTGTGAAAGCAGGAATGGCCCTGAATACCCGCCTCGACCACCGCAACCCCCTCGTGTTCGACACGCACGAGCTGGGTCGGCGTCCTGGTGCCATGCAGCGGCTGTCCCGTGAGATCGCGGCACCGGCGGACCTCGGTCTCGCCGGCGTCATCGGAGTGCCGGAAGGCGCCCCGCTGAAGCTCAACCTCCGCATGGAGTCGGTCATGGAAGGGGTGCTTGTCACAGGCACCGTCCGTGGAACGGCCGCGGGGGAGTGCGTAAGGTGTCTGGAGGCCGTCGAGCGCGAGCTCAAGGCGGACTTCCAGGAGATGTTCTCGTACCCTGACGCCGACGACCGGGGCCGCTCGCAAGCGGAGCCGGCCGACGACGCCGAGGACGACGAGGACACGCTTCACCTTGAGGACGGCTTGTTCGACCTCGAACCCGTGCTGCGCGACGTGGTGGTGCTCGCACTGCCGCTGCAGCCGGTGTGCCGGGAGGACTGTCTCGGACTGTGCCCCGATTGCGGGCTCAGCCTGAACGACGACCCGGACCACCACCATGACGCCGTCGACATCCGTTGGGCGGCACTGCAGGGACTCGTCGTGACCGATCAGGACGACGAGAAGGACAACATGAGCGGCACTGCGTCTGACGGAGTTCAGAGCGCCGCCGAGAAGCAGGAGAAGTAGCCGTGGCTGTTCCGAAGCGGAAGATGTCGCGCAGCAACACGCGCCACCGCCGGTCGCAGTGGAAGGCTGCGGTCCCCACCCTGGTTTCGTGCGAGCGTTGCCAGGAGCCGAAGCTCCAGCACATTGCGTGCCCGAGCTGCGGCACCTACAACAAGCGCCAGGTTCTCGAGGTCTGAGCGGCTGGTGAGAGGCGCAATGTCTGAGCTGTCCAACGCTGAGAAGCAGGCAGACAGTAACAACGCGGCCTCGTCCCACACGCTTCTGGAAGGGCGGCTCGGGTATCAACTCGAGACCGCCCTTCTGGTGCGTGCACTGACCCACCGTTCGTACGCGTACGAGAACGGCGGTCTGCCCACCAACGAGCGGCTGGAGTTCCTCGGGGACTCCGTGCTCGGCCTGGTGGTCACGGACACGCTGTACACGACCCACCCCGATCTGCCGGAAGGCCAACTGGCCAAACTGCGGGCCGCGGTAGTCAACTCGCGTGCACTGGCGGAGGTCGGGCGTGGCCTCGAACTCGGCTCCTTCATCCGGCTCGGCCGGGGCGAAGAGGGCACGGGCGGCCGGGACAAGGCCTCCATCCTCGCCGACACCCTTGAAGCGGTGATCGGCGCGGTCTACCTCGATCAGGGCCTCGACGCGGCCTCGGAGCTGGTTCACCGGCTCTTCGACCCGCTCATCGAGAAGTCCTCCAACCTCGGGGCCGGCCTGGACTGGAAAACCAGTCTCCAGGAGCTCACGGCGGCTGAAGGCCTTGGCGTACCGGAATATCTGGTCACCGAGACCGGCCCGGACCACGAGAAGACCTTCACAGCTGCCGCTCGCGTCGGTGGTGTCTCGTACGGCACCGGCACCGGCCGCAGCAAGAAGGAAGCGGAACAGCAGGCGGCGGAATCCGCGTGGCGCGGGATCCGTGCCGCGGCGGACGAGCGGATCGCGGCCGATGCCGCTGCCGCTCAGGCCCCGGTGGCGGCTTCGGCCGACGCCGAGGCCCCGGCTGAGGACGACGGGTCGCCGGCACCCGCCGACCCGACGCCGAGCGCCTGACCCTTCCTTCGGGATTCCCCCGCCCGCCCCTGCCTCGCAGGGGCGGGCGGTCCCGTTTCCGTTCCTTGGTGCGGGCTGATTTCCAGCCCCGCCGGCGATTGAGGCGCGGGTCCGGACGGAGCCCGGGGAACGGTGGAAGGGCGGGCAGGGGAAAGCCCCGCAGGGACGGCCGGTACGCTCGGCAGGAGGCGATCGAAACCGCACCCCCTCCGGAGGAACACCGTGCCCGAGCTGCCCGAGGTCGAAGTCGTGCGGCGGGGGCTGGAGCGCTGGGTGGCCGGGCGGACCGTCGAGACCGTCGAGGTCCTGCACCCGCGCGCCGTACGGCGCCACCCGGGCGGCGGGCCCGACTTCGCGGCGCGCCTCGGCGGGCAGACCATCGGGGTGCCGCAGCGGCGCGGGAAGTACCTGTGGCTGCCCCTGGTGGAGCGGGACCTGTCCATCCTGGGGCATCTGGGGATGAGCGGGCAGCTGCTCGTGCAGCCCGAGGGCGCGCCCGATGAGAAGCACCTTCGGATCCGGGTGCGGTTCCAGGACGACGCCGGTACCGAGCTCCGGTTCGTCGACCAGCGCACCTTCGGCGGGCTGTCCCTCCACGAGAACACCCCCGACGGACTGCCCGACGTCATCGCGCACATCGCCCGGGACCCGCTCGACACGCTGTTCGACGAGGTCGCGTACCACCTCGCGCTGCGCGCCAGGCGCACCACCGTCAAGCGTGCCCTGCTCGACCAGTCACTGATCAGCGGCGTCGGCAACATCTACGCGGACGAGGCGCTGTGGCGCGCCAAACTGCACTTCGAGCGCCCCACCGCCACCCTCACACGCCCCCGGAGCGTGGAACTCCTCGGCCATGTGCGGGACGTCATGAACGCCGCCCTGGCCGTCGGCGGGACCAGCTTCGACAGCCTCTACGTCAATGTGAACGGAGAGTCCGGGTACTTCGACCGCTCGCTCGACGCCTACGGGCGCGAGGACGAGCCGTGCCGGCGCTGCGGTACGCCGATACGGCGACGCCCGTGGATGAACCGGTCCAGCTACTTCTGCCCGCGCTGTCAGCGCCCGCCGCGCGTGTCGTCGTAGGACTGCCGGGCGGTCAGTACCTGCTGCATGTTCCCCTCCAGGAGGTGGATCAGGGAGAGCAGCCGGTCCGCGACCTCACGCCCGAGCGGGGTCAGCTCGTAGTCGACGCGTGGCGGGTTGGTGGGCTGTGCCTCACGGTTCACGATGCCGTCCCGCTCCAGCGCGTGCAGGGTCTGGGAGAGCATTTTCTCGCTCACGCCCTCCACCCGGCGGCGCAGCTCGTTGAAGCGGCTCGGGCCCTCGCGCAGGGCGCCCACAATGAGGCTGCCCCAGCGGCCGGTGACGTGTTCCAGGGTTTCCCGGGACGGGCAGGCGCGCGCGAAGACATCGAACGGGAGCTCGCATCCGGCCTGTGCGGCTTCGGCGGTTTCGGTGGCTTCGGCGCTGACAGAGGTCTGCATGGAGCAAGCGTACTCCCAGGTAGCGCTAACTCGTGGGTTGCGCTTTCTAAAAGTTAGTGCTTCTCTTGTTCTCGTCGCGCCGCACCGCGATGCACCGCGCCGCACCGCGACGCACCGAGTACGTCCCCGAGGGAGAACCGCCTTGTCCGCAATCACGCACACCCCCGTCGTCTCGATCGCCTACCACTCCGGCTACGGCCACACCGCTGTTGTCGCCGAGGCCGTCCGGGCCGGTGCCGCGGAGGCCGGGGCCACCGTCCACCTGGTCAAGGTCGACGAGATCGACGACGCGAAGTGGGAGCTGCTCGACGCGTCCGACGCCATCGTCTTCGGCTCCCCGACCTACATGGGCACCGCTTCGGGTGCCTTCCACGCCTTCGCCGAGGCCACCTCGAAGCGCTGGTTCGGCGACACCTGGCACGACAAGGTCGCCGCGGGCTTCACCAACTCCGCGTCCAAGAGCGGCGACAAGGGCCACACCCTGCAGTACTTCCAGACGCTGGCGGCGCAGCACGGCATGAGCTGGGTCAACCTGGGCCTGAAGCCGGGCTGGAACTCCAGCACCGCGTCGGAGAACGACCTCAACCGCCTGGGCTTCTCCAGCGGAGCGGCCGCCCAGTCCAACTCCGACGAGGGTGCGGACGCCGTCCACAAGGCCGACATCGCGACCGCCGAGCACCTCGGCCGCCGCGTCGCCGAGCACACCCGCGTGGTCATCGCGGGCCGCGCCGCTCTGGCGGCCTCCGCGGTCTGACGCCTCCCCGGCGCTGTCCCGATACGGGCAGCGGAAGGCCCCCACCGCCCTGGACGGGCGATGGGGGCCTGAGTCGCGTTTCCGGGCTTCTCAGAAGCCGAAGTCCTGGGTCCACCAGGGGCCGCCGGCGGCGAAGTAGGCGCCGACGCCCAGGGTGCGGAACTCGCAGTTGAGGATGTTCGCCTTGTGGCCCGGGCTGTTCATCCAGGCCTTCATCACGGCCTCGGCGCCACCCTGGCCGCGGGCTATGTTCTCGCCGCCGAGCCCGGAGATGCCGGCCTTTTCGGCCCGGGCCCAGGGGGTGTTCCCGTCGGGGTCGGTGTGGTCGAAGAAGCCGCGTACGGCCATGTCCTTGCTGAAGGCCCCGGCCAGCGCCGCGAGCGGCGGGTTCGCGCGGACCGGACCGCACCCGGCCTGGGCCCGCGCCTGGTTCACCAGGGTGACCACGGCCGCCTCCTCGGCGGAGTGGCCGTCGTCGGGCGTGGGGGTGACGGGCGCCGGAGCGGGCGGCTTCGGGCGCGTCGGGGAGGGGATCTTCACCGGCGCCTTGGTGGAGGCGGACGGGGAGGGCTTCGCGGACGGCGTGGGCGAAGCCTTCGGGGACGGCGAGGCCGACGGCGTGGCCGACGGGGACGGCGAGGCCGACGGGGTGGGCGAGGCCGACGGGGTGGGCGAGGGCGAGGCGGAGGCCGAGGCCGACGGGCTGGCGGACCCCGCACCGGGGCCCGCGGAGGCGCGGCCGGACAGGTTCGCGAGGCCGCCCTGCTGCTCCACCGAACTGCCGGCGCCCGCCGAGTCCTGCGAACCGGTGCCGGCCTTGGCTTCCGTCTTGGTGTCGGTGCCGACGTAGGGGAACGCGCTGCCCACCGGCACCAGGCCGGTGGTGACGGCCGCCGTGCCGAGGGCCACGGCCACGGAGACACCCAGCAGCCCGTTGCGCACGGCGGTGCGCTTGCCGCTGGGGCGCGGCGCGGTATGGAGTCGGTGGCGTCCCATCGGTGCCGGCCTTTCCTCGCAACGCTCACCCGATCGGGTGAGCTCATTGGAGCGCGACTGTAGCCCATGGGGGCCGGGGGGCGGTGTGCCCGGAAAGTGTTTGCACCGTTAGCGTTCACGCATGAATGAAGATGTCCGCCTGACCGCCTGGGTACGCGGCCGTGTACAGGGAGTGGGCTTCCGGTGGTTCACCAGGGCCAATGCTCTGGAGATCGGCGGAGTCATCGGCTTCGCCCTCAACCTCGACGATGGGCGAGTGCAGGTGGTGGCCGAAGGGCAACGTGAGAATTGCCACCGGCTGCTCGAATGGCTCTGCTCCGCCGACACGCCCGGGAAGGTGGACGGGGTGACAGAGATCTGGGGCACACCGCGCGGTGGCTACGACGGGTTCGCGATCCGGTGACGGATCGACTGATCATGAACTGATCAGATCTCTGGATGGTCCACACGCGGTCGGATCTGCGCATTCATCCGTGACGCGTTGCCGACGGGCGTGATACGTGGAAGGCTCGGAGTCGAGGATGATCTCCACGCCCCTTGCGAGGGCCGGGCTGCCCGCCGATACGGGGCGTGATCGTGTTGACCGTCAAACTTTTTGGTGAGACGCTGGAAGCCCCGCGCACCTGAGCTGTTTGGCAGTGCTGGCAGTAGTAAGCGCAGTGACTGACAGTCGCTGCCGGACATCCGCGGGTGCGATTCCCTCACGACCCACACCGCTTCGGTCGGTCACTCAGTGTGGAGGACCATCCATCATGGCAAAGGCGCTTCTCGGTTACGTCGGCGGTTCCGACCCGCGACTCCTCGCCGAGATGCGACGGCTTCAGCAGCGCGTCCAGGACCTTGAGTCCGAGCTCGTACGGATTCAGTCCGAAAATGACGCTCTGAACGCGGCCGCCGCTCAGCACGGAGACTCGCTGCTGGACAGCATCGACATCGACGTACCCCAGGCGGAGCCTGCGCTCACCTGATTCGCACTCACTCGTCGCTCAACTCCAGCCCCGCATGATCTGCAAGGGACGCCCCGGCGTCCCTTCTTTCTTTCACCTGGGCGCGCGAAAGGCGTTGGGCCAGGTGGGGGGCTATCTCCTTTAACGTCTGATGTGCCCTGCACCTTCATGGGCGAAACCGAACGTGAAAGGTAGAGTCCGGCGGCGTGCACCTCAAGTCCCTGACCCTGCGCGGCTTCAAGTCCTTCGCATCTGCCACCACTCTGCGCTTCGAGCCCGGGATCACCTGTGTGGTGGGGCCGAACGGCTCGGGCAAGTCCAATGTGGTGGACGCGCTGTCCTGGGTCATGGGCGAACAGGGGGCCAAATCCCTGCGCGGCGGGAAGATGGAAGACGTCATCTTCGCCGGGACGACCGGGCGTCCGCCGCTCGGGCGGGCCGAGGTCTCGCTGACGATCGACAACTCCGACGGCGCGCTGCCGATCGAGTACGCCGAGGTCACCATCACGCGGATCATGTTCCGCGGGGGCAGCAGCGAGTACCAGATCAACGGTGACACCTGCCGCCTGCTCGACATCCAGGAACTGCTCTCCGACTCCGGCATCGGCCGCGAGATGCACGTCATCGTGGGCCAGGGCCAGCTGGACTCCGTACTGCACGCCGACCCGATGGGCCGCCGGGCCTTCATCGAGGAGGCGGCGGGCGTACTCAAACACCGCAAGCGCAAAGAGAAGGCGCTGCGGAAACTGGACGCGATGCAGGCCAACCTCGCGCGTGTGCAGGACCTGACGGAGGAGTTGCGGCGACAGCTCAAGCCGCTGGGGCGGCAGGCGGCCGTGGCCCGGCGGGCGGCCGTGATCCAGGCGGACCTGCGGGACGCGCGGCTGCGGCTGCTCGCCGACGACCTGGTGACGCTGCGGGGCGCGCTGGACGCGGAGATCGCGGACGAGGCGGCCCTGAAGGAGCGCAAGGAGGCCGCCGAGGCGGAGCTCGCGGGAGCACTGCGGCGGGAGGCCGAGCTGGAGCGGGCGGTACGGGACCTCGCGCCGCGGCTCCAACGGGCCCAGCAGACCTGGTACGAGCTGTCGCAGCTGGCCGAGCGGGTCCGCGGGACCGTGTCCCTGGCGGACGCACGGGTGAAGAGCGCGTCGGCGTCGGCTTCGGGCTCGGCGGAGGAGCGGCGGGGCCGCGATCCGGAGGACATGGAGCGGGAGGCGGCGCGGATCCGTGAGCAGGAGGCGGAGCTGACGGCCGCGCTGGAGGCGGCCTCGCGGGCGCTGGAGGACACGGTCGAGCACCGGGCGGAGCTGGAGCGGTCGCTCGCCGAGGAGGAACGGCGGCTTCGGGACGCGGCGCGGGCCATCGCGGACCGCCGCGAGGGCCTGGCCCGGCTGACCGGCCGGCTGGGCGCGGCCAGGTCCCGCGCGGGGGCGGCTCAGGCGGAGATCGACCGGCTGGTGGCGGCGCGGGACGAGGCGGAATCCCGGGCCGGGGCCGCGCAGGCGGAGTACGAGGCGCTGGCGGAGGAGGCCGGGGGGAGCGAGGCTCCGTCCCTGGACGCGGAGTACGAGGCGGCGCGGGCCGAGTTGACGGCGGCGGAGGCCGGTCTCGGCGCGGCGCGGGACGCCTTGGCGGCGGCGGAGCGGTCGCGGGCTGCGGTGTCGGCGCGGCGGGACGCGCTGGCGATGGGCCTGCGGCGCAAGGACGGTACGGGCGCGCTCCTCGCGGCGCGGGAACGGCTGGCGGGGCTGCTGGGACCGGCGGCGGAGCGGTTGTCGGTGACACCGGGGTACGAGGTCGCGGTGGCGGCGGCGCTGGGTGCGGCGGCGGATGCGGTGGCGGTGGCCTCGGCGGGGGCGGCGGCGGGGGCGATCCGGCACCTGCGCGCCGCCGATGCGGGCCGGGCCACGTTCCTGATCGCCCCGGGCACCCTGACCGGAACTGCCGTTCCGGGCCAGGCCCCGTGTGCCCCCGGCGCGGCCACTCCGCCCGGGCAGGCGCCGGGCTCCGGCCCGGCCCATTCGGCTGTGGAGTTGCCCGCGCAGGCGATCGCGCCCGGTCCGGGGGGAGTTCTCCCCCACCCCGCCCCTTCCCGAAACCGGGCTCTGCCCGGACCCGCGCCTCAAACGCCGGCGGGGCTGGATATTTCAGCCTCGCCGGCGTTTGAGGTGCGGGGATTCGGGGGCGGAGCCCCCGACAGCGCTGCCGCAGGCGAGGCGCAGCCCAGCGTCACCGCGCAGCCCAGCGTCACCGCGCAGCCCAGCGTCACGGCACAGCGCAGCGTCGCGGCCGCGCGGCTTGTGCACGGAGAGGCCGGGCTCGTGCGGGCCGTGGGCTGGGTGCTGCGGGACTTTGTCGTGGTGGGGACGCTGGAGGACGCGGAGGCCCTGGTCGCGGCGCGCCCTGAGGTGGTGGCCGTGACCGCCGAGGGGGACGTGCTCGGAGCGTTCCTCGCGCACGGCGGGTCCGCCGGGGTACCCAGCCTCATCGAGGTGCAGGCCGCCGTCGACGAGGCGGCGGACGAGCTGGCCCGGCTCGATGAGCAGTGCGAGGCGACAGGAGAAGACAAGCAGGCCGCACAGGGCAGGCGCGACGCGGCTGCCGCCCTCGTCGAGGAGATCGGCGAGCGGCGGCGGGCAGCGGAGCAGGCCCGCGCCGGGTTCGCGCAGCAGCTCGGGCGGCTCGCCGGGCAGGCGAAGGGGGCCGCGGGCGAGGCGGAGCGCAGCGCCGCCGCCGCGGCCAAGGCACAGGACGCGCTGGAGCAGGCCCTGGCCGATGTGGAGGAGTGCGCCGAGCGGCTCGCCATCGCCGAGGAGATGCCCCTGGAGGAGGAGCCGGACACCGCCACGCGGGACCGGCTGGCCGCCGACGGGGCCAACGCGCGGCAGACCGAGATGGAGGCCCGGCTCCAGCTCAGGACCCATGAGGAGCGGGTCAAGGGGCTGGCCGGGCGTGCCGACGCACTGGACCGCGGGGCACGGGCCGAGCGTGAGGCCCGAGCGCGCGCCGAGCAGCGCCGGCAGCGGCTGCGCCACGAGGCCGACGTGGCCGCGGCCGTCGCCGAGGGCGCCCGGCAGCTGCTCGCGCACGTCGAGGTGTCGCTGCACCGGGCCGATCAGGAGCGCGGCGCCGCCGAGTACGCCAAGGGCCTGCGTGAGCGGGAGCTCGACGCGGCCCGCACCCGCGGCCGCGATCTCAAGGGCGAGCTCGACAAGCTCACCGACTCCGTGCACCGCGGTGAGGTGCTCGGTGCCGAGAAGCGGTTGCGGATCGAGCAGGTGGAGGGCCGGGCGCTGGAGGAGTTCGGTGTCGAGGCCGCCGGGCTCGTAGCCGAGTACGGCCCGGACCAGCCTGTGCCGCCCAGCCTGCCCGCCGAGGGCGAGGAACTGCCGGAGGACCCGGAGCACCCCCGCAACCAGCCCGGCCCGTTCGTCCGCGTACAGCAGGAGAAGCGGCTCCGGGCGGCCGAACGCGCGTACCAGCAGCTCGGCAAGGTCAACCCGCTCGCGCTGGAGGAGTTCGCGGCGCTGGAGGAGCGGCACCAGTTCCTGAGCGAGCAGCTCGAAGACCTCCGTAAGACGCGGACGGACCTCCTTCAGGTCGTGAAGGAGGTCGACCAGCGCGTCGAGCAGGTCTTCACCGAGGCCTACCAGGACACGGCGCGGGAGTTCGAGGGGGTGTTCTCGCGGCTGTTCCCCGGCGGCGAGGGCCGGCTGATCCTCACCGACCCGGACAACATGCTGACCACCGGCGTGGACGTCGAGGCGCGCCCGCCCGGCAAGAAGGTCAAGCGGCTCTCGCTGCTCTCCGGCGGCGAGCGGTCCCTGACGGCCGTGGCTCTGCTGGTGTCCATCTTCAAGGCGCGCCCCAGCCCGTTCTACGTGATGGACGAGGTCGAGGCCGCGCTCGACGACACCAATCTTCAGCGGCTGATCCGGATCATGGAGGAGCTCCAGGAGAGCTCGCAGCTGATCGTCATCACGCACCAGAAGCGGACGATGGAGGTCGCCGACGCGCTCTACGGCGTCTCGATGCAGGGCGACGGCGTCTCCAAGGTCATCAGCCAGCGTCTGCGGTAGCCGGTAGCCGGTAGCCGGTAGCCGGTAGCCGGTGGAAGCCGTTTATGGTTTCAAGAAGTGAAGCATGAGAAGTCTCGTAGCAACTTCTACGAAGTATTGACTTCACAAACTGAACACATAGGCTCTGCTTCGCTGCCTTTCCGTTCAGGTGGTGCCGGATCTTGAACTGTGCACCACTGGAGGACATCACCCCCACCCGCCCGTCACCGCAGCCGGGCACGCAGGAGCACACCTTGACCAGCAGCAGCACAGCGCAGGCCTCGGCAGGCGGCGCCCGCGCGGCCCAGCCCGACCACCTCGGGCACGTCATCTTCATCACCGCCGCCGCCGCGATGGGCGGCTTCCTCTTCGGCTACGACAGCTCGGTCATCAACGGCGCCGTCGTCGCGATCCGGGAACGCTTCGACGTCGGCTCCGAGGCGCTCGCCCAGGTCATCGCCGCCGCGCTGATCGGCTGCGCGCTCGGCGCCGCGACCGCCGGGCGGCTCGCCGACCGGATCGGCCGTATCCGCTGCATGCAGATCGCGGCCGTCCTGTTCACCGCGAGCGCCATCGGCTCGGCCCTCCCGTTCGCCCTCTGGGACCTCGCCATGTGGCGCGTCATCGGCGGCTTCGGCATCGGCATGGCCTCCGTCATCGGCCCGGCCTACATCGCCGAGGTGTCCCCGCCCGCGTACCGCGGCCGGCTCGCCTCGTTCCAGCAGGCCGCGATCGTCATCGGCATCGCCATCTCCCAGCTCGTCAACTGGGGCATCCTCAACCTCGCCGACGGCGACCAGCGCGGCGAGATCGGCGGGCTCGAGGCCTGGCAGTGGATGCTCGGCGTCATGGTCGTCCCGGCCGTGCTCTACGGGCTGATGTCCTTCGTCATCCCGGAGTCCCCGCGCTTCCTGATCTCCGTCGGCCGCACCGACGAGGCCAAGAAGGTGCTGCGCGAGGTCGAGGGTTCCCGGATCGACGTGGACACCCGTGTCGCCGAGATCGACCTCGCCATGCGCTCCGAGCACAAGTCCACCTTCAAGGACCTGCTCGGCGGCCGCTTCGGCCTGATGCCCATCGTCTGGATCGGCATCGGCCTCTCGGTCTTCCAGCAGCTCGTCGGCATCAACGTGATCTTCTACTACAGCTCCTCGCTGTGGCAGTCCGTCGGCATCGACCCGAGCAGCTCGTTCCTCTACTCCTTCACCACGTCCATCATCAACATCATCGGCACCGTGATCGCGATGATCTTCGTCGACCGGCTCGGCCGCAAGCCGCTCGCGCTCATCGGCTCGGTCGGCATGGCGATCTCCCTCGGCGTCTGCGCCTGGGCCTTCTCCTACAAGGAGGGCAGCGGGGACAACATCACCATGCCGGACGCCCAGGGCACGGTCGCGCTGATCGCCGCGCACTCCTTCGTGCTCTTCTTCGCCCTCTCCTGGGGCGTGGTGGTCTGGGTGCTGCTCGGCGAGATGTTCCCCAACCGCATCCGGGCCGCGGCGCTCGGTGTCGCGGCCGCCGCCCAGTGGGTCGCCAACTGGGTCATCACCGTCTCGTTCCCGACGCTGTCCGACTGGAACCTGTCCGGCGCGTACGTCATCTACACGGGCTTCGCCCTGCTCTCGATCCCGTTCATCCTCAAGTGGGTGCCGGAGACCAAGGGCAAGGCGTTGGAGGAGATGGGGTAACCACCCCCGCCAATACCCCCTCTCCTCTTGTGACAGGTACTGCCCCCGCTCAGCTCTTGAGCCGGGGCAGTACCTGTTCGCACAGCAGGTGCAGGCTGCGCCAGCCCTCGTCGATGGGCATCCCGCCGCAGAGCGGGTGCAGCACCAGGTTCCCCGCCTCGCCGGCGCCGCGGGCGTACGTGACCGCCTGCGCCGGGGTGAGGACGCGGTAGACGCCCTCCGCGCGCAGCTCCGCCACCGAGCGCGCGGCCGACCGTACCGCGCTGCGGATGTCCTTCGACTGCCAGGACGCGTACATCCCGGCCTCGTGCAGGAACCGCTCGCCGTGCTCGGCCCAGACCCGGTCCGGGTCCTGCGCGATGTGCAGCAGCGGGGTCTCGGCCGCGGGCATCATGCAGAAGCCCTCCGTGCCGTACTCCGCGAGCTTCGCCCGGTAGTACGCCTCCAGCTCCGGCAGGTGCGCGCTGGGGAAGAACGGCAGCCCGAGCCGGGCGGCGCGCCGGGCCGCCGCCTCGGAGCTGCCGCCGACCAGGAGCAGCGGGTGCGGCTGGGTGAACGGTCGCGGGGTGACCCGTACGGTCCGGCCGTGGAACGCGAAGGGCTCGCCGGTCCACGCCTTCAGCAGGGTCTCCAGCAGCTCGTCCTGGAGCTTGCCGCGCCGGCCCCACTCGACGCCGTGCTGCTCGTACTCCTCGGGCCGGTAGCCGATGCCCGCGACGGTGACGAGGCGGCCCCCGCTCAGCAGGTCGAGTACGGCGATGTCCTCGGCCACCTTCAGCGGGTCGTACAGCGGGCCGATGATCGCCGAGACGGTGACGGCGATCCGCCGGGTGGCGCCGAACACCGCGCCCGCGAACGCGAACGGCGAGGGCAGCCAGTTGTTGCCGGTGCCGTGGTGCTCCTCGGTCTGGATGGTGTCGATCCCGCGGTCGTCCGCGTACGTCGCCATCTCCAGCGCGGCCTTGTAGCGGGCGGAGAGGCTCTCGGGGGTGCCGTTCGGGTCGACGAGATTGAACCGGGCCACGGTGATGGGCATGGAGAAGTCCCCCTTCGCCGGAGGTGGGTGGGCGGGCGAAGGGGGACGTTAGCTGACGTGACGTCAGTTGGACAGGGATCCGGCGGGCACGGGCTACTCGGCCGGAGCCGGAGCCGGAGCCGGAGCCGGAGCCGGAGCCGGAGCCGGGGCCGGAGCCGGGGCCGGGCCGGGTCCGGCGGGCGCCGTGCGCGGCAGTACGGCGTACAGCGCGGCCGAGGTGACGATGCCCGCCGCCCAGCCCAGGCCGTTCTCGCCGATCCAGGTGGAGGCGAGCGGGCCGCCGAACCAGTCGACCTTCGTGAACAGCAGGCCCACCACCAGGGCCACGCCCCACGCGGTCATGGCCTGCCAGGCGAAGCCGCCCTTGTACCAGTAGGCGCTGGTGCGCGTGGTGTCCAGCAGCGCGCGGCCGTCGTAGGCCTTCCTGCCGAGCATGTCCACGCCGAAGACGCCGATCCACGCGGAGAAGGCCACGGCCAGCAGGGTCAGGAAGGAGATGAACGAGCCGAAGAAGCTGGTCGCGACCACCATCAGCAGGAAGCCGAAGACCAGGCTGATGACGGCGTTGACGCTGACCGCCGCCGCGCGCGGGACCTTGATGCCGAGGGTCTGCGCGGTGAAACCGGCCGAGTACATGGACATCGAGTTGATCAGCAGCATGCCGACGAGCGCGATGAGCAGGTACGGGACCGCGATCCAGACGGGCAGCAGCTCGCCGATGAAGGAGACCGGGTCCTGCGCGGTGGCCAGGTCCGGGGTGCCGACCGCCATGACCGCGCCCATCAGGACCATCGGGATGACGACGACGGCCGCGCCGCCGATCGTCGCGCCGACCATGCCCTTGGCGGAGGCCGTACGCGGCAGGTAGCGGGTGAAGTCCGGGCCGGACGGGACCCAGCTGATACCGCCCGCCGCGATGGTGCCGATGCCCGCGACCATCATCGCCGTGGAGCCGGCGGGCTTGCCGAACACGGCGGACCAGTCGGTCTCCGCGACCAGATAGCCGAGGACGAGCACGCTGAACGCGCCGAAGAGGTACGTGGACCACTTCGAGCAGACGCGCAGCGCGTTGATGCCGAGCCCCGAGACCAGGAAGGTGCAGCCGACGAAGAGCAGCAGGGTCACCACGATCAGCGGGGTGTTCTTCTTCACGCCGGACAGCAGGTCCAGCACCGTGAGCACGGCGAAGGCGCCGCTGACCGCATTGATGGTCTCCCAGCCCCAGCGGGCCACCCAGATCAGCACGCCGGGGAAGAGGTTGCCGCGCTGCCCGAAGACAGCCCGGGACAGGGCCATGCCGGGTGCGCCGCCGCGCTTTCCGGCGATGGAGATCAGGCCGACGAGCCCGTACGAGACCACGGGCGCGGCGATCGCGACGACGAGCACCTGCCAGATGTTGAGCTTGTTGAAGATCACCAGGCCGGCGCCCATGGTCAGCAGCAGCACGCTGATGTTGGCGGCGACCCAGGTGGGTACGAGCTCGCGGACCCGGCCGCCGCGCTCGCCGTCCGGAACGGGCTCCAGGCCGCGGGTCTCGATCGACGTCTCGGCGGGGGCCGCCATCGCCTCGGCGGCGGTCTCGGCAGACATGCAGTACTCCGGTGGGGGCGGGGCAGGTGGGGGAGTCGCCCATCATCGCGGATTTACCGCTAAAACCATAAATACCGGCTTACGGCGCTGCCTCGCCCCAGGATCGGAGGGGCCTGCCAGTGGGTCGCGCATACTGGCTCTGTTATGGAAATCCTCATCCTTGCTGTAGTCATCGCCCTGGTCGCGGTCGGCGCCATCAGCGGGCTCGTGGTCAGCAGCCGCAAGAAGAAGCAGCTGCCGCCCTCGGCGCCGTCGAGCACGCCGACCATCACTGCCCCGCCCGCCGAACCGCAGGTGGGGGAGGACGCCGCACCGACGGTTGAAGAGCCGCGCCGCACGATCGAGGAGGTCGCCCTCCCCGAAGCGGAGGCCGCGGAAGCCGTCGTGGTGGAGCCGGAAGCTCCCGCCGCGCCCGAGATCGAGGTGCCCGAGCCCACTGCCGGCCGCCTCGTCCGGCTGCGCGCCCGCCTCGCCCGGTCGCAGAACTCGCTCGGCAAGGGGCTGCTCACGCTGCTCTCCCGCGAGCACCTCGACGAGGACACCTGGGAGGAGATCGAGGAGATCCTCCTCATCGCCGACGTCGGTGTCGTGCCGACCCAGGAGCTGGTGGACCGGCTCCGCGACCGGGTCAAGGTGCTCGGCACCCGCACCCCGGAGGACCTGCGCGCCCTGCTGAAGGAGGAGCTGCTGACCCTGGTCGGCACCGACTTCGACCGCGCGGTGAAGACCGAGGGCGGCGTCGACACCCCCGGCGTCGTGATGGTCGTCGGCGTCAACGGCACCGGCAAGACCACCACCACCGGCAAGCTGGCCCGCGTGCTCGTCGCCGACGGCCGCAGCGTGGTGCTCGGCGCGGCCGACACCTTCCGCGCCGCCGCCGCCGACCAGCTCCAGACCTGGGGCGAGCGGGTCGGCGCGCGCACCGTGCGCGGCCCCGAGGGCGGCGACCCGGCCTCGATCGCCTACGACGCGGTCAAGGAGGGCATCGCCGAGGGTGCCGACGTGGTGCTCATCGACACCGCCGGCCGCCTGCACACCAAGACCGGCCTCATGGACGAGCTCGGCAAGGTCAAGCGCGTCGTGGAGAAGCACGGCCCGCTGGACGAGATCCTGCTCGTCCTGGACGCCACCACCGGGCAGAACGGCCTGACCCAGGCCCGCGTCTTCGCCGAGGTCGTGGACATCACCGGCATCGTGCTGACCAAGCTCGACGGCACCGCCAAGGGCGGCATCGTCGTCGCCGTCCAGCGCGAGCTGGGCGTCCCGGTCAAGCTGGTCGGCCTCGGCGAGGGCCCGGACGACCTGGCCCCGTTCGAGCCGGAGGCGTTCGTGGACGCCCTGATCGGCGACTGAGCGCAGCCGTAGCCCGTACTCATGCCAGTGCCCCCGCGTCCGACCGGACACGGGGGCACTGGCATGAGCTGAGCGGGCGGGCAGCGGGCCTAGCGCCGGAAGCGGTGGCAGAGGTACGCGAGGGTCCCCAGCAGCAGCCGGGCCTGCGGCGGGCCGCCGGCGCAGTCCAGCGCCGGCGGGCGCAGCCAGCTGACCGGGCCCAGGCCCGCGTGGTCGGACGGCGGGGCGGTGAGGAAGGCGCCGTGACCCAGGGCGCGGAGGTCGAGGCCCGCGTCGTCCCAGCCCATCCGGTACAGCAGCCGGGGCAGCTCGGCGGCGGCGCCCGGGGCCACGAAGAACTGGGCCCGCCCGTCCGGGGTCACGGTGACCGGCCCGAGCGGCAGGCCCATCCGCTCCAGCCGGACCAGTGCGCGGCGCCCGGCCTCCGCGGAGACCTCGAGGACGTCGAAGGCTCGGCCCACGGCGAGCAGGACGGCCGCGCCCGGGTACTCGCCCCAGATCCCGGTGACCTCGTCGAGGGTGGCGCCGGCCAGGACGGTGGGAGCGAAGTCCAGCGGATGCGCTCCCGGCGCGGGGCAATTCGTATGACCGCAGGAGCAGTCGCGGGAAGGGGCCGCGGCCCGCGCGCCGGGGACGGCGTCCCAGCCCCACAGCCCGGTGTACTCCGCCACGGCCAGACACTCCGACGTCCGGCCGCGGCGCCGGGCGCCGGAACGGAATTCCTTGGTGCTGCGGCTGCCGCCGATCGTGAAGCCCATGCCCATGCCCCCTCCAACGGGTCGGACGCGCCGGTGGTTACGACGTAGGCGCGACCTGCTGCCCGGCCGCTCGGGGGGCAACCGCGCCCGGCGCACTCCTCGCCGCACGCGCCCCGAGGGCACTCCTGTTGACCGGTCCGGGTCGCCTTGGTGTCAAGTGAATCGCGCCTGGCGGGTGGCGAGTTCATTCGAAGGGGTGGCGAATGGTGGCGTTTCTGGAATCGACCTCGCCGTGCGGGTGATCGTAGGATTACTTTCAGTGCACGAACCCCGAAGGCGGACCCGTCCGTGGGTATGCCGGAGGCAATGCGTGGAGGACTTGTGAAGGTCCGTGGCGACGGTTGCCGCTCCAGCCAGGGTTTGTGCTGAAGAGGCTGAAACGGATGGGGGCGTTCCTGTGAGCGGCAACGGCGCAAGCGGAACGAGCGACGAGTCCGAGGTGCCGTCGGGATCCACCGACCGCAATGAACAGCTGACCTCGTGGTTCGTCCGCAGCGGCTGGTCCAAGGGCGAACTCGCACGCCAGGTCAACCGGCGGGCCCGCCAGATGGGCGCCCACCACATCAGCACGGACACCTCCCGGGTACGCCGCTGGCTCGACGGCGAACAGCCCCGCGAGCCCGTCCCGCGGATCCTCTCCGAGCTGTTCTCCGAGCGCTTCGGCTCCGTCGTCGCCATCGAACAGCTCGGCCTGCGCACCGCCCACCAGACCCCCTCCGTCTCCGGCGTGGACCTGCCCTGGGCCGGCCCGCAGACCGTGGAGCTGCTCAGCGAGTTCTCCCGAAGCGACCTGATGCTGGCCCGCCGCGGGTTCCTCGGGACCTCGCTCGCCCTCTCCGCCGGCCCCGCCCTCATCGAGCCCATGCAGCGCTGGCTCGTCCCGGTCCCGGCCGCCGACCCCGGATCGCGCACCGAGGGCGGGCCGGCGGGCCTCACCACCGGACACCGGCCGCCCAGGCTGTCCGAGCCGGAGCTCGACCTCCTCGAAGCCACCACGGTCATGTTCCGCCAGTGGGACGCGCAGTGCGGGGGCGGCCTGCGCCGCAAGGCCGTGGTCGGGCAGCTGCACGAGGTCACCGACCTGCTCCAGGAGAACCACCCGGCCCCGGTCATGAAGCGGCTCTTCAAGGTCGCCGCCGAACTCGCCGAACTGGCCGGCTGGATGAGCTACGACATCGGCCTGCACCCCACCGCGCAGAAGTACTTCGTCCTCGCGCTGCACGCCGCCAAGGAGGGCGGGGACAAGCCGCTCGGCTCGTACATCCTCTCCAACATGAGCCGCCAGATGATCCACCTCGGCCGCCCCGAGGACGCCCTGGAACTCATCCACCTCGCGCAGTACGGCAGCCGCGACTGCGCCGGCCCGCGCACCCAGGCCATGCTGTATGCGATGGAGGCCCGGGCGTACGCCAACATGGGCCAGCCCAGCCGCTGCAAGCGGGCCGTCCGGATGGCCGAGGACACCTTCGGCGACGTCGGCTTCGGCGGCGAGCCCGAACCCGACTGGATCCGCTTCTTCTCCGAGGCCGAGCTCAACGGCGAGAACTCGCACTCGTACCGCGATCTGGCCTACGTGGCCGGGCGCAGCCCCACGTACGCCTCCCTCGCCGAACCGGTCATGGAACGGGCCGTCGAACTCTTCGAGAAGGACGACGAACACCAGCGTTCGTACGCGCTCAACCTCATCGGCATGGCCACCGTGCACCTGCTCCAGCGCGAGCCCGAGCAGGCCACCGTCCTGGTCGGCCGCGCCCTCGATGTGGCGGGAAAGGTTCGCTCCGAACGGGTGAACACCCGGCTGCGCAAGACCGTAGACACCGCCGCCCGTGAGTACGGCGACGTCGCCGAGGTGGTCCGGCTCACCGACCACCTCGCCTCCCGGCTCCCCGAAGCCGCGGAGGCCGTCTGACGGCCCTCTCGGCCGCCCCCAAGCCCCGGCCGCGGCAGGCACCCCCCGTGAAGGATCAGGCTCCCCCAGCCAGGCCACCCGGGGTGTCCGCCGCGGCCGGCCTCATGAACCACTCGTTCATGGACGCGTAACACGCCCGACCTCTTCGTCATCGGAGCGAAACACCCAGCGGCGCCGCCGGAAACCGGCCTGCGCGAATCTCATGGCCAATAACCGGCCAGCCCCCAGGCCCACCCCCAGGCCTTACGCCTTGCGCCGCTCAGGTTTCACGATCGCCCGCACGCGAACGTACCGACGACGAGGAGACGCCGATGGCATCAGCCATCACGACCCTCGCGGCAGACGCCCCGACGCTGTCTGCCGCGAACACCGGGTTCATGCTCATCTGCTCCGCCCTGGTCATGCTGATGACCCCGGGACTCGCCTTCTTCTACGGAGGCATGGTCCGCGTCAAGAGCAGCCTCAACATGCTGATGATGAGCTTCATCAGCCTCGGGATCGTCACGATCCTCTGGGTCCTCTACGGATTCAGCCTCGCCTTCGGCACCGACTCCGGCTCCATCATCGGCTGGTCCTCCGACTACGTCGGCCTCAGCGGCATCGGCATCACCGAGCTGTGGGACGGCTACACCATCCCGGTCTACGTCTTCGCCGTCTTCCAGCTGATGTTCGCCGTGATCACCCCGGCCCTGATCAGCGGCGCCCTCGCCGACCGCGTGAAGTTCAGCGCCTGGGCCCTGTTCAGCGCCCTATGGGTCACCGTCGTCTACTTCCCCGTGGCCCACTGGGTGTGGGGCGCCGGCGGCTGGCTCTTCGAGCTCGGCGTCATCGACTTCGCCGGCGGTACCGCCGTCCACATCAACGCCGGCGCCGCCGCCCTCGGCGTGATCCTCGTCATCGGCAAGCGGGTCGGCTTCAAGAAGGACCCGATGCGCCCGCACAGCCTCCCGCTCGTGATGCTCGGCGCCGGTCTCCTGTGGTTCGGCTGGTTCGGCTTCAACGCGGGGTCCTGGCTCGGCAACGACGACGGCGTCGGCGCGGTGATGTTCATCAACACCCAGATCGCCCCCGCCGCCGCCATGCTCGCCTGGCTCGGCTACGAGAAGCTGCGCCACGGCTCCTTCACCACCCTCGGCGCGGCCTCCGGCGCCGTCGCGGGCCTCGTCGCCATCACCCCCTCCGGCGGCTCCTGCTCCCCGCTCGGCGCGATCGCCATCGGGGCCATCGCCGGTGTCGTCTGCGCCATGGCCGTCGGCCTCAAGTACAAGTTCGGCTACGACGACTCCCTCGACGTGGTCGGCGTCCACCTCGTGGGCGGCGTCATCGGCTCCCTCCTCGTCGGCCTCTTCGCCACCGGCGGGGTCCAGTCCGACGCGGCCGGCCTCTTCTACGGCGGCGGCCTGGAGCAGCTCGGCAAGCAGGCCATCGGAGTCTTCGCCGTCCTCGCCTACTCTCTCGTCGCGTCCGCGATCCTCGCCTTCCTCCTCGACAAGACGATCGGAATGCGGGTCACCGAGGACGACGAGGTCTCCGGCATCGACCAGGTCGAGCACGCCGAGACCGCCTACGACTTCAGCGGAGCCGGCGGCGGCGCCTCCTCCCGGAGCACCGCCGTACCGACCACCGCTGCCGCCGCGAGCAAGAAGGTTGACGCATGAAGCTCATCACCGCGATCGTGAAGCCGCACCGGCTGGACGAGATCAAGGACGCCCTCCAGAGGTTCGGGATCCAGGGGCTCACGGTCTCCGAGGCCAGCGGATACGGCCGCCAGCGCGGCCACACCGAGGTCTACCGGGGCGCCGAGTACACCGTGGATCTCGTACCGAAGATCCGCATCGAGGTGGTCGTCGAGGACGACGCGGCCGACGATGTGATGAATGTGCTCGTCACCGCCGCCCACACCGGCAAGATCGGTGACGGCAAGGTGTGGAGCGTACCCGTGGACTCGATCATCCGGGTCCGTACCGGCGAGCGCGGCGCTGACGCGCTCTAGGTGACGGGAGCTCCTGGGTGACGAGCGTCGAAGAGACCACGACCGATCCGGCCGACTCGGGACCCAGCGGTTACGCCGCGGCCCGGCTGCGACTCCTCCAGGAGGAGTCGCGGTCCGGGCCTTCCCGGCGTTCCGCCCTGTCCGGGCTGACCGACAACTGGCTGAAGGCGCTGTTCGCGACGGCCATAAGGGAAACAGGCGTACGGGGTGCGGCCCTGGTCGCCGTCGGCGGCTACGGGCGCGGCGAGCTCTCCCCGCGCAGCGACCTCGATCTGCTGCTGCTCCACGACGGCAAGGCCGAACCGCGGGCGCTGAGCGCGCTGGCCGACCGGATCTGGTACCCCGTGTGGGACCTGGGGGTGGCCCTGGACCACTCGGTACGGACCCCCGCCGAGGCCCGCAAGACGGCGGGCGAGGACCTCAAGGTGCACCTCGGGCTGCTGGACGCCCGGCCCGTCGCCGGCGACGCGGGGCTGCTGGCGGGCCTGCGCACCTCCGTACTGGCCGACTGGCGCAACCAGGCGGCCAAGCGGCTGCCGCAGCTGCACTCCCTGTGCCGGGAGCGGGCCGAGCGGGCCGGGGAACTCCGGTTCCTGCTGGAACCCGACCTCAAGGAGGCCCGCGGCGGACTCCGCGATGTCACCGCGCTGCGGGCGGTGGCCGCCTCCTGGCTGGCCGACGCCCCGCGCGAGGGCCTGGCCGAGGCGCACCGGCGGCTGCTGGACGCGCGGGACGCCCTGCACCTGGTGACGGGCCGGGCCACCGACCGGCTCTCGCTCCAGGAGCAGGACCAGGTCGCGGCGCAGCTCGGGCTACTGGACGCCGACGCGCTGCTGCGGGAGGTGTACGAGGCGGCGCGGGTCGTCGCGTATGCCGGTGACGTGACCTGGCGGGAGGTCGGGCGGGTGCTGCGTGCCCGGGCCGCCCGGCCGAGGCTGCGCGGGCTGCTGGGGACCCGGGGGGCCGCCGTGCCCGAGCGGGCGCCGCTGGCCGAGGGGGTCGTGGAGTCCGACGGCGAGGCCGTACTGGCCCTCGCCGCGCGTCCCGACCGGGACCCGGTGCTGCCGCTCCGCTTCGGCGCGGCAGCCGCGCAGGCGGGCCTTCCGGTATCCCTGCACGCCGTACGCCGGCTCGCGGCCCAGGCGAAGGCGCTGCCGGTGCCGTGGCCGGCGGAGGCGCGGGAGCAGCTGGTGACGCTGCTCGGCGCGGGGGAGCCGACGGTCGGGGTCTGGGAGGCACTCGAAGCCGAGGGCCTGATCAGCCGCCTGCTCCCCGACTGGGAGCGGGTCCGCTGCCGGCCGCAGCGCAATCCCGTCCACACCTGGACGGTGGACCGGCACCTGGTGGAGACGGCGGTGCGGGCCTCGGCCCTGACCCGCCGGGTGAGCCGCCCGGACCTCCTGCTGATGGCAGCCCTGCTGCACGACATCGGCAAGGGCTGGCCGGGGGACCACTCGGTGGCCGGCGAGACGATCGCGCGTGACGTCGCGGCCCGGGTGGGCTTCGACGCGGAGGACGTGGCCGTACTGGGTTCCCTGGTACGTCACCACCTCCTGCTGATCGACACCGCGACGCGGCGTGACCTCGACGACCCGGCGACCGTGCGGTCGGTCGCGGAGGCGGTGGGGTCGCTCGGCACGCTGGAGATTCTGCACGCCATGACGGAAGCGGACGCGCTGGCCACCGGACCGGCGGCGTGGAGCACGTGGCGGGGCTCGCTGGTGGCGGACCTGGTGGCGCGGGTCGCGGCGCTGCTCCAGGGTGCTGCTCCCGCCGTCACGGAGCTGGAGATCCCGACGACGGAACAGGAACGCCTGGCGGTGGAGGCGCTGCGCACGGGCGAACCGGTACTGGCGCTGCACGCCCGGCAGGAAGAGGACGCGGTGGGGGTGGAGCTGGTCGTCGCCGTCCCCGACCAGCCGGGTGTCCTCCCCGCGGTGGCGGGCGTCCTCGCCCTGCACCGCCTGACGGTCCGGGCCGCCGACCTCCGCTCCCTGGAGCTCCCCGACCAGCTGGGCGAGGTCCTGGTGCTGCGGTGGCGGGTCTCGGCGGAGTACGGCTCGCTGCCGGAGGTGTCCCGGCTGCGTACGGACCTGATCCGGGCGCTGGACGGCTCCTTGGACGTCCCCGCGAAGCTGGCGGACCGCGAGGCGGCGTACCCGCGGCGGCGGGGCGTGGTCCCGCCGCCACCCCGCGTCACGGTGGTCCCCGAGGTGTCCTCCCTGGCCACGGTCCTGGAGGTCCGCGCCCCGGATGCCGTCGGTCTGCTGCACCGGATCGGGCGTGCCCTGGAATCCTCGGGAGTCCGCGTCCGCAGCGCGCACGTTTCCACGCTGGGCGCCAACGCGGTGGACTCGCTGTATGTGGTCGACGCGGACGGCAAACCCCTGCCGCCGCTTGCGGCGACCACCCTGGCCGCCACCGTGGAGGCCGCCCTCCGCTGACCCCGCCCGGGGGGCGGCGGCCCGGCGCGGCCCCCCGTTACGGCGGAGCCTCAGACCGCAGGGGCCAGCACGCACCGCGGCCCGATACCCTGGGGGACGACCACACGCCCCCGACCCGAGGAATCGCGACCACCGTGTTCGATACGCTTTCCGACCGCCTCAGCGCGACCTTCAAGTCCCTCCGGGGCAAAGGCCGCCTCTCCGAGCAGGACATCGACGCTGCGGCGCGGGAAATCCGTATCGCCCTCCTCGAGGCCGACGTCGCACTCCCCGTCGTCCGCTCCTTCATCTCGAACGTCAAGGAGCGCGCCCGCGGCGAAGAGGTCTCCAAGGCCCTGAACCCGGGCCAGCAGGTCCTCAAGATCGTCAACGACGAGCTCGTCTCGATCCTCGGTGGCGAGACCCGCCGGCTGCGCTTCGCCAAGACCGCGCCCACCGTGATCATGCTCGCCGGCCTCCAGGGTGCCGGTAAGACCACCCTCGCCGGAAAGCTCGGCCTCTGGCTCAAGGGGCAGGGTCACGCCCCGCTCCTCGTCGCCTGTGACCTCCAGCGCCCCAACGCCGTCAACCAGCTCAGCGTCGTCGCCGAGCGCGCAGGCGTCGCCGTCTACGCGCCCGTCCCCGGCAACGGCGTCGGCGACCCGGTCCAGGTCGCCAAGGACTCCATCGAGTACGCGCGCACCAAGCAGTACGACATCGTCATCGTCGACACCGCCGGCCGCCTCGGTATCGACCAGGAGCTGATGCAGCAGGCCGCGGACATCCGCGACGCCGTCA
This sequence comes from Streptomyces sp. ISL-87, assembly GCF_018614095.1. Classification (GTDB taxonomy): domain Bacteria; phylum Actinomycetota; class Actinomycetes; order Streptomycetales; family Streptomycetaceae; genus Streptomyces. The sequence continues at coordinate 9,863 of NZ_JAGGOY010000022.1, read as the reverse complement.
GCCCCGACGAGATCCTCTTCGTCGTCGACGCCATGATCGGCCAGGACGCGGTCAACACCGCCGAGGCCTTCCGCGACGGCGTCGGCTTCGACGGCGTCGTGCTCTCCAAGCTCGACGGCGACGCCCGAGGCGGTGCCGCGCTCTCCATCGCGCACGTCACGGGCAAGCAGATCATGTTCGCCTCGAACGGCGAGAAGCTCGACGAGTTCGACGCCTTCCACCCGGACCGCATGGCGGGCCGGATCCTCGACATGGGTGACATGCTCACCCTCATCGAGCAGGCCGAGAAGACCTTCAGCCAGGCCGAAGCCGAGAAGATGGCGGCCAAGCTGGCGAAGGGCCCGAAGGAGTTCACGCTCGACGACTTCCTGGCCCAGATGGAGCAGGTCCGCAAGATGGGCTCCATCTCCAAGCTGCTCGGCATGCTCCCCGGCATGGGGCAGATCAAGGACCAGATCAACAACATCGACGAGCGCGACGTCGACCGCATGGCCGCGATCATCAAGTCGATGACCCCGGCCGAGCGCCACGACCCGCACATCATCAACGGCTCGCGCCGCGCCCGTATCGCCAAGGGCTCCGGTGCCGAGGTCAGCGCCGTCAAGTCGCTGGTCGAGCGCTTCTTCGAGGCCCGCAAGATGATGTCCCGCATGGCCCAGGGCGGCGGGATGCCCGGGATGCCGGGCATCCCCGGGATGGGCGGCGGCCCCGGCCGGCAGAAGAAGCAGGTCAAGCAGGCCAAGGGCAAGCGCAAGAGCGGCAACCCGATGAAGCGCAAGGAAGAAGAGGCGGCAGCCGCCGCCCGGCGCGAGCAGGGCCCGCAGGCCGTCGAGCCCGCCGCCGGCGGCAGCCCCTTCGGCCTTCCGACGGGCGGCCAGCCCGCCCAGGACTTCGACCTCCCGGACGAGTTCAAGAAGTTCATGAAGTAGGCGCAGCAGCACAGGGGAGGGGCCCCGGCCGGGAATACGCGGGAATACGGCCCGGGCCCCTTTCTCGTTTCCTCCCGCTCACAGCGCACGCCCGAGGGCGTCGTACTGCCCCACCAGCCGCGGTGAGCCGGTGGACAGTCCGGCGACGACCGCGACCCTGCTGCGGGTGACGAAGATCTGCGTCCGGAAGGCGAGCACCGCGGTGTCCCCGGCCCGGACCGCCCCGTCCGAAGGTGCTCCCAGCAGGCGGTAGTAGTCGATGTTCTCCGGGGGCGCGTCCCGTACCGGCAGGCGTGCGCCGGTGCGCGGAAGCAGCGCGTCCCTGATCCGGGCGCGCGGGTAGAACCCGCCGCCGAAAACGGCCGGGCGGCCGTCGGCCAGGGTGTGCGCGACCTCGGTGACGTACACGTACGCGGGCCGCTCCGGCTGGTGCGGATCCGCGGCGTGCAGCGGGGTGGTTCCGGTCAGGGCGTGCCCCGGCTCCCCATGGGTGGCTCCGTGCGCGACGAGCAGCGCCAGCGTGGCCATCGAGGTGGCGCCGGGCGCGCTCAGCTTCAGACCGTCGTGCCCCCGGGCGGCCAGCACTTGCCGGGCCTTGACCGCCAGCGCCAGATTCGCGGTCGGCCGGGGCACCCCCGACGCGGGGTCGCATCGTACGCACGGGAAGGCGGTCACCCCCGCGAGGCGGATCCCGGGCAGCCGCTCCATCTGCTCGGCGTACCCGTCCAGCGAGCCGAGCGGCACCCCGCCCTCCTGCCCCGGATACCCGGCGCCCTCGGCCCCCTCCAGCCGGACCAGCACATCCTGTACGAAGCCCAGCGCGCGCGCCGCGTCCGAGACGGCCCTGGCGTTGGCGAGGTCGAAGACGGTGACGGCCTCAGGGCGCCAGGCCAGCATCTCGGGCAGGTCGCGCCGCGGGATCTGGACGAGGTGGCCCAGGTTCCCGGCCCGGGCCCCGGCGGCGTGCAGCGCCCGCGCGCCCGGCGGGTCGATGGCGGCGAAGGCCGGCAGGTGCCGGGCGACGGCCCGGATCAGCTCGGGGACGCGGCCGAACTGCTTGGCCACGAACCAGAGGGTCAGGCCCAGCCGGTCGGCTCCGGCGGCGAGGAGGGCCGCGTTGGCCTCGACGGAGTCCAGGTCCATGACGTACGTGTCGGGCGCGATCGCCCCCGAGCGGTGCAGGGCGGCCGCCGCCTCGACGAGGGCCGGATTCCGGTGCAGCACGGTGTCGAGGAACATCGTCAGTCCAGTCCGGCGGAGGAGAGGGATTCGGAGGAGTCGATCGCGGCCAGCGCACGACGGAGGATGCCGAGGACCAGATCCGCCCCCGCCCGCATCGGGTTGATCCGCACGGCCCAGTCGGCGAGCCCGGGCGAGTCCGCCAGCGCCGACCCGGACAGCCGGTAGAAGAGCGGGGCGATCTCATAGCGGGAGTTGGCGCCCACCGGATAGGGCGCCGCCCCGAACCGGGCGGCCACGGCGGGCAGTCCACGCGCCACGGGCCGGTCCAGGCGCACCAGCAGGCAGCGGTCCTGCGCGTTGGCGATCCGTACCTCGGCCACCCCGGGCACCTCCCCGGCCGCCAGCCGGGCCGCCACCTCGGCCCCGACCTGCGACTGGACGGCCCACATGACCGGGACGTGCGTGAGGGCGCGCAGCGCGTCCAGCGCCTGGTGACCCTGCACCTGGCCGCCGCCGGAGTAGTTGTCGGCCCGGACCCGCCCGACCAGATCGCGGGCCCCGGCCACCACACCCACCCCCTCGGGGCCGTGCAGCTTGAAGAGGGAGAAGCAGGAGGCGTCGGCGCCCAGCTCCACCCCGCAGGCCGGAACCCGCAGGACGGCGTAGTTGTCGTCCACGATGCTCCGTACACCGGCGGCCGCACAGGCGGCGAGCACGTCGCCGAGGTCGTAGGAGTCGCCGAGCCGCTGCCGGGTGTGCTGCACGTACGCGAACCGGAACCGCCCGCCCGCCAGCGCCTCCTTCAACGCGGCCGCGTCGTTGAAGTCCGCCTCGACCTCCCTGACGCCCAGCGCCCGCAGGGTGACGGCGGTGCTCCGGTACACCGGTGCCCGGTGGATCAGCAGCGGTTCCCCCGAGGTCACGGCGGCGCCGAGCGCAGCCCGGATCGCCCCGGTCCCGGCGCCCTGCACCAGGGCGACGTCCTCGGCGCCGAGGAACGCGGCGAGCACGGCCTCGACCCGGGCGGTCGTACGGGGCCGCCCGAGCCCGGGGACCACCCCGGCGTCGGCCTCGAAGAGCTGTGGGCCCTCGAAATGGGCGGCGGTGCACTCCAGCAGCCGGAACTGCCGGGCCACGGCATCCGCGAGCGGGACGGTGGCCAACGGGTAGGTCTCGGGAAGCCGCGTCACGGGCCCTCCTCACACGCACCGGCGGTACCGCCACCGGTCAGGAACCGCAGCACATTGCGCCGCGTCATCAGGTCGATCAGGTCCTCGCCCACCCCGGCCGCCCGCAGCCGGGGCAGGAACGAGCGGAACAAGTGCCCGTACCCCTGGCCGCCCTCTGCCTCCAGGTAGCCGCGCCGCGAGATGTCGCAGCTCAGCAGCACCCGGTCGGCGTGCCCCGCCTCGATCAGGGCCAGCAGCAGCCGCAGTCGTACGGAGTCGCTCGCGTAGCCCTCCTTGCCGATGGTGTCGAAGCCGACGTACGCCCCGGCCGCGGCCAGCTCCCGGTGCACGCCCGGATCGTCCAGCAGGTCCTGATGGCCCACGCAGATCCGGTGCGGGCCGAGCCCGGCGCCGGTCAGCAGTTCCACCTGGGCCGGGCCGCCGCGCCCGAGCTGCGCGTGCGTGACGACGGAGAGCCCGGTCGCGGTGGCGGCCAGCGCGGCGGCCAGCAGCACGCGCGTCTCCGGCCCGGTGGGCCGGTCCCCGTGGCTGCCGACCTCGCCGATGACACCGGGGCGGATCCCGGTGGCCCCGATTCCGCCCTCGATCTCGCCGATCAGCGTCCGCGCGAGCTGCCCGGCCCCGGCCTGACCGACCTCCGCGGGGTGGAAGGCCTCGTAGTACCAGCCGGTGGCCGCCACCACCGGCACCCCGGAGGCCGCCGAGATCCGCGCCAGCGCCCCGGCGTCACGGCCCATGCCCCGGCAGGTCAGCTCCACCACGAGGGAGAGCCCGAACTCCTCGCGCAGGGCGGCGAGTTCCTTGGTGACGGCGGGGGCGTCGGCCAGCGGGTCCAGGACGGCAGCCCCGTCGCCGGCCCGGTCGAGGTCGAGCACCAGGTGCTCGTGGGCCAGCGCGGGTCCCCGTACCGCCGCAGGCGACAGCGGTCCCCGGACCGTCCGCAGAAAGGTCACGCCGCTCACCCCCCGGCCGGAGCGAAGAGGTCCAGCCAGTACAGGACGTTGAGCACGACACCCCCGGCGACCACGGCGGCCGGGGCGGCGGCCATCTTCACGACCGGCCGGCCCATCGCCTCGTTGAGCAGGTACAGCCCGCCGCAGATCAGGATCCCGAGCCCGCCGCCCATCGCGTTGGCGGCCATCAGCGAGCCGAACAGGATGGCGAGCCCGAGCGCGTCGCCGATCGCGCCGCGCAGGTGCTCCGAGGAATCGCGGACGCTCGGGAGCCGCCCGAGCGCCGCGCCGACGGAGGACAGCGCGAGGACTTCGAGGGCGAACACCAGGGCGCCGACGGCGGCGGCCACGAACGGGTTCGGCAGCAGATAGCCGATCGGGTACACCAGGGTGAAGCCCGCGACCGCGTACGCGCCGGAGGCCAGGGCGGTCGTCGCGATCAGCGGGACGAAACCGAACGCCCGGTAGAAGTCGACCTGCGCCGCCTCGGCGTACCGGCCCTTGGCGATGAGGAAACTGGTGGCCTCCCCTCCGCCGAACATCTTCATCTGGGCCAGTACGCACACACCCGCGCCCAGCGCCATGAACAGCGGCAGGTAACGCCGCAGCCGCGCCGCACCCGCGCTGAACAGCGAGGCCATCGGGTCCTCGACGCCCCCGGGGAGCCCGTACGGGACGCCGCCCGCGGCCCGGTCGGCCCGGCGCTGCCCGAGGTCCTTGGCGACGGCGAAGCCGATCAGCATCAGCATGCCCACCGCCATGGCCGCCGCACCCGCGAACATGTGCGGCCAGACCTTCATCGTCAGCACGACCAGGACCAGTTCGACGGCGCCGGTGAGCCCGCCGCGCAGCCGCCCGAACTGCTTGGTGACGGCGAGCACGGGGAACAGCGTGAACAGGAACAGGATCGGCGTGGACATCTGCTGCATCGCCGTCAGGAAGTCGACCGGGAGTCCGTGCGCCAGGTCGTTCGCGCCGTTCAGGCCGAAGACGACGACCGCGCCCCAGCCGGCGCCGAGCAGCGGCGCCAGCCACTTCTTCGGGGCGAGGATGCCGAGGATGTCGGTGGGGAGGAACAGCAGCCAGGGGTTGAGGACCCCGCTGCTGAGTGCCATCGGCGCGCCGAGTCCGAAGATGAAGCCGGCCGAGAGGCCGAAGGACACGGCGGTGGTCGCGTTGCGCGTGGTGCGTCCGTGGATGAAGTCGAGCATGAACGGACGTACGCCGTCGTTGAAGACGGCCAGCGCCATGTGCGCGATGCAGGCGGTCAGCGCGCACAACCCGACGACCAGCAGTTTCTGAGGCGTCGAGAATTCGAGACCGGCGCCCGCGGCGGCGAGCGTGGTGTCCGCGAGGGCGGCGTTCGCGAGGGCGGGGCTCACGAGGGTGGCGCCCACGAGGTCAGGCGACCCTGGCGGCGATGGCGCGGGCCATCATCGGTGCGACGGTCTCGATCCGGTCGACGGCGAAGCCGAAGACCTGCTTGCCCTGCGCCAGCAGGGCCATGATGTCGGCCTCGGTGGGAACGGAGCGGCCGAAGGTGTGGCAGGCGGGGCCGCCCAGCAGGCCGACGAGGACGCCGAGGGAGGCGCCGGCGCCGGTGTGGCAGGTCCCGAGGAAGTAGTCGGCCTGGCCCGTACGCAGCTCCAGGGCCGCGTCCATGTCGTTGGACACGGTGATCTCGATGCCGCTGAGGCCGAGGCCGGTGACGGTGGTGGCGACCTCGGCCTTGCCGACGCCGCCAGTGAGGATCTTCGCCATGGTCGTACTCCTTGCGTGGCGAGAGTGTCAGGGGTGTCAGGGGTGTCATGGGTGTCAGGGGGACGGGCGGCCGAGCACGGCCAGGTGCAGGCCCAGGAAGGCGATCTCGGAGTCGGGGAGCGGGGCGCCCAGGGAGCCGGCGGCGCGTGCGGCGATGGCGTACGCCCGTTCGACGGCCTCGGGGTGGCCGGCCAGCTCGGCGGCCAACTGGCCGTCGGGGTCGGCCTGCTCGACGGGCTCGCCGTCCAGGAGCCGGGTGAGGGCCATCATCAGATGGCTCGTCAGCATGCTTGCCGTGGCCTCGGTGACGGTCCGGCCCTCGGCCGCCAGCGCACCGAGCTCGGTCGCGACGAACTCGGCGACCTCGGGGCGTACCTGTCCGCTGTCCCGGAAGAGCCGGATCCGGAGTGCGAGCTGATCGTCCACGATCGTCCGTTCGGGTGAATTGACAGTAACCAGGATTTTGGATTCTCGCGCCCGAGCCCGGGCTGGGGGCGAGCCGGCACTCAGCAGGCTAGTAGGCGGGGACCCGTTCCCCCCGCAGGACCTGGCCCTGCACGTCGGTGATCAGCGAGAGATCCAGCGCCCCGCGTACGGCGGCCAGTGCGCGCGCCCCCTCCGTCCGGCCGATGATCGCGGCGCTGGAATGGCGCAGCGACAGCTCCCGCGCGGCCTCGTCGCCCAGCGGCTGCACCTCCACTCCCTCACCGAGCCGGCCCTCCACCTCGTCCAGGTTCCACACGGTCGCATCGGCCTTCCCCCGGTCGAAGAGTTCCCGCAGCCGCAGCGGCGAGGCCTCGATCCAGCGGATGTCGTCCCGCCCGGCGAACGCCCGCCGGGCCAGCATCGGCTGTTCCTGCGAGGCGGCGTTCACCGCGACCCGCAGCCCCGGGGAGCCGATGGCGACCCCGCGCCGCAGCACCAGACCGTGCCCGCCGACGTACGTGGACGGGCCCAGGTCCGCGATCAGCTCGACCGGCTGCTCCGCGATCACCCGGTCGGCGGCGAAGCGGGACAGCACCGCCAGGTGGACCTTGCCTTCGGCCAGGGCGGCCGTACGGGCGGCCGCGCCGCGCATGAAGGTGATCGCGAAGGGCGCGCCGGCGGCCTCGAACGCGGTGCGCAGCCCGGTGGCGAGGCCCTCGTAGCGGCGGGAGTGGGGGAGCGGCATCGCGGCGAGCAGGGTGCCGAGGCCCGAGAGGCGCCAGAGTATTCCCCGGTCGGAGCGGACCAGGAAGGTCCCGAGATGGCCCCGGGCGGTGGTCTCGATCGCCCTGGATTCCTCCAGCAGGGCCAGTGCGGCCTGGACGGTGCCGTTGCCGACGCCCAGCTCCTCGGCGAAGTCGCGGACCCGGGGGAGCCGGGTGTCTGGCTCGTGGTTCAGCAACAGGGCGGCGAGCTGCCGGGCCGCGAGGCCGTTGCGGGTCAGGAGCCTGTCGTCGAAGCCGTTCACGTAAAGGACAGTAACCAGGATCCTGGATTTCGCCGGTTGGCCACGGCGGCCGTCCGGGCGAAACGATCCACCGCCCGGCGGGGCTGAATCCAGCGGCCCCGCCGGTGTCAGGCCCCGCCGACGTCAGGCCCTGGAATCGGCCGGCCGGTTAGGCCCCGGTTAGGCCACTCGGGCGACCACGTACCGAAAGATGTTCGGCAGCCACACGGCACCGTCACCGCGCTCGAACGGGTGAAGTGCCTCCGCCAGTTCCTTCTCCGCGAGCGCGGGATCGGCGCACCGGTACAGCCCCGTCGACAGGAGCCCCCGCACCGCGCTGTCCACATCCGCGTACCCGAAGGGGCAGAACACCCGGCCCGACCCGTCCGGCACCAGCCCGGCCGCCGACACCACCGCGTCCAGATCCCGTGCCACCGGACCGCCGCCCAGCACCGTCGGCACCGTGCACCGCTCCGCCGGGCCCCAGTCGGCCAGCACCACCGCCCCGCCCCGCCGGACCGCCGGCAGGGCCGCGGCCAAGTCGCCCGGGCCGGGCGAGAAGGCGAGCAGCACGTCGTACGGGACCGCGGGTCTCGGGGGAGCCGCCGCCACCTTCAGCAGCCGCTCGCGCGCCAGCGCACGCCTGGCCGGATCCGCCTCCACACCCGTGGCCAGGGCTCCCCGCCCCGCGGCCAGCAGGAGGGCGAGCCCGGCCCCGCAGTCGAGGCCGAGCAGCCGGTCGCCCGGCCCGACCTCCAGCCGGTCGTAGACCGCTTCGTACAGCGGTACCAGCATCCGTTCCTGGATCTCCGCCCAGTCCCGGGCGACGAGCGTCGCCGTCGGCGTCGGTGTCATCGAAAGAGCGCTCCTGATTCCGTCTCGCCCCCCTGCCCCCGTTGCCAGGGAACTCCCCATTCGCCCCCGCGTCCAGAGGAGCGCGCCACCCGATTCACGCTCGGCGCGCGGGGCGCCGTACCATTCGCGCCATGGCAAAGGCACCCGTTCTCACCCCGCAGGCGGAGGATTTCCCCCGCTGGTACCAGGATCTGATCAACAAGGCCGAGCTGGCCGACAACGGTCCGGTGCGCGGCACCATGGTCATCCGGCCGTACGGCTACGGCCTGTGGGAGCGGATGCAGCAGGAGATGGACGCGCGCATCAAGGACGCGGGCGCCCAGAACGCGTACTTCCCGCTGTTCATCCCGCAGTCGTACCTGACGAAGGAAGCCGAGCACGTCGAGGGCTTCGCCCCCGAGCTCGCGGTCGTCACGCACGGCGGCGGCAAGGAGCTGGACGAGCCGGTCGTCGTCCGGCCCACCTCCGAGACGATCATCAACGACTACTTCTCCAAGTGGGTCCAGAGCTACCGGGACCTGCCGCTCCTCATCAACCAGTGGGCCAACGTCGTCCGCTGGGAGATGCGCCCGCGCGTATTCCTCCGTACGAGCGAGTTCCTCTGGCAGGAGGGCCACACGGCCCACGCCACCTACGAGGACGCCCGCGACTACGCCGCCCGCATCCACAGGGACGTCTACGGCGACTTCATGACGAACGTGCTCGGCATCGACGTCGTGCTCGGCCGCAAGACCGCCAAGGAGCGCTTCGCCGGCGCCATCAACACCCTCACCCTCGAGGGCATGATGGGCGACGGCAAGGCCCTGCAGCTGGGCACGAGCCACGAGCTCGGCACCAACTTCGCCAAGGCCTTCAACACCCAGTACCTGTCGAAGGAAGGCAAGCAGGAGCTTGTCTGGCAGACCTCGTGGGGCGTCTCGACCCGCATGGTCGGTGGCCTGATCATGTCCCACGGCGACGACAACGGTCTCCGGGTCCCGCCGCGCCTCGCGCACGTCCAGGTCGTCGTCATGGCGATCAAGGGCGACGAGGCCGTGGCGAAGGTCCGCGAGCTGGGCGCCCAGCTGAAGGCCGCGGGCCTGCGGGTGTTCGTCGACGACCGCGTCGACACCCCCTTCGGCCGCCGCGCCGTGGACTGGGAGCTCAAGGGCGTACCGGTCCGCATCGAGATCGGCCCGCGCGACCTGGAGAACGGCACCGCTATGCTGGCCCGCCGTATCCCCGGCGGCAAGGAGCCGGTGCGGATCGACGCGCTGCTGGACCTGCTGCCCAAGGTGCTGGAGGAGGACCAGGCGCAGCTGCTGCGCGAGTCCCGCGAGCGCCGTGAGGCCCGTACCTCCGACGTCGCGACCATCGAGCAGGCCGCCGAGGCCGCCATCGCCGGTGGCTGGGCGCGGATCCCGTGGGCCGACCTCGGGCCGGAGGGCGAGGCCAAGCTCGCCGAGCAGGCCGTCTCCGTGCGCTGCCTGATCGCCGAGGACGGGTCGGTTCCGGAGGCGGACGACGCCCCCGGTACGGTCGCGATCGTCGCGCGCTCGTACTAGATGATCAATTCCAAGGG
>NZ_JAGGOY010000021.1 GCF_018614095.1 Streptomyces sp. ISL-87 | reverse complement strand
GGTGAGAACGGCGCCGGCAAGAGCACGCTGCTGCACTGCCTCGCCGGGACGATCCGCGCCGCCGCCGGGCGGATCACCCTCGACGGCCGGGACATCACCGCCCTCCCCCCGCACGCCCGCGCCCGCATCGGACTCGCCCGGACCTTCCAGCAACCTGCCGTCTTCGGCAGCCTCACCGTCACCGACAACATCCGCGTCGGCGCCGAGCACGGTCTCGGCCGGGGAAGGAGCCGGGGAGGAGGCCTGGGAAGGGGCCCGGGCGAGGGCGGAGGGGCCGGGGACTCGCTCGGCGCCGCCACGCAGGCCATGCGGCTTCTCGCCCTGCTCCCCGACCGCGACACCCTCACCGCCCGCCTCCCCACAGGGGCCCTCCGCCGGACCGAGCTCGCCCGCGCCCTTGCAGGCTCCCCCCGCGTCCTGCTGCTCGACGAGCCCACCGCCGGACTCGACGAGGCCGAGGTCGCCGTCCTCGCCCTGCTCCTGCGCGCGCTCGCCGCCGACGGCATGGCCCTGGTCGTCATCGAGCACGACCTGGAGTTCCTCTCCGTACTCGCCGGCACCCTCCACACCCTCAAGAACGGCCGCCTCCATGCCACTTGAGATGGCGCTGCGCGCCGCCCGCGTCCGCTACGGCCCCCTGGAGGCCCTGCACGGCATCGACCTGCCCGTCCCGGCGGGGACCCTCACCCTGCTCCTCGGCCCCAACGGCTCCGGCCGGACCACCGTCTTGCGCGCCCTCGCCGGGTCCGTCCCACTCAGCTCCGGCCGCGTCCTGTGGCACGGCGCCGACGTCACCCGCATCCGGGCCCACCAACGCGCCCGGCGCGGGCTGTGCTTCGTACCGGACCGGGAGGCCGTGTACCCGTCGCTCACCGTCGCCGACAACCTCGGCCTCTTCTCACCGGGCGCCCGGTACGACGCCGCGCTCGATGCGTATCCGGCCCTGGCAGCCCTGCTAAGCCGACCCGCCGGCACGCTGTCCGGCGGCGAACAGCGGATGCTCGCCCTCTCCCGCGCGCTCCTCAGCGCCGACGCGAGCGTGCTCCTGTTCGACGAACCCACCCAGGGCATGTCCCCCGCCGTCGCCGCCCGGACCTACGCCCTCCTCGCCATCCGCGCCGCCGGCTCCGGTGCCGCCGTGGTGCTGGCCGAACAGCGGGTGCCGGCCGCGCTGGCCCGCGCCGGGGTCCTCGTACACGAACTGCGGCGCGGTGCGGTGGTGTTCAGCGGGGAGGCGACGGAACGACGGCCGAGCGAGCCGACACCGCGAGCGCGGGAGCCGGAAGAACCGGAGGCACCGGAGGCACCGCAGGCACCGCAGGCACCGCAGGAACCAGAGAGGCCGTAGGGGCGACAGGGGCCGGAGAGCCCGGAGGAGCCACAGGAACCGGAGAAGCCGCTGACGTCGCCGGAGCCCCAGACGGCTCCGCCGCCGAAGCCCCAGGCGGAGCCAAGCCGGACCCCGACCCCGAGCCCGAGCCCGATCACCCCCGGCGAGCCGGGACGCACCGCCCCCGCGGGCCCGGGCGCCGACGGCGGCGGAGCCACGGCCGTGGCGGCGGCCGCCACCGGACCCCACGGGAGTACGAGCACCAGCGCGACAGCGGAAGCGACAGCGGAAGCGACAGCGACAGCGGAACCGGCAGCGACAGCCGCAGCGGCACAAGCCGAAAAGATCCGCAGGCGGAGATCGGGCATCGGGTCACGCTAGGCAGCGCCTTCCCGCCCTCCGGACCCGCCACGCGGCTCTCCCCCGGGCCCCACCCGGACGGCCGAGCCGCCACCCCACCCGGAAACGGCCAGCACTGGCCACCAACTGCGCACAATCAAAAAAGAGTTGGCATCAAAACGAAACCCCGGTCAGACCGTTCACTCGTCCGGGGGCCCGGTTCGATTCCGTTCCCTCAAACGGCGTGACCCCGCACGCCGCTCCCCCGTTGAGCCCGGCGAGCCGGGAACCCCCCGGCCCCCGCACGCCCTAGTCCGAGGAGCCACCCCGTGCCGCGCATGCTCGACGTCAGTGATGAGGTACGTGCCGAGATCGGTGACGAAGAAGCCGACAGGCTGCTCGTCGGCGACGACGCGCCGGGCAGTTACGACTGCACCTCCTGCCGCACCCCCGGAGACCCCGAGCGCGAGCGGACCAGCACGGTGCTGTTCGTCGGCGAGGAAACCGCCGTCCTCGCCTTCGCCCACGCCGGCTGTATCCCCTCCCAGGTCGTCACCGTCCCCGAGGAGCAGCTGCAGGGCGCCGTCCGCAGCATCACCGGCGACAGCCCGGCCCCCGCCGCGGCCGCCGACGGCGCCGGCGATGTTCCGCAGTCCGTGCCCGGCGGCCAGGCCGTCCTCGGCATCACGAGCGGCCTGGTCCTGATCGGCGGCGAACTGCACCCCGCCCTCGTCGTCGAGCCGACCGCGCCAATCGCCCGCCCCGGCACCACCGGCCCCGGCGACGATTTCCTGCCGCTCCTGATCGAGCAGGGCTTCATCCCGGTCACCGACACCGCCGAGCTCCCCTCCCCCCTGAACGGCTGGTCCGTCCTGCTCGCCGCCGGTCAGCTGCACGCCGTCCTCCAGCCCGGCACCGAGGGCGGCGGCCAGGTCGCCTGGTGGCAGGCGCACCAGGCGCTCTCGGTCACCGAGGGCTGGCGGGCCGCCGTCAACAAGACCCAGCGCGTGCTCATCTACGCCGCCCCCGTCGGCTCCATCGGCCAGCAGCCCCGCGAGGACCTGCTGCGCGACGCGCTGGACAAGGCGGCGGCCGGCGGCAAGCTGGTGGCCGCCTCGATGCCCCTGGCGGGTACGCCGGGAGCCTGATCCCCTTTCCCTCCCGAACGGCCGTCCGCCCCCTGCCGTGGGGGCCGGGTGGCATGCGCCGGGGGTGCGCGGTCCGTCCCGCGCACCCCCGGCGATCTGCGTTTTCTCCCCTGACCCCCGCATCCGCAGGGCAACGGGTTCGTTGGCTGTTACGTGCACTCATACGACCCCTCCCGCGCCCCGTACCACCCGAGCACCGTCCCGCCGCTGCGCCCCGCACGGGACCGGGACATCGCTCCGGCCGCCTCGCACACCCCGATCTTCGACACCCTGTACTCGGAGTACCTGCGCGCCTTCAGGGCGCTGCCGGGCGACCGTACGGGCGAGGAGGACCTCGGCTTCACGGCGTTCTCGTACGGGGGCACGTACACCGGCTCCGGCTCCTCGTACGGCAGCGGCGGCGGCACCGGCACCGGCACCGGATGGAACGGTTCCGCGTGGCAGCAGCCCGCGTACACCCCCCAGCTTCAGCCGCCTCAGCCCGTGTACTCGTACGCGGGCCAGGGCGCCCCGCAGTACGCCGCTACCGCCGCCTCAGCCGCGCCTTCCTCCGGATACGCCAACGGGCGGCAGCACCAGACCGGGATGCAGCACATCCCGGCGGCCCTGCCGCCCGCCCCGCGCCGGGGCTACTGACACCCCGACGCGGCCAAGTTCCGCGCTACTTCTAACTTGGGCCCCTACTTCTTCTTCTTGGCCCCTACTTCTTCTTCTTGTAGGCGGCGCCGCGCTTCTCGCGCACCCGCACCGAGATGTGGATCGGGGTTCCCTCGAACCCGAACTCCTCGCGCAGTCGGCGCTCGATGAAGCGCCGGTAGCCGTGCTCCAGGAAGCCGGAGGCGAAGAGGACGAACCGCGGCGGCTTGCTTCCCGCCTGGGTACCGAACAGGATGCGGGGCTGCTTGCCGCCGCGGATCGGGTGCGGGTGGGCGGCGACGACCTCGCCGAGGAAGGCGTTCAGCCGGCCGGTGGGGACGCGCGTCTCCCAGCCGGCGAGGGCCGTCTCGATCGCCGGGACCAGCTTCTCCATGTGGCGGCCGGTGAGCGCCGAGACGTTGACGCGGGGCGCCCAGGCGACCTGCTGCATCTCGGTCTCGATCTCGCGCTCGAGGTAGTAGCGGCGCTCCTCGTCGAGCTCGTCCCACTTGTTGTACGCGATCACGATCGCGCGGCCCGCCTCGACGGCCATGGTGATGATGCGCTGGTCCTGGACGCTGATCGTCTCGGTGGTGTCGATCAGGATGACCGCGACCTCCGCCTTCTCGACGGCGGCGGCCGTCCGGAGGGAGGCGTAGTAGTCGGCGCCCTGCTGGAGGTGCACCTTCTTGCGGATGCCCGCGGTGTCCACGAACTTCCAGGTGACGCCGCCGAGCTCGATCAGCTCGTCGACCGGGTCGCGGGTGGTGCCGGCCAGCTCGTTGACGACGACCCGGTCCTCCTTCGCGACCTTGTTGAGCAGGGAGGACTTGCCGACGTTCGGGCGCCCGATGAGCGCGATGCGGCGCGGCCCGCCGGGGGCGGCGCCCCCGAAGGTCTGCTCGGGCGCCTCGGGCAGGGCTTCGAGGACGGCGTCGAGCATGTCGCCCGTACCGCGGCCGTGCAGCGAGGAGACCGGGTGCGGCAGGCCGAGGCCCAGCGACCACAGCGAGGCCGCGTCGGACTCGCCGCTCTGGCCGTCGACCTTGTTGGCGCACAGCACGACGGGCTTGCCGGCCCGGCGCAGCAGCCTGACGACGGCCTCGTCGGTGTCGGTGGCGCCGACCTTGGCGTCCACGACGAAGACGACCGCGTCGGCGGCCTCGATGGCGTACTCGGCCTGGGCGGCGACGGAGGCGTCGATGCCGAGGACGTCCTGCTCCCAGCCGCCGGTGTCGACGACCTTGAAGCGGCGGCCGGCCCACTCGGCCTCGTAGGTGACGCGGTCGCGGGTGACGCCCGGCTTGTCCTCGACGACCGCCTCGCGGCGGCCGATGATCCGGTTCACCAGGGTCGACTTGCCGACATTCGGGCGGCCGACGACGGCGAGCACGGGAAGCGGCCCATGGCCGGCCTCCGAGATCGCGCCCTCGACGTCCTCGACGTCGAAGCCTTCCTCCGCGGCGAGCTCCATGAACTCCGCGTACTCGGCATCGCCAAGTGCTCCGTGGTCGTGCTGGTCGTTCATGAAGTCCGTTCCTCGTCGTTCGTGGTGATCGGTGGCCCCCGCGCAGCGCGGTTCCACTACTGGTTCAAGTCTCGCTCAGCGCCCGGTGAGGCGCTTGGCGTCGGCCAGGTGGGCGGTCAGCCGCTCCTGGATGCGTACGGTGGCCTCGTCCAGCGCGGTACGGGTACGGCGGCCACTGCCGTCCCCGGCCTGGAAGGCGTCGCCGAAGACGACGTCCACCCGGCTACGCAGCGGCGGCAGGCCCTTGACCAGCCGCCCGCGGCGTTCGGTGCTGCCCAGGACGGCAACCGGCACGATGGGCGCGCCGCTGCGGACCGCGAAGTAGGCGAGCCCGGCGCGCAGCGAGGCGAAGTCGCCTTCGCCGCGGGTGCCCTCGGGGAAGATCCCCAGGGCTCCGCCGTTCTCGAGTACGCCGAGGGCGCGGCTGATGGCGGTCCGGTCGGTACCGCTCCGGTTCACCTTCACCTGCCCGATCCCCTCCAGGAAGGGACCGAGGGGGCCTATGAACGCTTCCTTCTTGATCAGGAAGTGCAGCGGCCGGGGCGCCGTGCCCATGAGCATGGGCCCGTCGATGTTGTGCGAGTGGTTCACGGCCAGGATGACGGGGCCGGAGGCGGGCACTTTCCAGGCCCCCAGCACACGCGGCTTCCACAGCCCGTACATGAGCCCGATGCCGATCCGCCGGCCGACCGCCGCACCCTTGAGGGAGGGCGTTTCGCTCACTTGCCGCCCGCCCGCTTCTCTTCCACGAGGGTCACGACGCACTCGATGACCTGGTCGAGGGTCAGCTCGGTGGTGTCCACCTCGACGGCGTCGTCGGCCTTGGCCAGCGGGGAGGTCTTGCGCCCCGAGTCGGCCGCGTCCCGCTTGACCAGGGCCTCCTGGGTGGCGGCCAGATCCGAGGCCTCCTTGCCGCGGAGCTCGCCGTTGCGGCGCGCGGCGCGGGCCTCGGGAGACGCGGTGAGGAAGATCTTCACGTCGGCGTCGGGCAGGACGGTGGTACCGATGTCCCGTCCCTCGACGACGATCCCGCCGTCGGCCTCCGCCGCGATGCCGCGCTGGAGCTCGGTGATCAGGGTGCGCACCTCGGGGACGGCGCTGACGGCGCTGACCTTGGAGGTGACCTCCTGGGTACGGATCGGCCCGGCGGCGTCCAGCCCGTCGACCGTGATGGTCGGCGCGGCCGGATCGGTCCCGGACACGATGGCGGGCTTGCCGGCGGCGACCGCGATGGCGTGCGGGTCGTCGGTGTCGATGCCGTTGGTGATCATCCACCAGGTGATGGCTCGGTACTGGGCACCGGTGTCCAGGTAGCGCAGCCCGAGCTTGGCGGCCACGGCCTTGGAGGTGCTGGACTTGCCCGTGCCGGAGGGACCGTCGATGGCGACGATCACGGCGGTCGGAGCTGCGGATTCCACGGTGCGGGCACCTTCCTGGTTGCGCGTACGTGTCCGGGCGCGCCAAAGCGCCCCTCCCCAAGGTTACCGGCCCCCAGCCCTCCCCGACTCCGCCCGCATCGGTCTCCCCCGGACGGAGTGCCTCGGGGCTACTGCTTGCGCAGCGCCCAGCCGCGTTCCCGCAGCTCGGCCTCCAGGGTCGCGACCGCCCGCGGTTCCACCATCAGCTGCACGAGGCCGGCCTGCTGCCCCGTCGCATGCTCGATCCGCACGTCCTCGATGTTCACCCCGGCCCGACCCGTATCGGCGAAGATCCGCGCCAGCTCCCCCGGCTGGTCGGAGATCAGTACCGCCACCGTCTCGTACACCCGCGGCGCCGCACCGTGCTTGCCCGGCACCCGCACCCGTCCCGCATTGCCCCGCTTCAGCACGTCCTCGATGCCCGCCGCGCCCCCGCGCCGCTTCCCCTCATCGGCCGACTGCAGGCCCCGTAGAGCCTCGACCGTCTCCGCCAGATCGGCCGCGATCCCCGTCAGGACGTCCGCGACCGGCCCCGGATTCGCGGAGAGGATCTCCACCCACATCCGCGGATCGGACGCCGCGATCCGCGTCACGTCCCGGATCCCCTGCCCGCAGAGCCGGACCGCCGTCTCGTCCGCCTCCTCCAGGCGCGCCGCGACCATGCTCGACACCAGCTGCGGGGTGTGCGAGACCAGCGCCACCGCCCGGTCGTGGGCGTCGGCGTCCATGACCACCGGTACGGCCTTGCACAGCGCCACCAGCTCCAGGGCCAGGTTCAGCACCTCGTGGTCGGTGTCCCGGGTCGGCGTCAGCACCCAGGGCCGGCCCTCGAACAGGTCCGCCGTCGCGGCCAGCGGCCCCGAGCGCTCCTTGCCCGCCATCGGATGCGTCCCGATGTACGCCGTCACGTCCGCGCCCAGCGCCTCCAGCTCCCGCCGCGGCCCGCCCTTGACGCTCGCCACGTCCACGTACGCCCGTGCCAGCCCGCGCCCGATCGCGTCGGCCAGCGCCGCCGCCACATGGGCCGGCGGTACGGCGACGATCGCGAGGTCGACCTTGCCCTCCGGGGCGTCGTCGGTGCCCGCGCCGAGGGCGGCGGCGGTATGGGCCTGCGCCGGGTCGTGGTCGGCGAGGTGGACGGTGATCCCGCGGGCGGTCAGGGCGAGCGCCGCGGAGGTGCCGATCAGTCCGGTTCCGATGACGACGGCGGTTCTCACGGGCGCTCCAGGGTTGCGTAACGGCAGGGCACGGGCACGGCCAGGGTAGCCAGCCCGGACAGCGCGGGGGCCCGGCGGCCCGTCCCGTGGGACGGCGGCCGGGCCCTGGCGAGGGTCCGTCGGATCCTCTGCTGCCTGAAGGACCGGGCGGCGGTGATCCGCCGCGCACCCGGCTCAAGACACGGACAATGTCACCCGAACCGAACGGCGCCGCCACTTGGAGCCACTGCACACTGCGGTACAACGATCTGCATGATCTTCCACATCGTCCCCCTCGCCGACTGGACCGCCGAGCCCGACCTCCCCTACGCCCCGCCCTCGCTCGAATCAGAGGGCTTCGTGCACTGTTCGGCGGACCGCCCGACCGTGCTCGAGATCGCCGAGGCCCACTACCGCGATACGCCGGGCACCCTGCTGGCCGTGGAACTCGACGAACGGGCCCTGACCTCGGAGGTCCGCCGGGAGGGTGAAGCCAGCGGCCGCTATCCGCACGTCCACGGACCGCTGAACCGGGCCGCGGCGGTCCACCTGTGGGAGATCGTGCGAAACCCGGGCAGCCCCGCGGAACTGGCCCCCTGGCAGCCGGGCCCGTGAAACGGTGTGGCGGGCTTCTCCTGGAGCCCGCCACACGCCAGGATGCGTCTCGCCACCCCGGCAATGGCGACGGCGACGACGACGCAGCGCAGCGAGGAGATGTCATGAGCGACCCCACGCGCACCGCCCGGCGCACGGTACTGGCGGCGGGAGCGGCCGCATTGGCGGGTGGCACCCTCGCCGCGTGCGGTGACGAGGAGAAGCCGAAGAAGGAGCCGGGGACCACGCCCACCCCGCAGACACCCGAGTCCCCGGCCGCCTCTACGGCCCCGACGGCATCGGCCGCCCCCACGGCCTCGGCGGCCACCGGGACCGGCAAGGCCCTGCTGAAGACCTCGGCCGTCCCGGTGGGCGGCGGTACGGTCCTCAAGGACGCGAAGCTGGTGGTCACCCAGCCGACGGCGGGGTCCTTCCGCTGCTTCACGGCGGTGTGCACGCACCAGGGCTGCCTGGTGAACAAGGTCGAGAACGGCACCATCGACTGCCCCTGCCACGGCAGCAAGTACCAGGTCGCGGACGGCGCGGTGGTCCACGGCCCGGCCGGCCGCCCGCTGGCGGAGAAGAAGATCACGGTGACTCCGGCGGGCGAAATCGAGCTCGCCTAGGCTGATCCGGAAGACAGGCCCCAGACACGTCGTAGCCCCGGCGCCCCACCTGGGAAATGGCCTCGCGTGGCGGACGCCGGTCCGCCTACGCTCCCCCGATGAACGAACTGACGCCCGAATCCCTGCACCTGGTCCGCGACCACACGGTCTACGCATGCGTGATGGGCTCGCGGGCGTTCGGCCTGGCCACGGAGGCGAGCGACACCGACCGGCGCGGTGTCTACGTCGCCCCGACGCCGCTGTTCTGGCGGTTCGAGAAGCCGCCCACGCATGTGGAGGGGCCGCGGGACGAGGAGTTCTCCTGGGAGCTGGAACGCTTCTGCGAACTCGCCCTGCGCGCCAACCCGAACATCCTGGAGTGCCTGCACTCCCCCCTGGTGGAACGGGTGACCCCGGTCGGCGAGGAACTGCTCTCCCTGCGCGGGGCCTTCCTCTCCCGCCGGGCCCACACCTCCTTCAGCCGGTACGCGGCCTCCCAGCACGGCAAACTCGTCGCGGACGTCCGTATCCACGGCGCCCCGCGCTGGAAGCACGCCATGCACCTGCTCCGGCTGCTCCTGTCCTGCCGGGACCTGCTGCGCACGGGCCGCCTGACCATCGACGCCGGCCCCCACCGCGACCGCCTCCTCGCGGTCAGGCGCGGCGAACTCTCCTGGGACGAGGCCGGCTCCTGGATGACCCGCCTCGCGGAGGAATCCGAGGCCGCCCTCACCACCACCCGCCTCCCCGAAGCCCCGGACCACGCCCGCGTCCAGGACTTCCTGACCCGCACCCGCCGCGCGTCGGCCGTCTAGGAGGCTCTTGAAGATCTTGCTCCGGCCGACCGATTCACCCCATATTGCCGGTAAATGTCAATCGGGTTGAACCGGTGCAAGCCGGGCGCGTTTTCAAGATCTTCATCAGACTCCTAGGGCGTGTCCCACAACGCGCCGAAGGCGAGCAGTTCGTCGCGGTACTCGATGCGGCCCTCCCAGTCGCGCGGCCAGACGTCCGCGCCGAGGTGGGCGCCCGCGAAGGCGCCGGCGAGGCAGGCGATGGAGTCCGAGTCGCCGCGGGTGCAGGCGGCCCGGCGCAGGGCGAGGAGGGGCTCCTCCGGGAAGAGGAGGAAGCACTGCAGGGCCGTGGCGAGGGCCTCCTCCGCGATCCAGCCGTCGCCCGTGGTCAGGCAGGGGTCCGTTTCCGGGGAAGGTGTACGCAGGGCCGCCGCGAGGCGGTCCAGGACGGCCAGGCACTCGTCCCAGCCCCGCGCGATGAAGGACTCCGGCGAGGCGTCGGACGGCGTCCGCATCCAGAGGTCGCCGAGCCAGAGCTCGTGGTAGCGGGTGCGGTTCTCCAGGGCGTACGAGCGCAACTGCCCCACCAGGCCGGTCACCTCCGTACCCTGCGCCAGCAGGTACACCGCCCGGGCCGTCAGGTCGGAGGCGGCGAGGGCCGTCGGGTGGCCGTGCGTCAGGCCGGACTGGAGCTGGGCCGCGCCGGCCCGCTCGTCCTGTGTCCAGCCGGGCACCAGGCCGACCGGGGCCACCCGCATGTTCGCGCCGCAGCCCTTGGAACCCGTCTGGCTGGCGTCGCGCCAGTCCCGCTCGGGCTGGTCCAGAAGCCGACAGGCCTTCAGGCAGGTGTTGCCCGGGGCCCGGTTGTTCTCCGGGGAGTGGTACCAGTCGACGAACTCCTCCCGGACCGGCCGGGCCAGCCGCAGCGGGGCGATCCGGCCCCGCTCGCCTGCGGTCCGCATCCCGCGCGCCAGGGCCAGCGTCATCTGGGTGTCGTCCGTGACGATCGCCGGCCGGGGCAGGCTCATCTCCCGCCAGGGGCCGGTCTTGGCCAGGATCGACGGCACGTCGTTGAACTCCGTCGGGAAGCCGAGCGCGTCCCCGAGGGCCAGGCCGATCAGGGCGCCCGTCGCGGCTCGCTTCGTCGCCGCAGGCGAACCGGCCGGAGCGGTCGGCGGCGTCGTAGGCGTCTGTGTCATCGCGTGGTTCCTTCCGAAGGGCGCAGCAGAGGCGGGTGCAGGGTGGTCGCAGGCCCCGGCCGGTACAGCGCGGCCGGTTTGCCGCGGCCGCCGGTCAGCCGGGCGGCTCCCGGTACGGCCTCGACGAAGCCGGGTGTGGCCAGGACCTTGCGGCGGAAGTTGGGGCGGTCCAGGGCGGTGTCCCAGATGGTCTCGTAGACGGCCTGGAGCTCGCCGAGGGTGAATTCGGGCGGGCAGAACGCGGTGGCCAGGCAGCTGTACTCCAGCTTCGAGCCCACCCGCTCCCGCGCGTCGGCGAGGATCAGCGCATGGTCGAAGGCCAGAGCGGAGACCTCCCCCACCGGCATCCATCGGGCGTGGGCCGCGTCGCCGCCGCCCTCCACCGCCGGCTCCGGCAGGTCGGGGACCAGCGCCGTGAAGGCCACCGAGACCACCCGCATCCGGGGATCGCGGTCCGGTTCGCTATAGGTCCGCAGCTGTTCCAGGTGGAGGGCCGCAACCAGCGCCTCCGGCAGCCCCGTCTCCTCGGCCAGTTCGCGGCGGGCCGCAGTCTCGGCGGACTCCCGGGGCAGGACGAAGCCGCCCGGGAGCGCCCAGGCCCCCGCGTACGGCTCCTGCCCGCGCCGGATCAGCAGGACGTGCAGCGCCCCGCCGCGCACGGTGAACACCGCCAGGTCGACCGTCACCGCGAACGGCTCGAAGGCATAGGGGTCGTATCCGGCGCTCATCGGTTCTCCGGCAGGGGGTCCGCGAAGTGCCAGCCTTCGGCGAGCAGTTCGTCGACCGCCGCCACGGCCTTCGCCAGCCGGGCCGCCCGGTCCCCGCCCACGACGAGGAAACGCCTGCCGGTGCGTGCGAGTTCCTCGCGGAACCGCCCGGTCATCCAGGGCCTGAGCTGCGGCCCGTCCCGCAGCCCGTCGTCCTCGAAGGGCACGTCGGCGTGGTCCGTCAGCAGGTACAGATCCCGCCGGGTCAGCTCGGCGATCTTCTCGACCTCCTCGCTGCGCCCGCCCATGTACCGCTCGTGCCAGATCCCGGTCGCGAAGGAGTCGGTGTCGCAGAACAGCACCGGCGAGCCCAGCCGGGCCGCGCGCTCCTCCTCCGCGTCCTGGCGCCGCGCGATCACCGGGAACTCCTCCGAGGTGAAGGAGACGTCCTCCCACGAGGCCGCCGGGTCCGCCGCGCGGGCCGCCGCCAGCTTCTCCTCGCTGTACTGGCGCCCGTACTCGGCGACCCAGCCCGTCTTGGCCCAGACCCCGCCGCGCCCGCGGTAGTGCTCCGCCAGCGCCCGCGACAGCGTCGTGGTCCCCGTGGACTCGGCGCCGAGTACGACGACCCGCCGGGTCAGGGAGGCCCGTACGGCCGGGCCCAGGAACTCCCAGCAGCCTGCCGGGTCCTCGCGTACCGCCGTCCCGGACACGGGGAACAGCGTCCGCCCCCGGTCCACCAGCACCTCCTCGGCGCCGAACCGCCGCGCGAGCTCGGTCCCGTACGCCTCCGAGGTGAACACGGCGTCCACCCGTCCGGCCACCGCGCCCCGGAAGATCGCCATGTGGGCCTCCCAGATCGCCGGGTCGTGCAGGTCCACCGGGATGTCGTCCACCGCGCCGACGACCTGGGCCCCGGGGTGCGCCTCGCGCATCCAGGCGACCCGGTCCGCGAGCGGCACTGATTCCACGGAGGCCGCGCACACCAGCACGGTGAGCCGCTCGCACTGGTCCTGGGCGGTGCGTACGAGGTGGTGGTGCCCGGCGTGGGGCGGGTAGAACTTGCCGAGCACAAGGCCGTGCCTGAAGCGCTTCCCGCCGCTCATGCCGTCGCCTCCGCAGCCGTACGGGCGCCCGGCGCGGGCAGCGTCCGCCGCCAGCCGAGCAGTCCGACCACGCACAGGGCGAGGAATCCGACGTAGAGCACGGAGGTCAGGTAGAGCCCCTTGTAGGCGTAGAGCGGGACGTAGACGAGGTCGGCGGCGATCCACAGCCACCAGGACTCGACGAGCTTGCGGCACTGGCCGTAGGTGGCCGCGAGCGAGAGCCCGGTGGTCAGCGCGTCCCAGAACGGGACGGTGGAGTCGGTGACCCGGCTCAGCAGGAGGGTCAGGGCGAGCACCCCCACCGCCCCCGCCACGGCCAGCGCGGCCCATTCGGTGCGCGTGGTGCGGCGCACCGGCAGGGCCTCGGCGGCGCCTGGTCCACCCCCGTGGGTCCAGGACCACCAGCCGTACGCGGCGAGGGCGATGAAGACGATCTGCAGCCCGGCGTCGGCGTAGAGGCCCGCCTGGGCGAAGAGCACGATGAAGAAGATGTTGTTGGCGATGCCGATCGGCCAGTTGGCGATGTGCTGCCGGGTGACCAGCCAGACGCACAGGGCGCCCGTGGCGAACCCGAGTACCTCGGTCCAGCTCATGGTCCAGCTCATGCCGGCCCCCTCACTCCCCTTTAATAGTCATGTTGACTATAAACACGGAAGGGTGCTCCGGACAAGAGAGCTCCGGACAAGAGAAAACCCGCGGTGCCGACGGGCACCGCGGGTTTTCGAACCGGAACTGACCGGAGGTGACTACAGACCGACCTCGCGCATGAGCATGCCGACCTCGGTGTTGGTCAGACGGCGCAGCCAGCCGGACTTCTGGTCGCCCAGCTCGATCGGCCCGAAGGAGGTCCGTACGAGCTTCTCGACCGGGAAGCCAGCCTCCGCCATCATGCGGCGGACGATGTGCTTGCGGCCCTCGTGGAGGGTCACCTCGACCAGGTAGTTCTTGCCCACCTGGTCCACGACGCGGAAGTGGTCGGCGCGCGCGTAGCCGTCCTCCAGCTCGATGCCGTCCTTGAGCCGCTTGCCGATCTCGCGGGGCAGCGGGCCGGTGATGGCCGCGACATACGTCTTCTTCACGCCGTACTTCGGGTGCGTCAGGCGGTGGGCCAGCTCACCGTGGTTGGTGAGCAGGATGATGCCCTCGGTCTCGGTGTCGAGCCGGCCGACGTGGAAGAGACGGGTCTCACGGTTGGTGACGTAGTCGCCGAGGCACTGGCGGCCGTCCGGGTCCTCCATGGTGGAGACGACGCCGGCGGGCTTGTTCAGCGCGAAGAACAGGTACGACTGGGTGGCGACGGTCAGGCCGTCCACCTTGATCTCGTCCTTCGGCTGGACGCGCTTGCCCTGTTCCAGCACGATCTCGCCGTTGACCTCGACGCGGGCCTGCTCGATGAGCTCCTCGCACGCGCGGCGCGAGCCCATGCCGGCACGGGCGAGCACCTTCTGCAGGCGCTCACCCTCCTCCTCGGCGCCCGGGAAGGTCTTGGGGGTCTTGATCACGGGCTTGTCGGCGTACCGGTCGCGCACGCGCTCCTCGATCCGCGCGTCCAGCTCGCGGGGGCGGGACTGGCCGCTGCGGCTGCCGGGACCGCTGCGCGGGCCGCCGGCTCCGCCGATGCCGGGGGTCTTGGAGGTCTTGGGGCCGCCCTTGGCGCCACCGCGCGCGGCAGCTCCTCGGGCACCGCCGCCGCCCGCCTTGGGGCCGCTGCGGCCGCTGCGCTCGCCCTCGGGGCCTACGTCGTAGCGACGCTCCTCGGGGCGGGGGTTGCGCGGGCGCTGGGGCGCCTGGTCGCGATCACGGTCGCGGTCGCGCGAGCCACCCGCGCCGCCCGCGCCGGAGCCGCCGCCACCGCGGTAGCCACCGCCACCGCCGGAGCTGCCGCCCGAGCTGCCGCCCCGGTAGCCACCGCCACCGGAGCTACCGCCGGAGCTGCCGCCGCGGTAGCCACCGCCCGCGCCGGAGCCGCCGCCGCGGGAGCTGCCACGCCCACCACCGCCGCCGCCGCTGTTCCTGTTTCCGCCGCCGTTGCCGTTACCGCTGCTTCGCATCAAAGTTCCGTCGTCTTGTCGTCTTTATCGGTGTCCGGTGCGTCCGGATCGAACGACGGAACACCCTCTTGCGTCTCGGCTTCGATCGCGTCCGCCTCGGGGAGGAAGGGCGCGAGCTCCGGGAGCTCGTCCAGGCCGCGCAGGCCCATCCGCTCCAGAAAGTAGTTCGTCGTCCTGTACAGGATCGCACCTGTTTCGGGTTCCGCGCCCGCCTCGGCCACCAGACCGCGCTGAAGGAGGGTCCTCATGACCCCGTCGCAGTTGACTCCGCGGACCGCCGAGACCCGCGATCGGCTCACCGGCTGGCGGTACGCGACGACCGCGAGGGTCTCCAGGGCCGCCTGGGTGAGCCGGGCCTGCTGGCCGTCCAGAACGAAGCCCTCGACGGCCGGGGCGTACTCCGCGCGGCTGTAGAACCGCCACCCTCCGGCGACGAGCCGCAGCTCGAAGCCCCTCCCCTGCACCGCGTACTCGTCGGCCAGCTCCCGGAGGGCGGCCGCGACCTCGCGCGGGGTCCGCTCCAGCACCTTGGCCAGGTGCTCCTCGGTCGCGGGCTCGTCCACGACCATGAGGACGGCCTCCAGGGCGGGCTTCAGCGCCAGCCCGGCCACGTCGCTCATTCCTTCGCCTCCACGATCTGATCGAACTCGTCACTGACGTCCGGCAGCCGCCCGTCCCCTTCCGCATCCCCGTCCCCGCCGCTCCAGCGCACGGTGAGCGTCTTGAGGGCCTCCTCCTGGTCGAGGACCACCGCCTTCTCCCGGTAGAGCTCCAGGAGGGCCAGGAAGCGCGCGACGACGGTGAGGGTGTCCGGGGCGTCCTCGGTGAGCTCCTGGAAGGTCGCCTCGCCCCGGGCCCTGAGCATCGCGACGACGAGTCCGGCCTGCTCGCGCACGCTGACGAGCGGGGCGTGGATGTGATCCACGTAGACCTGCGGCTTGGCCCGGGGCTGCATGGCCTGCACGGCCAGCCGGGCGAACCCCTCCGCGCCGATGCTGATGACCACCTCGGGCAGCAGTTCGGCGAGGTGCGGCTCCAGCCCCACGGTGCGCGGGTACCGCTTGCCCTCGCTCTCGGCCCGGTTCTGGAAGATCTCGGCGACCTGCTTGTACGCCTTGTACTGGAGCAGCCGCGCGAAGAGCAGGTCCCTGGCCTCCAGCAGCGCGAGGTCGGCCTCGTCCTCGACCTCGGCGACGGGCAGCAGCCGGGCGGCCTTCAGATCGAGCAGGGTGGCGGCCACGACGAGGAACTCGGTGGTCTGGTCGAGATCCCAGTCGGGCCCCATGGCCCGGATGTGCGCCATGAACTCGTCGGTCACCTTGGACAGTGCGACCTCGGTGACGTCGAGCTTGTGCCGCGAGATCAACTGGAGCAGCAGATCGAAGGGCCCCTCGAAGTTCGCGAGCCGCAACGTGAACCGCCCGTCGCCTCCGGCGGGTGCCGCGCCCTCGCCCACGCCCACGCTCCCGCGCCGCGCGGCGGGCCCGTCGGCCGACGCGGGTTTGCCGCCCTCGGAGCCCCCGGAGGGGCGTGCGGCCACGACCGGGTCCGGCCCGCCGACGGGTCCGGGGGCCCGGTGGGGCTGGGGCGCCACGTCGGCGTCGGCATCGGCATCGGCATCGGCATCGGCATCGGCATCGGCGGATGCGTCCGGGGACTCCGCGGGTCGTGCAGCGGGCGCGGCGAGGGGGCCGGGGGCCTGCCCCCGGTTTCGGGAAGGGGCGGGGTCGGGGAGCGCTTCCTCCCCGCCCCGTACGGCCTCGGCCGCACCCGTGGAACCGTCCGCCGGAGCGGCAGCGGCAGGGGCAGGGGTGCCCGGGCCGCGGCCCAGCAGGCGGCGGGCCGGTCGGCCGGGTTCGGCGGGAGAGGGCATCACGGTCCAGGGTGGTACGGAAAACACGGCTGGTCTGCCGACACGACGGGGTGGTGGACGGCCGCCACACCCACGTGCCCGGCGAGGGCGGGCCGAACGGCAGTACCCGCCGCCACCAGCAGCCTAGAGCCCGCCCCGCCCGGCACGGCGCACCTCGGGCACAACAGACAGCAGCCCCGGGAGCGGGCAGGGGTGTCGGGCGGCAGCCCCGCAGCCGGACGGGGCCAGCCGCCACGCAGCCGAGGGCCGGATCAGCCGCCGCGCAGCCGGGCGAGCCCATCAGCCACGCAGCCGGGCTGTGCAAGCCGCCACGCAGCCGGGCGGGCCGGGACCCACGCAACCGGGCGGGCCATCAGCCACGCAGCCGGGTGGGTCAGCGGCCGCGGAGGCGGCGGACCAGGATGCTCGCGTCGCCGCGGGATTCGAGGTCCGCCAGGACCACCGCCACCGCCTCGCGGACGATGCGGCCGCGGTCGACCGCCAGCCCGTGCTCCCCGCGCAGCACCAGCCGCGCGTGTTCCAGGTCCATGAGCTCCTCCGCGGAGACATAGACCGTGATCTTCTCGTCGTGCCGCTCGCGCCCGCTCGGGCGCCGGTTCGCGCCCCGCCCCTGGCCGCCCTTGCCCCGCCGGGACGACGCGTCCGCGCCGCCACCGACGGCAACGGTGACAGAACCTTCCTGCGGCCGCCTCGGCGCCCCCACGACAGGCTCCGTACCGCCAGCCTCAGCCTCCCGGCTGCGGCCCTCCCCCGCCGTGCCCTCCGCCGACGCCGCCGAGTGTCCCGACGGAGCCGCCGAGGGCTCCTCGGCGCCCCGCCGCGGCGAGGAGGACTGCAGCGCCATCCCGCCGGTCGTGCGGAACAGTTCGTCGGCTCCGGGCAGACTCACTCGGCGGGACACCGGGCGAGCACCTCCCTGGCCAGCTGGCGATAGGCGGCGGCACCGACGGAGTTGGAGGCGTACGTCGTGATCGGCTCGCCGGCGACCGTGGTCTCCGGGAAGCGCACCGTACGGCCGATGACCGTGTGGTAGACGTGGTCGTCGAAGGCCTCGACGACGCGCGCCAGCACCTCACGGCTGTGCACCGTACGGGAGTCGTACATCGTGGCGAGGATGCCGTCGAGCTCCAGCTCCGGGTTGAGCCGCTCCTGCACCTTCTCGATGGTCTCGGTCAGCAGCGCCACACCACGCAGCGCGAAGAACTCGCACTCCAGCGGCACGATGACCTTGTGAGCCGCCGTCAGGGCGTTCACGGTCAGCAGACCGAGCGAGGGCTGACAGTCGATCACGATGTAGTCGTAGTCGGCCATCAGGGGCTTGAGCGCCCGCTGGAGCGTCGACTCGCGCGCTACCTCGCTGACCAACTGCACTTCCGCAGCGGACAGGTCGATGTTGCTCGGCAGCAGGTCCATGTTCGGAACCGCCGTCTTGAGCAGCACCTCGTCGGCCGACATACCCCGCTCCATGAGCAGGTTGTAGACCGTCAGGTCGAGTTCCATCGGGTTCACGCCGAGACCCACGGACAGCGCGCCCTGCGGGTCGAAGTCGACGAGCAGCACGCGGCGCCCGTACTCGGCGAGCGCGGCACCCAGGTTGATGGTCGACGTGGTCTTGCCCACGCCGCCCTTCTGGTTGCACATCGCGATGATCTTCGCCGGACCGTGGTCGGTCAGCGGACCCGGGATCGGGAAGTACGGCAGCGGCCGTCCGGTCGGGCCGATCCGCTCACGGCGCTGGCGGGCAGCGTCGGGGGCGAGAGTGGCCGCGTACTCGGGGTCGGGCTCGTACTCCGCGTCGGGGTCGTAGAAGTGCCCCTCGGGCACCTGGTCATAGTCGGCGAAACCCACGGGCTTTTCGCCGCTCAGGTCGCCGGCCCTGGAGTTCACGTCTAGGCCGTCCATGCTCTTTTGGGGCGTCGTCATGTGCTGGTGGTTTGCGAAGGTGCGGACTGCGACAGAGCCGACAGCTTCGAGCCCGGCGGAACCCTGTCCCCGCTCAGGCGTCCCTGCTCGACCACCTCCAGGAGCAAATGTCGACTCATTCACAAGTCGTCTTACCTCCTCGGACGTGACCAGGACACTTATCGATAGGTCAGCGTGGCACCATGCCGACGGTTGGCGACTCTATGGCGTGTCACCACTCAGCGGCAACACAATCCACCGGACCCGGCACGATGTGTCGGCAACCGAACACCACTCTGTCAAGGGCGTGCGCCCTGTCGCTGCGAAGTTTCGCGGGTGTGCGAAAGGGTTAAAGGGTTACGTTCGAGGCGAGTTGAACAGTCCCGCCGGGCCGGACACGTGAGATTGACGTCAGTCGTTGACGGGTCAGCCGAGCAGCGTGCTCAGCTCAAGGGTCTGGAGGCCGTGGGCCTCGGCGACCGGACCGTAAACGACCTGGCCGTCATGGGTGTTGAGGCCCAGCGCGAGCGCCGGGTCACGACGGAGCGCCTCGGCCCAGCCGAGGTTCGCGAGCTGCACGATGTACGGCAGGGTCGCGTTGGTCAGCGCGTAGGTGGAGGTGTTCGGCACCGCGCCCGGCATGTTGGCGACGCAGTAGAAGACCGAGTTGTGGACCTGGAAGGTCGGCTCGGCGTGGGTGGTCGGACGGGAGTCCTCGAAGCAGCCGCCCTGGTCGATCGCAATGTCGACAAGGACACTTCCGGGCTTCATCTTGGCGACGAGCTCGTTGGTGACCAGCTTCGGGGCCTTCGCACCCGGGATCAGCACCGCGCCGATGACGAGGTCGGCCTCGACGACGGCCTTCTCCAGTTCGTAGGCGTTGGAGACGATCGTCTTGATCTTCGTACCGAAGATCTTGTCGGCCTCGCGGAGCTTGTTGATGTCGCGGTCCAGCAGGGTCACGTGGAAGCCCATGCCGATGGCGATCTGCGCGGCGTTCCAGCCGGAGACGCCGCCGCCGATGACCACGCACTCGCCGGCGTGGGTGCCGGGGACACCGCCGGGGAGGACGCCGCGGCCGCCGGCCGAGCGCATCAGGTGGTAGGCGCCGACCTGCGGGGCCAGGCGGCCCGCGACCTCGGACATCGGGGCGAGCAGCGGGAGCGCGCGGTTGGCGAGCTCGACCGTCTCGTACGCGATGGCGGTGGTGCCGGACTCCAGCAGGGCGTCCGTGCACTCGCGGGAGGCCGCGAGGTGCAGGTACGTGAAGAGGGTCTGGTCCTTGCGAAGGCGGTGGTACTCCTCCGCGATGGGCTCCTTGACCTTCAGCAGCAGGTCGGCGGTCGCCCAGACCTCGTCGGCGGTACCGAGGATCTCCGCGCCGGCCGAGACGTACTCGGCGTCGGTGATCGAGGAGCCCATACCGGCGTTCTGCTCGATGAAGACCTGGTGGCCGTTACGGACCAGCTCATGCACGCCGGCGGGCGTGATGGCGACCCGGAACTCGTTGTTCTTGACCTCGCGGGGGATGCCGACCTTCATCGTCGATCACGGTCCTTGGCTCAGGGGATTTTCGGGGGCACTTCCATACATACCCGCCCACAAGAACGCGCAACGGGATGCACCACGGGATGTCGTGGTGAAGCCAGTCTAATGAAGGACGACGCGCTGTCTAGCCTTGCAAACAAATAATCTCAGTCGGAATCACTACGGATTTCGCAGGCTGCGGGGTCGTCTCCCAGCAATCTGTCGGCCGCCGAGCGGTGCAGCCTGGCAGCCGCGGGATCACCCAGCCGGTCCAGCGTGTCGGCCAGGCGCACCTGGAGCGCGGCCTGAAGTCGCAGGTCTCCGGCCCGGCGCGCGAGCTCGACCGCTTCGCGGCAGGTGTGCAGCGATTCCTCGGGCCGCCCGGCGTACTCCTGAATACGCGCCATCTCGCTCAACGCCTTTGCCCGGCCCGGGACATCGGCCAGCTTCCGGTAGCCCGCGGCGGCGGCGCGCCAGCTGCGCAGCGCGTCCCCGTAGCGCCCCGCATACGTGTGCACATTGCCGAGCCGCCCGTACAGCCGGGCCTCGTCCGCGCGCTCCCCCCGGGCCAGGGCCTGGGACAGGGCCCGGCGGAACCAGTCGGAGGCCCGGTGCCAGTCCGCCAGCTCCTGGTAGGCACCTCCTACGGATTCCATCGCGCGGCCGGTCGCGTAGGGATCGTTCGCCGCCCTTCCGGCGTCCAGCGCGGCCCGGTAGCGCTCCAGCGCCTCCTGGGTCCGGCCGGTCTCGGCGTCCAGGTCGCCCAGGTTCAGCAGCGCGGCGGCCTGCTCGCGGTGCAGGTCGCGGCGCTCGGCCACGTCCAGGACCAGGCGGTGCAGGCCGTACAGCTCGGGCGCGGACTCGGCGGTCCCGCGGTGCTCCGCGAGGGCCCGTACGAGGGCCGCGACCAGCCGGCGCGCCAGGGTGTCCAGCGCACCGTCCGCCACGGCCAGGGAGGCGGCGGCGGACAGGGCGGGCAGCCGGGTGTCCAGCCAGGTGGCGGCGGCCCGCCGGTCGGCGAAGCGCAGGGCGCGCGGCAGCCCGTCCAGCTTCTCCCGCGCGGCGTCCTCGTCCTCCTCGGCCATGGCCCGGCAGGAGTGCAGCAGCCGCACGGTCCGCTCCAGCATCCGCGCCCGGGCCAGCTGCACCTCGGCGGGGCGCTCCTTGGCTTGGAGGAGGGCCTGGAGGAAGGGGGCGAGGCATCCGGGGAGCAGGAACAGGCCGTCGCGGTCATGCCGTACGAGTCCCAGCCCGGCGAAGTCCTCCAGGGTGGACTGGGCGGCGGCCACCGAACAGCCCGCGAGGGCGGAGGCGGTGTGCGAGTCGAGGACGCCGGCCGGGGCGAGCGGAAGCAGCCGCAGGGTCCGCTGGGCCGGCTGCGGCAGGGATTCGTAGACGAGGCGGAAGGCACGGCCGAGCGGGCCGCTGGTGCCGGGCGGCATGTCGTGGAGCTGCTTGGCCACGTCGGAGACGGAGGCCTTGGGGTGGGCGGCGAGCCAGCCGCCGGCCAGGCAGATGGCCGCGGGCTGGCCTCCGCACTCCTCGGCGAGGGTCTCGGCGGCGCGGGGGTCCGCGGTGACGCGGGTGTCGCCGATGTGCTGGGCGAGCATCGCGACGGCGGAGGGGGTGTCCAGTCCGCCGAGGGTGCAGGGGCGCACATCCGGAATGCCGGTGAGGGGTCCCTCGGCGGTCACCACGACGAGGCACTCGGGGGTGTCCGGCAGCAAGGCGTCCACCTGCTGGGGATCGGCGGCGTCGTCGACAAGCAGGATCACGCGGCGGCCGTCGAGGGCGGACCGCAGGACGGAACTCAGCTCGTCCTCGCCGGCGCCGGGCGGGGTCGGCTGCCCCAGCCCCTCCAGCAGCCCCCTGACGGCCCGTTCGGTGGCGACGGTTTCGCCACCGGGCGTGGTCAGCCGGGTCCGGAACACCCCGTCGGGGTAGTCGTCGGCCACCTCGCGTACGAATGCCTCCGCGAGGGCGGTGCGGCCGGAGCCGGGGCGGCCGGCGACGAGCAGCACCCGCGCGCGGGGCGCCTTCGCCTTCCGGCCGGAGAGGGTGTCGAGCCCGGTCCGTGCGATGTCCTCGCGGAGCTCCTTGAGCTCGCGCCGCCGCCCGACGAAATCCGTCACGGATCCGCTCCTCTCCCTGCCTTCGGGTTGCGAGCGTAGTTCACGGAGAGCGACGACTCGTGTGGAGCGCGGCGGGCAAATCGCCCGATCGGATCAGCCGATGGTCACACCACGCCGTGTCGGGACGTGTTCAGCCTCGCCGGCGTTCGAGGCGCCGGGGGTCCCCCGGACGGTGTCTGAGGGTAGGGGTCCCCCCGGACGGAGTCTGGGGGAGGTCCGGGGGCGGCGCCCCCGGCAGCGCCCCCGCAGCGGCTCCGCAGACGAAACGAACCCGCGCGGCCCCGCCGGAACCCGGCAGGGGTCAGGCCTCGTACGGGCGGGCCGGCCAGGGGGACAGTCCCGGCCGGAGGGTGGCGAGGCCGCCCTCGGAGGCAAGGGCGGCGGACAGCGCCAGCACGCCCGTCACCAGCCCCGGGTTGCTCAGCTCCCCCGCCAGGACACCCCGTACCAGATCGCCCAGCGGCGCCCACGCCACCTCCATGTCGGCCTCCTCCGAGCCGGAATCGGCGTACCGGTCGCCGTCCGCCTCCGAGACGTCCCGCGCGAGGAAGACCCGGACCGCCTCGTCCGACCCGCCCGGCGACGCGTAGAAGTCGGCCAGCACCCGCCAGTCCTCCGCCTTGACGTGCGCCTCCTCGTACAGCTCCCGCTGCGCCCCGCGCAGCGGGTTCTCCCCGGGCACGTCCAGCAGCCCCGCCGGCAGCTCCCACAGCCGCCGGCCCACCGGGTGCCGGTACTGGCTCAGGACCAGGACCCGCCCCGCCTCGTCCAGCGCCAGCACGCACACCGAGCCCGGGTGCACCTGGTAGTCGCGGCGGGCCACCGATCCGTCCGGCATCCGGACCTCGTCGGAGTTCACCCCCGTCTTCGCACCCTGGAACGGCCGCTGGGTCGACACCGTCTCCCAGGATTCCGACGTGTCCTTGATGGCGATGCCCATGCCGAATGCCCTCCACAACGCGTGACAGCCGGGGTACGGATCTTCCGTACCCCGGCTGTCTACGTTATGCGGTCACACAGACGCGTCAGTTGCCCGCCTGCTGGCGCTCCACCGCCGCCTTGACCAGACCCGCGAACAGCGGGTGCGGCCGCGTCGGGCGCGAGCGCAGCTCCGGGTGGGCCTGGGTGGCCACCAGGTAGGGGTGGACCTCGCGCGGGTACTCGACGTACTCGACGAGCTTGTTGTCCGGGGAGGTGCCGGAGAAGACGATGCCCGCCTTCTTCTCCAGCTCGCCGCGGTAGGCGTTGTTCACCTCGTAGCGGTGCCGGTGGCGCTCGTCGACGTACGCCTGGTCGCCGTAGACCTCGCGCACGATGGAGCCCTCGGCGAGCTTCGCCGGGTACATGCCCAGGCGCATGGTGCCGCCCAGGTCGCCCGCGCCCTCGACGAAGGCCAGCTGCTCCTCCATGGTCGAGATGACCGGGTGCGGGGTCGAGGCGTCGAACTCGGTGGAGTTCGCGTCCTCGATGCCCGCCAGGTTCCGCGCGGCTTCGATGACCACGCACTGCAGACCCAGGCACAGGCCCAGCAGCGGGATCTTGTTCTCGCGGGCGTACGTGATCGCGCCGACCTTGCCGTTGACACCGCGGTCGCCGAACCCGCCGGGCACGCAGACCGCGTCCACGTCGCTCAGCTGCGCGGCGGCGCCCGCCGGGGTCTTGCAGTCGTCGGAGGTGACCCACTTGATCTGGACGCGGGCCTTGTTGGCGAACCCGCCGGCGCGCAGCGCCTCGGTCACCGACAGGTACGCGTCGGGCAGGTCGATGTACTTGCCGACGAGCGCGACCTTGACCTCGTGGTCGGGGTTGTGGACCCGGTCCAGCAGGTCCTCCCACACCGTCCAGTCCACGTCGCGGAACGGCAGGTCGAGCTTGCGCACGACGTACGCGTCCAGGCCCTCGGTGTGCAGCACCTTGGGGATGTCGTAGATCGACTTGGCGTCGATGGCGGCGACCACCGCGGCCTCGTCGACGTCGCACATCAGCGAGATCTTGCGCTTGATCGAGGTGGGGACCTCGCGGTCGGCGCGCAGCACGATCGCGTCGGGCTGGATGCCGATGTTACGCAGCGCCGCGACCGAGTGCTGGGTGGGCTTGGTCTTCAGCTCGCCGGAGGGGCCGATGTAGGGCAGCAGCGAGATGTGCACGACGAAGACGTTGTCGCGGCCGACCTCGTGGCGGACCTGGCGGACGGTCTCCAGGAACGGCAGCGACTCGATGTCGCCGACCGTGCCGCCGACCTCGGTGATGACGACGTCGACGTCCTCGGTCGCCATGCGGCGGATGCGGTGCTTGATCTCGTTGGTGATGTGCGGGATGACCTGCACGGTGTCACCGAGGTACTCGCCGCGCCGCTCCTTGGCGATGACCGTCGAGTAGACCTGGCCGGTGGTGACGTTGGCCGAGCCGTCGAGGTCGACGTCGAGGAAGCGCTCGTAGTGGCCGATGTCCAGGTCGGTCTCGGCGCCGTCGTTGGTGACGAACACCTCGCCGTGCTGGAACGGGTTCATCGTGCCCGGGTCGACGTTCAGGTACGGGTCGAGCTTCTGCATCGTGACCCGCAGACCGCGCGCCTTCAGCAGCGCACCCAGGCTGGAGGCCGTCAGGCCCTTGCCGAGGGACGAAGCGACACCCCCGGTGACGAAGATGTGCTTGGTCGTCATGGATTTGGGCGGCATCGCCAAGAGGGGGCTCCCGTGGTCGCGAAGTGAGGTGCGTCCGGCGCCGGCCACCATCGAACCGGAGGGTCTCAGGGGGCGCCGAAGCTGCGGTTTCGGGGCTCCTGATTCGCACAGGCAGACCACCGGTCCACGGGGTACCAGCCTATCAGCGCCCGGGCCGGTCTGCCTCCGGCCACCCGGCGGGGTGCCCTCCGGGACGGCCCGGCGAACGGTCCGGCCTGGTCACCGGCCGGTCGCCCGCGGTCGCCCGAAGCTCGCCAGTCAGTCGCCCGAAGCTCGCCCGGGGGCGCGCCCGGGGCGCGCCCGGCGGTCACCCGTTCGGCGGAGCCACATTGTTCCCGGGCTTAAGGAGATCACTAGGGTGCCGACATATCCTGCTCGGATATCGCTGCACATCGCCCGCCGAGCAGTCCGGGAGACGGCGCAACCCCGCCGGCTTGAGGGATCATGGCTCGATGCGGGGGTTTCTCTCCACCCAGGAGACCGCGCAACCGCGCATTGCAAGCGCCCTTAGGGGCGGACGTGGCCGTTCGACTGGAGATGCAACGTGTCCGGGCGCATCGAGGATTACGCACTGATCGGGGACATGCAGACCGCGGCGCTGGTCTGCCGGGACGGATCGGTGGACTGGTTGTGTCTGCCACGTTTCGATTCCCATGCCGCCTTCGCGAGCATCCTCGGCACCGAGGATCACGGCTTCTGGCGGATCGGCCCGGCGTTCCCCGCCGACGCCGAGGCGCCACGCGCGAGCCGCCGCAGCTACCGCGGCGATTCACTCGTGCTTGAGTCGGAGTGGGACACCCCACGCGGCACCGTGCGCGTCATCGACTTCATGCCGCCCCGCGAGGACCACGCGCCGCAGCTGATCCGCATCGTGGAGGGCGTCAGCGGACGCGTCCGGATGCGCTCCGCGCTGCGCATGCGGTTCAGCTACGGGCGGGTCGTGCCCTGGGTGCACAAGGTCGACGGGCGCACCGTGGCCGTCGCCGGCCCCGACTCGGTCTGGCTGGACACCGAGGCGCAGACGTACGGCGAAGACCTGACGACGTACTCCGACTTCACCGTCCGGGCCGGTGACCGGCTCGCCTTCTGCATCAGCTGGCAGCCCTCCCACAAGGGCCCGCCGGAGACTCCCGACGCCGAGGCCGCGCTGGACGCCACCAGCGAGTTCTGGCGGGACTGGGTGGAGCACTGCACGTATCACGGGCCCTACCGGGAGGCGGTCGTCCGCTCCCTGATCACGCTCAAGGCCCTCACGTACGGCCCCACGGGCGGGATCGTCGCCGCTCCGACGACCTCCCTCCCGGAGGAGATCGGCGGCGTACGGAACTGGGACTACCGCTACACCTGGCTGCGCGACGCGGCGATCACCCTGTCCTCGCTGCTGCGCACCGGCTACCGCGACGAGGCCTCCGCCTGGCGGGACTGGCTGCTGCGCGCGGTGGCCGGCGATCCGGAGAACCTGCAGATCATGTACGGGATCGCGGGCGAGCGGGAGCTCGGCGAGACCGAGCTGGACTGGCTGCCGGGTTACGAGAACTCGCGGCCGGTCCGCGTGGGCAACGGCGCCGCGCACCAACTCCAGCTCGACGTGTACGGCGAGGTCACCGAGGCCCTGCACCTGGGCCACATGACGGGCCTGGCCCGCAACGACTACGCCTCGCTGCTCCAGCTCAAGCTGATCCGCTACCTGGAGGCCCACTGGGACCAGCCGGACGAGGGCATCTGGGAGGTGCGCGGCCCGCGCCGCCACTTCGTGCACTCGAAGGTGATGGCCTGGGTGGCCGTGGACCGCACGATCAAGCTGATCGAGAGCGGGGACGCGGACGGCCCCCTGGACCGCTGGCGCGAGCTGCGCGACGAGATCCACCAGGACGTGTGCGAGAAGGGCTTCGACAAGGAGCGCAACACCTTCACCCAGTCGTACGGGTCGAGGGAGCTGGACGCCTCACTGCTGCTGATTCCGCAGATGGGCTTTCTGCCGCCGGACGACAAGCGGGTCATCGGCACGATCGAGGCGATCCAGCGCGAGCTGTCCACGCCCGACGGTTTCATCCTGCGCTACCCCACGGCCGGCGAGGAGGCCGGCGTGGACGGGCTGGAGGGAGACGAGGGGGCGTTCCTCGCGTGCTCGTTCTGGATGGCGGACGACCTCGCGATGATCGGCCGGGTCGACGAGGCCCGCCGGCTCTTCGAGAAGCTGCTCTCGCTCCGCAACGACCTGGGCCTGCTGGCCGAGGAGTGGGACCCGCGCCTCCAACGCCAAGTCGGCAACTTCCCACAGGCCTTCAGCCACGTCCCCCTGATCGACACGGCCCTGCGTCTGACGGCGAGCGGGGCGTACGGGGGATAGTCCCGGCCCCGCCGAACCCAGCCCCGCCGGTGTTCGGCGGGGCCGGATTCGGCGGGGCCCAGGTCTTTTCAGCCTCGCCGGCGTTTGAGGCGCGGGGGTTCGGGGGCTGGCCCCGGCAACGGCGCCGCACGGCCGATCCCCGGCTCGCCGCGCCCTGCCACCCCCTCCCGCCTACCCTGAAAGGGTCCGCGCCCTTTCCCGGAAGGGGACCGCCATGGCGCCCCTCTCAAAGGCCGGCAAGGCACTCGCCGCGCTCCGCGAGGATCTGTCCGGTTCTGTCTTCACCTCGGACGATCCGGGCTACGACGAGGCCCGCAGGCTGTTCAACGCGCTGATCGACCGCAGGCCGGCCGTCATCGCCCAGTGCGAGAGCGTCCCGGACGTCGCCACCGCCGTGCGCTTCGCCCGGCAACTGGACCTGCCCATCGCGGTACGCGGCGGCGGCCACAGCGTCGCCGGCATGTCCCTCAACGACGGCGGAGTCGTCATCGACCTGCGCCGGATGCACGAGGTGACGGTCCACCCGGCGGCGAAGGCAGTACGGGTCGAGGGCGGAGCCCTCATGAGCCACCTGGACCGCGCCTGTCAGCCGTACGGCCTGGCAACCACCGGCGGCCGGGCCTCCACCACCGGCCTGGGCGGCTATGTGCTGGGCGGCGGCTCCGGCTGGGTGGACCGGAAGTTCGGGCTGGCCTGCGACAACCTGCTGGGCGTAGAGCTGGTGACGGCCGACGGCCAGGTCGTGGACGCGACGGCGGAGGAGAACCCCGACCTGTTCTGGGCCCTGCACGGCGGCGGCGGGAACTTCGGCGTCGCCACCTCGCTGACGCTGCGCCTGCACGAGCTGCCGGTGTTCTCGATCGCCATGGTCCTGGCCCTGCCGGAGCACGGCCCCGCCCTGGCCCGCGCCTACCGCGACATCATCGACTCCGGCCCGGACGACGCCGCCGGCGGTGTCATCTACATGACCGGCCCGCCGGAGGAGTTCGTCCCGCCCCATCTGGTCGGCACGCTGCTGTCCGGCGCGCTGATCACCTACACGGGCCCCGAGGACGAGGTACGCAGGCTCGCCGAGCCGCTGCTGTCGATCCCGCACGAGGTGGAGATGGTCACCGCCCTCCCGTACGCGGACTTCCAGACCCAGTTCGACGATCCGCCCGACCTGCGCAACTACTGGTCCGCGGAGTACCTCACCGGCGCCCCGGACGAGCTGGTGGACGTGTTCTGCGCCCGCGCGGACAGCATGCCGGTGCCGACGGGCTGCCAGCACGTGCTCTTCCCGCAGGGCGGCGCCATCGCCACGGGCCCGCCCGAGTGGCCGGTCCCCTACCGGGACGCGACCTGGGCCGTGCACCCCTTCGGGATCTGGGAGGACGCGGCGGACGACGGCCGCGCCATCCAGTGGGTCAGGGACGTACGGACCGACGTGCAGCCGTGGAGCACCGGCGCGGTCTATCTCAACTTCACCGGCGACGAGGGGCCCGAGCGCGTGGTCGCGGGTGTGGGCGCCGACAATCTGGCCAGGCTGGCTGCGGTGAAGCGGGAGTACGACCCGGACAACGTCTTCCGCTTCAACCACAACATCAAGCCCGCCTAGTGCCGTGGCCGGANNCCTTGCCGGTCACGGCACTAGGCGTTCCGGGAGGGTGCTAGGACAGGGCGGCGATCACCTCGCGCGCCGCCCGCTCCCCCTCGGTGGCCCCGCCTTCCATGAACCCCTGGAAGTCGTACGAGCAGTGCTCGCCGCCGATGTGGACGCGTCCCTGGGCGGTGCCCTCGTACTTGGCGTAGCGGTGCAGGTAGCCGATCGGCCAGTACGAGTACGCGCCGAGGGAGTACGGGTTGCGGTGCCAGGCGGACAGCTGCGCCCGCCCGTTCCACACGGCCCTGGTGCCCGGGAAGAACGCGTCGACGCCCGTCAGCACGCGGTCCGCGAGGGTGCGTACGTACGGATCGGCCTCGGTGGCGAACGGCGTGGCCGGAGTGAGCGCCCCGGCCAGGCTGCCGCCGCCGTACTGGAGCAGGATGCCTCCCGTGCCCGGCTGGACCTTGGTGGTGTCCCAGGTCTGCTGGACGCCGGAGTCGGTGAAGCAGTCCCCGGCGGAGACCCCCGGCCAGACCCCGGTGCCGCTCCAGGGCCGGGCGGTGAACTGCATGTTGAGCTTGGTGCAGTAACCCATCCGGGCGTCGCGCAGCAGGTTCTTCATCAGCGGGTCGAAGCCGGCCCCGCTGAGGTCGATCCGCTGGAGGATCGGCAGCGGCACGCACAGGATGGTGTGGTCGGCGACGACCGTGCGGGTCGCGCCCGCGTCGTTGAAGGTCAGCGTCTGGGTGCCGTCGGCGGCCACCCGTACGGCGACCAGCTCG
The DNA here is from genome assembly GCF_018614095.1 of Streptomyces sp. ISL-87. Classification (GTDB taxonomy): domain Bacteria; phylum Actinomycetota; class Actinomycetes; order Streptomycetales; family Streptomycetaceae; genus Streptomyces. The sequence goes on along the minus strand of NZ_JAGGOY010000021.1, from coordinate 18,825 downwards.
CGGCCCATCACGAGGGAACCGGCGGGCAGCGCCTTGGCGATGGCGTTCGGCAGCTGGTCGTTGCCGCCGGTGATGTGGTAGCGCTCGTTGGACAGGCCCCAGACGTTGAAGTTGCCGGGGTTGGGCTGGTAGCCCATCAGCAGGACCAGGGCGAGCGCCGACTGCTGGTCGGTGTCGGCACCGTACTCGACGTTGTACGCGACGTCGATGAAGCGGCCGAGCCGGGAGCCGTGGCCGCCGGGGACGCGGGTTTCGATCCACTCGTGGAGCGACATGTTGTCCAGGGCGGTGCCGGCCGGGGTCGAGGAGTTCCAGGTGACTTCCCCGGACTCCACCAGGTCGCGGTGCAGCGCCTGGTAGACGGCCTTGAAGTCCTCGTCGGCCTGGGTGCGCGGGTAGTAGGTCCCGTTGAACCAGAGGACTTCCTCGGCGCCGTTGGGTCCGCCGCCGAGGAAGTCCTCGGTGGGCAGGTTGAAGCGGCGGCACAGCTCCAGGATCTTCTTGTGGCTGGTGTCGATCAGCTCGCCGCCGATCTCGGAGGTCTGCCCGTACGCCCAGTGCGAGCGCTGGGTCCACATCCGGCCGCCGACCCGGCTCGGGTTGGCCTCGTAGAGCGTGCAGTTGACGCCGGCGTCCTGGAGGGTGAGGGCCGCGGTGAGCCCCGAGATGCCGGCGCCGACGACGGCGACGCGGGCGGGGGTGACGGGCTTCTTGTCGGGGACGGCCTCGGCGGCGTAGGCGGTCGCGGCCGGGGCGAGCGCGGCGCCGAGTCCGAGGGCGGCGGCGCGGCCGAGCAGTTCACGGCGGCCGAGGCCGCGGACCTCGGCGACGGGCAGGGAGAGGCGGCGCGCGGCGGCGTGCTCGGCGGCCAGCTGCCGGAGGGCGTGCATCAGGGGAGTACGGGCCATGGCGGTGCTCCTACTCGGATTCTCAGACGGTCGCGGAGGACGGGGCGGGGTCTTCGGTGCGCTCGGCGGAGTCCTCCAGGACGACGCGGCCGATGATCTCGTAGCGCTCGGGGGCCTTGAACTTCAGCCAGAGCCCGAGCCCCAGCCCGCCGAAGAACACGACGCCGACGATCCACGGGATCAGGGTGAAGAAGAACGAGTCGGCGGCGAGCCCGGCGGCGGTCTTCATGTTGACCACCAGCAGGACGACCACGGCGGTCATGCCGATCCCGCCGAGCAGCGGGGCCGTCAGCGTCCGGAACCAGTGCCGGTCCTCGGGGTGGTTCTTGCGGAAGTAGCCGATCACCGCGAAGGAGCACAGGGTCTGGACGATGAGGATCGCCATCGTGCCGAGGATCGCGAGCAGCGTGTAGAGGTGGATGTACGGGTCCTGGCCGGTCAGCCAGAACAGCGCGACCAGGCCGGTGGCGATGGCGGTCTGCACGACGGACGCGATGTACGGGGACCCGTGCTTGGCGTGGGTCCGGCCGAGCCCGGGGTGCAGGAAGCCTTCGCGGCCGATGGCGTACAGGTAGCGGGCGGCGCACTGGTGGAAGGCCATGCCGCAGGCGAAGGAGCCGGTGAGCAGCAGCCACTGGAAGGCGTCGACGGCCCAGCCGCCGATGAAGGTCTGGGTGGGCGCGAAGAACAGGTCGAGGGGGCTCGCGGAGGCGGACAGTTCGACGGACTTGGCGAGGCCGTTGCCCGCGATGGTCATCCAGGAGACGTAGATGTAGAAGAGGCCGACGCCGACGACGGAGATCAGGGTCGCCTTGGGGATGACCCGCTTGGGGTCGCGGGACTCCTCCCCGTACATCGCGGTGGACTCGAAGCCGACCCAGGACCAGAAGGCGAAGAAGAGGCCCAGCCCGGCAGAGGTGCCGGTGAACGCGTGCTTGGGGTTGACCGGTTCGAGGGGGATCCCGTCCGGGCCGCCGCCCGCGACCAGTACGGCGGTGGCGACGGCGAAGAGGACGGCGATCTCGGCGACGAGCATCACGCCGAGTGCCTTGGCGGTGAGGTTGATGTCGAAGTGCGCGAGGGCGGCGGTGACCGCGAGCATGGCCGCCGCGTAGACGATCCAGGGCACGTCGGCGCCGAGCTGGTCCTTGACGGTGGTCTTGGCGAAGTAGGAGAACACGCCGACGATCGAGGCCTCGAAGACGATGTACGCGAGGACCGCGAGCATGCCGGACGCCATGCCGGCGATCCGGCCGAGGCCGTGCGAGATGTATCCGTAGAAGGCGCCGGCGGCGGTGATCCGCTTGGCCATGGCGACGTAGCCGACGGCGAAGACGGTCAGCACGACGGTGGCGAACAGGTAGCCGGCCGGGGCGCCGGTGCCGTTGCCGAAGCCGACGGCGATGGGGAGGTTGCCGGTCATGGCGGTGATCGGGGCCGCGGTGGCGACGGCCATGAACACGACGCCGACCAGGCCGACCGAATTGGCCTTGAGCCGGTGGACCGGGGGGACCTGCCCCGCTCCTTGGGCTTGTGGTGTGGTGTCTGCGCTCATCGGGTCCTCGTTCCTGTCGGGAGGGCGCCACTCTCCCCCGGAGTGACGCATGCCACAATCGGCACGCGGTCCGATAATCTCCTTGCGGGGACGACGAGTTGTCGGGCCGGACGGGGGCATATCGGGCACCGTAACCATCCGGTGATGTGCTCGGAACAGGGCTGGCGGTACCGTCCCGCGATATGGACAACCAGGGCGGGATCACCGTTCAGCGGGCGCTGGAGCTGCCGGGACTGCGCAGCGGGCTGCCGGAGGTGGTGGCCTGCGCCGACCGCCTCGGGCGGACCGTGCGCTGGGTGCACGCGGGCGAGGTGCCGAACATCGCGTCCCTGCTCAAGGGCGGCGAGTTGCTGCTGACCACCGGGCTCGGCCTCGGTACCCGGCCCGCCGAACAGCGTGCCTTCGTACGCCGCCTGGCGGACCGGGGGATCGCAGCGCTGGTGGTGGAACTCGGGCCGCGCTTCACCCGCCTTCCGGCGACGATCGTCGAGACCGCCCGCTCGGCCGGCCTCCCGCTCGTCCAACTGCACCGGGAAGTCCCCTTCGTGACGGTGACGGAGGAGGTCCACACCGAGATCGTCAACGGCCACTACGCGCTGCTCCAGCGGGCCGAGGAGATCCACCGGCGCTGTACGGAGGCCCTGCTGGGCGGCGGCGGCATTCCGCAGGTGCTGCACATCCTGGCCGACTTCACCGCGAACCCCGTCTTCCTGGAGACCCCGGACGGCCAGCTCCTGTACGCGGCCGGCCCGGTCTCCGGTGAGGCCGCGGCGGACCCGCTCCAGGTGTGGGAGGGCCTACGGGGCCAACGCGAGGCGGAGCCGTCGGCCAACACGGTGGTGGTCGACGTCCCCGGAGGCGGCCACGGTACGGGCTCGGTCCGCGCGCGGATGGTCCTCCTGGGTGTCACGGCTCCGCTCCTCCCCGTCCACCGGATGGCGGCGGAGCGGACGGCGGGCGTGCTGGCGGTCGTACTGATGCAGGCGCGGCAGGAGGACGAGCTGGCGGCGCGCGGCCGCGGGGACTTCCTCACGGACCTGGCGGAGGGGCGGATCTCGGCGGAGGACGCGCCGGCGCAGGCCCGCGTCCTGGGCTTCAGGCCGGGCGGGGGGCCCTTGCTCCCGGTGGTCATGCGGCTCTCCTCCGACCTGGGCCCGGCGGGCAACTGGGCGGTCCTGGCCCGGGCGGTGCTGGAAGAGCTGTCCTCGGTCGGCGTCCCGGTCCTGCTGGGCGTCCGCCCGGTGGAGGGCCGGGTGCCGCTGCTCGTGTCCCTGCGCGCGGAGTCGGAACGCACGGCGGTGGCGGACCGGGTCGCGGCCGCGCTCCGGGCCGGGGTCGAACGCGCCGGCCTGGACCGCGCCGCCGCCCCGCCGGCGGTGGTGGTTGGCGTCGCGGGCGGCTGGGCGGCGGCCTCGGCGGGCCTGCGTCACGCGGCCGAAACCGCGACGGCGGCCCACGGTCTGCCTTCCCGCCCCTGGTACGACGCCCGCCGCCTGGACATCGACCTGTTGCTGTGGCGGCTGCGCGAACACCCCGACCTGGCGGCCTTCGTGGACCGCGCGATCGGCCCGATCCGGGCCCACGACGTGTCGTCCCGCCCCCCTCTCCTGCCCACCCTGGAGACGTACCTGGCCCACGCGGGCCGCAAGGCGGAAACAGCCCGGGAGCTGCACCTCAACCGCCAGACGCTGTACAACCGCCTGGCCCGCATCTCGGAGCTCCTGGGCACGGACCTGGACGACCCGGAGACGGTCCTCTCCCTGAGCCTGGCCCTACGCGCCCGCCGCCACGCGCCTTCGCCTGCGCCGTCGCCTTCTTGACGCGACTCTCGCACGGCTCGGCCCTGGCGGGCCTCCCCGGCTTCGAGCCGCGGCGCCGGTGGCCGGGGTGCGGGGCCGGGTGCGGGTGGGTCGGCCCTGCGGGGCTGTCCCCTGCCCGCCCTTCCACCGTTCCCTGGGGCTCCGCCCCAGACCCACCTTCCAGCCCTCCGGGCACATCCGGCCCCACTGGACACATCCCCGCCGGGCCACCCGGCCCACGCCGGGCACACCAGCCACGCTGGCACACCCAGCCCCGCCGGCACACCCAGCCTCGCCGGCGTTTGAGGCGCGGGGGTCCGGGGGCTGGCTGGCCCCCGGCAGCGGAGGCGCACCCGGCCCCACGGGCGAGGGCTCGGGGCGAAGCCCCCGGGGTTTCGGTCCCGGCCGGCCCGGCCATACGCACGGCCCGGTTACGACCGCCGGCGTGCCATCAGCTCGTCGTACACCGACAGGACCTGCGCCACGGTGTCGTCCTCCGACGGCCACGTCGCGGCCCGCGAACGCCCCGCCGCGCCCAGCGCCGCCCGCCGGGCCGGATCCCCCAACAGGCCCGCCACCGCCGCGGAGAGCGCCCCGTGGTCCCCGTAAGGCACCAGCACCGCCGCGTCCCCGACCAGCTCCGGCACGCCCCCGACCGCCGTGGCCACCAGCGCCACCCCGGCCCGCAGCGCCTCCTGCGCCAGCAGTGACCGGCCCTCCCACCGGCTCGGCAGCACTGCCACGTCCGCCGCCGCCAGCAGCTCCGCCGCGTCCCGGCGCCGCCCCAGCAGCCGCACCGGCAGCCCCTCCGCCTCGATCCGCCGGGCCAGTTCGGCCCGTAGCGGGCCCTCCCCCGCGATCACCAGCAGCGGCACCGGGTCCAGCACCCGCCACGCCCGCGCCGCGTCCAGCAGTACGAAGTACCCCCGCCGCGGCACCAGGCTCCCGACGGCGATCACCAACGGCCGTTCCACCGCCCCGAGTTCCGCCCGCGCCTTGCCCGGGTCCGCGGCCGCCTCCGGCCCCGCCGGCACCGGTACCGCCACCGGCGCCAACCGCGCGTCCCGTGCGCCCCGCATGCGCGCCAGGTCCACCAGCTCCGTCGACGCGCCCAGCACCACCGCCGCCGCCCGGGCCACCCGCCGCTCCAGCAGCCGGGTCAGCCGCCCCAGCGCGCCCTCCGCGTCCGGCGCACCGCCGTGCCAGGTCACCACCAGCGGCGCCCTGCGCCCAGGCCCGCTCCCGCGCAACGCCAGCGCGGCCCGCATCCCGGCCCGTACGCCGTGCGCGTGCACCACATCCGCCCCGGCGCACGCGGCCCGCAGCGTGCTCACCGCGTCCGGCGCGAACGAGGCCCCGGCGCCCGTGAAGTCGTACTCCCCCTCCGCCTCGGCGGGAGCGCACACGGTGACCCGTACCCCCCGTGCGGCGAGCCCGTTCGTGAGGGACCGTACGTGCGTACTACTGCCCGCGCCCGCACCGCCGAGCACTTGGACGGTGCGCAGCGGCGGCCGCCCGTACGGCGGGGACTGGGCGGGTACCGGGACCGGGGAGCTGCTCACGGGCCGAAGCTCCTGGCTGGGTGAGGGAGTCAGAGACGTCGCCAAGGATGCCAGTCCGCACGCGCGTTCCGGGACCATACGGGTACGGATCTCGCAGGAGATACCTTCACGGGGCCCCGAGCCTCACCCACACGGGCTAGCCCGCCGCCGCTCCCGCTGCCCGCGGAAAGCCGCCGGGGCCCGGAGCGCGACACGCCCCGGGCCCTGGCGGACAACGCTCGGTCAGGCGTACTCACGCATCCGCGCGCGCCGCCGCCAGCAGTTCCTCGGCGTGCGCCCGGGCGGTCTCCGAGTCCTCCTGGCCCGCCAGCATCCGCGACAGTTCCCGGATCCGGTCCTCGCCCTCCAGGACCGTGACACCGCTTCGCGTCACGGCCCCGTCGACGGTCTTCTCCACCAGCAGCTGCCGGTCCGCGAAGGCCGCCACCTGCGGCAGGTGCGTGACGACGACGACCTGGGCCGACTTGGCGAGCTTCGCGAGCCGTCGGCCCACCTCGACCGCCGCCTTGCCGCCGACGCCCGCGTCGACCTCGTCGAAGAGGTACGTGGGCACCGGGTCGGAGCCCGCGAACACGACCTCCACCGCCAGCATCACCCGGGACAGCTCACCGCCCGAGGCGCCCTTGGCGATCGGCCGCGGCTGGGCGCCCGGATGCGGGGCCAGCAGCAGTTCGACCTCGTCGGCGCCCGAAGGCCCGTACGCCACGCGGCGGCCGTCCACCTCCACGCCGTCGGGGTCCTCGGCCTGCCGGATGTCGATGGTCACCCGTGCGTGCGGCATCGCCAGCGAGGCCAGCTCCTCCGTCACGGCGGACGCGAACCGGGTGGCCGCCTCCACCCGCGCGTCCGTCAATGCCTGTGCCAGCAGCGACAGTTCGGCCCGCAGCCCGTCCCGCTCGGCGGTCAGCTCGGTGATCCGCTCGTCGTCGCCGTCCAGCTCCAGCAGCCGTGCGGAACCCCGCTCGGCCCATTCCAGTACGGACGCCACCGTGCTGCCGCCGGTCCCGGCAGCCGCCGCTTCCCCATACTTGCGCGTCAGCTGGGTCAGGGCCGCCCGCCGCTCCTCCACCGCCGCCAGCCGCAGCGGATCGGCGTCCAGGTCGTCGGCGTATCCGGCCAGCTCCCCGGCCACATCGCCCAGCAGGATGCCCAGCTCCCCGATCCGCTCGGCGAGCGCGCCCAGCGCCGGGTCGTGCGACCGTACGGATTCCAGCGCCCGGTACGCGCCCGCGACGAGCGTGTTCGCGTCGATGCCCTCCGGGTCCTCCGGATTGCCGGCCAGGGCCGCGTGCGCGACCTGCGCCGCCGAGGCCAGCGACTCGGCGTGCCCGAGCCGTTCGGCCTCCGCCGCGAGTTCGTCGTCCTCGCCGGCCAGCGGCTCCACGGCCGCGATCTCGTCCAGCCCGAAGCGCAGCAGGTCCGCCTCCTGGGCCCGCTCCCGGGCCCGGGTGGTGATCTCCTCCAGCTCGGCGGACACGGCCCGCAGCCGCCGGTAGGCGCCCGCGTACTTCTCCAGCGGGACGGCGACCGCGTCCCCGGCGTACCGGTCGAGGGCCTGGCGCTGCCGGGCCGGCCGCAGCAGCCCCTGCTGATCGGTCTGCCCGTGTACGGCGACCAGGTCGTCGGCGAGCTCGGCGAGCAGGCCGACGGGCACGGAGCGGCCACCGACGTGGGCGCGCGAACGCCCCTCGGCGGACACGGTCCGGCTGATCAGCAGGGCGCCGTCGTCGAGCTCGGCCCCGGCCTCCTCGGCGCGTACGGCGGCGGGGGCGTCGGGGCGCATGACGATGCGGCCCTCGACCACCGCCGCCTTGGCCCCGATCCGTACCAGGGCCGGGTCGGCGCGCCCGCCGAGCAGCAGCCCGAGGCTGGTGACGACCATCGTCTTGCCCGCGCCGGTCTCGCCGGTCACCGCGGTGAAACCGGGCGACAGCTCGACCACCGCGTCGTCGATGACCCCGAGCGACCGTATCCGCATCTCCTCAAGCACGGGACGACGATACCGAGGTTTCACCGGTGCCATGTGACGTCACCCGTGGAGAGCTCTCCGAACGGACGTGCTAATGGCGCACTAATGCGGCGCTCCGCGCCACCCCGACACCGGAAGCGCGAATTTCGCGACGAGCCGGTCCGTGAACGACGCGTGATGCAGCCGGGCGAGCCGCACGGGCACCGCGCCCCGGCGGACCTCCACCCGGGCCCCGGCCGGCAGCTCCAGCGTGCGCCGCCCGTCGCACCACAGCACCCCGTGCGGGGTCCCGGTCTGCACCTCCACCGCCAGCACCGAGGCCGGCGAGGTCACCAGCGGCTTCGCGAACAGCGCGTGCGCACTGATCGGCACCATCAGCAGCGCCTCCACCTCCGGCCACACCACCGGCCCGCCCGCGGAGAACGCGTAGGCCGTCGAGCCCGTCGGCGTCGCGCAGACGATCCCGTCGCAGCCGAACCCGGACACCGGGCGCCCGTCGATCTCCAGGACGACCTCCAGCATCCGCTCCGGGGACACCTTCTGGACGGCGGCCTCGTTGAGCGCCCAGTCCCGGTGGACCACGTCCCCGTTGGTGCGCACGACCACGTCGAGGGTCATCCGCTCCTCGACCTCGTACTCGCGCGTCACCACCCGGTCCACGACCTTGTCCAGGTCGTCGCGCTCGGCCTCGGCGAGGAACCCCACCCGGCCCAGGTTGACGCCGAGCATCGGCACGCCCGAGCCGCGGGCGAACTCCGCGCCGCGCAGCAGGGTCCCGTCCCCGCCCAGCACGATCAGCAGCTCACAGCCCTCGAGCACCTCCGGGGTGCACTCGGACACGAGCTCCACCTCGGGCGGCAGCGGCAGGTCCGCCGCCTCGTAGCGCACCACGCGTACGCCCAGCCCGCTCCGCAGCAGGCCGCGTACGACCAGCTCGGCGCTGCGGATGGCGGCCGGCCGGCCGGTGTGCGCGAGCAGGAAGACCGTCCGCGTCCCCGTAGCCCCTTCCCCCGGCACCCCTTCCCCCGAAGGCCGTTCCCCCATGGAATGTGTCACTGCAGAAACTGTCACTGCGGCCCCTCCGCCACTGCACGGTCAACATCCGCCGGGTCGAGTGCCGGTGCCCCCGCCCGCAGCCACAGAAAGTACTCGACATTGCCCGACGGACCCGGCAACGGGCTCGCGGTCACCCCGAGCACGCCCAGCCCCAGCTTCCACGCCTGCGCCGCGACGTCCCGTACCGCCTCGGCACGCAGCTCGGGACTGCGCACCACCCCGCCGCTGCCGAGCCGGTCCTTGCCGACCTCGAACTGCGGCTTGACCATCAGCACCAGGTCCGCGTCGGGCGCCGTGCACCGCACCAGCGCGGGCAGCACCAGCCCGATCGAGATGAAGGACAGGTCGCCGACGACCAGGTCCGCCGGGATTCCGTCGATCAGCTCCACCGTGAGTTCACGGACGTTCGTCCGGTCCTTGACCGTGACCCGGTCGTCGCTCTGCAGCGACCAGGCGAGCTGCCCGTAGCCGACGTCGACGGCGACGACGTGGGCCACGCCCGCGCGCAGCAGTACATCGGTGAACCCGCCGGTGGAGGCCCCGGCGTCGAGCGCCCGGCGGCCCTCGACGCGCAGCCCCTGCGGCTGGAACGCCGCGAGCGCGCCCGCCAGTTTGTGGCCGCCTCGGGAGACGTAGTCGGGGTCGCTGTCGTCCTTGAGGACCACGAGGGCCGCGCTGGTCTCGACCTGGGTGGCCGCCTTGGTCGCGGTGGTGCCGCCCACGGTCACCCGGCCCGCGGCGATCAGCTGGGCCGCGTGCTCGCGCGAGCGGGCCATGCTGCGGCGTACCAGTTCGGCGTCCAGGCGGCGGCGTGCCACTCCTGCCACGTTCGGTTCAGCTCCTGTTTTCGTACGGTCCGGGGAGGGAGGGTGCGTCCAGCGCGGTCAGCGCCTCACGCAGTCCCCTGTGCACATCCTCGTACACCTCGACGTGCCCGTCCGCCGTGAGGTGGTCCGCGTCCGCCAGCCGCTCCAGGTGCGCGTCCACCCGGGCGTGCCCCGTGGGGGTCCGTACGAGGCCCAGCGGTGCGGGCCCGGCCGGCCCGGCGGCGGCCTCGGCGGCCTCGGCGGCCTCGGCGGCGGTCTCCTCGCCGGGCTCCGCGGCGCGGTCCTCGGGGACGTCCGGAACGGCCCCGGACACTTCGTCGTTCATGCCTTGACGCTACCCCGTAGCAGGCCGCGACCACGCACGGCTCTGCGGTACGGTCGTGATCACGATGGCTACGATCGAGGAGTGCCGCGAAGCACTCGACCGACTCTCCGACAACCTGGCGCGGGCCGACGGCGACGTGCGCGGCGCGGCGGCGCTCGACCGCTCCCTGAGCTGCCACATCACCGACCTCGACCAGACCTTCACCGGCCGGCTCGACGGCGGCCGGGTCCGGGTGGAGGCGGTGGCCCCCGGCCCGCCCGCCGCCAAGGCCGAGATCCGGCTCGCGATGGCCGGCGACGACCTGCTGGCGCTCGTCGCCGGCGAGCTGAAGTTCGCCAAGGCCTGGGCCTCCGGCCGGGTCAGGCTGGAGGCCGGCTTCCGCGACCTGCTGCGCCTCAAGAGCCTGCTGTAACCCGCTTGCGGGCCTGCCGCGCCGCCGGGACCACCAGCGGGGTGCCAGTCTCCGGGTCCTCGATGATCTGGCAGCGCAGCCCGAACACCCGCTCCACCAGCTCCGCGGTGACCACCTCGTCCGGCGGCCCCTGCGCGATCACCTCGCCGCCCCGCAGCGCGATCAGGTGGGTGGCGTAGCGGGCCGCGTGGTTGAGGTCGTGCAGCACCGCGACCAGGGTCCGGCCCTGGTTCTCGTGGAGCTCCGCGCACAGGTCCAGCACATCGAGCTGGTGCTGGATGTCCAGGTAGGTCGTCGGCTCGTCGAGCAGCAGCAGCGGGGTCTGCTGGGCCAGCGCCATGGCGATCCACACGCGCTGGCGCTGCCCGCCCGAGAGTTCGTCCACGGCCCGGTCGGCGAGCTCGGCGACCCCGGTGGAGGCCATCGATTCGTTCACGATCCGCTCGTCCTGCGAGGACCACTGCCGCAGCAGCCCCTGGTGCGGGTAGCGGCCGCGCGAGACCAGGTCGGACACCGTGATGCCGTCCGGCGCGATCGAGGACTGCGGCAGCAGCCCCAGCGTCTTGGCGACCTTCTTCGCCGGCAGCGACCCGATGGCCTGCCCGTCCAGCAGCACCCGCCCGGCGGACGGCTTCAGCATCCGCGACAGGGCGCGCAGCAGCGTGGACTTGCCGCAGGCGTTGGGGCCGACGATCACCGTGAAGGAGTTGTCGGGGATCTCCACCGACAGGTTCTCCGCGATGACCCGCTGCTCGTAGCCGAGGGTCACGTTCTCCGCGGTCAGCCGCTGCACTTGGGTACTCCTAGGGTTGCCGAATTCCTGAGCACGGAGGTGGGTCGGACCCGCCCCGCTCATATACGTCCCGCCTTGCGCTCGGTGACGAGCAGCCACAGCAGATACACACCGCCGACCAGCCCGGTCACCACGCCCACCGGCAGCTGGTCGGAACCGAAGACCCGCTGCGAGGCCCAGTCGGACAGCATCAGCAGCACGGAGCCCATCAGCGCGCCGGTCAGCAGGCCCGCCCCGGGCGAGCGGGTCAGCCGCCGGGCCAGCTGTGGCGCGGCCATCGCGACGAAGCTGATCGGCCCGGCCGCGGCGCCGGCCGCGGTGGTCAGCAGGATCGCGGCCACCATCAGCAGCAGCCGGGTGCGTTCCACCCGTACGCCCAGGGCGTTCGCGGCGTCGTCGCCCATCTCCATCATCCGCAGGGCCCGGCTCTGGCTGAGGACCAGCGGGAACAGCACCGCGCAGGTCGCGAGCAGCGGCCACACCTGCTCCCAGTCCCGGCCGGCCAGCGAGCCCGTCAGCCAGACCATCGCGCGGCCGGCCTCGGCGAACTGCGCCTTGGTCAGCAGGTACTGGATCGCGGCGACGAGCATCGCGGAGGCGCCGATGCCCACGAGGACCAGCCGGTAGCCGTGGATGCCCTGCTTGTACGCGAGCAGGTAGACGGCCAGGCCGGCCAGCAGGCCGCCCGCCAGCGCTCCCGCGGCCACGTCCGTGGCGTCGCCCTTGAACAGGACGATGACGCTCAGCGCGCCCACCGCCGAGCCGTACCCGAAGCCGAGCAGGTCCGGGGAGCCGAGCGGGTTGCGCGAGACGGACTGGAAGACGGCGCCGGACATCCCGAGGGCCGCACCGACGAGCAGGGCCACCAGGACCCGCGGCAGCCGCAGGTCGTTGACGATGAAGTCGTTGGCCGGGGTGCCGTTGCCCAGCAGCGTCTGTACGACGTCCCCGGGGGCGATCTGGAAGTCGCCGGTCCCGATGAGGGCGACGGCCAGCACCAGCGCCGCGGCGGTGAGCAACAGCCCGACGGCCAGCGCGCGCCGCTCCACGCGCAGGGAGACGCCGCCGGGCAGCCGCAGCGGCCGGGGCCCGGGCCGGCCCGCCCGGAGTTTCGCAGGCAGGGTCACAGCTGGGCCATCCTCTTGCGCCGAACCAGGTAGATGAAGACGGGGCCGCCGATGAGCGCCGTGACGATGCCGACCTGGAGCTCGGCGGGCCGGGTGACGACCCGTCCGACGACATCGGCGCCGAGCAGCAGGACGGGCGACAGGACGGCGGAGTACGCGAGCACCCAACGCATGTCGGGCCCGGTGAAGAACCGCACCAGGTGCGGGATCATCAGGCCGACGAAGACGATCGGCCCGCAGGCGGCGGTGGCCGCGCCGCACAGCAGGGTGACGGCGGCCATGGCGCCGATCCGGGTCCGTGTCAGGTTGGCCCCGAGCGCCCGCGCGGTGTCGTCGCCCATCGCCATGGCGTTGAGCGGCCGGCCGAGCGCCAGCGCGATCACCGCGCCCACCGCCAGGAAGGGGGCCACCTGCGTGACGGTGTCCATGGTGGCGGAGGCCAGCGAGCCCACCGTCCAGAAGCGCAGCTTCTCCAGCGCCTTGCTGTCCATCAGCTGCACGGCGTTGATGTAGCCGACCAGGGCCGCGCTGGCCGCCGTACCCGCGAGCGCGAGGCGCACCGGCGTCGCGCTGCGGCTCCCGCCGAGCACGTACACGAGGACGGAGACGACGGCGGCTCCGAGGAAGGCCCACCAGACGAACTCGCTGAGGGAGGTGGCGCCGAGGAAGCTGACGGCCGAGACGACGGCGGCAGCGGCGCCCGCGTTGACCCCGAGGATGCCCGGCTCGGCCAGCGGGTTGCGGGTCAGCGCCTGCATCACCGCACCGGACAGGCCCAGCCCGAGGCCGACCATAACCCCGAGGATGGTGCGCGGCACCCGCAGGTCCCGCACCACCACGTCGGAGGAGGTCCCCGCGTAGTGGAACAGGCCGTGCCAGACCTGGTCGAGGGGCACCTGCTTGGCGCCCACGGCGATGCTCGCCACCGCGATCACGGCCAGCAGCGTGAGGGCGGCCAGCAGACCGGCGGCCCGCGCGGCATCGCGTGAACGGGTGGCGGCGGCCGGCGCCGCGCTCTGTCCGGGGGGAATCTCGGGGGGAATCTCGACCAACACGCAGGTTAGGTTAGCCTACCCTGCACTTTCTCCGGGCTCCCCGAACAGCCCACCGCGCACTCCAGGAGCCCGGCAGGCCCCCCTAGGGGGGTGTCCGGCGGATCAGGGCCGCCCCCTAAAGCCCCAGCCGGGCCAGCGCCTTGTCGGCGGACAGGCCGCACACCCCGTCCCCCGCCTCCGTCCAGGCCGCCGCGCACAGCGCCCGCAGCCCGTCGAGCGGATCCCCGTCCTCCCCGCGCAGCTCCAGTACGCCGTCCAGCGCGACCGCGGTCCAACCGCCGCAGCGGAAGCCCTCCTCGGCCGGCGCCACCTCCGGCTGCCCGGTGAGCAGCCCCCGCAGGTCCCGGTCCACGTACGTCGGCCGGTGCCTGGGCTCCGCCCGCAGCAGCTGCGCCGCGTCCGTCACCCCGGTCAGCACCAGCAACGAGTCCACCTCCCCGTTGAAGGCGCCCTCGATGTCGGTGTCCAGCCGGTCCCCGACCACCAGCGGCCGCTCGGCCCCGGTCCGCAGCACCGTCTCCCGGTGCATCGGGGGCAGCGGCTTCCCCGCCACCTGCGGCTCCGCGCCCGTGGCGATCCGTACGACCTCCACCGCGGCACCGTTGCCCGGCGCGATCCCGCGCGCCCCCGGAATCGTCAGGTCGGTGTTCGACGCGTACCACGGCACCCCGCGGTTGATCGCGTACGAGGCCTCCGCGAACCGCCCCCACGCCAGCTCGGGACCCCCGTACCCCTGGACGACCGCCGCCAGCCCCTCCTCGTCGGCCGACTCCACCGGCACCAGCCCGCGCTCGCGCAGGGCGACCCGCAGCCCCTCGCCGCCGATCACCAGCACCTTCGAGCCGGCCGGTACCTGGTCCGCGATCAGCCGGGCCACCGCCTGCGCCGAGGTGATCACCTCGCCGGCCTCGGTCGGGATGCCCAGCTCGGTCAGGTGCCCGGCCACCGCGTCCGGCGTGCGCAGCGCGTTGTTCGTGACGTACGCGAGGTGCATCCCGTCGGCCCGGGCCGCCGCCAGCGCGTCCACGGCGTGCGCGATGGCGTGCCCGCCCGCGTACACCACCCCGTCGAGATCCAGCAGAGCCGTGTCGTACGCCTGGTGCAGACTCCGCTCACTGCCCGCGGGACTGGTCCTGCTCAGCCGGGTCATCCTGTCCGCTCCTCATACGATTCGATCTTGTCCGATTCCGTACTCCCCCGATCATCCCGCATGCCGAGACGCGTCTTACCATGCACCAATGACCACATCTGGCACTGCGGAGCACGGGCTGCGCCTGATCCCCTTCCACGGACTGCGCTATGTCCCGGAGCGTGTCGGCAGCCTGGCCGCCGTCACCTCTCCGCCGTACGACGTGGTCGTGCGTCCCGACGGAGTCGACTACCTGGAGTCGGCCGACCCGCACAACATCGTCCGCCTGATCCTTCCGCAGGCCGACACCCCCGCAGCGCGCAACGAACAGGCCGCCCGGACCCTCCGCGACTGGCTCGCCGGCGGCGTCCTCAGCGCCGACCCGGAGCCCGCGCTCTACGTGTACGAGCAGCACAAGGGCCCCCTCCTCCAGCGCGGGATCATCGGCGCCCTCGCCCTGTCCGCCGCCGACGAGGGCATCGTCCTCCCGCACGAGGACGTCATGCCCGACGTGGTCACCGACCGGGCGGGCCTGATGCGGGCCGCCTCCGCCAACCTCGAACCCCTCCTGCTGACCTACCTCGGCGACGAGCCCGGCGCGGGCGCAGCGGCGGTCGTCGAGCGGGCGGCCGGGCTCACCCCCCTCCTCTCGACCACCACCGAGGACGGCTTCCAGCACCGCCTCTGGGCCGTCACCGACCCCGCCGAGCTGGCCGCCGTCACGGCGGATCTCGGCCATCGCCAGGCCCTCATCGCCGACGGCCACCACCGCTGGGCGACGTACCTGCGCCTCCAGGAGGAACACCAGTCCCCCACCCCGTGGGACTACGGCCTGGTCCTCCTCGTCGACACGGCCCGCTACCCCCTCCAGGTCCGCGCCATCCACCGCATGCTGCGCCGCCTCCCCCCGGCCGAGGCCCTGGCCGCCCTCGACGGCTCCTTCCGGGTCCGCCCGGTCGACGGCCCGCTCCCGCTGGCCCTGGAGGCCCTGGAGGACGCCGCGGAGCGCGGCACCGCCTTCCTCCTCACCGGCGACGGCTCCTTCCACCTCGTCACCGACCCCGACCCGGCGCTCATCGGACGCACGGTCCGCCACGACCGCCCCGAGGCCTGGCGCCGGCTGGACGCCACCGTGCTCCACGCGACCCTGCTCGACGGCCTGTGGGACATCCCCGACACCCCGGACCAGATCGCGTACATCCACGACGCCGAGGCGACCGTGGCGATGGCCGAACGCCACGGCGGCACCGCGGTCCTGCTGCACCCCGTACGCGAGGAAGTCGTCCGGGACCTGGCCCGCCAGGGCGTCACGATGCCCCGGAAGTCCACCTCCTTCGGCCCGAAACCAGCCACCGGCCTGGTCCTGCGCAGCCTGGACTGACCCCGCCCCACCCCACAAAACGCGAAAAGGGCGGTACCCCCACCGGGGGTACCGCCCTTTCCTTCACTTCAACTTCAACCCGCTACATCGGCCTCAGGCCTTGTCGCCGGTCCGGCCCTGCTCGTCGTCCTCGATCCCGACGACGACCTCGTCGGTGACGTCCACGTCGGCGTCGGGCTCCTCGAGGGGCTCGAACTCCTCGTCGTCCTCGTCGTAGTACTCGGCCTGGTCCGAAGCACGCTCGGCCGCGGCGACCTCGGCGGCGTCCGCCTCGTCGTCCTCGTCCTCGTCCTCGTCCTCGTCCTCGTCCAGATCCGCGTCCACGTCCACGTCCACGTCGGCTTCGTGCATCGCGTCGACGAACTCGACGCCGTCAAGCTCCGCGAGCCGGTCGGACGCGTCCGTGGCCCCGTCCTTGTCGGCCTCAAGGGTCTTGCCGAACCACTCGCGCGCCTCGTCCTCACGACCGGCCGCCAGCAGGGCGTCGGCGTAGGCGTACCGCAGGCGCGCGGTCCACGGCTGGACGGAGCTGGAGGCCAGCTCCGGGCTCTGCAGGGTCACGATCGCGGCGTCGAGCTGCCCCAGGTCGCGCCGGGCACCGGCGGCGACGAGACGCATCTCGACCTGGCCGGCCTTGTCCAGCTTCTGCACCTCGGGCTCGCCGGCCATGGCCAGCGCCCGCTCCGGGCGGCCGAGGCCGCGCTCGCAGTCGGCCATGACGGGCCACAGCTCGACCGAACCGGTCATCCGCTTGGCGGCGCGGAACTCCGCGAGCGCCTCGCTGTACTTCTGCGTCGCGTACGCGGCGAACCCGGCGGCCTCGCGCACGGCGGCGACACGGGAAGCGAGCCGCAGGGCGATGCGCGAGTACGCGTACGCCTGCTCCGGGTCCTCGTCGATCAGCCGGGCCACCATGACCAGGTTCCGGGAGACCTCCTCGGCCAGCCCCTTGGGCAGGCTCAGGAGCTCCTGGCGCACATCCGAGTCGATCTCAAAGCCGGTGACGTCCTCGTCGATCGGAAGCCGCTTGACCGGGTCCCGGTCGCGGTCCGCACGGAAGTCGCGGTCGCCACCACGGTCGTCACGCCCGCGGAAGCCACCACGGTCGCCGCCACGGTCATCGCGCCCACGGAATCCGCCACGGTCGCCACCGCGGTCGTCACGACGCGGGTACGACGGACGGTCGCCACCACGGTCATCACGGCCGCGGAAACCGCCGCCACCGCCGGCGGGACGGCCACCGCGCTCGTCGTCACGACGGGGGAAGCTGGGACGGTCCCCACCACGGTCGTCACGACGCGGGTACGACGGACGGTCGCCACCACGGTCATCACGACCACCGCGGAACCCACCACGCTCGTCATCACGACGCGGGAAGCTCGGGCGCTCGCCGCCACGGTCATCACGGCGGAAGCCGCCACCGGCGGGACGCCCGCCACGCTCGTCATCACGACGGAACGAGGGACGGTCCCCACCACGGTCATCACGACGCGGGTAGCTCGGACGGTCGCCACCACGGTCGTCGCGGCGGAAGCCGCCACCGGCGGGACGCCCGCCACGCTCGTCGTCACGACGGGGGAAGCTGGGACGGTCGCCACCACGGTCGTCGCGGCGGAAGCCGCCACCGGCGGGACGGCCACCGCGCTCGTCGTCACGACGGGGGAAGCTCGGGCGGTCGCCACCACGGTCATCGCGGCGGAAGCCGCCACCGGCGGGACGCCCGCCACGCTCGTCATCACGACGGAACGAGGGACGGTCCCCACCACGGTCATCACGACGCGGGTAGCTCGGGCGGTCGCCACCACGGTCATCGCGGCGGAAGCCGCCACCGGCAGGACGGCCACCACGCTCGTCGTCACGACGGGGGAAGCTGGGACGGTCGCCACCACGGTCATCACGACGCGGGTACGACGGACGGTCGCCACCACGGTCATCACGACCACCGCGGAACCCACCACGCTCGTCATCACGACGCGGGAAGCTCGGACGGTCCCCACCACGGTCATCGCGGCGGAAGCCGCCACCGGCGGGACGCCCGCCACGCTCGTCGTCACGACGCGGGTACGACGGACGGTCGCCACCACGGTCATCACGACCACCGCGGAACCCACCACGCTCGTCATCACGACGCGGGAAGCTCGGACGGTCCCCACCACGGTCATCGCGGCGGAAGCCGCCACCCGTGGGACGGCCACCGCGCTCGTCGTCACGACGCGGGTACGACGGACGGTCGCCACCGCGGTCATCGCGGCTGCGGAAACCGCCGCCACCGCCGGCGGGACGGCCACCGCGCTCGTCGTCACGACGGGGGGAGCTCGGACGGTCGCCACCGCGGTCGTCACGACCACGGTAGCCACCACCGGTGGGACGGTCGCCGCCACCGGCAGGACGCCCACCGCGGTCGTCGCGACGGAAGCCGCCGCCACCGTCGGCGGGTCGGCCACCACGGTCGTCACGGCGGAAGCCACCGCGGTCGCCGCCACGGTCGTCACGACCGCCACGGAAGCCGCCCCTGTCACCGCCGTCGTTGCGCCGAGGCTCGCGCTCCGGACGATCGTCGGGAGAGTTGGACATGGGTGTGACTCCTGTCTTCGGGGTACCGCTAGTCATTCTCGCGCAACCAACCCATGGCCGCGCTTCGGCGTAAAGAGGTGAAAAACAAAAAAGACCCTTGGTCCAGCGTTGAACGCTGGACCAAGGGTCCTTTGAAAGATTGTTCGGCGGCGTCCTACTCTCCCACAGGGTCCCCCCTGCAGTACCATCGGCGCTGAAAGGCTTAGCTTCCGGGTTCGGAATGTAACCGGGCGTTTCCCTAACGCTATGACCACCGAAACACTATCGGTTTCGAGCGAACAAGCACACTTTGTAGTTATGTTCTAGCTCTAGAAACCAGCAACCGTTCGTTGCTTCAGAACTAACACAGTGGA
>NZ_JAGGOY010000020.1 GCF_018614095.1 Streptomyces sp. ISL-87 | reverse complement strand
GCCCCCGCCCCCGCCCCCGCATACACGGCGAGCACCCGCTCCAGCTCCGCCGCGAACCCGATCTGCTGGACCAGCGTCGAGACCCCCCGCTCCAAGGCGAGCAGCCCCATGGCCACGGACCAGCCGTTGCCTTCGCCGCCGACGACCTCCGCCGCCACCGCCCCGTCGAGGAAGACCTCGTTGAACTCCGCCGTCCCCGACATCTGCCGGATCGGCCGGACGTCGACCCGGCCCGGCTGGTCCATCGGTACGAGCAGGAACGACAGCCCCCGATGCCGTGTGGACCCCGCCTCCGTGCGGGCCAGTACGAAACACCAGTCGGCGTCCTGGGCGAGCGAGGTCCAGATCTTCTGCCCGGTGACCCGGTACAGCCCGTCGGCGCGGTCCCGCTCCGCCGCCGTGCGGATCCCCGCCAGGTCGGAGCCGGCGCCCGGCTCGCTGTAGCCCTGGCACCACAGCTCCTCGCCACGCGCGATGCCCGGCAGGAACCGGTCGCGCTGGTCCTGCGATCCGTACGCGATCAGTGTGGGCGCGAGGAGGTTCTCCCCGATGTGGCCGACCCGGCCGGGGGCGCGCAGCGCCGCGTACTCCTCGGCCCACACCACCTGGCCGGTGAGGGAGATCCGCTGTTGGCCGTACGCCCCGGGCGGTGCGTCCCAGCCCTGGCCGATCCAGCCGCCACGGCCCAGCTCGCGCTCCCACGCGCGCCGCGCGGCGATCCCTTCGTGCTCGCTGCCGGGCCCGCCGAGGCCGATGACCTGCTTGTACGGGCCCACGAGGTGCTCGGTGAGCCAGGCGCGGGCGCGCCCGCGCAGCTCCTCGTCCTCGGCTCCGAAGCTGAAGTCCATGTCGTCCGGGTCCCCCTACGCGTTGGGGCGGTCCTTGGCGGCCGCCGCCTTGGCCATGGCCTCCAGCTGCACCAGCATCGGCATCGGGTCGGTGCCCACCGTCCCGGGCAGGAAGTCGGCGATCTTCTCCGGGGTCCAGGAGCCTTCCGCGTACCCGGCGCGCAGCTCGCGCGGCTGCGCCCACACGGCGATCTTCGGGCCGGCGATCGTGTACACCTGCCCGGTGATCTTCTCGCCGCCGACGGCCACGGCCTTGTCGCTGAGCAGGTAGGTGACCAGCGCCGCGACGTCCTCGGGCTCGCCGATCTCCTTGAGCTCCATGGGCACGTTGGCCGACATGCGGGTACGGGCGACCGGGGCGACGGCGTTGGCGGTGACCCCGTACTTGTTCAGCCCGAGCGCGGCCGACCGGACCAGCGAGATGATCCCGCCCTTGGCGGCGCTGTAGTTGGCCTGGGCGACCGAGCCCTGGTGGTTGCCGCTGGTGAAGCCGATCAGGGTGCCGGAGCCCTGCCTGCGCATGACGGCGGAGGCGGCGCGGAAGACGGTGAAGGTGCCCTTGAGGTGGGTGGCGACGACGGGGTCCCATTCCTCCTCGGACATGTTGAACAGCATGCGCTCGCGCAGGATGCCGGCCACGCACACGACGCCGTCGATGCGCCCGTACTGGGCCAGTGCCGTGTCGACGATGCGCTGGCCGCCCGCCATGGTCGATATGTCGTCGGCGACGGCCACGGCCTCGCCGCCGGCGGCGGTGATCTCCTTCACCACCGACTCGGCGATCTCGCTGGTCGGTTCCCCGCCCTCGATGCCGACGCCGTAGTCGTTGACGACGACCCTGGCGCCCTCGGCGGCGGCGGCGAGTGCCACGGCCCGTCCGATGCCCCGGCCCGCACCGGTGACGGCGACGACCTTGCCTGACAAGAAGTTCCCCACGTCCGGCCCCTTCCCGCGGTTTCTGACGGACCGTTAGATTCTATGGGCAGCCGGATACGGCTGCACAAGACCCCGCCCGGGTCCGGTCGTCGGCGATTTCTGCGAGGAGTGATGAGTCCATGGGCATGCCCGCCGAGTTCCACGACATCGCCAAGCGCATCAACAACTGGGGCCGCTGGGGCGCCGACGACGAGATCGGCACCCTGAACCTCATCACCGACGAGGTCGCTCGCGCGGCCGCCGCCGAGATCCGCGGCGGCCGCCGGATACCGCTCGCGCTCCCGCTCAAGGAGGACGGCGTCCAGGCCGGCATGATCCCGGGCCGGATCAACCCGCTGCACACAATGGTGCAGATCAACCAGGAGATCTTCGGCCCGGGCACGGTGGCGTGCAGCGACGACGCCGTGACGATGGGCCTCCAGGCCGCGACCCACTGGGACGCCCTGACCCACGTCTCACACTCGGGGAAGATCTACAACGGCCGACCGGCCGACACGATCACGGCCCACACCCGGGCTCAATTCAGCGGCATCGACAAGGCCGGGCACATCGTCTCGCGCGGGGTCCTGCTCGACGTGGCCCGCGCGAAGGGCCTGGACCGGCTCCCGGGGGGCCACGCGGTGACCCCGGAGGACCTGGCGGAGGCGGAGGAGTTCGGCCGGGTCACGGTCCGCCCCGGGGACATCATCCTCGTCCGCACGGGCCAGATCCAGGTCTACCTGGCGGGCGACCGTCACGGCTACGGCTTCCCGTCCCCGGGCCTGTCCGTCCGTACGCCCGAGTGGTTCCACGCGCGGGACGTGGCGGCCGTCGCCAACGACACGCTGACCTTCGAGATCTTCCCGCCGGAGATCGAGAACCTGTGGCTGCCGGTGCACGCGCTCGACCTGGTCGAGATGGGCATGTACCAGGGCCAGAACTGGGATCTCGAAAAGTTGTCCACAGCCTGTGCAGAAGAAAGCCGGTACGCGTTCCTGCTGTCCGCGATGCCGGAACCGTTCGTCGGCGCCGTGGGCACACCGGTGGCCCCGGTCGCCATCCTCTGACGCCCTCCCCTGACACCCTCCGCGCGACGGGCGCCACCCAGCCGGCTCCCGTCAGGCGCCCAGCCAGCGCTCATCAGACGCTCATCAGGCGCCCATAGACGCTCATCAGGCGCCCATAGAGGTGTCGAGGCCCCCGCAGAGCCGAGCAGGGGGCCTTGACCAACGGGTGGCGGCGTACGCGCATGCACGCCCCGAGCACGGCACGGCAGCCGCCACCCCACGACCCGCACTCGTCAAGGCTGGACCCTTGGCGTCCCCTCGCGTCGAATCGTTCACCACCAGGGTGATCAACACATGACGGTCCGTCAACACCTCGTTAGAGGTACACGCGCGGTTCCCGGATCGGCCCACAACATTCCGACGACCCGTCAGGTCCGTCCGTCGCGCACTCCGCGGCCTTCTCCGCGCGGTCGATCTCGCACCAGATCCGCTTGCCCGCGCCCTCGTGCTGCCAGCCCCACCGGTCCGCCAGACCGTCCACCAGCTCCAGTCCGCGCCCGCCCGTGTCGTCCCCGGCGGCCCGTCTCCGGGCCGGTCCCCGGTCGCTCGCGTCGGCGACCTCGACCCGCACCCCGGGGCCCCCGAACAGCATCCGCAGCACGGCCGGACAGCCGGTGTGCACGACCGCGTTGGTGACCAGCTCGGAGATCAGCAGGATCAGCGTCTCGGCAAGCGGCTCGTCGTCCCCTATGCCGGACCCGGCCAGCCGGGAGCGCGCCCATCGCCGAGCCCGGCCGACCTCGGCCGGGTCCGGTCGTACCTCCAGCTGAACCTGAAGCACCTGCACCGCTCACACCATCCGAACCGGCGGACACTTCGCCTCACGACGGAACGGGATCACGGACCGTGACCCCCTTTCGGAGCAGCATGGTTGACATACAGTCACCACAACAAGCGCTTCGGGCATATTCCAGCGCGAAGGAGTAGGCGTGGTGCATACTGTGCGACGCTCGCGCCGCTCAACCGCTCGCATTCGTGGGAGCGTACCGGAGCAGGCCCCCGACTCCGGGCCGCAAGGAGTCGAGCGAAGGACACAAACCGATATCAACTCTCCGTAATCGGACATGCGTCCCCCGCCGTCCTTCCCGTAACAGCCCGCTACGACGACGCCGACGGCGCCGACTACTCGTACAGCTACCCCACAGCTACTCCGCAGCCTCCCCCAACGCCTCCTCCAGCAGTGCCCGCGCCAGCTGCTCCTCCGCCTCCGCCGCGGTCCGCCACTGCTCGGCCCGCACCCAGGCCCGCTTGAGGTGCAGGTGCACATCCGCCTCCCAGGTGAACCCCATCCCGCCGTGCACCTGAAGGCAGTCCCGGGCGTTGCGCACCGCCGCCTCGTCCGCCAGCAGCTTGGCCGCCGCGATCTCCGCGGTGCCGCCGGTGTACGCCGTCACCGCCGCCGCGTAGACCGCCGCACGGGCCACCTCGGCGCGCACCAGCATCCGCGCGCACAGGTGCTTGACCGCCTGGAACGCCCCGATCGGCTGCCCGAACTGCTCGCGGTCCTTCGCGTACCGCACCGCCAGCTCCACCGTGCGCAGCGCGCTGCCGAGCTGGAGCGCGGCCGTCAGCAGCGCCCCCTCCTCGCGGTGCTCCGACTCCCCGCGGTACTCCGCGGAGGCCGCCGCGGCGCCGTCCGCCGGCGCCGCCACCCGGTACAGCGGCGTCAGCGGGTCCGCCGAGCGCACCCGGGCCGCGCTCCCGTCACCGGGTCGCAGTGCGGGCGCCCCGAGCACCGCGTCCGACTCCCCCAGGTACGCCACCAGCGGACCGCCGCCGTGGTCCCCCAGGTCGAAGGCCGTCACGACGGTCGTCCCGGCCGCCGCGCCCGGGACCACACCGGCCGCCAGGTGCGTGGCGACCAGCGGCCCCGGCAGCAGCGCCCGCCCGGCCTCCTCGAAGACGAGCACCGCCTCCGGGAGCCCGAGCCCGACCCCGCCCTCGGCCTCGGGGAGCCGCAGCGCGAAGAACCCGGCCTCGCCGAGCTCCCGCCACAGCTCCCGGTCGACGACCGCCCCGCCGTCGACCGCCCCGCCGTCGACCGCCCCGCCGTCGACCGCCGCCCGGAGCGCCTCGCGCCCGTACCGCCGCGCCAGGAGCTCGCGTACGCCCGCCCGCAGGTCCCGCTGGTCCTCGGTCGGCTGGAAGTCCATACCTCTCACCGCCCCTTCGGGAGGCCGAGGATGCGCTCGGCGACGATGTTCCGCTGGATCTGCGAGGTGCCCGCCGCGATGGTGTACGAGAGGGACGAGAGCCGGTCCAGGACCCACTCCTCGTCCAGCGCGAGGGAGCCCGCGCCCAGCACCTCGGCCGCGGTGTCGTACAGCTCTTGCCGCGCGTGCGAGTACGCCAGCTTGAAGACACTGCCCCCTGTGCCGGGAACGCCTCCGGTGCGCTCGGACTCGCTGACGTTCCACTGCGTCAGCCTCCAGAGGGCGCCGAATTCTCCGTAGAGCCGTCCGAGGGTGCGACGTAGAACGGGATCGTCCCACCGGCCGTTCGCCTTCGCCGCGCGCGCGAGCCCGGCGAGGGTCCGCCGGCAGGCGACGACCTCGCCGACGAAGGCGGTGCCCCGCTCGAAGGACAGGGTCACCATGGTGACGCGCCAGCCGTCGTTCTCCGCCCCGACCCGGTTGGCCACCGGGACCCGTACCTCGTCGAGGAACATCTCCGCGAACTCCGTCGAGCCGGCGAGGGTCCGCAGCGGCCGGACGGTGACCCCCGGCGCGTCCATCGGCATGGCCAGCCAGGAGATCCCGCGGTGCTTGGGGGCGGCGGCGCTGATGGGGTCTGTCCGCACCAGCAGCTCGCACCAGTCGGCGACCTCCGCGTGCGAGGTCCAGATCTTCGACCCGGTGATCACGTACTCGTCGCCGTCGCGGACCGCGCGCGTCCGCAGCGAGGCCAGGTCGGAGCCCGCGTCGGGCTCGCTGAACCCCTGGCACCACACCTCGTCCCCGCGCAGCACGGGCGGCAGCCAGCGGGCCCGCTGCCCGGCCGTGCCCTCGGCGGCGATGGTCGGGCCGGCGTGCAGCAGCCCGACGAAGTTCGCGCCGACGTACGGGGCCCCGGCGCGCTCCGTCTCCTCCAGGAAGATCAGGTGCTGGGTCGGGGTCGCGCCCCTGCCGCCCGCGTCGACGGGCCAGTGCAGGCCGGCGTACCCGGCGTCGTACAGCCTGCGCTGCCAGCCGAGGTCGTACGCGCGCCGGCCGGGCCAGTCGTCCGGGGACGGCTTGGCGGGCAGCTCGGGCAGCACCTTGGTGAGCCAGGAGCGCAGCCGGGCCCGGAACTCCTGCTCCTCCTCCGTGTAGGTCAGATCCACTAGCGGGCCCTGCCGTCGCGCAGGTCCCGGTCGAAGTCGAGCCCGAGCATCCGGATGGCGTTGCCGCGCATCAGCTTGTAGACGGTCTCCTCGTCCAGCCCCTTCACGTGGTCGAGGGCGACCTCCTTGGTGTGCGGGAACGTCGAGTCCACGTGCGGGTAGTCGGTCTCGAAGGTCGCGTTGTCCCGGCCGACGACGTCGAGCGAGGCGATCCCGTGCTTGTCGCGGAAGAAGCAGCAGAACATCTGCCGGTAGTAGTACGTGGACGGCGGCTCGGGGATCAGGTCGCGCACCCCGCCCCAGGCGCGGTGCTCCTCCCACACGTCGTCGGCGCGCTCCAGGGCGTACGGGATCCAGCCCATCTGGCCCTCGCTGTACGCCAGCTTCAGCGTCGGGAACTTCACCAGCACCCCGCTGAACAGGAAGTCCATCATCGAGGCCATCGCGTTGTTGAAGCTGAGCGAGGCCTGCACGGCGGGCGGCGCGTCGGGCGAGGCGGCGGGCATCTGCGAGCTGGACCCGATGTGCATGTTGACGACGGTGCCGGTCTCCTGGCAGACGGCGAAGAAGGGGTCCCAGTAGCCGGAGTGGATCGAGGGCAGGCCCAGGTAGGTCGGTATCTCGGAAAAGGTGACGGCCCGCACCCCGCGCGCGGCGTTGCGCCGGATCTCGGCGACGGCGAGGCCGATGTCCCAGAGCGGGATGATGCAGAGCGGGATCAGCCGGCCGCCGCTGTCACCGCACCACTCCTCGACCATCCAGTCGTTGTAGGCCCGTACGCACGCCAGTGCCACTTCCTTGTCGCGGGCCTCGGCGAAGGTCTGCCCGCAGAAGCGGGGGAAGGTCGGGAAGCAGAGCGAGGCCTCGACGTGGTTGAGGTCCATGTCGGCGAGGCGCGCCTTGGGGTCCCAGCAGCCTCTGCGCATCTCCTCGCGGGTGATCCCCTCCAGGGTCATCTCGTCGCGGTCGAAACCGACGGCGGCGATGTTGCGCTTGTACGGGAACTTCAGGTCCTCGTAGATCCACCAGTCGGTGGGCGGGCCGTCGGGATCCATGGTGATCACGTACTTGCCGCCGGTGTACGCGAGCTCGCCGATGCCCGCGGTGAGCGCTTTGGGGCCGCGGTCGCGGTACTTGGCGGGCAGCCAGACATCGAAGAGGTGCGCGGGCTCGATCACGTGGTCGTCCACGCTGATGATCCGAGGCAGTTCCATGGTGTCCCCTCGCCGCAAGCCGAATGAATCTGATGGATCGTCAGAAACAAGCTAGCTCCGCCACCCCTGGACCGACAAGCGCCGGAGCTCTACGCTCTCCGCTTGATCTGACTATCCGTCAGCTAGGGGAGGTCTGGGATGTCGGACACCACGGACACCGCGATACAACTGAGCCAGTCCCCCACCCTGTGGGAGCTGATCGCCCGGCGGGCCGCGCTGACCCCCGACGCCACGGTGCTGATCGAGGCGGCCGACGACCCCTCGGCGGACCGGACGCTCGCCTTCGGTGAGCTCCGCGACCGCTCCGAGCAGGTGGCGGCGGGCCTGTACGACATGGGCGTACGCCCCGGCACGGTGGTCGCCTGGCAGCTCCCCACCCGTATCGAGACCGTGCTCCTGTCGGTCGCCCTCGCCCGCATCGGCGCCGTCCAGTCACCGGTCATCCCCTTCTACCGGGACCGGGAGGTCGGCTTCGCGCTGCGCGAGTCGAAGGCCGAGTTCTTCGCCGTCCCCGGCACCTGGCGGGGCTTCGACCACACGGCGATGGCGCGACGGCTCGGCGCGCGCGGGATCTTCCAGGCCTACGAGGACCTCCCGGCCGGCGACCCGTCCGTACTGCCCCCTCCCCCTTCCTCCGGCACGGACGTCCGCTGGATCTACTGGACCTCCGGCACCACCTCGGACCCCAAGGGCGTCCTGCACACCGACCGGTCCCTGATCGCCGGCGGCTCCTGCCTGGCGCACGCGCTGCACCTGGATCCCTCGGACGTCGGCTCCATGGCCTTCCCGTTCGCACACATCGCGGGCCCGGACTACACCGTGATGCTCCTCCTCTACGGCTTCCCCGCCGTCCTGTTCGAGAAGTTCGCCATGCCCGACGCGCTGGACGGCTACCGCCGGCACGGGGTCACGGTGGCCGGCGGCTCCACGGCCTTCTACTCCATGTTCCTGGCCGAACAGCGCAAGGCGCCGGCCGAGAGGCTCATCCCCACCCTCCGCCTCCTCGCGGGCGGCGGCGCCCCGAAGCCGCCGGAGATCTATCACGCGGTGGTACGGGAGCTGGGCTGCCAGCTGACCCACGGCTACGGCATGACCGAGGTCCCGATGATCACCATGGGCGCCCCGGACGACACGGCGGAGAACCTCGCGACGACCGAGGGGCGCCCGCCGGCCGGCATGTCGATCCGCATCACGTCACCGGACGGCAGACCGCTCCCCCCGGACACCGACGGGGAGGTGCGCCTGCGCGGCGAGGCGGTCTGCCGGGGATACCTCAACCGGGAGCAGGACGGTGAGGTCTTCGACCGCGACGGCTACCTCGTCACCGGCGACTTGGGCCACCTGACGCAGAGCGGGCACCTGGTGCTCACGGGCCGCAGCAAGGACGTCATCATCCGCAAGGGGGAGAACATCTCCGCGAAGGAGATCGAGGACCTCCTCCACCAGCTTCCGGGCGTCGGCGACGTGGCCGTCGTCGGCCTCCCGGACCCGGTGCGCGGCGAACGGGTCTGCGCGGTGGTCGAACAGCCCGCGGGCGCCGCTCCCTTGACCCTGCCCCAGCTGACGGCCTACCTGCGCACTCAGGGCCTGTCGACCCACAAACTGCCCGAGCAGCTGGAACTGGTCGACGCGCTCCCCCGCAACGACGCCCTGCGCAAGGTGCTCAAGTACAAACTCCGCGAGCGCTTCGCCTGACCGTCTCGGGTACGGACGAGGCCGCCGGACTGACTGTCCGGCGGCCCTTTGTCATGCGTTCGTCACAGGGTGCGGTTGCAGATTGCACCAGCGACGCAGGGGTTGATATTGATGAAGTAATACGTTCATCCAGCCATCCATCCTGGCGGGGAGTCTGATGAAATTCGACATGGGGGCGCGGGTCCTGACGGACCTGCAGTCGCACTCGCAGAACTCGGGGAACGACCTCGGCCTGTTGATCAAGCAGCTGCTGCATGCCGCGCAGCCGCTCGAGGGAAAGTTCAACGGTGCGGGCAAGGCCGCGTTCGACCTGTTCAAGCTGCATTCCGACGACATCACCAAGGCGCTGAACGGCGCGCTGTCGGGGATCCTCGGCGGGCAGGCGGGCATGGACGCGGCGTTCGGTAGCGGTGACCAGGAGCAGGGCGACAACGCGCGCCAGCAGATGGCGGGCGCCAACTTCGACGCGGCCCGCTTCGGCGGCCGGTAATTCACGGGGAGTGATGGTTGATGGCAGCGGGAGAAGACCGTCGGTCGTACGACACGGGTGCCTCGACGGAGGCACAGACCAACATCAACGTGGTGATCGGCCGTCTGGAGCAGGTCATCGCCGCGCGTGACGCGCAGGTGAACGCCGCGATGATGGACTTCGCGGCCGATGGCGTGGCGGACGAGTACCACGCCAAGGAACTGCGCTGGAAGGGTGCCTCGCAGGAGGTCAAGAACATCATCGGGCTGCTGAGGTCGACGCTGGAGAAGAACGACCAGACGGCCGCGCAGACGATCGCCCGCGCCAAGGCCGCCGTCGACAACATCGGCTGACGTCCGCGGCGCGATCAGACGCGTTCGGTTCGGTTCGGTTCGCAGGGGGATTCATGACGTCGTGGGACATCAAGCCGCAGGGTGTACAGGGCCAGTTGCAGCTCACCGGCACGCGTGCCGGTGAGCTGGAGAAGGCACTGAACAAACTGATGACCGACATGTCGGAGGCCGCGCACGCCGCGGGCACCGCCGTACCGGGTTCGGTGGCGTCGACACCTCTGCAAGGACCCGTACCGGTCGGAGCGCCTCCACTGTCGCAGAAGGCGTCCGGGCCGGTGGGCGCCGCGCTCGCCGAGTACTGCAAGGAGCGGCAGAAGGACCTCACCTCGATGTCCGAGCGGATCCAGGCCGCCGTTCTCGGGGCCGCGAAGGCCACCAACGAGTACATCGAGGGCGATCTGGACGCGGCCAAGCACGCCCAGGACGCGGCGAAGGCCGTGCGACTGGATCTCCTCAAGGACGCCACGGGGGGCGCCAAGTGAGTGACGCACCGGTCAACCCGGCCGAGATCCCGGTCTTCACCGGCGATCTCGCCAAGCTCCAGGAGAAGGTGAAGTCGCTGTCGGGCGACGGCGCCTCCCTCGCCACCGCGGGCAACGCCGTCCACACCACCTTCGGCGGGATGTCGGCGTACTACAAGGCTCCCGAGGCGGAGCAGCTGTTCGCGGTGACGAAGCCGGTCGTGGACGTCACCCTGAAGTTCAGTTCCGACATGTGCGTCATCGCGGGCGCCCTCGGCACGTACGCGAGCGACATCGACCCGCTGATCAAGAAGCTGGACCACCTGCGCGAGGAGGCGCAGTCCTTCAAGGACAAGGTCTCCCACGACAAGAAGTGGCGTGAGGACGGCGACCTGATCGAGGAGAACCTCGACCGGCGCAACGAGATCGCCGAGGTCTGGGCGCAGTTCCAGACCGCCGAGCGCAACGCGCACGCCAAGATCGTCGCGCTGGTCGGCGGGAAGCCGCTCAAGGTCAACGACGGCTCCAACGGCGACCACATGTACGGCTACGACGGCGAGGCCCTCAAGGCGTCGAAGTCCCTGCCGTGGGGTGACGCGGTCGCCGAGTCGGTGCCGTGGTGGCAGGTGTGGGAGCACGCCTACGACTTCGGCAAGGGCGTCATCGTCGACGGCGTGTGGGGCACCATCAAGGGCCTGGGCACGCTGGTCGGGTTCGACGGATGGGACGCCGCCGGGCAGGCCTGGGTGGGCCTGGGCAAGCTCGCCACCGGCCTGGTCATCACCTCCATCCCCGTCGTCGGCTCCGCGTACCTGCTGGCCGACGACAAGGACCTCCCGTCCTGGCTGCGGGACTCCCGCACCGCGATGAAGGAGACCGGCAAGGCGCTGCTGGCCTGGGACCAGTGGAGCGAGAACCCCTCCCGTGCGGCCGGCGCGGTCACCTTCAACGTCGTGACCACCGTCTTCACCGGAGGCGCCGGGGGCGCCGCCTCGGGCGCGGGCAAGGCCGGAGCGGCCGCCAGGGCGATTTCCCTCGCGGGCAAGGTCGGCAAGGCCATCGACCCCATGACCTACGTGTTCAAGGGCGCCGGCGCCGGTCTCGGCAAGATCGGCGATGTCATGGCCGGTCTCAAGGGCATGGGCAACATCGAGCTGCCCAAGTTCCCCGACGGCACCATCAACCTGCCCGAGGGCTCCCTCAAGCTCCCCGACGGCACGGTCCACATCCCCGACGGCGTCAAGATCCCCGACGGTGCGGTCAAGCTACCCGACGGCAACTTCAAGCTCCCCGAGGGAACCACCGCCCTGCCGCCCGGCACAGTCCGCCTGCCCGGCGAAGGCGCCCCGCGGTTCATGGGCGAGGACGGCACCATCTACAAGGCCGACGGCAGCGTCGACAGCCATGTGGCCGAGGCCCCGAAGGACGTGGTGGACAAGCCAGGCGCCGACGGCAGGCCCACCACGCCGGACAAGCCCGCCA
Organism: Streptomyces sp. ISL-87; assembly: GCF_018614095.1. Taxonomy (GTDB): domain Bacteria; phylum Actinomycetota; class Actinomycetes; order Streptomycetales; family Streptomycetaceae; genus Streptomyces. The sequence continues at coordinate 29,172 of NZ_JAGGOY010000020.1, read as the reverse complement.
ACCCCGTCACCGGGGCGGACACGCCGCGGGTCGGGACTCCGGCCCCGGCCAGGGTCCCCGAGCTGGCCGGCGTCGGCGGCCGCGGCGGCGACGACTTCGTCCGCCTCGGCGGCAGCACCGACGACATCGGCCGTGTCGGCGACCACACGCCCGGCGGCAACCCGGGAAGCCACCTCCCGGGCGACCTCACGCCCACCGGCCGGGCCGGCGACAACCTGCCGGGCGGGAACACCCCGCACACGCCCGGAGGCGGCGTGGGCGACCACATGCCCGCCAACAGCCTGGACAACACCGGTACCGGCGTCCGTCCCGGAGAGGCCGTACCCGGCCCGCGCACCGACGGCCCCTCCACGGGCGGCGGCGGCCACGACCTGCCCGGCGGCGGGGCCGCCGACAACGGCCTCCCCCGCACCGACGGCCCCGGCGGCGGCGCCACGGGCCCCGGCGGCGGCCTGGACGACCTGGGCCGCGCCGGCGACGACGCGATCGGCGACGCGGGCCACGCGGCCGGCGACGCGACGGGGGACGCGGGCCACGCGGCGGGCGACGCAGCCGGTGACGCGGCCGGTGACGCGGGCCGTGCCGCGGACGACGCGGCCGGTGACGCGGGCCACGCGGCCGACGACCCCTCCAACCCGGCGCACCCCGGGCAGGAGAAGCCCAAGTACGGCGACGGCAGCATGCGGCGGGACGACCTGACCCCGGCGCAGCGCAAGGCGATCCAGGACGAGCACGTCCGCCTGGCCAACCTCCCCGACAAGACGTGGTTCGACAAGTGGTACCGCCCCGACGGCCACCGCTGGCACAAGAAGGCCATCGTCGACGGCGTGGAGCTCCCGATCCTGAAGGAGGCCACCCCGGGCCAGTGGGTGGCCAAGTACGACCTGCCGAGCGGGCCGTCCGAGATCACCTTCGACTCGAAGCCGTTCAAGCGGGACACCGCCACCACCGGGCAGCTCGCGCTGCTCGACGACGTGGCGAAGAACCGCCACCTCGGCAGGACCCTCACCGATGCCCAGGACGCCTTCAAGGCCACACCGAACGAGGCGACCAAGGCGGCCCTCGAAGCCGCGCAGAAGGCCTTCGACGACAAGCTCCCCGGCGTCTCCAACAACAGCAAACTGGGCGAGGCGCTCGGCGAGAAGGCAGCCGAGCTGCACGTCGTGCCCAAGCACTTCCCCGACGCCGAGTGGGTCGAACTCCCGAAGACGCCCAACGGCGCCAACATGTTCGACCAGCTGTACAAGCTCGGCGATGACGGCGAGTACCTCATCGTCGAGGCGAAGGCGCCCGGGGCGAAGCTGGACTGGCGTCAGAGCACCGGCCTCCCCCAGAAGATGCGGGTCAAGCAGGGCACCAAGGAGTACCTGCACACGATCTTCGCCGAGATGACCGCCCGAGGCGGGAAGGACGCCGAGATCGCGGGCGACCTCAAGGCCGCCCTGGCGGACGGGAAGCTGAAGTATGCGCTGGTGAAGGCCAGCAAGGCGGACGGCTCCTACGCTGGTGCCCTGCTCGAATACTTCAAGATCTAGCCGAGGAGAGCACGTGGTCACCAGGATTGCCCGCCATGACTTCCGCACGGACGATGTGGACGGGGCGATGGCGCCGCTCATCAAGAACGTCGGCCGGATGCTCGACCGCATCGAGACGTCCGAGGTGTACCGCCACGACGCCCTGAGCGACGCGCTCATCGCGGCGAAGTGGTTCTGCCTGAAGGACCCCGAGGCGGACGCCTTCGAGACGTGGGAGGCGTGGGTCAGGGCCATGCAGGTCGGCTCGGCCCTGTTCACCTCGGCCACCGCTCCCGAGGGGCCCGTACCCTGCCGGATCGGGATCGCGGGCGAGGTGAAGAACCTCCCCGCGACGGGACCGCAGCCCTACCTGCACGCGGGCACCTGGCTCGACTCGTTCTACCTGGCCGCGATCTGCCGTGAGAACGACCGGGCCCAGCGCCTGGCCCAGGTACCGGTCCCGTTCCTGCGCGAGTCGGGCGCGCTGCTCGACGAGTACACGTACTCCTGGGTGGAGACCCTGCAGAGCTTCTGGTTCGGCCGGGACGATGTGTACGACAAGCTCGTCGCCGCGGTCAACGGCACCGCCCCGGAAGCGGTCGAGTACGCCGACCAGGAACTGATGGCGAAGATCCTCTACCCGCCGGTCATCATGTTCTACAGGTACCTCCGCCGGGACGCGGAAGCGTTCAACGAGGCCCTGGTCGACGCCCTCACGTGGCACAAGGAGTTCTGGACCGCCGACGAGGCGCGCGCCCTGAGCGGTGAGGGCCTGGTGGCCCTGGGCCCGCTCGCGGTCGCCTGCATGGCCCGCGACGCCGGCATGCCGATCGAGGTCGAGTCCGAGTACCTGCCCAAGGAGCTCCTGGAGTTCGGCTGGACCGGCGAGATCGACACCTGAGCCGCACCCCACACCCGAGCCCCACACCGGCGGGCACGCACGCAGTGCCCGCCGGGGGGCGCGTGCTACGCGTCCGGGGCCTCCACGCCGCAGTAGCCCGCGAACGCCTTGAGGATCTCCTCCTCCGAGATACGGCCGTCGCCGTCGGCGTCCAGGGCCGTCGCCACCTGGTCGGCCAGCTCGCCCGGGGTACCCAGCACCCGCAGGACGCGCGCCGTCGCCGCCGGGGTCGACCCCGCGCCCGCCGCGTCCTCCGAGGCCACCGCGATCACCGCCCGCAGGAACGGCCGCGCGATCTCCGCGAACCGCTCCGGGCTGTCCCGCAGCCGCTTCGCCGCCCCGGTGATGAACTCCTCGCGGGACACCCGCTGGTCACCGTCCACGTCCGCGATTCCGGCCATGCCCTGCCAGAACGCCTCGGCGCCCGCGAAGAGCGCCTGCCCTTTCTCCGACCGCGCGGCGGTCCCGAACTCGGCCAGCACCGCCCTCGCGGCCGCGCTGAAGTCCTCCCGGTCGATCGAGCCGTTGCCGTCCTGGTCGAAGGTGGCGAATCGGGAGGCGATCTTGCGCTCGTATTCTGCGCTGTCCATATTCGGCGTTCCGCCTTCACGTGTGCGGTGGGGTGCAGTTCAAGACAAGGCAGGAGCGTAAGGCCTGAGTGGCCTGCGCGTTAAGCGAAGTGGTCAAGCAGACGGCCGCATCGAACCCGCGCACGGGAAGCGCGGCAGGGCGCGCACGTGTGTACGCAAGCCCCGTCGGTGAGAGCGGACTTCTATCACGGAGGGCACTCGTCCACGGCGAGCTTCTCGCAAAACGGGCGCACGCGGCCATGTGCCACTACATTCGATGAGTCGACACACGGCTGGGGGCACTATGCCGAAGGACGTACCACCGCGCTGGGACCGCCGCATGCAACAGCGCCTCGCCCGCGGCGAAGCCGCCGCGCTCGGGGAGCTGTACGACCGCTTCGCCTCGCTCGTGCACAGCCTGGCGCACCGGGTACTGGGCGACGAGAAGGCCGCCGACCGGATCACCCGCGAGGTCTTCGGCTACATCTGGGAGAACCCGGACGCCTACGACCCCAAGCAGGGCTCCATGCGCTCCTGGGTCGCCCGGATCACCCAGGGCCAGGCGGTGGCCCGGCTGCGCCAGGCCGAACTGGGGCGCGGCTCCCGCGAGGAGCTGGAACGCAAGGTGGCCAGCGCCAACGCGGCAGCCCGCGCGGACTTCATCGTCACCTCCATGCCCGCACCGCTGCGCGCCGCCCTGGAACTCGCGTACTTCAAGCGCCGCGACTACCGCCAGGCCGCCGCCGACCTCCAGATCAGCGAGGACGAGGCGCGGCGCCGGCTGCGGCTCGGGCTGCAGTTGCTGTCGACCGCCAACACCCTCCCGCAGGAGGACACCGCCCCGCCCGGATACGGCCCCCCTGGATATGGAACGCCCCGATGACCGGACGCTCCGACACACCCGATGACGGATACGAGCGGCCCGGCGGCGTCGCGCGCATACCGGGTCCTCGCGGGGCCGCCGACGACTTCGACCCGCGGCACGCCCCGCGGCACACCCCGCGGCACACCCCGCAGCCGTCGCCCGCACCCGCACCTCCGCATCCGCCCTCCCATGCCGTACTGAAGTCCCTGCTCGGCGCGTGGGCGCTGGCCGCGTGTTCCGCGGAGGAGACCCAGGCGGTGGAGGACCACCTCACCGATTGCGCGCCCTGCGCGGAGGAGGCGTTGCGGCTGCGCGACGCGGTGGGGCTGCTGCATCCCGAGGAGAGCCTCGACCTGAAGCCGCTGCTGCGGTCGCGGGTACTGGAGGACTGCCTGGGCAAGCGGCCGGCGCGCATCCCCGTACCGGTGTGGGCCAATCCGTACGACACGGAGACGGCGCGGCTCGACGCGCTGCTACGGGACTTCGGCGAGTCGGAGTGGCACACCCCGGTACGGCTGAAGTGGTTCGAGGAGGACCGGCGGCAGTCGCGGCGGACCACGGTGGCCGGGGTCATCGGGCATCTGCTCACGGTGGACGGCCTGGTCGCGACCGCGCTGGGACTGGACGACCCGCTGGGCAAGGACGCCCCGCCCGGGGGACCGGCGGGCCGTACGGAGCACTTCTGGAACAACAGCTCGTACCCGGTCACACGGCAGGTCCGCGAGCCGTGGCGGGAGCAGGGGCACACCCTCGTACGCACGGTGTCGTTCGCGGGCCGGGGCGTGGCCGAGCTGGACGTCGACTACGGCTCGTTCGCCCTGCCGCTCGGGGACGCGTTCCTGGAGCGCGCCTTCGAGTGCTGGGTGCACGCGTGGGACATCGCGGAGGCGGTGGACTACCCGTACGACCCGCCGTCGGGTCCGCACCTGAACCGGATGATCGACCTCGCGGCACGGCTCCTCCCGAGCGCCCTCGCCCATCGCCGCCGCCGCGGCCTGGCGGCGCCGGCCCGCGGGCTGGTCGCGGCGGGAGCCCCTGGGCGGACCCTGCAGCTGGAGATCGAGGGCGGGGGCGGCGGCAGCTGGGACATCGCCCTGGACTCCCCGGCGGCGAAACCGTCGCCGGACCACCGGGTGGCGCACATCGCGCTGGACGGCGCGGAGTTCTGCCAGCTGGCCGCGGGCCACATCTCCCCGGAGGAAGCGGCGGCAGGCCAACACGGCGACCGCGAAGCCATCCGCGACGTCCTCTTCGCCGCCGCCTCCCTCAGCCGCCTGTAGCCCAACCCGGCCGGCACATCCAGCCCGGCCGGCACATCCAGCCCGGCGGGGCTGGGTGTGCCCGGCGGGGCCGAGAAGGCAGGACGGTTCAACCCCCGGCAGGTGTCAGGCGAAGACGACCGTGCGAGAGCCGTTCAGCAGGACGCGGTGTTCGCTGTGCCACTTCACGGCCCGCGCCAGCGCCTGGCACTCCACGTCACGCCCGATCGCCACCAGCTGGTCCGGCGTCACCTCGTGGCCCACCCGCTCGACCTCCTGCTCGATGATCGGGCCCTCGTCCAGGTCGGCCGTCACGTAGTGCGCCGTCGCACCGATCAGCTTCACACCGCGCGCATGCGCCTGGTGGTACGGCTTCGCGCCCTTGAAGCTCGGCAGGAACGAGTGGTGGATGTTGATGATCCGCCCGCTCAACTCCTTGCACAGCGTGTCCGACAGCACCTGCATGTACCGCGCAAGGACCACCAGCTCGACGTTCTCCGCGCGCACCAGCTCCAGCAGCTGCGTCTCCGCCGCCGCCTTCGTGTCCTTGGTCACCGGAATGTGCACGAACGGGATGTCGTACGAGCCGACCAGCTCCGCGAAGTCCGTGTGGTTGGAGACCACCGCCGCGATCTCCACCGGCAGTGCACCGATCCGCGCCCGGAACAGCAGGTCGTTCAGGCAGTGGCCGAACTTGGACACCATCAGCACGATCCGCATGCGATCGTCGGAGCGGTGGATCTGCCAGTCCATACGGAAGGAGTCCCCGATGGCGGCGAAGCTGGCCCGCAGCTTCTCCACGGTCACCGGCGGCTCCGCCGAGAAGTGGACCCGCATGAAGAAAAGGCCGGTGTCGTGGTCGCCGAACTGCCGGCTGTCCTCGATGTTGCATCCGGTCATGAACAGGTAACTGGACACGGCATGCACGATGCCCTGCTTGTCAGGGCAGGACAGGGTGAGGACGTACTGCTGGGGCTGCTGCTGCGGGTCATCGCTCATGACCCCACAGCCTTTCATACCGCGCGGGTGAGGATCCTCAGAACGTCCAGTGAGCTGGGCCTTTCGTCCGGGTCGTCCCCGTCCGCCGTGGCAAGACGCACGTGCGCCTCGCGCGCCGCCCGCACCGCCTCGGGCCAGGCGTGGTGTTCCAGGTACGTGGACACGGGCGCGTCCGGCCCGACCTGGTGCAGGATCCGCAGCACCCGCAGCACCGCGAGGTCGACGAGGGCCGCCTCCTGCGAGTCGCGGAAGATCGTGCCGACGTACTTCTCGGCGGACCAGCTGTCGAGCCAGGTGTCCTCGACGAGCCGGTACACGGCGTCGGTGACGTCCCCGTACCCCTCGGCGCCGACCAGCCAGGTGTCCTCCTGGAACGCCGGATCGGAAAGCATGTGCAGCGCCGAGCGCACGTTGCTGCGCCAGCGCCACCACGGCATGTCGTTGAGGGGCATGCCGCCCATGGTGGAGGAGCGGCTGCCGCGGCGGGAAGGGTTCTTCGAGCTTTCGGCGAATGTCACGCTTTCGATCGTACGTTCCCTCTTTTAGTGATCTTGAGGCAGCTCTCCGTGATCGCCCCCCGGCAATTCACCTGGGCGTCACCCAATGTTGTGTACACCTCAGACTTCAGTTACCCGCGGGGCGGAATGGTGCATGGACATGACCGATTCGCGAGGCGTAGCACCCCTGACCCGAACCCTCCTGGCTACGGCGATGGGCACGTGTCTCGTCGCCGGATGCGGGATGCTCCCAGCCAGATCGGGGGGCTCCGGGGACACCATCACGGTCATGACCTTCGCGCCGGAGGGCACCAAGGCGACCAACATGCCCGGAATGCCCGCCATGGCCAAGGCGTACGAGCGCTGGGTCAACTCCAAGGGCGGCATCAACGGCCACAAGCTGCGCGTCCTGACCTGCAACGAGAAGAACACCCCGGCCGGCGCCGCCGACTGCGCCCGCGCGGCCATCGCCCAGAAGGCCGTCGCGGTCGTCGGCTCGTACAGCCAGCACGGCCGCGCCTTCATGGCGCCGCTGGAGTCCGAGGGGATCCCCTTCATCGGCGGGTACGGGGTCTCCTCCGAGGAGTTCCAGAGCACCCTCTCCTACCCCGTCAACGGCGGCCAGCCGGTGCTGCTCGCCGGCGCCGGCCACCAGCTCGGCCGGGCCTGCGGCCAGGTGGCCCTGGTCCGCCCGGACACCCTCGCCGGGGACTCGATGCCCGTACTGCTCAACGCCGGGCTGAATGCCAACAAGATGGCCGAGGCCTCCGACATCCGCGCCGCCGAGGACACCGCGAACTTCTCCCTCCAGGCCCGCGAGGCACTGGCCGACACCGCCGGCTCGGGCTCGGGCTCCTCCAAGGACAAGGAGAAGGCGAAGGAGAAGGACAAGGAGAACGGCTGTGTCACCGCCGTGCTCGGCGAGCGCACCGAGACCTTCTTCGACGCCTTCCGCCGGACGGCCGAGGAGAAGAACCGCAGGCCGCAGATCTCCTCCGTCCTCGGCAGTGTCAGCCAGGCCCTGGTGGACCGCACCGGCGGCAAGGAGAGCCCCTTCGAGGGCGCGTACCTCACCAGCTGGTACCCGGTCTCGACCGATCCGCTGTGGGCGCCGATGCGCCGGGTCGTCTCGGAGTACTCCTTCGGCGACGACGGCGTGGATCCCGACGACAGCGGGGCGCAGACCACGTGGATCGCGTACACCGTCCTGAACGAGATCCTGAAGCGCTTCAAGCCCGACGAAGGCATCACGGCGCGCAAGGTCGCGCGCACGCTCAACAAGTCGGAGAGCGTCGAGACCGGCGGTCTCACCCCGGAACTGTCCTGGCGCTACAAGGACATGCGGGCCGTCGCCGGCTTCCCCCGCATCGTGAACGGGCGGGTCAGCTTCCAGATCGTCCAGTCGGGCCGCCTCGTCGCGCAGCCGGGCGAGCAGACCATGGACATGATCCCGACCCTGGAGCAGGCCCCGCGCGCGACGTGATCCGGGGCGGGGCCGTCAGAGCTGGGTCTTGTCCCGCTTGGTGAGGCTGTACTTGGCCGCGATCGAGTTCCACATGGTCGCGGCCGACTCCTTGGCCCGGGTCGCCTCGCCGCTCGACTTGTTGCCGTCGGAGGCATTGCCGGTGTTCTTGGCCTGCCCGTCCTTGCAGCCCTTCTTGTCGCCGCCGACGTCGTCCGCCCACGCCGCGTAGCTGTTGTCGGCGGCGGCCGAGGCCTTCCAGGCCTTGGTGAGGGCCGCGGAGAGCCTGGCGTTGTCGGGCAGCTGGTCCAGCTTCAGCTCCTGGAGCCGGGTGACCAGCTCATCGCGCTGGCGGGCCGCGTCACGCAGGTCGTCGGCCGCCTGGGGGAGGTTGCGGCAGCCCTTGATGTCGTCGACGGCCTTGATCACCGAGGCGCGGCTGTCGTTGCTGTCGGCGAGCAGCTTGTCGAGCTGGACGGCCTGGGGCCGCGCCGGGTCCACGGGCGCCTCGCCGGCCGCCGTCGAGCCGGCGGAGCTGGTGGGTACCGGGGGCGCCGCGCCCGGGTCGTTGTTCTGCGGCTTGCCGTCGCTGAGCAGCGCGCCGACGCCGAGCCCGACGACGGCCAGGCCGATGACGACGGCACCGATGATCACGGGCGAGACCCGCCGCGCGGGCTCCGGCGGCGGGGGCGGCGCCGCCTGGAAATGCTGCGGGGCCATGGGCGCCGCGTACTGCTGCCCGGGCTGCTGGGGCCGTACGGGGCCCTGCCCGGGCTGCTGAGGCCGTACGGGGCCCTGCCCGCGCGGCGGATAGGGCCGCGGCGGCTGCTGCCGGAGCACCGGCTCCTGGATCGGCGGCAGGTGCTGGGTGTGCCCGGCGGAGTCGTCGTCACCCCGGAACAGCCCGTCGAACCCCTCAGCGGCGTTCGGCGCCGGCCCGGCGGGGATGGGCGCGATGTACTGCGTCGCCGCCTCGTCATGCCCGGGCACGGACCCCGAACCGGCGGGGATGGGCGCGATGTACTGCGTCGCCGCCTCGTCATGCCCGGGCACGGACCCCGAACCGGCGGGGATGGAGGCGATGTACTGGGCGGAGTCGTGGTGCCAGGCACCGGATCCCGGTCCGGCCGGGACCGGCGGGATGTACTGCGTGGCCGCCTCGGGCAGGGGCGGGTAGCCGTAGCCGTGGGGGTCGCCCGGGCCCTCGTATCCGGGCCCCACGACGTGCCCGGGGGGCTGCTGCGCCGGGTAGCCGTATCCGGGCTGCGCGGGCGGCTGCGGGTAGCCGTACACGGGCTGTCCGGGGGCCTGCGGCTGAGGCTGCTGCTGCTCGCTCTGGTGCGGGTAGCCGTACGCGGGCCGTCCCGGAGCCGGTGCCTGCGGCGGCTGCTGCTGCTGCTGCTGCTGCTGGTAGCCGGGCTGCTGCGCCTGCGGCGAAGGGCCGGACTGCTGCTGCGGTCCCGGCGTCCCCCAAGGCGCCCCGGCCTGCGGGACACCCTGCTGCCCCGGCGGCTGCTGACCGGGGTACTCCGGATAACCCGAGGTCGGGTCCGGCTGCGCCGGATACGGCGACCCGGCCTGCGGGGTGGCCTGGTGGCCGCTCCCCTGTCCGCTCTCCGTCACCGGGACTCCTTCTCCGACTCGCCCGAACCTACGGCACCGTCGGCTCACGCTACCCGGTCACCCGCCACCACCGGCAGGCCCACCCGCACCTTCCCCCCGCGACTCCGCCTCCGGACACCCCCCCGAAACGGCCGTCAGGTCACCCGCCCCTTCCACCGTGGCCCAGCCTCGGGGCAGCCCGCGTACGGCCACTCCGCAGTCGCGGGCGCAGGCCTCGTACGGCTCCTTCCCCCACCGCCGTCAGGTCACCCGCCCCTTCCCCCGCGGCTCCACATCCAGGCACCCCCCAAAACCGCCTCCGGAGGCCCCCGCGGCCCAGCCTTCCGGCACCTGAAGCGGCCGCCAGGCCACCCACCCTCCCCCGCCACCGGCCTCCGGACAGCCCCGAACCGCCCTCAGGCCACCGACGCCTCCAGCCTCACCCCGAATTCCCGGACCGCCGCTTCCTCCCGGTACGGCTCCAGCCGCAGGCGGAAGTCCTCCAGGTACTCCGCCCCCCGCCGCGAGCGCAGCGAGCCCAGGAGTTCGGCTGCCTTCGTCGCCGTCTGGCAGGCCTGTTCCACCTCCCGCTGCTGCACCTGCGCCGCCGCCAGCAGCAGCAGACCGATGGCCCGGCGGCGTGCCTTGGTCGCGGGGAGGCCCCGCAGCGCCTCCTCCGCGCGTTTGCCCGCCGCCTCGGCCTGTCCCAAGTCCCGGTGGCAGTGCGCGAGTTCGTCGGCCAGGTAGGCCTGGTCGAAGTGCCGGATCCACACCGGGTCGTCGCCCGGCTCCGGCTCCGCCCGCTCCAGCGCGGTGACCGCCCGCGAGGACAGCACCGCGGTGGCCCGGGTGTCGCCCAGCAGCGCGTGCCCGCGCGCCTCGGCGGCGTAGAACATGGCCTCGACTCTCGGGGTGACCTGCCCGCGCGTGCCCTCCTGGGCGGCCCGCGCCAGCTGTGCGATCTCCCGCGGGTTGCCCAGCTCGGCGGCCAGGTGGCTCATGGAGGCGGCCAGGACGTAGCCGCCGTACGCGCGGTCGCCGGCCGCCTGGGCAAGCCGTAGCGCCTGGATGTAGTAGCGCTGGGCCAGGCCCGGCTGGCCCGTGTCCACCGCCATATAGCCGGCGAGCTCCGTCAGCCGGGCCGCGGCAGCGAACAGCGCCCGCCCGACCGGCTCCCGGTACGAGCCGCCGATCAGCCCGGACACCACGGAGTTGAGGTAGTGGACGACCACGGGCCGGACATGCCCGCTGCCGAAGCGGTGGTCGAGGTCCTTGAGCGCCTCGGTGGTGGCCATCACGGCCTCCACGTCGGACATCCCGACCCGGGAGCCGCCGCTGCGCGCCACCTGCGCGTCGGCCCCGGTGATCAGCCAGTCGCGGCTCGGCTCGACGAGCGCGGACGAGGCGACGCTCGACCCGGACAGGAAGTCGCGGCGGCCCACATCGCTGCGCCACAGCTCGCAGACCTGCTCGATGGCGCCGATGACGGTCGGGGAGAACTGCAGGCCGACGCCCGAGGCGAGGTTCTTGCCGTTGGCCATGCCGATCTCGTCGATGGTGACGGTCCGGCCGAGTTTGCGCCCGAGCGCCTCGGCGATGATCCCGGGGGCCCGGCCGCGTGGCTGCTGGCCGCGCAGCCAACGGGCCACGGAGGTCTTGTCGTAGCGGAGATCGAGGCCGTGCTCGGCCCCGCACATGTTCACGCGCCGGGCGAGCCCGGCGTTGGAGCACCCGGCTTCCTGGATGAGCGCCGCCAGCCGTTCGTTCGGCTGGCGGGCGACGAGAGGCCTGGCTGCCATGAGAAACCCCCTGAAGCCACGGGAGAGCATTGGAATGATCACTTCCCGCCTGATGTGCGGAGAATCTTCCCCTCTGCGTCGTGTCGCTACCCAACGGCGGCGCCCCGGCCCCCCACGCGCCCCCGTCCATGCATCGGTGCGCCCCGTGTGCAGGATCGATGCTCCGCCCACCGGCTGGTTTACGCCCGTAACCCCACGTGACCCGAAGAGTTGTGATGGGCGTGGAAGAGACCATCGGAGTCACGGAGACCGCACCCATCCCCAAGCAGCGCGGCGAGCAGCTATTGGACCATGCCGTGCGGTACACGGAAGAACGGCACTGGGATGTCTTCGCCGGCACCTGGCTGGAGGTCGGGAACGGGCGGGAGCTGTGTTCCTGCGGGGCCGAGGACTGCCCGGCGCCGGGCGCGCACCCGGCCGTGAAGGACTGGGCGGCGCAGGCCTCGGGCAGCGCCGTTCAGGTCCGGCGGATCTGGGGGAAGCAGCCGAACGCCTCGATCCTGCTGCCGACGGGCCGGACCTTCGACGCCCTCGACGTACCGGACTCCGCCGGATTCCTGGCCCTGGCGCGGCTCCAGCGGATGAACCGCACCGTCGGGCCGGTCACCCTCACGCCCGAACACCGGATGCTGTTCTTCGTACTGCCGGGCGCCGGGGCGAAGGTGCCGGACCTGGTGCGCAAGCTCGGCTGGTCGCCGAGCACGCTCGACCTGGTCGCGCGCAGCGAGGGGCAGTACGTCGCCGCCCCGCCCACCCGCTTCGGCGGCCGGGGCTCGGTCCAGTGGGCGCAGGCGCCGACGGCCGCGAACCGGTGGCTGCCGGACGCGGAGGAGCTGATCGACGCCCTCGCGTACGCGTGCGGGCGGGAGGCGGCGGACGCCCGGAACCGCAAGCAGGCGTGAGGGCCTGACCTGGTGGTTCGCGCCGCGCCCGACACATGTACCGGCAAGTTCATGACATAAGTAACTGCCAGGGTCTCTCCCCCTCCTCCTATCGTGAGGAACGTACGACCTACGGGGATCAGAACGAGAGGCAGGCGCATGCCGGACCAGGGTTATGCGACGGGTGTGACGGGTGGAGCGGACGGGGCGCGACCGGCGCCGTCCGCCGCACCCGCAGTGCGGGTTGAGGGTCTGTGGAAGCGGTTCGGCGAGCAAGTGGCCGTCGCGGGGGTCGACCTGGAGCTGCCGGCCGGCAGGTTCATCGGGCTCGTCGGCCCGAACGGAGCCGGCAAGACGACAACGCTGTCGATGGTGACCGGGCTGCTGCGCCCCGACATGGGGCGGGTCATGGTCGCCGGGCACGACGTCTGGGCGGACCCGGCCGAGGTGAAGTCCCGGATCGGCGTCCTGCCCGAGGGCCTGCGCCTCTTCGAGCGCCTCTCCGGACGGGAACTGCTCGGCTACATGGGCCGCTTGCGCGGTCTGCCGGGCGAGGAGACCGACAAGCGCGCGACGCAGCTGCTCGACGTCCTCGACCTCGCGGGCTCGCAGCACAAGCTGGTCGTGGACTACTCGACGGGTATGCGGAAGAAGATCGGCCTGGCGGCCGCGCTGCTGCACAACCCCGAAGTGCTGTTCCTGGACGAGCCGTTCGAGGGCGTGGACCCGGTGTCGGCGCAGACCATCCGCGGGGTGCTGGAACGTTACACCTCGTCCGGCGCCACGGTCGTCTTCTCCTCCCACGTGATGGAGCTCGTCGAGTCGCTGTGCGACTGGGTCGCCGTCATGGCCGCCGGCCGGATCCGCGCCGCGGGCCCGCTGGCCGACGTACGGGGTGACGCGCCGTCCCTCCAGGCCGCCTTCCTGGAGCTGGTGGGCGCGCAGGGCCGCCCCACCGGCGACTCCCTGGACTGGCTCGGCGGCGCACGATGAGCACCCCCGCCGCCTCCCTGACCCCGATTTTCGTCCGCATCAAACTGTCGCTGCTGAAGAACGGGCTGAAGGGCTCCTCCAAGCGCAAAGCCGCCTACTTCACCAGCCTCGCCTTCGCGCTGGCGGTCGCCTTCTTCATCACCCTCGGGCTCGCCATGCTGCACGGCAACGCGCACGCGGGCACCGTCGTCGTCCTCCTCGCCGCCCTCCTGGCGCTCGGCTGGGCCGTCATGCCGCTGTTCTTCCCCAGCGGGGACGAGACGCTCGACCCGAGCCGGCTGGTGATGCTGCCGCTGCGCCCGCGCCCGCTGGTGCGTGCCCTGCTCGCCTCCTCGCTGATCGGCATCGGCCCGCTGTTCACGCTGTGCCTGGCCATCGGCTCGGTGCTCGCGGTCGCACGGGGCGCCGCGGGCATCGCGGCCGCCGTCATCGCGGCGCCGCTGCTGCTGCTGGGGTGCGTGACCCTGGCCCGGGCGGTGGCCACGGCGAACGTCCGGCTGCTGAGCAGCCGCAAGGGGCGTGACCTGGCAGTGCTCAGCGGCCTGCTGATCGCGGTGGGCGCGCAGCTGGTCAACTTCGGCAGCCAGCACCTGTTCCAGTCGGGCGGCCTGGCCCGGCTGGAGCCCGTCGAGGCCGTCGTACGCTGGCTGCCGCCCGCGACCGCCGTCGGCATGGTGGACTCGGCCGGCAAGGGTTCCTACGGCGTGGCCGCCGCCCAGCTGGCCGTGACACTGGCGGCCCTGGCCCTGCTCCTGTGGTTCTGGGAGCGCACCCTGACCAAGCTGATGGTCACCCCGGACGGCTCCACGATCGCCGCGGCGAAGCCGCAGAAGGACCGCGGCGCGGGCGGCTTCTGGTCCCTCCTCCCGGGCGGCCGTACGGGCGCGGCCATGCAGCGCACCCTGCGGTACGTCGTCCGGGATCCGAAGACGAAGGCGGCCTGGGTGTCCGCCCTCGCGATCGGCATGATCGTCCCGGTGTTCAACGCCCTCCAGGGCACGGGGTCCGTATACCTCGCCTGCTTCGGCTCGGGCATGCTCGGCGTCCAGATGTACAACCAGTTCGGGCAGGACACGTCGGCGTTCTGGATGGTCGCGCAGACCATCTCGACCCCGCGCGACGCCTACGTCGAACTCCGCGCCCGCGCCTACGCCCTGGCCCTGGTCACGGTCCCGTACACCGTCCTGGTCACCGCCGTCACGGCAGCCCTGGTCGGCAACTGGCCGGGTTTCCCGGCGGCCCTGGGCCTGGGCCTGGCCCTCCTGGGCTCGATGCTGTGCACGGGCGCACTGGCCTCGGCCCGCTTCCCGTACTCCATCCCGACGGACGGCGCCTTCAAGAACGTCGCCCCGGGCCAGGGAGGCCTCGCCTGGGCGGGCATCTTCGGCGGAATGTTCACCTCGGCGGTGATCTGCTCTCCGGTGATCGTCCTGACGGTCTACCTCGTCGCGGACCACAGCTCCCTCACGTGGATCCTGCTCCCCCTGGGCACGGCCTGGGGCACCCTGGCCACCTGGACAGGCCTCCGCCTCGCCTCCCCGACGGTGTCCCGAACCCTCCCGGAAATCCTCCTGGCGGTATGCAAGGGCTGACCACGCAGGCTGACCACACAGAACGCGGCGGCGGGCCCCGGGGTGACCGGGAACCCGCCGCCGCGGTGTGTGGGGACCGGCCGGCGGGGCGGGCCGCAGCCGAAGCGCCACCCGAACGGCAACGCACGGCACCCGGGTCCGGAACACCCCGCCGGGCGGTGACGCGCAGCGGGACGAGCCGATCCCCGCCGGGCGGTGACACACAGCGAGCCGAAGCCGGAACACCGACCGGCCGGCACCGCGCAGCGGGACGGTACGAGGTGGTCGCCAGACCACGACGAGCGGCGGGGCGGGGCGGGGGTGGGGTGGGGTGGGGTGGGGACGGACGGACACCCGCGGGCGGTGATGCACAGCGCGGCGGGGACCGAACACCCGCCGGACCGCGACGCGCGGCGGGCCAGTTGACGAAAACACCGCCGGGCGGTGGTGCGCGGCAGGCCAGTGACGAAACACCCGCCGGGCGGTGGCGCGCAGCGCGGCGGGGACCGAACGGCCGCCGAGGCGTCCGCGCCGCTTGCGGTTGGCGGCCTGGTCGGCAGGCTGCGGGATCACCGCCCGGATGCCACGCTGCCGCAGGTGGCGGCGGACCGCCCGGGACGAGCCCGCGTCGGCGTCAGCCGTATACCGCCAAAACCCGGTCCAACCCTCCCCGAGGACCAACACCCCGCAGGCTCTGTTCGCCGAGCGAACAGCCCGCCACAAGGCACGTGAAGTGTACAGTTCTGCGCATGAGTGACACTCTGCCGATCACCGAGGCGCGGGCGAAGTTCGGATCACTGGTCCGCCGCACGTCCCACGCCCGCGAACGCATCACGATCACCGACCACGGCCAGCCGGCGGCCGTGCTCATCAACCCCCAGGAACTGGCCGATCTCGAGGACGCCCTGGCCCTGGCCAGGTACCGCGAGCGCCAGTCCGCCGGGACCGTGGAAACCGTGCCCCACGATGACGTCCGCACCCGACTCGGCCTGGAGCGTGGGTGACCTACTCGATCGTCTGGGACGAGCCCGCCATCGACGCGGCCGCCCGGTTCCTCAAGGACGACGCCGACGGGCTGCGCCAGCTCATGGACGCCGTCGACCTGCTCGCCGACCAGCCCCGGCCCGCGGGCAGCACTCCGTACGGCTCCCCGGACCTGCGCCGGATGCACGTTGGGCGCTACCGGGTCATGTACAAGATCACCGAGGCCACCATCACCATCGTGGTCATCCACGTCGGCCGCCTTGGCTGACACCCGCAGCAGCAGACGCCCGCGGTGATCTTCTCGTCCACGCGGACCAGGGTCAGCTCCAGCCAGCGGCGTATGACCAGGAGCTGGTCCAGCGCCGGGGGGCAGGCAGCGGCACGAGCTGTTCATGAGGTGCTGCGGCGCCGTGTTCGGTGGGCGCGCCGGTTGGTCCACCAGGTGAGGCGGTCGGTGGAGTCCTGGGGGAAGACGGTCTGTCCGACTGCCCGGCCCCGGTTCGGGTGGGGCACCTGGCCCGGCACCGTCCGACTGCCCGGCCCCGGTTCGGGAGCGGCGCCTGGCCCGGCACCCCCCGACTTTCAGGTCCGGTCCGGGAGGGCTGCCCGCCCCAACTCCGCCCGTCTGCCAGGCCCTGCCCCCGAGAGTCACCCACCCCCGCACCGCCCGACCGTCAGGCCCCCCTGGGAAGAGCCCCACCCCGCCCCGCCGGGCCAGGCGTCTGGGGCGCCGTCAGGGGGTCGCCTTGATGCCGTCCAGGAATGGTTCCAGGGCCGCGCGCCACGCTGTTGGTTGGTCGTAGTGGAGGTAGTGGCCCGCGTCGGGGATTTCGGCGTACTGGCCTGCTGGGAGGACGCGGACCATTTCCTGGGCCTCCGCGCGCCCGAGTTCGCCGTCGAGGCCCCGGACGACCAGGGTCGGGCAGCGGACCTGGGCCAGCTCCTCCCAGTGCGCGTCGTGGACCCAGGTCTCGCGGGCCGTGAGCATCTGGCGGCGGGAGAAGAGCGGGCGCCAGCCGTCCGGGGCCTCATGCATCACCTCGGCGAAGAAGGCGCCGCGGCCGGGGTCGGGGCGCTCCACCCGCGGGTCGTCCTCGCCGAACCAGCGGCGGGCGGCGTCCTGGGTGGGGAAGGGCAGGGGCCAGTGGTGGAACCAGTCCTGCCACTGCTGCTGCGAGGCCTCGCCGAGGGCGGAGGCGCGCATGTCGCAGATCACCAGGGCCCGGACCAGGTCGGGGCGGCGGGCGGCGAGCTGCCAGGCGGTGAGGGCGCCCATGGAGTGGCCGATCAGGGTCACCGGGGCGAGGCCGAGCTGGTCGACAGCAGCCTCGGCGTCGGCCACGAAGGCCTCGCGGCCCAAGGGCGTAGGGCTGTCGGGGCCGGCGGCCGGGCGGTCGCTCTGGCCGTGGCCGCGCTGGTCCAGGGCCACGACGCGGTGGCGCTGGGCGAGCCAGCGGGCGGTACCGGCCCAGTGGAAGGCGCGGCCCATCAGCCCGTGGAGTAACAGCACCGCGGGCCGCTCCGGGTCCGCGGGGGGCTCCCGGTCCACCGGGTCCGCCGCCCGGTACGCGTCGGCGGAGGCCGGTTCCTGGAACTCCCAGGCGGCCAGGCGCACACCGCCGGCCCCTGTCACATCGATGCGCTGTACCACCGCAGATGCACCCCCTTCGCTCTCGGCCAGAGTATCGAACCCGCATTCGAAAACCGGGTTCTCGCCGCCAACACCGCTCTTTCGAGTGACCTTGCTCAAGGATTGGCTTCCGCTGCCGAGGGGATCTTTTCAACGGGAGGCGGGCCGCTCGGGGAAGACGGTCCGTGGGGATGACCTTGAGAGCTCGGGGCTCCAGGTCAAAAGGGGAGGACCGGCCCCGGCGCCGCAAAAGCGCCGGGGCCGCCCACAGAGGCCCACAGAGGCCCAAGCAGCCCCAGCCCCAGTGGTCAGCGCTTCGCGACGAACACGTGCGAGGCGACATCCGTATCCAGCTCGGCGGCCTCGCCGCCACTGCCGACCAGCACCCCGCCCGGGGACTCGGTCACGCTCACCACCGAGCCGGGCTGCACGCCCGCCCGCCGCAGCGTGTACATCAGCTGGGCGTCGGTCTGGATCGGCTCCCCGATCCGCCGCACGACCACGGTCTTGCCCTCGGTGCCCGGATCCAGCTCGGACAGGCTGACCATGCCGTCCTCCAGGAACAGCTCGGCCTCCGCCTTCTCGCCCAGCTCCTCCAGACCCGGGATCGGGTTCCCGTACGGCGACTCCGTCGGGTGGCGCAGCAGCTCCAGCACCCGCCGCTCCACCGCCTCGCTCATCACGTGCTCCCACCGGCAGGCCTCCGCGTGCACCTGCTCCCACTCCAGGCCGATGACGTCGACGAGCAGGCATTCCGCGAGCCGGTGCTTGCGCATCACGCGCGTCGCCAGCCGCCGCCCCTCCTCGGTCAGCTCCAGGTGCCTGTCGCTCGCGACGGCCACCAGGCCGTCTCGCTCCATCCGCGCCACCGTCTGGCTCACCGTCGGACCGCTCTGGTCGAGCCGCTCGGCGATACGGGCGCGCATGGGGACAACACCTTCCTCTTCCAGCTCGAGGATGGTGCGGAGATACATCTCCGTGGTATCGATCAGTCCGGACATTCGTGCCCCTCGGATTGCGTGCGCTGGCCCTGTCCCCAATTCTGACGCATCGGGCCGACAACCGTCCCGTGCCGAGCGTCAAGGCCAGTCCTGGACATCTCCGGATCATGTCCGGGACATCTGCCGGATCATGTCCGGATCATGTCCGGGACATCTGCCGGGCCGTCGGCCCTGGATTGACGTTCGTATTGACACGCCCTTGGTACAGACCGCACGGTGAGCGGCGGGCACGGACGCACCCCCACCGCATCTCACCTCTGAAAGGGCCATCGGCGTATGAGCGAGAGCAAGCTGGCCGGGCAGTTCTTCGACGCCGCCATCGGCCTCCTGGAGCGGGTGCGGGACGAAGAGGGCGCGCGGATCGCCGAGGCGGGCGTCGTCATCGCCGACGCCGTCGCGGCCGGGAACCGGCTCTTCGCCTTCGGCGCCGGGCACTCCTCGCTGCCCGCCCAGGACGTGGTCTACCGGGCCGGCGGACTCGCCCTGATGAACTTCCTGGCCGTTCCGGGCACCGCCGGCATCGACGTCATGCCCGCCACCCTCGGCAGCGCCCTGGAGCGGGTGGACGGTCTCGCCGCGGCCGTCCTGGACAGCAGCCCGGCCGCCGCGGGCGATGTCCTCGTGATCATCTCCCTCTCGGGGCGCAACGCCCTGCCGGTCGAGATGGCCATGAACGCCCGCGCCATCGGCCTCAAGGTCATCGGCGTGACGTCGGTGGCGTACGCGACGGAGACCAGGTCGCGGCACGTCTCCGACACCTTCCTCAAGGACCACTGCGACATCGTGCTGGACAGCAAGATCGCGGTCGGCGACGCCGAGCTGAGCATCGACGGCATCGACGCACCGTTCGCCCCCGCCTCGACCGTCGTGACCAGCGCGATCATGCAGGCCGTGATGGCGGCGGCCGCGGGCGAGCTCGCCGCGCGCGGGATGGAGCCCCCGCTGCTGCGCTCGGGCAACGTGGACGGCGGCCACGAGTGGAACGGCCGCGTGATGCGGGAGTACGGGGACCGGATCTTCTTCCGCCACTAGGGCGCGCGGCCCGGGCCGGTCGGCTCCGGTATCGGCTACGTCACTGACCACGGCCGCCGGCCAGATCCAGATCGGCCGCCACCCGGGCCGCCACCTCCTCCGCGTACAGCGCGTCCGCCCGCTCGAATGCGGCGCGCGAGGGCCCGCGCAGGAAGGTCAGCGCCCCCAGGGTCCTGCCCCGGCTGCGCAGCACCGTGCAGAGCGCGTGCGCCGCACCCTCGGGCCACTGCCGGGCCCGCGCCCAGTCCGGGTCCGCCTCCCCGCGCGGGGCGCTCGTACGCACCGAGCCGATCCGGTCCAGCGCCTGGAGCGCCGGGTGCCCGGCCTCGTACCGGACGGGGATCGCCCCCGGCCCCGGCAGCAGCAGCGTCAGCCCGGACGGCGACACGGCCGACCGGACCAGCCCTGGCCGCTGCCGCGCCCGCGCGGAACGGGGCCCGCCCGTCTGCTCCGGCACGTCGTGTACCTCTCGTCCACCGGGTGAGTCATGTACGTCATGTACGCCGAGTAAGTCGAGCAGCGCGTGATCCGCGAACCCCGCGAGCGCGAAGTCCAGCCGTACGGCGGCTGCCTCCGCCGGGTCCTCGCACTCGGCGGCGGCCCGCCCCGCCCGGTACAGCTGGTTGGCGCGGAACCGCAGCTGTCCCGTGTCCAGCTCGGCCTGCCGGGCCTCGGTGACGTCCTGGAACAGCAGGCCGACCCCGAGCGGCACCGGTTCCTCCGCCAGCGGCGAGCCCAGCCGCAGGAACCCGCACCGCCAGCACCGCCGCCGCACCCCCTCGGGAGTACGCACCGACACCCACAGTTCCAGCGGCGCCGGCGGCGCCCCCTCGGCCAGCACGTGCTGGAGCGCCCCCTCCAGCTCCTCCACGCCCTGGGCCAGCAGCTCCCCCAGCGGCCGCCCGAGCAGCGCGGTCCGCACCGACCCGAAGGCCCGGGCGGCATGCGCGTTGACGACGGCCGGGCGCAGGTCCACATCGACGAGCACCACGCCCCAGGAGGCGTCGTCCATCAGCGCCTCGCTGAGCGCGATGGACCGCTCCAGGTCGATCTGCGCGTGCACCTCGCTGAACGCGCAGTACACCCCGGCTGGTTTCCCGTCCGCGCCCGGCACGCCGGCGGACTGGGTCCGTACCAGCACGCGCCCGCCGTCCTTGGTCAGCAGGGCGAACTCGTGCACCTGCCGTCCCGGCGCGTCCTGGGCGGCCATGAGTCTGTCCTGAACGTCATGGGCGTCGGCGGCCCGTACGGCCCACCCAGCGAACCCGTGCCGCCCCACCGCCTCGGCGGCGGACCAGCCCAGGATCCGCTCGGCCTCGCGGTTCCAGTGGGTGATCACACCGGCGGCGTCGAACGCGCACAGGGCGGCGTCCATCCCGTCCAGCAACGCCGCGAGCAGATCGTCGGCGGTCTCACTACGTCCGGAAGCACTCACCCGGCACCCCCCGCAGGTGTTCGCGTGTGCGGCACGTCAGATCATTGAACTGGAACGTGACGCAGCCCACACCCGCTTCCCGGAATCATCCCGGTTTGTCCTGTGCATCCAGCACTCGGGGCGCTCAGTCCACGGCGGCGCGGATCATGACGACGACAAAGATCGCCACGACGGCGCCCAAGCCCCACAACACCCGCGCCAGCATCCGGCCCTCGCGACCGTGCCGTCGCTCGATCCGGCGCAGCACCTCCGGGTCCGGCTCCCAGCCCTCCCCGCGCAGCTCCTCCCACGCCGCCCGCATCAGGCCGATCTCGTGCCCGACGTCGACGTGGTTGTCGTCCACGTACATCAGCTGGACGCGGCGCCCCGCGCGGTCATAGGCGTACGAGATGACGTTCGGCTGGTGCGCCGCCTTGGCCGCGACCGGATTCGGCACGGCCCGGATGCCCTGGATGTCCTCCCAGGCCAGGCGGCGGCTCCCCCTGAGGCGGCGGACCCGGATGCCCTTGAGGTCGGCGGAGGTGGCGCAGCGCTTCGACGCGTACGCCAGCCAGCCGAACAGGGCCAGCATCAGGGCGCCGAACAGCAGTTTCAGCCGGCCTGGGAAGTCCTCCATGGACAGCGACAGCAGCGACGAAGCCGCGCCAAGGCCCATGGCTGTGTAGTTGCCGGTCACCCGGGCGGGCCGGATTCGGTAGTCGCGTGGCAGCCGGTCTGCGCTCATGACGCCCCCTCCCCCGGTGCGGGACGCCCAGTGTAGGGATGAACTCCAGTGCCAGAAAGGACAGTTGGGTTCGGTGAATAAATTGCTTGAGGGTCCCGTGGAGGGGTCGTAGGCTCTGTCTTACACGAGAAGGGAGGTGGTTCCCGAAATGTACGGAAACCGGACGCGTGAGGTGGCTGCGGGCTAAGTGCCCGTCGTCGCACGCACCCAGTGCGGTGCCCGGCGGGATCGCCAGGCGCCAATCCCAAGCAGTCACCCGACCCGCGGGCTCGCCGGTACGTCCGGCCGGCTTCTCTCACTGCAGGAGAGAAACCCGAGCCCGCGGGTCGTCTGCGTGTGCGCTCCCGCCCGGGGTGACGGCGAGGATGCGGAACGGCCGGCCGCCCCGCGTCCACCGTCCGGCGCCGCGCGGCTACGGGCAGAGACGCTCGATGCGCCACTTCCCGGCGTCCAGGACGTAGTGCAGGCGGTCGTGGAGGCGGTTCTCGTGGCCCTGCCAGAATTCGATCTCGGACGGGATCACGCGGAAGCCGCCCCATTCCGTCGGGACCGGGACCTGCTCGCCCTCCGGGTAGCGCTCCTCCAGCTCCGCGTAGCGGCGGTCCAGCTCGGCGCGGGAGGCGATCACCTGGGACTGGGCACTGGCCCAGGCGCCCAGCTGGGAGCCGTGGGGGCGGGAGCGGAAGTACGCCACCGTCTCGTCGCGGCCGATCCGGGTGGCCGTACCGGTGACGATGACCTGGCGGGCGATGGGATGCCAGGGGAACAGCAGGGCGATGTGCGGGTTCGCCGCGAGTTCGCGACCCTTGCGGGAGCCGTAGTTCGTGAAGAAGACGAATCCCCGCTCGTCGAACTGCTTCAGCAGCACGGTGCGGGAGCTGGGGCGTCCGTCAGGGGTCGCGGTCGAGACGATCATGGCGTTCGGTTCGAAGAGGTGCGCGTTGGCCGCCTGCTGGAACCACCGGGTGAACTGCTGCATGGGGTCGTCGGCGAGGCTGTCCTCGGGCACGATTTCCGAGCGGTACTGCTTGCGCATGAGGGCGGGATCAAGGTCCTGATGGGTCACGTCGGCCATCCTGCCGCAGTACGACTGCTGGGGGTGTGCCGTATGTCACGCTTCCGCACGCCAACCGGAACCGCCAAAATCTTGGGGCCGGTCCGAGGGTCCTCGCAGGGGTGACCATCGGCCGTGCCGGGCATCAACGGGGATGACCGCGCCGGACCGCGAATCACGCCGGGAGCCGCGCGTGTTCGCACTATCTGAGGAGCCGCCTGATGTCCGACTTCGTACCCGGGCTTGAAGGGGTCGTCGCGTTCGAAACCGAGATCGCCGAGCCCGACAAGGAGGGTGGATCCCTCCGCTACCGCGGGGTGGACATCGAGGACCTCGTCGGGCATGTGTCCTTCGGGAACGTCTGGGGTCTGCTGGTCGACGGTGCGTTCAACCCCGGACTGCCGGCCGCCGAGCCCTTCCCCATCCCGGTCCACTCCGGTGACATCCGCGTCGACGTGCAGTCCGCGCTCGCCATGCTCGCCCCCGTGTGGGGCCTGAAACCGCTGCTCGACATCGACGAGCGGACCGCCCGCGACGACCTGGCGCGCGCCGCCGTGATGGCGCTGTCGTACGTCGCCCAGTCCGCCCGCGGCCAGGGCCGGCCGATGGTCCCGCAGCGCGAGATCGACAAGGCCGAGTCCGTCGTCGAGCGGTTCATGATCCGCTGGCGGGGCGAGCCCGACCCGCGCCACGTCAAGGCCGTCGACGCGTACTGGACCTCGGCCGCCGAGCACGGCATGAACGCCTCCACGTTCACAGCGCGGGTGATCGCCTCGACCGGTGCCGATGTGGCCGCGGCGCTGTCCGGCGCCGTCGGCGCCATGTCGGGCCCGCTGCACGGCGGCGCGCCGTCGCGCGTGCTCGGCATGATCGAGGAGATCGAGCGCAGCGGTGACGCCGTGGCGTACGTGCGGAAGGCCCTGGACAAGGGCGAGCGGCTGATGGGCTTCGGGCACCGGGTGTACCGCGCCGAGGACCCCCGCGCGCGAGTGCTGCGGCGCACGGCCAAGGAGCTGGACGCCCCGCGCTACGAGGTGGCCGCCGCGCTGGAGAAGGCGGCGCTGGAGGAGCTGCACGCGCGCCGTCCCGACCGGGTGCTGGCGACCAATGTGGAGTTCTGGGCCGCGATCATGCTGGACTTCGCGGAGGTCCCGGCGCACATGTTCACGTCGATGTTCACCTGCGCCCGGACCGCCGGCTGGTCGGCGCACATCCTGGAGCAGAAGCGCACGGGACGCCTGGTGCGCCCGTCGGCCCGCTACATCGGCCCGGGCGCGCGCAACCCGCGCGACATCGAGGGCTACGCGGACATCGCCGAGACGGCCTGACCTCTTCGTCCGTGGGCGCCGCATCCCGCACGGGGTGCGGCGCCCGCTGCTGTTCAACGGAGTACACATGAGACAGATCTGCGCCTGCATCAACGCCTTCGGTCTGCTGGTGTTCGTGGTGTGGCGGCTGCGCAGCCGTGTCGTGCTGCGGCGGCACGGCGTCGAGGTCACGGGGCGCTGTTTCCGGCAGTACCGCCCGAGGAAGAGGGGCGCCACGCAGATCTTCCTGCGCTACACACCGCCGGACGGCCGGGGCCGCGTGCACATCGCGAGCGAGCGCGACTGCCCGCCCGGCACCGGCGTGGGGACCGAGGTGACGCTGCTCTGCGACCCTCGCAAGCCGGAGCGCTGCGAGACCGCACTCGTAGTGGGGAGGCCGCCGTGGCGGTACTTCGACCTGTACGCGCTGTTCGCGCTCGCCGTCGGCCTGGCGGCGACCTCCCCCTACGTCTGACACCCGCGGTCCCGCGGCGGCCTCTGGGGCTCCCACGGGGCGTTCCGTCCCTGCGGTCCCTCAGCCGAGGGCCGCGTCCAGGATGCGGGACCACTGAGCGACAACGCGGGCGCGGCGGGCCGTGTCGTCGGTGAGGACGTTGGCCAGGCCGAGGCCGCGGGCCATGTCGAGGAGGCCCTGCACGGTTTCCCGTACACCGGGGACGGACTCGTCCGCGCCGAGGAGTTCCACGGCGATGCGGTGGGTCTCGCGGCCTACGCGGGCTTCGAGCTCGGTGACCTGGGGGCGCAGCTGCTCCTCGTTGGAGGCGGCGACCCACAGTTGCAGGGCGGCGCGGAAGAGGGCGCCGGTGTAGAGGTCGACCAGGGCCTCGACGACGGCCGGGCGGGGGGCGGGCCCGGCGTGGAAGAGGTCGCGCAGTGCGGCGGAGCGTTCCTCGGCCACGTAGGCGACGGCCGCGGTGAAGAGGTCCTCGCGGGTCGGGAAGTGGTACTGGGCGGCCCCGCGGGAGACGCCGGCGCGTTCGGCGACGACGGCGACGGTGGAGCCGGCCCAGCCCTGCTCGGCGAGGCAGGAGACGGCCGCCTCCAGGAGGTGACGGCGGGTGACGCGGCTGCGTGCCTGCTTGGGGAGGTTCCCCGGCCTGGGGTCGGTCACAGTGCCCATGACGGGTCCCGGCGCTCGAAGCGGGCGGTGATGCCCTCGCGGGCCTCGTCGGAGGCGAAGTGGCGGGCGGACAGTTCCGCGAGGGCGGCGCCGTCCTGGGCCAGGGCGGTGCGTACCGGGGCGGTGAGCAGCCGTTTGGTCTCGGCGAGCGCCTGGGGGCCGGCCTTGCGCAGGCCGGCGAGTACGGGGGCGAGAGCCTTGTCCACGTCGTCGCCGTGCAGGGTGAGCAGGCCGATGCGGGTGGCTTCGGCGGCGTCGAAGGCCTCGGCGGTGAGGAAGTAGCGGGTTGCGGCGCGGGGGTCCAGGCGGGGGAAGAGCGGGGCGGAGATGACGGCCGGGACGACGCCGAGGTGGGTTTCGGTGAAGGCGTACGTGGATTCGGGCCCGGCGGCGGCAATGTCGCAGGCGCCGAGCAGGCCGAGGCCGCCGGCCCGGACGTGCCCGGTGACGCGGGCGACGACGGGCCGCGGCAGTTCGGTGATCTCCCGGAGCAGGGCCAGGAAGTCGGCCGGGGGGCTGGGGGCCTTGAGGTCGGCCCCGGCGCAGAAGGTGGTGCCGGTGTGGGTGAGGACGACGGCCCGGGCCGCCGGGTCCGCGCCCGCCGCGGCCAGGGCGGCGCGGAGCTCGCCGACGAGGGCCGCGGAGAGTGCGTTGCGGTTGGCCGGGGAGTCCAGCGTGAGGGTGGTGACGCCGTGCGAGTGCGTGGCGCCGACGAGCGGTGACATGCCGGTCTCCTCCGGAGGGGTCGTACGGTGCGCGGGCCGGGGCGGGGGTCTCCTAGTAGGACTTGGGGAGGCCCAGGGTCTGGTGTGAGATGAAGTTGAGGATCATCTCGCGGCTTACGGGGGCGATACGGGACACCCGGGATGCGGTGATGAGGGATGCCAGTCCGTATTCGCGGGTGAGGCCGTTGCCGCCCAGGGTGTGGACGGATTGGTCCACCGCCTTCACGCAGGCCTCGGCGGCAGCGTACTTGGCCATGTTGGCGGCCTCGCCCGCGCCCATGTCGTCGCCGGCGTCGTAGAGGTGGGCGGCCTTCTGCATCATCAGGCGGGCGAGTTCCAGCTCGATGTGGGCGGCCGCGAGGGGGTGGGCGATGGACTGGTGGGCGCCGATGGGCTCCTTCCACACCTGGCGGGTCTTGGCGTAGCCGACGGCCTTGGCGAGGGCGTGACGGCCCATGCCGATGGCGAAGGCGGCGGTCATGATGCGCTCGGGGTTGAGGCCGGCGAACAGCTGGAGCAGGCCCGCGTCCTCGTCGCCCACGAGGGCGTCGGCGGGCAGCCGTACCTCGTCGAGGACCAGCTCGAACTGTTTTTCCGCCGCCTGGAGTTCCATGTCTATGACGGTGCGGGAGAAGCCGGGGGTCTCGCGCGGGACGATGAACAGGCAGGGCTTGAGACGGCCGGTGCGTGCGTCCTCGGTGCGGCCGACGATGAGGGTGGCGTCGACGATGTCCACGCCGGAGATGAAGACCTTGCGGCCGGTCAGTACCCATTCCTCGCGGTCGCGGCGGGCGGTGGTGGTGATGCGGTGGGAGTTGGAGCCGGCGTCGGGTTCGGTGATGCCGAAGGCCATGGTGCGGCTGCCGTCGGCCAGGCCCGGCAGCCAGGCCCGCTTCTGCGCCTCGGTGCCGAAGCGGGAGATGACCGTGCCGCAGATGGCGGGCGAGACGATCATCATGAGGAGGGGGCAGCCCGCGGCGCCGAGTTCTTCGAGGACGATGGAGAGTTCGGCTATGCCGCCGCCCCCGCCGCCGTATTCCTCGGGGAGGTTGACCCCGAGGTAGCCGAGCTTGGCGGCGTCGGCCCACAGTTCGTCGGGGTGGCCGCCTTCGCGGGCGACGCGAGTGAGGTAGTCGCGGCCGTAGCGCCGCCCGAGGGCGGCGACGGCGGCGCGCAGGGCCTTGTGTTCTTCGGTTTCGACGACGGAGCTGGTGACGGGGCTCATGACTGCGGTTCCTCCTGGACTACGGCGAGCAGGGCGCCGAACTCGACCTGGTGGCCGACGGTGGCGTGAAGCGCGGTGAGCGTGCCGGAGGCGGGCGAGAGGATGCGGTGCTCCATCTTCATGGCCTCCAGCCACAGCAGGGGCTGTCCGGCGGTGACGGGGGCGCCGGGGGCGAGGCCCTCGGCGACGCGGACGACGGTGCCGGGCATGGGGGCGAGCAGAGAGCCGGGTTCGGTGCGGTTCTGGGGGTCCGCGAACCTGGGTACGGGAATGAGCGTGTGGGCGCCGAGCGGGGAGTCGACGTAGATCTCGGTCCGGTAGCCGTCGGCACCGTCGGTGTTCGATTTATGTTTCACGTGGAACATCCGCCGGATTCCCTCGACTTCGAGGGTGACCAGCTCCGGCCCGGCAGCCAGGACTCGAACGCCGGGGTGGTCCACGAGGTGCGGGGGGCCGCTGCGGGCGTGCTCGTAGCGGACCTCGTACTCGGTCCCGGCGGCGCTGTAGCGGCGGGTCTGCGGCTGGGAGCGGACGTTGCGCCAGCCGCCGAGGCGGGTGGTGAGCGGGGCGTCCGGGGCCGGCGCCGCGTCGGCGAGGGCGGCGGCGAGCGCGGCCAGGGTGGCGGCTGAGGCAGCGGCCGGTGTGGCTTCGGTGAGGGCGGCCAGGTGGCGTTCGTAGAAGCCGGTGTCGAGGCGGGCCGCGGTGAACTCCGGGTGCCGCAGGGACCGTACGAGGAGCTCGCGGTTGGTGGTCAGGCCGTGGATCCGGGCTCCGGCCAGGGCGTGGGAGAGGGCGCGGACGGCCTCGGCGCGGGTGGGGGCGTGGGCGATGACCTTGGCGAGCATGGGGTCGTAGTGGATGCCGACGGTGTCCCCGTCGGCGAAGCCGGTGTCCACGCGGATCCTCCCGGCGGCTTCGCCGGGGATACCCGCACCAGGGACGGCGAGGGTGTGCAGGGTGCCGGTCTGCGGCCGCCAGTCCTGGGCGGGGTCCTCGGCGTAGAGGCGTGCCTCGACGGCATGCCCAGTGGGCGCCGGGGGTGTCAGCGGCAGGGCCGCGCCTTCGGCGATGCGTAGCTGGAGGGCGACGAGGTCGAGGCCGAAGACGGCCTCGGTGACGGGGTGTTCCACCTGGAGGCGGGTGTTCATCTCCAGAAAGTACGGACGGCCGTCGGCGGTGATGAGGAACTCGACGGTGCCCGCGCCCCGGTAGGAGACGGCGCGGGCGGCGGCGACGGCGGCCTGGTGGAGGCTCTCGCGCAGGCTTTCCGGCAGGCCGGGCGCCGGGGCCTCCTCGATGACCTTCTGGTGGCGCCGCTGGAGGGAGCAGTCGCGAGTGCTCAGGGCCCAGACGGTGCCGTGGGAGTCGGCGAGGATCTGCACCTCGACATGGCGGCCGCGCTCCACGTAGGGCTCGGCGAAGACCTCACCGTCGCCGAACGCGGACCGGGCCTCCGCGCGGGCCCCGTCCAGCTCCTCCTTGAGGGCGTCGAGGTCCCGTACGACGCGCATCCCGCGGCCTCCGCCGCCCGCGGCGGCCTTGAGGAGCAGCGGCAGGTCGGCGGCGGTGGCGGTGGCCGGGTCAACGGGGTCGAGGAGCGGAACCCCGGCGGCGCGCATCAGGTCCTTGGCGCGGGTCTTGGAGGCCATGGCCTCGATGGCCTCGGGGGGCGGGCCGATCCAGGTCAGGCCCGCGTCCTCGACGGCGCGCGCGAATTCGGCGTTCTCGGAGAGGAACCCGTAGCCGGGGTGGATGGCGTCGGCGCCCGCCGCGAGGGCGGCCTTGATGACGAGGTCGCCGCGCAGGTACGTGTCGGCGGGAGCCGCGCCGGGGAGGCGTACGGCCGCGTCGGCGTCCCGTACGTGCAGGGCGTCGGCGTCCGGGTCGGAGTGGACGGCCACGGTGGCGAGGCCGAGGGCGCGGGCGGTGCGGAAGATCCGTACGGCGATCTCGCCGCGGTTGGCCACCAGGAGGGAGGTCAGGGGCGTGGTGTGGGGCGTGG
>NZ_JAGGOY010000019.1 GCF_018614095.1 Streptomyces sp. ISL-87 | reverse complement strand
CGGATGTCGATGAGCTGCTGACCATGTCGCGGCCAGAGCTCGACCGGCTGTTCCGGGCCAGTTCCGCTGGGGACATACCGCAAGGTACGGGGGTGGGCACGGTTCTCCTGGCGCGTGGCGCGAAGGTGTCGAAGGTGGCGGCCGGGCTCGCGCGGCGGCTCGCGTGGCAGGGCAAGGTCTTCGACCGCGATGGTGGTGGGCTGCGCAACAGGGTCACACCGTTCGGTGTGCGCGCGATACGGGCGAAGGTCTATCGCGACGAGAGCCGGCTCGACGGCGGTGAATGCATCGTCCTGGACTACTCCCGCACCTCGCTTCTCGCGCACCGGATCCGGGATGAGATCCGCGAGATCGGCCCTGGTTTCTACCTCGGCATCGTCTATTGGGGGCGGCGGCGGGTCCTCAATTTCTCTCTGAGCTTCACCGCCCCGCACGCCTGAGGCGACGGTCCGTCAGCCGCGAGGCAAGGTTGGAGGTGCTGGGTATGCCGCATCAGCTGGCCGTCACCATCCGGGCCACTGTGCCCACTGCCCGGGTCGCCGACGTGCGGAAGGCGCTGAACGAGGCCAACCGGGAGGGAGCCGACGAGGTCTTCCGGTTCACCGAGGTGGAGGGGATCCATTTCGCGCGGCTGGTCCTGGTTCCCCAGGGGCCCGACAGTGCGGGCACATCGATGCCGGCCTGCGTCGTCTATATGAGCGAGGTGGACGCACCGCTGCACACACACCTCGCCGACCTCGCCCGGAGAGCCGACGGGCTTGAGAGGGTGTTCGGACACTGCGAGGGCTATCCGGTGGGCAATGTCCCGGACGGCGCGCGCGTCGCTTGGCTGCGGTCCCATTGTGTTTCCTGCGCGGCCTTCTACGTCAACACCGTCGGCAGGGGACGGCAGCAGATCCTGCGGGAGGCCCGGCTGCGGGAGGCGATCGAGGAGTTCCTCGACCAGCGCGGTACGGCCCTGTCGGGTATGAGTCCCCCGCGGGTGCGTGCCGCCATCCAGAAGTTCGTCACCGACCGCGAGGACCTGGCCTGGGCGCGTTCGCGGCCCGCGCCGCCCGCTCTGTGGTGGCGGGTCCGGCAAACAGCCCATCTCATCTGCGTCCCGGTGGTCGCGCTGGTGCTGCTGCCGCTCTTCGCGTTCGCCCTGCCTGTCTGGGCGGTGCTGCTGAGGCTGCAAGAACTGCGTGATGTGCCCAGCCGGGCGCGTCCGGACCGCGACCATATGCGCGAGCTCGCCGCCTACGAGGACTTCGTCGCACAGAACCCCTTCACCGCCGTGGGCCAGGTCAAGCGGGGCCGGTTCCGGCAGGCCACGCTCACCGCGATTCTGTTCGTCGTGGACTACGGGGTGCGCCACTTCTTCAAGCGGGGAAATCTCGCCGGGGTCAAGACCATCCACTTCGCCCGTTGGCTGTTCATCGACGACAAACGGCGGGTGATCTTCGCGAGCAACTACGACGGCAGCCTGGAAAGCTATATGGACGACTTCATCGACAAGCTCGCCTGGGGCCTCAACGCCGTCTTCGGCAACGGTTCGGGCTATCCGCGCACGCGGTGGCTCGTGTTCGGCGGCGCCAAGGACGAACTGGCCTTCAAGCACTATCTGCGCTCCCACCAGTTGCCGACTCAGGTCTGGTACTCCGCGTACGACACCCTGACCACGCACAACCTGGACACCAACGCCCGCATCCGCGCGGGCCTGTTCGCGAACCTCAGCCCGGCCGAGACCGAGGCCTGGCTCGCCCTGCTCTGAAGGAGGGGGTGACGTGATGGTGGCGACTTTGGAACTCGACGACATCCAGGGCCTCGTTCCCCGTGGCTACAGCGCCTTGAAGGCGGCCTGCTTCCTGATGCTCACGATCGCCGACCCGGCGAGCGCCCGCCCCGCTCTCGGACAGCTGGCGCTCCGGGTGACGAGCGGCCGCCCGGAGCCCTCGGACACCGCGGTGAACGTCGCCGTCACCTCGGACGGCATGAGGCTGCTGGGGCTGGAATCACCGGGTCTCGACGGCTTCTCCGAGGAATTCGTCTCGGGAATGACCGATCCCCACCGCAGCCGCTTCCTCGGCGATGTGGGGGAGAACGCGCCCCGGCACTGGCGATGGGGCGGCCCGGCCACCCCGCCCGTGCATGTCCTCGCCCTGTTGTACGCCCGTGACGAGCAGACGCTCGACCGGCTCGAAGCGGAGGTACGCCGGGACGTCCTCGCAACGGGCGCTCTCGTCGAGGCCGCCCGGCTGGGCACGGCCGCGCTGGCCGAGCGCGAACCCTTCGGCTTCCGGGACGGCATCTCCCAGCCGCTCATCGAGGGGCTGCCCAAGGCCGAGGCCGCCCGTACGAACGGCGCGGACGCCCGTGATGTGGTCAAGGCCGGCGAGTTCGTGCTCGGCTACCCCAACGAGTACGGTCTGCTGACAGACCGGCCGTTGCTGCCGCCCCCGTACGACTCCGCGGGCCTGCTCCCCCGCGGGCCCGGTGGCACCGGCGCGGACCTCGGGCGCAACGGCAGCTATCTGGTGTTCCGGCAGCTCCATCAGGACGTCGACGGGTTCCGGGGTTACCTCGACGACGCGACGCGACGCCCTGACGGCACCGACGATCCCGCCGCGCGCGACGCGCTCGCGGCACGCATGGTGGGACGCTGGCCGAGCGGCGCTCCGCTGGTCCATGCACCCCGGCAGGACGACCCTGGCCTCGCCACGGACAACGACTTCGGCTATTTCGCCACGGACCCGAACGGCTTGAGCTGCCCGCTCGGAGCCCATATCCGCCGGGCCAACCCGCGCGACTCGCTGGACCCCGAGCCGGGGTCCGCCGAGTCGCTCGCGATCGGCAGACGCCACCGGATCCTCCGTCGCGGCCGCGCCTACGGGCCCGGTGGGCCGGGGGCGGGGAGCGGATCCGGGCTGCATTTCCTCTGCCTCAACGCGAACATCTCGCGTCAGTTCGAATTCATCCAGCACACCTGGCTGAACAATCCGAACTTCAACGGGCTCTACGACTCCCCCGACCCGCTCGTGGCGCCACGCCTGAGCCGCGCGACGTTCACCGAACAGGCTCGGCCCGTACGCACCCGCCATGCCGATCTGCCACAGTTCGTATCCGTACAAGGTGGCGCCTACTTCTTTCTCCCCGGGCTCAAGGCGCTGCGCTATCTCTGTGCGGCCACCCGCGGGGGCGAGCAGCGGTGACCGGTGCGCGGCGGCTCAACGACGCGATCCTGGTGTGCGTCCACCTCGAACGGCGTTTGGACCCCTACATCCGGCCTCTGTTCGACCGGCTGTTCCTTGGGCCCGTGCAGGCTCTGGTGCAGTGGTTGATCAATGTCCGCCGCCGTGACGAGCATCTGCGCCTCGCCGAAGAGACGGTTCTGCCCGAGGAGGCGGAGATCGCCGAGGCCGTCGCACGGCAGATGGCCCGTTTCATCGAGCGCGAGTACGCGCCGGGAAGCGCCCAGCGGGCCGGGAACACCAAGACCTACGGAGTCGTGCGCGGGGAGTTCACCGTGCCGGACGGCTTGCCCGAGCGGCTGCGCCACGGCGTCTTCAGCCGCCCCGCCACCTTCCCCGCCCACGTCCGCTTCGCCGGGCCGGGCCCGCTCTCGCCACCCGACATCAAGGACAACGGCGTCCTCAGCATCGGCGTCAAGCTCCTGGGAGTCGAAGGCGAGAAGTTGCTCGACGACGAGCGGGCCACGCAGGACTTCACCGGCATCAGCGCTCCGACCTTCACCACTCCCGATGTCGTCGCGAACCTCGACCTGCAGCGGCACGTCTTCGACGGCACACCGGTCCTGTACTTCCTGAATCTCCGCCACCCGCACCTGTGCGACATGGTCATGCAGGGCTTGTACGCCAAGACCCACTCCAGCCCGCTGGAGGCCCGGTACTGGAGCTGTACGCCGTTTCTGCTCGGTGCGGGCCAGGCCATGCAGTACTCCGTGGTTCCCCGGGACAAGGCCCGCGGCCGGGCACCGTGGAACCCGCCGGACGACTACTTGCGGGATGCCCTGGCCACGACGTTGCGCGAGCGCGACGTCTTCTTCGACTTCCTCGTCCAGCCGCAGACCGACCCGCATCGGATGCCGATCGAGAACGCCTCGGTGGTCTGGCCCGAACGGCTGTCGCCGTTCATCCCGATGGCCACCCTGCGCCTGCCCAGACAGGAATTCGACGAGACGGAACAGTTCGCCCTTGCCGACCGGCTGTCCTTCAACCCCTGGCACGCCCTGCCCGAGCACCGGCCGCTGGGCAACCAGAACCGCGCCCGGCGCGCCGTCTATCTGCGGCTCTCCCGGCTCAGGCAGACCATGAACAGCACGCCGCACGAGGAACCCGGTGCGGGCATGTGACTCGGTCGGCCGCTTCGCGGCGGACTCGGCGCGCGGACCGGCAGCACATGGCATAGCTTCGTACGCAATGTGCGATACCCCCTTGGGAAGGGGCGATGACCATGGACGGACATACTCTCGCGCGATACGGCCTGGCCGGGATCCGGCTGGTGAACGGCGTCGCGTCGCTGCTGGCCCCACAGGTGGTGGCCCGTCGGCTGGGGGCGGATCCGAACCAGCCCGCGGTGATCTACGTGCTGCGGATGTTCGGTGTGCGCACCGTGGTCCTCGGCGCCGAGCTGTTGCTCCTCAAGGACGCCCACGAGCTCGACCGGGCGCTGCGCGTCGGCACACTCATCCATACGAGCGACGCGCTGTCGGCCGCCTGGGCCGGCCAGGAGGGCTCCCTGCCACGGCGGGCGGCGGTGGCCGCCACGGCGATCTCGACGGTCAATGTGGCCCTCGCCTTTCTGGCCCAGCGGCGGAACTGCTGTCCTTCAGCCGCCCACTGACGGCGCCCTCGCGCAACAACCGAACCGGACGGCCGGAAGGAATTCCACGATGCGTAAAGTTCCCGAAGGCTCCACGGGCCGTAAGACACCTCAGGGCGCCGGTGACACCGGCAGCGCCTCCTGGTTCGTGCGGGCGCACAACAAGCTGGCGTTGGCCGTCGATCACAAGATCGGCTGGCAGAATCTGCCGACGCCGCTCGGCATGCTGACCCTCATCGGCCTCCGCAACAACCTGCGCCGGTGGAATCTCTTCGACACCGCCACCTATCCGACGCGGAATCCACCGCCCGTCGAGCCTTCGAGCGCGCGGCATCTCACCGAGCGCACAGCGGACGGTACGTACAACGACCTGGCGAACCCGCGTATGGGCATGGCCGGTTCGCGCTTCGGCCGCAACGTCCCACCGGAGCGGACCTTCCCCGAGCCCGAACCCGAGATCATGTCCCCGAGCCCGCGTGAGGTGAGTCGCGCCGTCCTGACCAGGCACGAGTTCATCCCCGCCGAGTCCGTCAACGCGCTCGTCGCCGCGTGGCTGCAGTTCATGATCCGGGACTGGGTCAGCCATGGCCAGGGGACCGTGGACCACCCCTGGCACATCCAGCTGCTCGACGACGACCCATGGTCCGACCGCCCGATGCTCGTGCCGCGGACCATCCCCGACCCGACCCGTCCGGACGGTGGCGACGGCCTTCCACCGACGTACATCAACGAGAAGTCGCACTGGTGGGACGCGTCCCAGCTCTACGGCGACGACCTGGCGGCACAGCGGCGGCTGCGCACCGGCGAGGGCGGCAAGCTCAAGGTGCCCCGGAACGGCTCGCTGTTCTCGGACGACCCCGAACGGGATCCGGCGAGCGTCCCCGGATTCTGGGCGGGCCTCGCCATGATGCACACCCTGTTCATCCTCGAACACAACGCCATCTGCGACAGGCTGCGCGGCGAGTACCCCGGCTGGTCGGACGAGGAGATCTTCCAGCGGGCGCGTCTGATCACCGCGGCACTCATCGCCAAGATCCACACCATCGAGTGGACCCCCGCCGTCGTCAGCCATCCGACCTTGGTCACCGGAATGCGCGCCAACTGGTTCGGTGTGCTCGGCGAGCGAGTGCACAGACTGCTCGGCCGGCTCAGCTCCAGTGAGGTGCTGAGTGGCATCGTGGGCGGGCGCACCGACCACTTCGGCGTCCCGTACGCCCTCACCGAGGAGTTCGTGGCCGTCTACCGGATGCACCCCCTGGTTCCCGACGACTGGAGCTTCCGCTCCGCCAAGGACGACTCCCTGTTGCAGGAGGCGACCTTCCGGGACCTGACCGGCCGGCACGCCTACGAGATCCTCGGCAAGCACACCCTGCCCGACCTGTTCTACTCCTTCGGCACCTCGCACCCGGGCCTGGTGACCCTGCACAACTATCCGCGGTTCCTCCAGCAGTTCCAGCGCCCGGACGGCAAGCTCATGGACCTCGGAGCCGTCGACATCCTGCGTACCCGGGAACTCGGCGTACCGCGCTACAACGAATTCAGGCGTCAGCTGCACCTGCCTCCGGCGAAGGACTTCACCTCGCTCACGGACGATCCGGTCTGGGCCGGGGAGCTGCGCCGGGTGTACGAGAACGACATCGAGCGCGTCGACCTCATGGTCGGCATGTTCGCCGAGCCCCGGCCGAAGGGCTTCGCCTTCAGCGACACAGCCTTCCGGATCTTCGTCCTCATGGCGTCCCGCAGGCTCAACAGCGACCGGTTCCTCACCAAGGACTACACGCCGCAGGTGTACACACAGGCCGGTCTCGACTGGATCGAGAACAACACGATGGTCAGCGTGCTGCTGCGGCACTTCCCGGAGCTGCGCTCGTCCATGCGGTCGGTGACGAACGCCTTCGCCCCGTGGAAGACGGCCGGACCTCCGAGGTGACGACCCCGGCCGCCCACGACGCCCGCCGTTGTGCCGGCGTGGCTGGGGGTCGTGCTGGCCGTCGCCACGGGTGTGACGCGATGCCCAGGACGGACAGGCCCAGCAGCGGGCCCCAGGGGAACCGCTCCACGAAACGGGCGACGAGGAAGCCGACGGCGAGCCCTCCGATGCCTGCCGCACCCGAGACGACGCGACACCTCCGAGATCGAATGGCCTTCCGCGCATGTCAGGACGATGCGCGACCTCAGCGCCAATGCCTGAGACGTCGAGCGTCGACGCACCCACCCTTCAAGCACGGCCCGTTGGGCATCGGTCACCGACAACGGCGGGAGCTTCGGTCCAGGACGAGTCACACCAAACCCACGACGAATCTACGACTCAGGTCACTAGGTTCTGTCTCTACCGATCACGATCGGAGAGACAGAATTGCCGACGGCGTGAAGTCTGCTCAGTTCTTACGTGCAGTTACCAGAGCGAAGGAGAGGAATTCTCCGCCGTCTGTGGTGAGCATGTCGATGACGGGCTGGTTCGCGCTCCGGCCGTCCGGCGTGTGCTCGGCTGCTGCCCGGGCCCACAGCAGCCAGTCCCGCCAGGCGTCTTGCGGCAACCGCGCGGAGGTGACCTCCACGAGCTCGGTGATCGCCCACTGAAAGCGCCACCACTCCGCCGTGTGCCAGGCGATCGCTTCCCAGCCGACCACCTTCTTGATGTGGGGTGGGATGGCTCCGAGCTCACGGACCTCCCGTGTCATGGCGGGAGTCGCCATCGCCAGATGTCCGCCAGGGCGGAGGAACCGCGTCAGGTAGGGCAGGTAGCTGTCCGCCGTTCCGAAGTACTCGAACGCGTCCACGCTCACGATGGCGTCGAAGCTCTCCTCCTCGAACGGCAGGGCGTGCGCCTCAGCTCGCACGGCCTTCACCTGGTCCCCGACACCCGCCTCGGCGAAGACGGTTGCCGCGTCCTCGGGGGCGATCCACAAGTCGGCCGCAACGACCTGGGCGCCGTACTCGCGGGCCAGGAACACCGACGTGGCGCCCTTGCCGGAGCCGAGGTCGAGAATCCGCATCCCCGGGCGCAGATCAAGGTCCCGGGCGAGGTCTTCCAGCAGCCACAGCGGGTTCGGTCCCATGTCGAGGTTGAGCAACCAGGCGGGGTCATAGCGAGAGGAGCGCGGATAGCGGTCCGGACGTATGAGATCGTTCAAGTCAGTCACGAGCACGAACCCAAGCTGATCATCTGCTCAGGCACAACCCGTTTTCGCTCACCTCGGCTCCCCGGCGGCGGGGCACGATGCGGCAACAATCAGTTCGTCGCTGCGGTCACGAGCGGAGCCCACTCTGCCTCCACGGCTCAATGCAACGATCTGCCGCAGAGCCGCACCCCCTGCGACCTGTTGCGATAGGACCCTACGAGAGGGGCTATGCAACGTCACACCACCCCCCGTTGAACCCCTAGAGAACGGTGCGCAGGGCAGTCACGTAGTAGATGACGGCGACCTCTTCCAGATCGTCCTCGTACCGGCGGAGTTTCGGGGTAGGGGCAGGAACGGGCTCGCCCATAGTGGGGTCGACGGAGAGGGCGACCAGTGCGCGGTCGAGGGCATGGATCTCGTGGCGGCCGAGTTTGTTGAATCTGGTCGATGGCGCTGTCGGTGAAGGCGATCCTGGCGCGACGGCAGGAGTGTCGGCCCATCAGGCGACGTGTCCGCGCCCGGCGCCGAGCCCGGCCAGGCGCCGGTCCCGGACAACCTCCACGTAACCACGCCCCAGGTCCCCTATAGACCCGCCATTACACCTGCACAAAAAATCAGGACAAACAAGCCCACCTGGAAAACTCACCCAATTGGAGAAAATCCCAGGTCACAGCCCCGGGAGTGGAGCCTGTACACCCCACTCCACCAGCCGCAAAAGCCCCGATCGAACACCCCTCGCCCCGTTATGACCAACCAACCTGAACACACCCAGGTCGAATGCCCTGCCCAGGCACTACATCAATGACCGGCCATAGCAGCTCTCGGCGAAGGCGGTCGGGGATGTTAGGCCCGTACTGCCCAACGGATCACGGAGGCAGCCACCAGCAGGGACCGGGCCCAGGTCGGGACGTGGTGGGTCATACAGCCCCGGCGAAGCCCATGGTCATGGCACGTGATGGTCGAGCGTCCGGGGCCAGGTCGTGGACGTGCACGGTATCGAGCTGCGTGGTGGAAGCCTCGGTGAACACCGCGGTGGCGAGCTGTCCTGCCAAGTGCGGGTGCGCGGTGGCCCTGTGTTTGCATGGCGTCCGAACAGCCTTGGCCTCCGCGCGGTCATTCGGTGACGGTGGCGGGCGCGTCGTCCCAGGCCAGCGAGGACATCTTCCACCCTGACGGGGTCCGGACGAACTGGGTGGTTTTCTGGCCGCAGCCCTCGAACCACTCACCTTGGTGGAAGCCGGACTTGCGGTATTCGCTGAACCGGTGCGCGATCGATCCGAAGATCTCGGTCCGCTCGGCGACCTCCCATTCGGAGAACTCCGTCAGCGTCCCGTCTGTGAGCATCTTCTGCCGGGGCTCGATGAACGCGTCGAGATCGTAGATCACGGGCTCGTCCCCGACGTTCGCGATGATCCTCCCCTGCGGAATGAAGACGTCGCGGATGACTCCGAGGTCCGGTCGGCGGTCGCCGGTGTTGGTGAAGGCGCCGACGAACACGCTCATCAGCCGGTCGAGCTCGGCCTGAACGCCGGACCCGGACACTTCCCCGGGAGACGGCCATTCTTCGGAAAGGACCGACCAGACCTCGCTGTCGTGCCGCACACCTCGATACGAAGAACGCTGCCGCAGCACGCCGTCGCGGGTCATACCCAGCCGGCGCGCGACGTCGATGCTGCGGGTGTTGCCCGCAGCGACCCACCATTCGACGCGGCTCATCCCGCGTTTCTGGAACGCCCAGTCGATCAGCACCCGGCAGGCCCGGGTCACCAGGCCCCGTCCCTCCCCGGCCTGCTCCACCCAACAGCCGATCTCGCATACCCCGGAGTCGCTGTCAAAGCGGGTGAACATGACGCCGCCGACCAGCGTGCCGTCCAGCCAGATCCCGTAGATCCGGCCGGTGTCCTGGGCCAGACGGTCGGCGTAGCGTTGGAGAGAAGCCGTGGCCGAGTCGAGGTCAGTGCTGAACGTCGCCCAGGGTATCCACGGGTCCACGGAGACCCGGGCGCGGTCGATATGGGCGAGGAACTCCTGCGCCTGCCAGGGCTCCAAGGGACGGAGTTGGGCATGGTCGCCGAGCGTCAGGGTGAACATGGGAGTCTCACTCTCTGGATGCATAACAAGCGTTCGGTACGTAAGCTAGCAGCATGCCGCCCGCACCTGGAGACCGTGAAGCCCGCCGCAAGGACGTATCCGAGGCGGTGTGGCACGTGCTCGCCAACAAGGGGTTCGGTGGGCTGACCCTGCGTGCCGTCGCCGCTGCGATGGGCGTCTCGACCGGGATGCTCATGCACTACTTCCCGACGAAACGGGCCCTGATCACACACGCCTTGGACCTGCTGGAGAAGCGCACCGCAGAGAGGCCCCGCCGCGCGCGTCCCGCCGCGGGCCTCGCCACCGTGCGCGCCATGCTCCTGGACATCCTGCCGCTGACCCCGGGCGACACCGCCCGCAACCGCATCTGGGTCAGCTCATGGGACCTCTCCCTCGCCGACGACGGGCTGACCACGGAACAGGCCGACCGCTACACCCGGCTGCGCTCGACGATCCGCCTACACCTCGAAGCCGCACACGGCCTTGGCCAGCTCCCAGCAAACGCCGACCCGGAACAACTCGCCGCCACCGCAGTCGCCTTCACCCACGGACTTGTCGTCCAGGCCCTCTTCGACCCCCGCCGATTCCCCAATGACGTACAAATCACCATGCTCGACGACTTCCTCGCCTCGACCGCGCTGCCCCGTTCCAACGGCCGCCGCAGCCGACTGGCCCCTGATGTCGGCGAACGGTCTTACTGATCGTCTCAAAATAAGCCGCTGGCGGGGGCAGCGGTGGCGCTGGTTCATCCTTTGCGGTTCGTCCCTGGAGGTTTCGTGCCCGTCGGCTATGTGATCACCGTGGTGGCGGTTGCGCTCGGCACGGTGTTCGCGCTGCGGCCGGCACGGCGATCGCGCCCACTCGCCAGCTTGAGCTACTACCTCGGCCTGATCGTCAACGAACTGCCGTTCGTGGCCTTGTTCTGGATGCTGATCTGTCCGACGTCGGTGGCGTTCGCCCAGGGCGACATCGACTCGGCGGGCGGTTGGGCGACCGTCGGGCTGGCCGCCGCGACCGCGGTCGGGCTCGCGGTCGTCGCCCATCGTGCGCTGGGAGACAGGGACAGGATCGAGCACGCCATGGCCGAAGGGCTTGGCGCCGGATGGCGCACCGCCATCGACGCCGACTTCTCGGAAGGGCTGCGGCGCCGCCCCCCGTGGGCCCGCATCATGCTGCGGCCCAACTTCCGGCGCCGGCGGGGAGTCCGGCGCGTGGCCAACATGGCCTACGGCGACGCGGGCCGCAGGAACCTGCTCGACGTCTACCACCTCCGTTCACGGCCCGAAGGCGCGCCCGTACTGATCCACCTGCACGGCGGCGGCTACACCCAGGGCCGCAAGAACACCCAGTCACTTCCGCTGCTCTACCGGCTGGCGAGCCGAGGCTGGGTGTGCGTCAGCGCGAACTACCGTCTGGCTCCCCAGGCCCATCACCCCGACCACCTGATCGACCTGAAGAAGGTGATCACCTGGGTGCGCGAGCACGCCCACGAGTATGGGGCCGATCCGGCGACACTGTTCGTCGCGGGCAGTTCGGCGGGCGGGCACATGGCGGCACTGGCCGCGCTCACCCAGGGCGACCCCGCCTTCCAGCCGGGCTTCGAGAGCGCGGACACCTCGGTGACCGCCGCTATCTGCCTGAACGGCTACTACGGCCCCATCAGCGACGATCCTGAGTCCTCGCCGTTGGCCCACATCGCGCCCGACGCCCCGCCGTTCTTCCTGGCCCACGGCGACCTGGACCCACTGGCGCCGGTGGCCGACGTCCGGCAGGTCGCCGACCGGCTGCGCCGCACCTCCTCCGACGCGGTCGTCTACGCCGAGTTGCGCGGCGGGAACCACGCCTTCGACCTGTACCACTCGCTCCGCTTCGAGGCGGTCATCGACGCGATCGAGGCTTTCGCCGCCTGGGTGAGATCACGAGAGAGGAAGCCCCAGCCCTAGCATGCGACGTTCCTCTTGGCGGTTGCGCGTTTGGTCCCGGACGGTTGTGGGTGCTGTTCCAGCGGGTGGTGCCGGACGCGCCGACGCGGCCGCAGGGCGGTGGCCGACGCCGTTATGGGGATCGGTAGGTGTTGGCGGCGATCGTGTTCGTCGCGACCTCCGGGGGCACGTGGCGTCAACTTCCGCCGTGCTTCGGCCCGTCGGACCCACCGCGCACCGGCGCTTCGCAGGGTGGAGCCGGGCGCGGGTGTGGGCCAAGCCGCATCGCCTGGTCCTTGACGAGTTCGGCGCCCGCGGCGAGTTGGACTGGCCGCGGTGCGCGATCGACTCGGTGAACATGCGAGCCCTGAAAGGGGGGACCTGACGGGTCCGAATCCCGTAGATCGCGGTAAGAAGGGATCAAAGATCCACTTGATCACTGAGCGGACCGGCCTGCCCATCTCCATCGGGATCTCCGCCGCGAATACCCATGACAGCCGCCGTCAACGCCGGCCTGACAGGGCTGATTCAAAGTCTTCGTGATCATGTGGAAGTGCTGGTCACAACGGGGTGACGATCCATCGAGGCATCGCTACGAACGCAACGAAGCTCCGGTTGACGGGGTGACCTCTCAAGTCGCCCTGAACACCCGGAGCTTCGATGTGCCGTCAGTCTGCCACCGTCTGCCTGATCAAGTCGCCCACGCGTCAACACCGTGAGGTCCCGCAGCTGGACGGCCGGCTGCGGACACTGCCCGACCCGCGCAAGCGCCGTGGACGCCGTCACCCGCTGGTGTCGGTGCTGTTGACGGCCGCCTGCGCTGTCCTGGCCGGAGCCCGCTCCTACTTGGCGATCGGCCAGTGGGCCCGCAACGCACCCCAGGACACCCTGGCCAGGCTCGGTGTCCGCGGAGCCGGCCCGCTCGCTGTCCGCCGTGCGCCCAGCACCTCGACCATCCGGCGCGTCCTGCTCGCCGTGTGTCCTGGGGGACTCGCCGACCTGCTCGGTGCGGACCCGTCCACCGCCGAAAGCCTGGCCGTGGACGGCAAGACCGCCCGCGGCTCACGCACCGGTACCGGCCCGGCCGCGCACCTGCTCGCCGCTGTCTCCGGCGGCGGGCAGACCGTCAGCCAGCTGCGAGTACCGGACAAGACGAACGAAATCACCGCGTTCACGCGATTGCTGGCGCCCTTCGATCTGACCGGCGTCGTGGTCACCGCCGATGCCCTGCACACCCAGCGCGGGCATGCCCGCTTCCTGGTCGAGCAGAAGGAGGCGCACTATCTGCTGGTGGTCAAGGCCAACCAGCCGACGCTGTTCGCGCAACTGCGGGCACTGCCGTGGAAGGAAGTGACCGCCCGGCGCTATGACCGAGAGGCCGGCCACGGCCGCAAGGAGACCCGGGCCACCAGGTGTCTGACCGTCACCGGCCTGGGGCTGGACTTCCCGCACGCCGTGCAGGCCGCCCGCATCCTGCGGCACCGCACCGACCGGAAGACCGGGAAAGTGACCAGGCAAACCGTCTACGCGCTCACCGACCTCACCGCGCGTGAGGCGTCACCGCTTCGGATCGGCAGGCTGGCCCGGTCACAGTGGGTGATCGAGAACCGGCTGCACTTCGTACGCGACACCACCTTCGCCGAGGACGCCTCGAAGATCCACACCGGGCACGGCCCGGAGAACATGGCAACACTACGAAACCTGGCCGTCAACACCCTCCGCACGGCCGGACACCGCAACATCGCCGCCGGCCTCCGCGAGGTCTCCTACCACCCCTTCACCCACCCACTCGACCTCCTGGACGTGGCCTGACCTGCACCACCACATGATCACCAGGACTTTGAATCAGCCCTGGCCGGCCTGACCCTCCCCTACCACAACGGCCGTACCGAAGGTGTCAACACCCGCACCAAGAAGATCAGGCGGCAGATGCACGGCCGCGCGAGCTTCGAACTCCTCCGCCACCGCATCCTGCTCCAGTGACGAGCACTCACCGTCACCACCGACTACGAAACAGAGCCGAAGGATTTACAGTCCCGGACTGGGCCTGGCTGGGGGCGGCGCGGGCGGCCAGGGCGCGGCGGATGTCCAGCGCTTCGGCCTCGGGCGCGTTGGCAGCCGTTCGGTTCCCCGAAGGCCCCGTTATGGGCGAGACAGCGACGACAACCGGCCGCCGCCGCGCTGGCGGCCGTGCTCGCTGTCAGATTTTCACTCAAGATCAACGCTAGGCTGTTCTCAGCTATTTATGGGGGATTACGTGGACATAGACATCAAGACGCACTATGTACGGCAAGGCGCGGGAGGAGCCCGCTCGGCCGCCGAAGCCGCACTGGAGAACCTTCGCCGGTCCCTCGATTCGAGTGACACGGCAGCCGGCGGCCACCACGGCTGGGCCTCCGCCGCGGCGCTGAAGCGGTGCGCGACCGCCTGGGAGGACCACATGGTCGATCTGGGGAAGCAGATGAACACCATGGCCGACAACCTCCACACCACAGCCAACGCCTACGACACCACGAATGCCCAGGCGAAGGACGCCTTCAACAGGCTCCAGCACGGCCTCGCCGACTTCGGGAGAAACTGACCCGTGGTCTCCTATCACGACCTGCACGGCTGCCGCGTGGACCAGTGGCAGAAGGCCGCGGACGACTGGGTCGACCTTGCCCGGCGCTCCTCTTCCGCCTCCGAGGACATTCGCGCGCAGGGCAAGAAACCGCTCGACGACCACTGGGCCGACGCCACCGGCAAAACGGCCGGCAAGCGCCTGGAGGACCTCGCCGACCGCCTGGAAGCGGGCGGCGACATCATGAAGGGCGTCGCCATGGTGCTCGACGCACTCGCCCACTCCATGGGGTACGCCCAGCGCACCCTGTTCCACGCGGTCGAACTGGCGGGCGAGCGCGGGCTTCAGATCCAGGACGGCCGCGCCGTGGGCGCGTACACGAGCGCCGCACCCACGGGACCGAACGTCCCGCAGAGCGTGCGCGACGCCTATACCAAGGAATTGGGCAGCATATCCGAGGTCAACGGACTGATAGAGGAGGCGCTGCGCGAGGCCTCACAGGCGGATTCGAAGGCCTCCGTCGAACTGGACAAGCCAGCGACGACCATCAACGTCGCCAACCCCTCACAGGCACACAACGAGATCCTGGTTGAGGCCTCCCACGTCGAATTCGAGATACTCAGGTCCGACATTCCGGTCGGGAAAGACCCGCACCTCGTTCGCGCCTGGTGGGACGGCCTGACACCACAGCAGCAGAAGGACCTCATGCGGGCCGACCCAGTGACCATCGCCGACCTCAAGGGCCTGCCACCCGAGGTCGGGCGTGAACTCCGGGGACCCGACGGGAAGATCGACCGGGTCGAGATGGTGCGGTACGCACTGGACCACTGGGACACCAAGGACTCCCGGGCGACGTCATCTTCTACGAGCAGGTGGCTCCCGACCCGGACGAGCCCCAGGGCGAGATCTACCACGCCGCCGTGGTCACCTCGGTGACCCCTGACGGCGACATCAAACTGAGCCAGCACACCAGCTCGTTCCAGAACGTGAGCCTG
This sequence comes from Streptomyces sp. ISL-87, assembly GCF_018614095.1. Taxonomy (GTDB): domain Bacteria; phylum Actinomycetota; class Actinomycetes; order Streptomycetales; family Streptomycetaceae; genus Streptomyces. Next base: position 27,849 of record NZ_JAGGOY010000019.1, on the reverse strand, counting down.
GACAGCCGGGAACACATCGCCACCAAGAACCACGGCGAGCAGCGCATCCACATCGTCCGACCGCATCCGAATTGGTACTGATGAACACTCCCCCCTCCCCCGACGCGTTCCACGACACCACCCAGAAGCGCCCGGTCACGCCCGGCACGGTGATCGCGGCCCTACTTATCCCGGTTGTGGCCGCTCTCGGCGTGGTCACTTCCTTGCAGGTCCAAGACATCGACCGCGACTGGGTCGAACGGCAACAGGCAGCATGCCAGCACATGCCGTTCCCGAAGATGGAACACGTCGCCGCGTGGGCGGGGCCGATCCTCGGCATATCAGCAGTGGTCGTCTGCGTACTGCTCGCCAAGCAGATCCGCCGGCACTACCGTCTCCGGCTCTGGGACACGTGGCCGGGGCTCGTGGCCTTCGTCAGCGTGTCGCTCAACGTGCCGGCGATGCTCCTGGAGCTATTCATGCTCTGGGCCACCTACACCCCCGACGGGTCGGGGCCAATCCTGGGCGACTGCGGGTAAGCACCACGGCGAACCGACCGCGGCACCCGGGCACCGGCGGGGCGCCCGGGTGCCGCGGTCGAGCATCCTCCTACTGCTCGCGGCCGCCTGCACGACCGCTGCCGCGACGCCGTGGCCCACGAGGCATTGTCCGACCCCGACCGGATTGGTACTGATGGCTGCGTCAGGTGGGTGGGCCCGTTCAGCCGGACCACGAGACTGTTCGCGGCGGCGGCGAACGCCATGTTCACGACAGCTGCACGCAGCGCCGCTTGCCTCCCTCGGGCCTGCAGAAGAGCCGCGTCCACGCCCCGCACCCGCGCTGGGTGAGCTCCAGCCCGGCGCGCTGGACCTGCTTGACGGCCGTGTGGCTGTCCTTGAGCCGTCCGGCGCTGCGCTCCTGCCTTGGTCGGGCCGGGCCGGGCCGGGCCGCCCATGTGCTGGGTACCGGCACATGTCGCATCCGGGCGAGGGCGGATCGATTCGGCTTGCACTGTGCAGGTGAGCGAGGCTGCACCGGCTGAACGCAGGCGGGTAGAACAGTGGCCGTGCCCAGGGCCGATGGCGGACGGCGGATGCCGAAGCACGGCGCCCTTGCACTCCCGTCCCATGGAGATCAGTATGCCCACGACGAAGTGGACCGATGAGCTGCTGGACCCGCTGCGAAAGGCTGGCCATCCGCTGGCTGACGCAGCGATCGAGGAGCTTTACGAGCCCGTCCAGCAGGATCAGGTCCGCGAGGCCCTGCTCCTGCTGGACGGGAACAGCGAGGCCGTTCCGGCCGGGCTCCCGCCGAAACTGCAGGAGTACTTCACCCGCAGCGCCGCCCTGCCCGACTGGGCCGACCCGGCCCTGCCAACGCGCGGCCAGGGCCTGCTCGGCCGCTACCAGGGCCACATCGGCAGCACCCTGCTGTGCGGCTCCCTGCCCCTGTGCTACGGCTGTGCCGAGGGGGCCGCTGGGGGGTGTCCGGCGGACACCCCCCAGCGGAAGCCCTACGGGACGACCTTGCCGACGCCTCCCAGGGCCTGGGCGGCACGCTGGTCGATCTGCCACAGCTGGCCCTGGCCGTTGCTGACGTAGATCCAGCCGCCCACGGTGTCCAGCGCGAGCCCCGCACACGTCCCGAGGCCGGAGGCCACCACGCGCTGCGCGCCGTCCGCGAGGGTGATCTCGTAGAGACGCCCGTTCACGCGGTCGATGGTGTACGCCCGGCCGGCGCCGTCGAGCGCCACGCGGATGGTGCTGGCCCCGGCAAGGGTGGCCACGACGCGATTGGTGCCGTCGGCCAGGTTGATCTCGTACAGCTTGCCGCCGTTGTCCTTCTGACCGACGTACGCCTTGCCCCTGCCGTCCAGAGCCACTCCCGCGATGCCCTGCCCCAGACCGGTGGCGATCGTGGTCTTCCGCCCGCCCGGCAGGTCGACCGCGATCAGCTGTCCGTCGGTCCAGTTGGCGACATAGGCCTTGCTCGCCGCCGCGTCCAGCGCGACGCCGAACGCGCCCGGGACGTCGGCGATCTTGCGGGAGGTGCCGTCGGACAGGTTCACCGCGAGCAGGCGCCCACCGGCCCAGTCCGTGGTGTAAGCCGTGGCCTGCCGGTCGACCTCCACATCGCCGAGGTCGCCCAGGGCGCTCGCGGCCACGCGCTGGGCGCCGGTGTCGACCTTCACCGCGGACAGCTTCTGGCCGCCCCGGTCGGCGACGTACGCCGTGTTCCGCGACGGGTCGACCGCCAGGCCTTCGGACGTGCCCAGACCCGTCGCGATCAGGGCGTAGCTCCGCTTGTTGGCGATGAGCTTCGACAGGTCTTCGAGCTTCGGCATGTCTTCGTCGCTGATGCTCACCTTCGGCGGTCCGAACGCCTTCGTGGACGACGAGGCCATCTTGGACGTCGAGCCCGGGTCTTCGGAGACCTGACGCTGAGCGGCGGCCGCACCCTGGGCGTTCTGGAAGAGCGGGCCCAGGAAACCCATGACGTCGAACGCGCCGTGCGCGGTCTGGCGCACGAGCCACGGGTCGCGCCCGCTCTCCAGCTTGCGCACGGCCTCCGAGACGTCCCCGGCTCCGGGTGTGTCCTTGTTGAGTTTCTGAGCGGACTTGTCGGCGGAACCGGCCTCGTTTCCGCTGTTGTCGAAGATGTTCTTGAAGGACATGGGCTTCTCCCCTAGAGCGGCTGCTTCTGCGTCTGGTAATCGAGTACTTCCGGCTGGAACACCCGGTGTTCCCCGGCGCGGACGGCGACGGTTTCGGCCGTCCCCTTCTGCATGAACCGCTTTCCTTCGTCGGCCACGTCGAAGTGGCTGGAATCGAGGGCGGCTTCGCCGAGTTTCCACGCGATGACCTTGGAATACCTCGGCTCGGCGCCCTGCTTGGCAGTTTCCTTGACCTCGACCGGATCGGGATAGTACAAGGCGACCCAGCCGCCGAAGGTGACGGGGAATTCGTAGTCGAACTGGCGGATCTGGCGACGGGTGGTGGCCAGGACGTCCACCCGGCTGCTGACTTCCAGACTCACCGATGACACGTGTTTCCATTCGGTGGTCAGCGAACCACTGACGGAGCCGGTGATCCCGAGCGCCAGCTCACCCCACAGCTCCCCGGTGCCGGTGACGGAGCTCGTGGCGGTGGTGTTGCTCGTGGCCTCCGTCTGGGATTCCGTGTTGACGCCCTGGTTGTCCTTGCTGTTGAGCAGGGTGGTCTTCTGGTACTGCTTCATATCCATGCTCTTCTGCAGCTGTTGCTGGAGCGCTGCGGTGGATTTCGCCCCGAAGGTGAGCTTCACCTCCCCTTGCAGGGACCAGCTGATCGTGTTCGAAATGGAGAACTCGACCGTGTCTGTCACGGTGATCTTGATCGGGTCGGTGCCGTTGATGTACGTCTGCTTGGAGATCATGTCGGGAGGGGGCTGCTGGATGTCGCTCCGCTCTTCGATGACCGGTACGCCGACATTCATCCAGGCGCGCCAGCCGCGCGCGTGCGCGGTCTGCTCGTCGTCGGGGAATCCGGGGTAGCTCACCATGTTCAGGGAGAACCCGATGGGATTGACCTGCTCACCCCCGCCCTGACGGTTTCGCCTGAATACACCCCTGTTCAGATTCCGCTCCAAGATGCCGGCGGCCCTGGCGGCGATGCCGAGTTCCTCTTGGTTCCGCGTTGTTAGCGGGTGCCGCATGAATACGTCATTGATGTAGGCGGTGCCTACATCGTTCCTCGCGCTGCCTTGTCCCATGATCCTCAGTCCCTCCCCTGCGTCGCGGACTGGTGACGGTACGCATTCGGACGCGGGTGAGGCACCGAGCCGAACTCGCCACCTGGTGAGAACCGGTCATATGCCGCTGACCACGCACTTGATCACGATCGGGCGGCGCGCGCGCCCCGGCCTGTCCGCCGCCCCAGGTGCACTTTTGCTTGATCCACTGAGGCCAAGATCCCGGAAGCAGCGCGGCGGCTGCCGACCCGGCCGGGTGCGCGACGTGTCCGGATCTACGGCCCCGGGGCTGCCTCGCCGTAGTCGGGTCACCGCTTCCGGCTCGATTTGGCTCCAGCCGAATGTTCGACACCGCAGCGCGGCGGCATCCCGGCGGGCGGCCTCACCGAACGGCGGGCCGCCCGCGACTGCTGCAACACGCCATATGGGCCCTGCGCCGGTGCGGGCGGCGTTGCCGAGCACCATGGACGGGGTGATGCGTACGAATACGCGTACTGCCCCGTCGGAGGTTTCCTCGTACTCCTTGTCGGCGCCCGGGCCCAGGTACTCCTCGGCGATGCGGACGGCGACCGCCCAGCCAGTGCCCTCGGCGAGGGTGGCGGTGCCGCGGATCTCCGCGTAGAGGTAGAGGTTGGCGAGGCCACTCGGCGCGACCATGCACCACAGCTAATTGGGCGGCGGGGTGGGCTGTCAGGCGGGAAGGCGCCCGCCCTGCCAGGATGGAATTGAGTCAGCACCAGTGACCTCCGGGCCACCTCTGCGGAAGGAGTGACGCGGTGATGTCCGACTTTATTGCGATGGTGGCGGAACAGGATCCGAAGCTGGCGGAGATCCTGGCCAAACGAATTGCCGACATACGGACGGCCGATGCTGCTCTTGTCAAGGCGGGGGAATTCGAGCTGGCCGAGCTTCACCAGAAGCGCCCGAAATCCATTTTTGGTTTGCGTAACGTCCACCCGATAAGCGAGTTCTTCGCCAAGCCTCCGTCACCCGATCCGGAACTCGTTGAACGCCGTGCACGCATCGGGCTTTCGGCTCGTTCGGTCATCGAGAGGATGGAGCGGCGGCACCATGAGTGAAATGACCATATCGGGACCCCAGCTTCTTCGCGTCAGCGACGGCCCCGTGGCGGTTCCGGGAAACTCGTCGAACTCGACGACGGAGCAAGAAGCCTTCGGCCTGTCCTCTGGTGGTTCGACGTACCTGACATGCGCGATCACAGTGAATGACCCCGGCGATGATGACCACGCGTATGGCGGCGTGGAGTCATCCTGGGCTTTCCTAGTGAAGTCCCCAGGACCCAGCCCCCTGATGTTGAGAGTTCGATTCGGGACGCTGAGTCTGCGAGCGTTCGGCAGTCGGCACAACGAGTGGGGTTGGTCGTCGCATGAAGTCTATGCCGGGCTGTATCCGTTCGCCCGGGTGCTGCATCCTGAAGTCCGAGATCTGACGCGAATCCACAAAGACCAGTCCTTGATTTCTGGAACATCGATCTTGGCCGGCAGAACGAGGCAAGCATGCGGAGATTGGTCGGCAACCACTCGGAGGACACCGGGCTCAACATGAATCGGTGGGACAGGACGCTCCTGGCGTTCCCCAACCCATTCACCTTCAGGTATGCACCCTCGAACGCCATCACTCAAGGCGAATTCGTCGCATTCATTGTGGGGTTCAGGCTCATGGTCTCGGCCCCCGAAGTGGATGACTACGACTTCCGGTTGAGCACGGAATCATCCGCCACCATCTCTTGGGTGAATCTGGAGTCGGTTGCGTAGGGCAGGGTGGACAATCCTCGCGATCCAGCGCTGATCGCGAAGTGATCAGCTACCAGGTCTTCAACACCGAGCGCCAGGGCTGGAGGAGGGGGTACGAGGCCACGCTCCGGTACTGGCAGCGCGAGCAGCATGGCGTAGTCACGCTGGCGGATCGAGCACGACTACCGCGAGTTGAAAACGGCACTGGGCCTGGACCACTTCGAAGGCCGCTCGTTCACCGGCTGGCACCGACACGTCACCCTCGTCACCCCAGCCCACCTGTTCCTCACCGAACAGCGGACCTGCGTCGCTGACGACGGCATGCTGCTGCGGTACCCCGTCCCGCGCCCCGACGCGGACACCCTTCCCACCAGCGGCCCGCGCTGGCCACTCCACTGGGACGGCAAGCCCGGCAGCGCCATGACCATCCACGTGCCGGAGCGAGGCCGGACCCTGCACTTCGCGCCCCTGCCCGTGGCCGGCGCGAGCGAACTGGCCCTGCACGCCATTACCGACCGCAACGACCACCGCATCACCTTCGAATACAGTCCCGAAGGACACCCGGCGCAGATCGTCCACTCCGGCGGCTACCGCATAGCCGTCGACACCGACCCGGCCAAGCTGCGCGTCACCGCGCTGCCCCTCCTGGTCCACAGCACGAGCGAGGACGGCGTGACGCTGGCCTCCTTCGGCTACGACGCGGCCGGTGACCTCACCGAGGCCGTCAACTCCACCGGCGAAGCACTGCGCTACACCTACGACGCCGAACACCGCATCACCGCATCACCGCATGGACCGACCGCAACGGAACGAAATTCGGCTACGTCTACGACCGCCACGGACGCGTACTCCGCACCGTCGGCTCGGGAGACATGATGACCGGCCGCCTCCACTACGACGACGCGGCGCGCACCACCGTCTACACCGACTCCCTCGGCAACCGGACCACGTACGTCTACAACGAGGCGTACAAGGTGGTCGCCGAGACCGACCCCCTCGGAAACACCACCCTCACCGAGTGGGACGAGGCCAACCGGCTACGTCTCTGCGTGACCGACCCGCTCGGCCACGCCACCCGCTACACGTGAGACGGCCTCGGTCATCTGACGCGCGTGGAACGCCCGGACGGCACGGCCGGGACAGCCGTGCCCCCGACGACCAGGTCCGGCATCACTCCGCACGTGAGACGGCCCACGACAGCGACGGTAATTTGAGGGGAGAGGAAGACGCCACCGGCGTCAGAATGGTCGACGAGGTGGAGCTGGAGCGCATCCGCCTGGACCTGCACGCCAAGCTCGGCGATCCCGAGGTCAAGCCCACACCGAAGGGAAATGTCGAGGTGTGGCAGCTTTCGGACGACCCGAAGGCGACCGTGACCTACCGCCCGTTCAGCAGATCCGGTGGAGCGACCATTGACTAAAATGACGTGGACCGCCTGGATATGAAACGATTCCATATTCCGCAGCACGGGAACTGAGCCATGGTGAACCAGGAAGCATATCGCCGGGAATTGGAATACCTCATCCAGTACGCGCACGACGACTGGCTCGGTTTCTCGGTCCTCAGCGGATCCGTGGGCAGCCTGCTCGGACGCGGCGCCTCGTTCGAGGAGCAGCTGGGGCTGCTCCTGCGGATCGTCGGCGACCTGTATGACGCCGGAGCGCGAGCGGGCGACCTTACGGAGTCGCCCCAGGAGCCGTTCCTGCCGTGGCGAGCTGAAAAGGCCGAGGTGTTGACGCGTATCGCGGCAGAGGTGAAGACGTCTTCCCGGCTGCCCGACTCCGGTGACGTCTGCTGGTTCACGGTGCCGTGACGCCGGCGGCGGCCGGTGTGCCCTGGCGGCGGCCATCTGCTGCTCCCGGCTGGCTATGTGTGGGGCGGGGCGCTGGGCTTCGGGTCAATGGCTCGCCCAGTCGATACCGAGGTAGCGCTGGTTCATGCACGGTGACCACGATGCCTTCGACGCCGGAGACGTCCGTCCAGGATTCCAGCCACTCCTGCGCCTTCGCCAGGTCTGTCGTCGTCGGACAGAGCATCCACCGGGCCGTCAGGCCGTGATCGGCGAATAGGGGCTCGAGCAGGGTGCGGCGCTCGCGGTAGGGGCGGTTCAGCTACTCCCTGAGTGAGGACGGGCTCTGAGAGCCAATCGGAGATCAACCGGGACTCGGCGGCCGATCGTCGATCTTGTTCCGGCGGTCGAGCGGGTGACTCGTCGTCCCAGTGGCGAGGCGGATCTTCCTCAGTCGTTGAGTAGCCGCCATGCGGTGAGGGCGAGCCTGGCCCGCATCAGTCCGGTGGGTTCGGTGAGTTCGATGCCCAGGGTTTTTGCGATCTGTTCGAGTCGGCGGGCGATGCTGCTGTGGTGCAGGTGGAGGAGGTCGGCGGCCCGGCGTAAGGAGCCTGTGGCGCAGTAGGTGTCCAGAGTCTCCAGATCATCTGGGTTGCCGGCGATTCGCGCGATGGCGGCCACATCGGCGTTGTCGCGTGCGGTGTCCTGCGGTATCTCGGCCAGGAGCGCCAGCGCGCCCAGGTCGGTGTAGCGGATGACGGGTTCGCGCGGGGTGGTGAAGCGGAGGGCGGCGCGGGCCTGCCGCCAGGATCGGTCGGGGCTTGCTGCGGTGCCGATGCCCGCGCGTACGCCTGCGGGGAACCGGGCCGGGTCGATGGCGGTGGCCAGGATGACGCCGACGTCGGCGAGCGGTGCCGCCTTCACCGGGCGGGCCGGGCAGAGCAGGCCCCCGATCCGGTCGAGCGGGAGCTGCGAGCGTACGGCGACGACGTGGACGGGCAGGTCGGCGGCGAATCCCAGGAGTCGTAGCGCCCGTGCTCGGGCCGCCTCGTCGCTGTCGGTGCTGATCGCGAGTTCGACGAGGGCGGGGTCGGCCATGGTGGTGCGGGCCGGGCCGTACCGCTCCACTGCTGCCCCGACGGCGATGGCGAGCCGGTCGAGGAGGACCTCGTCGAGCGGGTTGGGTGGGCCGGGGCGTTCCAGCCACACGGTGCCGATCTCCTCCTCGTCGAGGATGATCGGCACTGTGGTGGACGCGGTTGCCGGAGACGTGGACGCGGGTGCCTGAGGCGTGGACGCTTCCGTGCCGTCCGGTGAGATGCGGGTCGCCCGCCCCGCGCCGTGGATGCGTATCCCGGTGACGCATTCCGCCATGCCCGCCGAGGCGCGGGCGAGCGCGGGGAGATCCACCCGTCGGCGCATCAGCGTGTCGTAGAACGCGACGATGCGGAACGCGCCGTCGACGTGCGGATCCAGTCCCGACAGCCGTACGGCCAGTGCTTCCATGGCAGAAGGATAGAAGGACAGGGGTGCGCCAGTCGGCGCGCGATCGGCGTGGGATGCGCGACGGTTGGCGGATGACCCCCTTGGGGGACGGCCGTGAGGATGGTCGTCATGGATCCCGAACTCGAAGCATTCATCCCGTTCCTCCCCGAAAACGACCTGACCGACCCGGTGACCACGCGCAAGAACTTTGCCGCGCTGACCGGTTCGAGGCCGGCGCCGGACACCTCGCGCATGGAGATCGAGGACCGGACGGTGCCCGCCGATCCGGACGTGGCGGTGCGCATCTACCGTCCGCACCAGGCCCAGGGCGCCATCGTCTGGCTGCACGGCGGCGGATTCGTCTTCGGCGACCTGGACACCGAGCACCCGTGGGCCGCCCGGCTCGCCGAGGGCTCCGGCGCGGTGGTGATCTCGGTGGGCTACCGCCACTCCCCCGAGCACCGGTTCCCGGCCGCCCTGGACGACGCCTACGCCGTACTGACCTGGGCGGCCGAGCACGCGGCTGAACTCGGCATCGACCCGGCCCGTATCGCAGTCGGAGGGCACAGTGCCGGCGCGGGGCTCGCGGCCGCGGCGGCGCTGCGGGCGCGTGACGAGCAGGGGCCGGCGATCCGCTTCCAACTGCTCAACGAGCCCATGCTGGACGACCGGCAGGAGACGTGGTCGGCGCGGAACTTCACCGACACACCCTGGTTCAATCGCGACCGGATCGCCGCGTCGTGGCGGCACTACCTTGGCTCCCGGCCCGCCACGCCGTACGCCGCCCCGGCCCGGGCCGCCGACCTGTCCGGCCTGCCGCCGGCCTACATCGCTACTGCGGAGTTCTGTCCGAACCGCGACGAGGACATCACCTACGCCCTGCGCCTGCTGCAGGCGGGCGTGTCGGTCGAACTGCACCAGTGGCCCGGCACTTTCCACGGGTCGCTGGCGATCCTGTCCGCCGAGGTGTCACAGCGGCAGAACGCCGCACTCGTCACAGCCCTGCGCCACGCCCTGGCGGAGTGAGCCGTGGATGTCGAAAGGCACGGGGGAAAGCCCCCGTTGCACTCATTGATCATGAAAGAAGGACGGACGCCTTGAAGATCCGAATGGTGCTATGCGCAAGCGTGGCCGCGCTGAGTGTCTGTGCGAGCACGGTGGCGGCAGCTCCCGCTCACAACGGGGAACCGTCCCTGTCGGCCAGCAGTACGGGCCAGTCGACCCGGCGGACCGGCTTCGATCCCGCGGAGCTGCAGTCCGCGGTGGACGGTGTCCACCGCGCGGGGATTCCGGGGGTGTACGCCGAGGTGCGCGATGCCGGGCGGACATGGCGCGGCGCTTCCGGGGTCGCCGATGTCACGACCGGCCGTCCCGTCAGTCCGGACATGCGGCAGCGTGTCGGCAGCGTCACCAAGACCTTCACCGCCGCCGCGATCATGCAGCAGGTCGAGCAGGGCCGGATCCAGCTCGATGCGCCGATCGGCGGCTATCTGCCGCGGCTGGTGCCGGGAGAGCGCGGCAGGAAGATCACGGTTCGGATGCTACTCAACAACACCAGCGGTATCCCCGATTACATCCCCTATGCGTTCCCGTCCCTCCAGGGGTTCCCTTCTCGGCCGGACGTGTCGTCCGAGAGCCTGGACGACAACCGGTTCAGGCAGTTCCGCCCGGCCGAGCTGATCGAGATGGGGCTCGCGGCGCCTCCCACCGGCGAGCCCGGAGGTCCTACGGGGGTGTACTCCAACACCAATTACCTGCTCCTCGGCCAGCTCCTGGAGCAGGTGACCGGTACCACGGCCGAGAAGTACATCACCCGGAACGTCATCGAGCGTGCCGGGCTCCGCCACACGGAGTTCCCGGCCGGGCCGCGTATCAAGGGACCGCACTCGCAGATGTACGAGGCCCTGTACGGCTTGATCGACCCGCCGCGCGACTACAGCGTCTACAACATGTCCTGGACGGGGACCGGGGCCGCTCTGGTATCCACCATGGAGGACCTCAACCGCTTCTACGGCAAGCTGCTCGACGGCAAGATCGTCAACCCGTCATCGCTGGCTCAGATGCAGCGTACGATCCCGGTCCGCGCCCTGGACGGCACGACGATCCAATACGGCCTCGGCCTGCACAGGGTCGACATCCGGGGTTGCGGCACCTTCTGGGGCCACGACGGCACGGTCTGGGGGGCCGGAACGATGTCCCTGACCCGGGCCGACGGCAAGCGCCAGATGTCCGTCGCGATCAACCTCCAGAGGTGGAACAAGGTGGACTCCTCGGGGAAGCCGCAGCACCACCCCATCGACGACGCGCTGCCGGCGCTGTACCGGCAAGCGATGTGCGGCGACGGAAACGAAGGCGGAGTCTCGCACGCTCGCCAACCATAGGCTCCCTGGGGTGCTGTGTGCGTGGGGACCAGTTTGTTGCTGGTCACCGCCGGCAGAGCCACGGCATCGCCGAAATTCCGCGTGTAACGCGCCTCACCGCCACGCGGTATTGGCATGGCGCCCCGGGTTGGGGGGTGAACCGCCCCATCGAACCCGGGGCGATTCGCCCGCCACTGGCCACGAAGATCCATCTGCCGGACTCCACCTCGCTGCCATCCTCGTCTGGTCAGCGATGTGGTCCGAAGGAAACGGCCTAGCTGTTGCCCGACCTGAACAAGAAGTTCTCGACTGCGCGGAGATCGCGGTTCCAATACGTGACCCGGGGGTTGGATCCGACGTTGAGGAAGTCGATCTCGTCGGACAGCGAGATGTCGAGCATCGCCACATCTCTGTTGCTGTTGAGGGCACGGTCCTGGTAGCCGATGGACAACGCCTCCACGGCGACCGTTTTCTCGCTCCCTCGGAAGAGGAACAAGCCCGCGTACGCCCTCTCCTTCGGCCTGATCGTGGCGATGGCCTGCGGCTTGGACTCCATCGGACTGACCGGACCCTCGATGTCGGCGCCGAAGCCGACGTACGGATAGTGGTAGAGGGTGCAGGCCTTGTCGCTGGCGTTGATGGCCGTGATGAGGAGGTGCTGCCCCGAGTCCTGTCGCCAGAACGACGTGGCGATCGACAGGTCATTGTCGTTGCAGGCCGCGGTGGTGCTCTTGCCGCCACCGCCGGGGTTGCCCGAGCCGTTACCCGGACTCTGCGAGGCGCCTGTCGTGCCCCCGCCGCCGGGCTGGGCGGTGCCGGCCGTGCTCGGGGTCCCGGAGGGGGTGGGCGTAACGGTCGCACTCGGGGTGCCGGAGGTGGTGGGCTCTTGCCGTTGTCCGTGCCGCCGGACTCACAGGCCGTGGACGAGAGGAGCGCGGCGATTGCCGCGACCCCAAGGGCGTAGGTTTTCCAACTGTTGTGGACAGTGCGCATGGTGGCCCCCGTGTGCCTTCACATGGCTCGACTGGATTGGTCGGCCGTCCCCGGTTTATGCCCCTGCGAAATCGCTGAAGTCCCGTCCCTGGGGACCGTTACGGACTCAGGACGTGAAGGTAGCCATTCCGTTCGCCTGGCTATTGGGACAAGCCGGCTCGACCAATGGCGGCGGGGCCCGGCCACTCGCTATGACAGGACCGCAACACCATCTACCGCGCCGGATTCCTGAACCGCCATGGTGACAGCGGCCACTGACGGCGCATCGGCTGCGTGGACAAGGGCGGCGGTGCTCACCCCAGCCGTCGAGGTGGATGCAGTGAGGCTCTGGCGTGGTGCGGCCGGGCCGCCGACGACACCAACGGCCTCCGTACCCCAGGCCGCACCCGGTGCGTCACCACGTACGCCCAGCACGGCCGCCCGTCAACGTCGGGGCGGGACGGCTCGTACCCGCCGCCGAACGCGCCCTGCACGGGGCGCTGGCGGGCGCCGTGGCCGCACTCGGCGTCTCCGCCGCGTCAGAGAGCACTACGGCCGAGCACTAGGGTTGGGCCCTTGCGAAGACGTGAGACGGAGGGCACTTCTGTGAGCAGTGGCGCATCGCGTCCTACGGTCGGCGCCGTCGTCCTGACGATGAACGACCGGCCCGAGGACTTCCCCCAGGCGATGGCGTCGCTTCTCGCGCAGGAAGGCGTCGACCTGGACGTCATCGTTGTCGGCAATGGCTGCGTTCCGGAACAGGTCCCGGAGGGGGTACGCACCGTCACGCTCACGCAGAACGTGGGCATCCCCGAAGGCCGCAACGTCGGCGCCAGCGAAGCCAAAGGGGGCTACCTGTTCTTCTTCGACAACGACGCCCACCTGCCTGCCACAAACACGCTGGCCCGGCTCGTCGCCGAGTTCTCCCGCGACCCCCAGCTCGCGTACGCGCAGCCTCGCATCTGCGACCCCGTCACCGGCGCGACCCTCCGGCGCTGGGTACCGCGACTGCGTGCCTCCGACCCGACCCGCGCAGGTGTCGTCACAGTCATGGCCGAGGGTGTCGTCATGGTCCGCCGCGACCTTTACGACCGCGTCGGCGGCTGGCCCGGCAACTTCTTCCTCTTCCACGAGGGGGTGGAACTGGCCTGGAGACTGTGGGACCTCGGCGGCACCGGCCGGTACGTGCCCGACATCATCGTCCACCACCCCGCCACCGACCCCGCCCGGCACGAAACCTTCTACCGACTCAACGCCCGCAACCGCGTCTGGGTCGCCCGCCGCAACCTCCCACGCCCCCTCATCCCGCTCAACCTCGCCACCTGGACACTCGTCACCCTGTGGCGCATCCGCAGCCGCAAGGCCCTCCGTGTCACCCTCGCCGGATTCCGCGAAGGCCTCGCGGGCGGCCAGGGCCCCCGAAAGGCCATGTCCTGGCCCACGGTCCTCCGGCTCACCCGGGCCGGCAGGCCACCCATCTTCTGAACCAGACCCAGCCCGAGAAGCCACCAGAGCCGACGCACCCGGGCCCGGATACCGAGATCCGCGTCGTCAGCCACGGGATGCGCCGACGGGCCCCGGACGACTTCTACCAGCTGGCGCTGGAGCTCGCCGAGATCGAGGGGGTACGTACGGCAGCCAGGACGCCGAGGCTGCCGCCCAGGCTTACCGGATCATGGACGCGCGTCTGAACATGTGGGCTCCGGTCCGTGAGCCGGGTGTGCCGGGTGTGCCGGCCGAGTTCCCTCCGCCGGAGAGGACTTCTTCTCCGAGGAGGTGTCGTGGCTGCTGCGCGTCCTCGTGACCTACACGCGAACAGATCCCGCGATCGCGGCCGAAGTGCTGGAGGATTCCCACGCCTCCGCTTGACCAATCCGAATCCGTACGTCATCACAGGAGCAACTCATGACCACATCCGCCGGCCACGCGACGGCCACTGCCACTGCCACTGCCACTGCCACTGCCTCCGCCTCCGCCTCCGCCTCCGCCTCCGCCTCCGCAATCGTGAGGGACGAGCAGGGCCGCGTACTCATCGTCAACCCGGTCTACAAGGAGCGGTGGAACCTGCCCGGCGGCCACATCGAAGAGGGTGAGGTACCCACCGCAGCCCTCCGCCGTGAGCTCCGTGAGGAACTCGGACTGGACCTTGAGATCGGCGATCTCCTGGTCACCGCCTGGGTCACCAGGGCTGAGGGATCCCACGTCTTCTATGTCTTCGACGGCCCCCAGCTCGGCCCGCAGCAGCAACAGGCAATCAGTCTTCAGAAGTCGGAGATAGGGGAGATCCGGTTCTGCCTGCCCGAAGACATCTCCCCCAGCATGATTCCGCCGTTCGCGCTCGCCATCTGGCGAAAGGCCCTCGCAGCACGTGAGACGAAGCGGGCCGCCTACCTCGAACTGACCCTGTAAGCGCGCTATCGCGGCCGTCCCTGTCGACGGCCAGTCCGTCGTCGGCGGGGCGTCTGGCCGCCTGCTCGCCCGGCCGGGATGTCAGGGGGAGCCGCAGCTGCTGGCGCCCCCGGGGCAGGTGACGCTGTCGTTGGACATCGCACCCGCGATCATCAGCACCAGGACTACGAGTGCCAGAAGGATCAGGGGAACATGGTCCGATGCCCAACTGCCCCGGTCGGGTCGCAGTCGCGGCGGCCTTGAGGCGATCCCTTCCGGGGCCAACGGGCGGCCTTCGCTCTCGCCGCTGGCGTCATCCCCCGGGCCGTCCTGACCATCTGCCGCCATCGTGCCGCCCCTCGCCGCCGTGCTCCCCCTCATGACACGGCATCCGACCACACCCGTCAAGAACGCGGGGTCAACCAGCCAACCGGCCACCAACGACAGCGGAACCTGCTGGATGACCGGAAGTTCGTGGTAGCGGGCCGGTGCATGGGCGTGTCCGTGCGGATGATGCCGGCGCGGACCAGGGCGTCGCCGGGCTCGGTGTCCCGGCGCTGTTGCCGTAGTCGGACATCAGGTCGAGCAGCAGCTCGTAGCCGTCCAAGTCATCGTTGAGCCTTTTCGCGGGGCTCGGGCACGCCTACTTCCGTGATTGGGGGCAGCCCGCGTACGGGCTGCGTGTCGACCTCGAAGAAGTCGGGTTCATCGACTTCTCCCCCGATCCTGCGCGACGCGCCTACCGCCTGCCTGGCCTGAACCGGGCCCTCTCGCCCGGTGCCACCGATGACCGGGGCCGCGTCGTACGGTCGTCAGCCCGGCACGGACGCGACTGCGGCTGCTGCGGCGGCGGGTTCGGCCGGCGGGGCGGGGACGAGCCGCGAGGCCGTGACGTGGGAGACCACGACGGCGACGATCACGAGCGGCATCACGGTGACGCCGTCCTTCCCCAGCAGGAGCGTGGCGAGCAGTACGGACGTCATGGGCAGCCTGAGCAGGGCGACCGACATCGCTCCCATGCCCATGGCTGCGGCCGCGACGAACGGCAGGCCGGGCAGGTGCGAGAGCGCGACGCCGCCCGCCGCGCCGATGAACAGTGCCGGGAAGATCGGCCCGCCGCGGAACGCCGCCAGGCAGAGGCAGTAGGCCATGCCCTTGCAGACGACCAGCAGGGTGAGCGCGCCCCCGGTGTAGTCACCGGCGTGGAGGAGGAGGTCGGGGAGGGCGCTCTGGCCGGAGAAGAGCACCTGGGAGAAGGCGTTGCCGGTGCCCTCGGCATAGGCGATCGCGAGGCCCGCCACTGCGAGGCCGAACAGAGGGGTCCACACGAGGCGGCGGCTGTTTACGTGTGGCTGCAGCCACAGTGCGAGGCGTTGGATTCCGATGCCCGCCGCGGCGGCCGCGACGCCGATGACGAGCGCCCAGCCGAACTGTGCGACGTCCGGGCGGCCGGCGGCCGGCAGGCTCGGGATGACGAGCTGGCCGGCGCCGACTCCCGTCCAGGAGCCGAGCCCGGTGAAGACCAGCGAGCCGATGCCCGCGGCCAGCAGGCCGGGGAGCAGCGTGATGCCGAGCACGGGCCCGGCGAGTCCGGACGCCTCCATGAGCAGGAACGCGCCGAGCAGTGGCGAGCCCAGCAGCGCGCTGATCGCCGCGAAGCTGCCGGAGGCCGCGACCACGGCCTGGGTGGTGGCGTCGGAGCCCGGCCTGAGCAGCCGGAAGGCATACAGGGCGATGCCGCCGCCGAGTGCGATCAGCGGCGCCTCGGGGCCGATCACCGCGCCGAGGCCCAGGGAGGCCAACGCCGCGAGCAGGATGCCAGGTAGCTCGGCCGCGCTGGGCGCCCCCTTGGTGTTGAGCCCCTCGGCCGGCTGGTGGCCGCCGTTGCCCGGCAGGTACTGCACGGTCAGCGCGACCAGAAGGCCGGACAGCCCGAGGAGGGGCAGTGGCCACCACACAGGCGGTCCGTCGAATCCGAGCCCTTTCGGCAGGTCGTCGAAGAGGGCCTGCTGAATCTGTTCGACCGCTTGGAGGAAACCGTACGCACCGGCCGACAGAACGACCCCCAGCAGGGCGGCGACAACGAGGAGCATCAGGTAGCCCCTGGTGCGCAGCGGACCGAAGGGGTCGGAGTGCAGGGTGGCGGTCGCCGCGCGCTGCCGCGGCTCGTTCCGTTCCGGCGGGTTCGGCGACGTCAACGTGGCTCCTCGATGCCGTCCTTCGGATGGCTTCCGGCTCCGGGAATGACCGCCGCCGAGCGCGGGGTCCGGCCCTCGGCCCGATGATGGCAGCATCGCCGGCCGTTCCGCCGGATTCAGCCGTCCGCGAGGCCGGCCAATGGGGGCCCTTAGAGTGACGGCACGACTGCACCCAGGCCGAAACGGTCGTCAACCGGGTCCTCGTCCCAGCTCGGGACCGCCCCACCCGGCCCTGAGCGGGTGGTGGCCGACAAGGGCCGTGCAGGTAGAACGGCAGGTTGGGCACTCCTACGATGGTTAGGACGCCTTCGGGGGCTCAGCGACGTCTGCTCGACCCAGACGAAGGTGAGCAGCCCATGGGCACGTACCCGGGCGGGCCGATACCGCCAGGCGACCGTGCCCGCCGCGGCAGCTCTCCTGCTCGCCTCCCTGGGCGCGGGCCCACCCCCCGACCGCTCCATCACCTACCTACGGCATGGCCTCCTCTACAGCGCAGGCGATGGATCAGGCTCTGGCAGGCCGTGACGCCCGAACCGCGGTCGCAGTCGCCCGTAACCACTTCACCGCGTATGCAGCCGCCGTGCCCCAGCCGGTTGCGGTGGCCCTACGCCGGCCGTTCATACGGCTACTGAACGACCTGGACACCCCGAAGCCGCCCGCCTGAACACGCCGACGCTCCCAGCGCGCCACCAGGGCCCGGCCCAGTGGAGGATCACGTCCCGCATTCCCGCTTCATCGGTTCCCGCAACGGATCTGTCGGTGGCAGTGGCGGCGGTGGCGGTGGCGGTGGCGGTGGCGGTGGCGGTGGCTAATGTGATCTTGTGAGTTCTTCCCTGAGTGTCTTCCTGCTTGACCCCAAGGTCGCCCGCGGCTTCGTCGGTTCCTGTGACGACGAGTTGATCGAGGCCGTCCATGCGAACTTCCGCGACGAGATGGCGTCGGAGGACGACTGGTCCGCCTCCTCCATCGCGAACGGCGCCCCTACCGCCGCCGAGGCGCTGCACGCAGTGGTGTACGGCGGGCCTTTCGACGAGGACCGGCAGCATGCCTTCCAGTACGGCTATGCCTACAAACGCCTGTGCTCCCTCACCGGATCGTTCCTCGACAACTCCTGCTTCTGCCCGTTCCGGGGCGACTGGCTGGAGCTCGTCGACGAGGGGCTTGAGGCCTTGAGGATCAACGCTGTGTCGGTGGCGGAGTTCGGCCGATACCGCGGCCTGCCCGACCCCGTCCCGTCCTACGACCTTCCGCGCTGCGGCGAGTGGACGCACGACCGGTGTCTGGAGGCGCTGGCGCAGTTCGAGCAGGCCAAACGGGACGGCCACGCCCCGGCACTGGATCCCGAGGCTGGCTGCGCCAGACGCAGGCGCTCCCCGGCTTCGGGATCGTGGGCTTCGTCTCCTAAGGTCTGCCGTCAAACTGGTCGTGGATTGTGGATCACGGTGCGGTGACACCCGCGATGACTGTCCGATGCCGAGTGGGACCACGTCCAGGCGTCGCTGCCCCCGCCAGTGCTTGGGTGGCCACACCTGGATGAACGGACGGGTCCTGAACGCGATCGTGTGGAAGTTCAGGACCGGGTCTCCTAGGGACTGTCCCGTGATCATGTGACGGGGTCTTGGAGCCAGATGCGGATCGAGACGACGTCAACGGTGCCCTGGTAGGTGAGCTGGCGTTTGTCATAGCGGGTAGCGACGGCGCGGTGCTGGCGCAGGCGGTTGGTTGGGTAGGCCGCGCGACGAGGTGCCTGCCATGTGCAGGCCCTTTTCCGCGCGGCCCCCCTCCGAACCCGCCGTACGAGTTTCCCCGTAACGGGCTCTCCAGTGACCTATTTCGTGACGCTGCTGGTTGGCTTTCCTGAGTGGATCGTGTCATGGCAACCGATGCAGACAACCAGAGTCTTGCGCCGTTTCTTCACCATGGCCTGACGCCATTCAGTAGGCGGCTCACCCATGTCGAGGTCAGCGAGTTTACGGATGTGGTGCACCCGCACGTCTTCCGATGTCCCGCATAGCTCGCACTTCCCCTTCAAGAGCCGGGTAATCAGCTCTTTTCTGGGGTGGAGGTTGGCCACTTGACGGTCCGTGAGGACCGCTGCCTTCTGTCGCGTCAGTGAGATTCCGCCGAATCGTGCGACCAGTGGCTTCCTACCTGCGCTGCGGGGGACGCTGGCCTCGAAGCATGTGCGGGGCCCATGTGGTGTCTCGATCTTGGCCTTGTAGCGGGCCGCCATCTTGGACACCGTCGAGCGATGCTTCGCTGCCAGTGTCTTGAGCAACGAGGTTTCCATGGCCCAACGCAGCCGATGCAATCGGCATACGTTGCCGGCTAGGAGGTAGTACTGGACGATGCCCCGGTATTCGGCCCCGTAGACGTTGACGATTGTGTAGTCGTCGTGGTTCAGGAGTTGGGGCCGGTGCGCGGGTTTTCCGCGGCTAAGGTATAGGGCTGCCTTCTCTCGGATCACCTTTGCTGGCACACGTAAAGCAATCGAACCGTTAGCCGTCCTGCGGCCTCGGGTTGCCTGCCTGTCGTTGTGTTGCACGGTGATCTCGTATCCGAGGAACGATGCCGCACCCTTACGGGCATGGGTGATCAGTGTCTTCTCTGGTGATAATTCCAACTTGAGGTCTTCACGAAGGAATACCGCGAGACGCTGTTTGATCTCCTCGGCCTCAGATCTCGGCCCGATGAACCCAAGAAGGGTGTCATCGGCGTATCGCACATAGCGCAGTCTCCGGAATCCTGGATCGTTCGGATCCACGCTGGGGATACTGCGCTGCTGCTTGCGAAGTGACCGGACTTCGGCCCGGTCTCCGCGCCTGCGGGCGCGTGCGATCGCGTTGACCACCTCCAGGTAGGCAGGGTTGCGCGCCCTGCTTCGCCCTCGGGTGTAGTGCGGAATCAGAACCTTCTCGACAAATCTGTCCAGTCGGTGCAGGTAGATATTGGACAGCAGCGGAGAGAGCACTCCGCCTTGAGGTGCCCCGCTGAGCGTGGCACCCCAGGTCCAGTCCTCCATGTACCCGGCCTCAAGCATGTTGCGCACGAGCCGAAGAAACCGGCCATCGTGAATCCGTTCTGCCAGCGTCTCGATGACGACTCGATGGTCGATCGAACCGAAGCAGTCAGAGATATCGCCTTCGATGAACCAGGTCGTACCCGTCCAGGTATTGCCCACCTCCGTCAAGGCGGTGTGACAGCCCCTTTTGGGCCGGAACCCGTGGGAGCGGTCGGAGAACTGCGGCTCGAAGTATGCCTCCAGAAGGAGGCGCATCACCTCGCCGACGAGCTTGTCCGACCAGGTTGGCAGTCCAAGCGGCCGTGTCTTCCCATTCTTCTTGGGAATGTTGACTCGCTTGACTGGGCTGAACCGGTAGCGCTCGTGACGCATCGCATCGATGATGCGACCGATCTTGCCCAGTGACATGCCGTCCACGGTTTCTTGCGTGACTCCCGACGTCATCGCCCCTTTGTTGGAGTAGATGCGACCGTAAGCCACCAGGTACAACTGCGGATTGAACATTTGCCGATACAGCTCACTGCACGGCAGACCACGTCTGCCGCGCTCACGAAGGATGCCTAACACCGTGTCGGCACTCTGCATTTCGCATACCTCCCGGTCTTTTTCGCATCCAGTCACCTGTGCCCCTTCGCCCTGCGAGCGGCTTTCCTGCTCTCCTTGGTAGTTCGTTACTCCTACGACTACTACGGGCACTCCGTCACCTTAGGGTTCGCACCCCGTAGGCGATCCCACGTTCGTCCTTGTTGTACGTCATAGCGTGACGTAGGCGCCCCACTCATCTCCTTCAATGTCCTCACTGGACATCGCCCCATGTCTCGGAAGGTATGTCGGCCATGCATCAAAGCCGTCACAGGACATGGCATCGGTTTCAGTAGCCTTTCCGATGGATGCGAACTTTCATCGACTGGAGATTGGGGTTCAGGCAATCCAGCTTTCGCCTTATCACGCGGGCCCCTCAGCGCACCGTCCCTGGCAACTGAGCCCGGTCGCTGATTCTCTGGCATGCTCTGGTCCCCATCACCTTTCGGATCCAGGTGAGCCATCAGGCCCAGGAATATCCCTCCAATTCCTCCCGGCTGAGCCGGGGATACAACAAGGCGCCTCGTGGCGCACACGCAGCGTTCGACGGTGTTGCGGTCCTTGTAGGCATCCCGGTCGAAGACCTGGGGGCGTCCTCCTTGGGAGCCGCGGTTGCGCCGGTGGGCGGCCTGGTCCTTCTTGACGGGGATGACGGCCTTGACGTCGTGTCGGCGCAGGTAGCGGCGGTTGCGGCGGTTGCGGCGGGAGGAGTGTGCCTTGTCGGCCAGGACGCGGGCGGGTCGTTTGCGGGGGCGGCCGACGCCCCGGCGGCGGACGCGGATGAACTCCAGCAACGGCACGAACTGCAGGGAATCACCCCACTGGCCCGGTGTGAGGATCCGGGCGATCGGTCGGCACCGCCGGTCGGCGACCAGGTGCAGCTTGGTCGACAGGCCGCCCCGGGACCGGCCGAGCGCCTCACGGCACGTCACCCGTTCGTGATCAACGCGGTCCCCTTTGAAGGACTGTCGGCGGCCGGGGAGTGATGCGCCCCAGCCGCGTGCTGGTGAGCGCGCACCACCGTGGAATCGACGCTGACCGTCCAGTCCCCGCCCTCGGCCTCATCGCAGCCAGCGCGCAATCCGTCCAGGATCCGCTCCCAGGTCCCGTCCAGTGACCAGCGCCGATGCCGGTTGTAGACCGTCTTCCACTTCCCATAACACGCAGGCAGGTCACGCCACGCACACGACGTCCGCGTCCGCGTCCGGAAGAGCACCCCGTTGATCGCCCTCCGATGGTCGTTCCATCGCGCGCCCTGCACCGCGTTCACCGGCAGCAGCGGCTCCAGCAGCACCCACTCCCGATCGGTCAGAACATGTCGCTTCAGGCGATCTTCATCCACAAGGATGATCCACACCAACCCGCCCCCAAAGACCACGGGGCACGCTCTAGTGGAGACGGGCCAGCAAGTGGGCGTAGAGGAAGCCCCGCTGGGAGGCTGGGTCGTGGATCAGCCGGGCGAACGTGACGAGCCCGGCCCCGGCCAGCAACTCGGCGAACCGGTCCACCGGCCAGCTATAGGCGGGCGTCACCTTGTGGTCGAAGCGGACCGGCTCCGGTCCGTCGGTCGCGAAGAACGAGACCAGGAGCAGGCCCCCTGGTGCCAGGACACGCACCTGCTCGGCGAGCAGCGCGGGCAATTCCCCAGGCGCGGTATGGATCATCGAGTAGTGGGCCAGCACGCCGCCGAGCGCGCAGTCCTCGACCGGCAGGGCCTCCATCCGCGCCTCGTCGAACCGCAGCGCCGGATGGGCCCGCCGGGCGTGGTCAACCATGGCCGGGGAGAGGTCGAGTCCGAAGGCGTCCAGCCCCAGGTCGTGCAGCATGGCCGTCAGATGTCCGGGCCCGCACCCGACGTCGGCTGCCCGCGGGTTCCCCGTCCCGCGCACCAGCTCGGCGAAGGTGCTGACCATGGCCCGCGCGAACGGCTGCGTCTCCAGCCGATCAGCGAACATCGACGCATACAGCTCGACAATCCCGTCGTAGGCCGCCCTGGTCTCGTCCTGGTGCTCCACCACGGGAAAGAAGCTAACATCCGCGCACGTTCGCAGCCGTTCTCCGGCCCCGTGCCGACCCCCACCCGGGACTGACTTCCCGTCATATGCCACGGGGAAGGCCCTAGACTAGCCCACGCCCCACTTCCTGGCCGGCACCGGCGCCAGGCCCAGCGGCACTGCCGTCAAGGCTCGCGCCGCTTGCCGGTCGGAGCGCTCCGACCGGCAAGCGCCGCAGGGATCCTGAGCGCCTCCGTGACCAGGCCCGGGAGCAGGGCCTTACTGGGCCCGCTCCCCCATCGGCGCGCTTGATCGCGCTCAATGTCGCTGAGACCTGGTCAAGCTCATTGAGTGATTGGCCACGATCGCCATGTGCCGGCGTCGCCCGTGCCGCTCCACAGGGCCTCAGCGAGAGCGGTGTCCGTGTCCAGGGCGGGCGTGACCGTGCTGCCCTCCGACCCGGCGAGCGCCTCGCGCTGGACCGGTGCCAGGGCCGCGCCCCGGGGTCCGAGCGTGGCCGCTGCGTCCGGCGGCGTCCCTGAGTGCTCGGCCCCCGCCGTGTAGCTCCTGGTCGAGAAAACCCGCTCGTGGCTCGCCCGTGAGTTCGTACAGGATTTCGCCGCCAGGAGGGAATCCGTAAATTCGGCCGTTCCACGCAACTTCGCGACTGCACGGTCGTGTTCACCGGGCGGGCAGTCGGGGGCGACGGCCGCGATGGCCGTGGCTGCCTGGCCCGGGACCGGTATGCCACTGCGCGGCTAGGTCGGGGCTCTCGGTGGCGAGGTCGGCGTACTGGACGCGCCGGGAGCAGTAGTCCAGGCACCTGGTCGTCTCCCGCACGCGGTGGTGGATCCGGGCGCGGTAGTCGCTGCGGCATCCTGCGGACTGCCACCACACGATGCAGTGGGATCCGGCGGTGAGCTTCGCGGGGTCCAGTCCGGGTTGCGGGACGGGTGCCATTCCAAGGCGAGTGCGGCGTGGGCATGCTGGAGGCGGGGAACGGTCCGGCGCCGGGCGCACCGGGGGCAGCCGCTGCCGGAGAGGGCCCGGGGACGGCCCCATGGCGCACCTGTGTCTGCCATCGGTGGCCGCGGGGCAATTCCCGTGGAGTTTGGGCTTGTCGTTGGTCAGGATCCGGGCGGCGTCAATGCCGTCGTTTGCGTTCGGATCGAGTTGGGCCAGCGGGTCAGGCAGCTCCGCCAGGGGCGGGGGTGGGCTGGGAGTACGCCCCGGCCGCCGCTGCGGCGTACGCGGCGTGCTGGACGAAATACTCGGGCGCGCAGACTACCGACTCCCGCGGCAACTCCTCCGTCGACGGCGGGGAGATCACCTACGACGACTCGACGAACCTCGACGACGCCCTGTCGCATGCGGTGAAGTCGTGGAACCTCGGCACGATCAAAATCCGCAAGGACGACGCGACGAGCTACGCCGACGTCGAGTTCAAGGACACGAACCGCACGGACGGGCAGTGGCGCGACCTGTACGGCTACTGGGAGCACGGTCCGGGGACCGACGTGATCTGGCTGAACCTGGCGAATCTGACGACGACCGAGGCCAAGCGGAAGACGGCCGCGCACGAGCTGGGACACGCCCTCGGTTTCTGCCACAAGGACCCGTCGGAGTACGCCACGCTGATGGCACCGCACACCGGCGACATGGCGTCGGCACCGACGGCCAAGGACAAGAAGAATTACACGCTGCTGTGGGGATGATGACCGTGAAGAAGAAGACGTGGGCGCTGGCCGGGGCCGCGCTCGTCCTGGCCGCCGTCGGGCTGGGGGCCGCGAAGGTCGCACTGGAGCCGGGCCTTCCGCCGACGTCGTCGGCGGATGTCGGCTACCGGGCCACCGACGACCGCGAGGTCGCCGGCCACGCCGATGAGCTGGTGTGGGCGCAGATCACGGGCAGCAGCGAGCACGCCCCGCTGTTCGGCGGCGGACCGGTCCGTGTCGAGTACCGAGCTGAGGTGCGGAAGGCGTTCAAGGGGTCGCCGCCGGCCTCGGTGACGGTGAGCGTCGTGTACGGGGACGGGGACCGGACGCGGATGGCCAAAGACCGGTCCTACGTGATCGCGGTAGCGCGTGGCACGGAGGACGGGGAGCGCTGGATGCTGCCGGGCAGTGTCCACGTGGAAACGCCGTCGCTGGACGCCGTGGACTCCCGGCAGGGCGAGCACAATGCGTCCCTGCGCGAGGCAGCACCGGCCAACCAGGGCGACCGGTGGGCACAGGCCGTGGCCCGGCAGATCGGACACTGACCGGTTCGGGCTTTCCAATGAGGGGCCCGAATCTAGAACTCTCGCGGGTCAGGCCGCTCACCTATGGCCGATCGGCCGACCGTCCGGACCCTCACCCTGCGAGGCAACCACACGGCGAGTCTGCCTCGCCCCGCGTGCAGCGGGTTCGAAGACCTCTGGGACCGAGACGGCGTTCAGCTGTAGTACGGCTCCAGCGGCCGAAGCGCGCCATCTGCTCACGCGCGGCGTCCTCGTTCAGGCCGGGGGCGGCCGCGGCCTGCTCGGCACTCAGCTTGACGATTAACCTCGCAACGCCCGTTTCGAACCGGATCAGCTTCGACGGCCGAAGCCCGTCGGTGACCCGGGCGAGCGGCGAGACCTTCGCACCGCTGCCGCCCAGCCCGCGCGTTTCCCCGGCGGCTTCCCTCTCCCGCTCCACCACCCCGACGGCGCCCGCCGTCCTCTGCCGCGCCAGCCGGGACGGCTCCGGCCGAGGCGGCGGTGCCGACGCAACGCCGGGCGCAGGGGCCGCCGGCCCGGCGCTCGGGGCCGTCAGCAATGTGGTGCGGCGAGCGAGACCATCTGGTGCATGACGGCCACAGGGACGGCCGGGTTGCGTGCGGCGTCCCGGGCCGTGTCGGCGTCGCGGAGCAAGGACACCAGCACGGCCACCGGCAGGTTCGGGTGTTGCCGGGCCGGACGGTGGACCTTCCAGTGGCCGTCGCCCACCAGCCGGGCGGCGGCCCCAGGCGACAGGCGTGGGTCCTCAGCGGCACGCGCACGGACGGCGAACTCCGGGTCGTGGCTGAACTGCTCCACGAGGGCCGGCGTCGATTCCGGATCGTCGAGCGCGAGGAGCCGCATACGAGGCCGGCCGTCGCCCGCGAAGCGGAGCAGGCCCTCGCTCGGGAAACGGGGGTGGTTGCGGGGGCGGCCGGGGAACGAAAGGCTGCCGGGCCACCAGCTCCACACGCTGAGCAGGAGCTCCGGCGGGGCATCGTCGCAAGACTCAGCAAGGAAGAGGTGAACGACGCGGTCCTCGTCGCGGGCGAGGATCTCCGCGACGTCCGCCGGAAGACGCGGTGCGCGGGCCACGCTGCGGCGGATCCACAGGTTCGGCGACGAGGCAAGCTGCCGCATGGCGTCCGGGTTGTCGTGCAGGGCACCCACCCACCACAGGGCCATCGTGCGGTGACCCGGATCGATCTCCGGGACCGTGCTGGCCAGTGCGGCGATCTCATCCGGCGTCGCTGGGGGCCGGGCGTCGGCGTGCGGCGCCTCGTGAACACCCCTGCGCCGCCCCCGTCCGATGCTCCCCCGACGCGCGAGGTCTTCCGCCGCGATCTCCGTCAGGGCTCCATGGAGCGGCAGATCCGCGGTGGCGGCCAAGAGCCGGTCCCACTGCGCGGGCGAGAGGCGTCCACTGTCTGCAGCCGCTCCCCACACACGCTTGGCCGGGTGGACGACCGCCGCGTCGAGAACACCTGCGGGCAGATCGTTGCGGAACAGGAAGTCGGCCCGGCCGGCGGCGATGATGGCGAGCAACACCTCCGTCGGGGCAGCCCGGTTGAGGCCCAGCCCCCGCAGCCACTCCTCGGCCAGACGCGGGATGACGTCCAGGCCCTCGAACGGCGCGGCCCAGTCGCCGGTGTCCTTGTCCGCGTACTGTCGTGTATCCATTGGCGCAGCTTAGGGGGCGATCAGGGGGCGGCGGTCATAGCCCGCGTTGCGGGCTCAGCCCGGGCGACGGCCCTTAGGGGGAGAGAGAAGGCATGGCCGCAGCTAGAGATCTTTAACGGCGGGGGTTTCGAGGTCTGAGGTCGAGTCCGGTCTTGGCGATGCAGGTGTCGTCATGGTTCGCTCCGCTGACGGGCGTCCGGAGTTGGCGCTGCGTCGTCAGGCACTGGGAGTGCCCCGCTCGGCTCAGGTGAACGCGCGTGCGGCTCGTCGAGATCGCTACTGGGCCGGACTCCGTACCCTCTGAAAGGGAGCTCAGCATGCCAATTCGTCGCGGGCTTCGATATGCCGGGGATGACCGAGGGCCCAATACGATGAGCAGAGCGCAGAGAAGGTGTCCGGTCGGTCTGGCCAGCCTCAAGCAGTTCGCCGAGGCCGTCGGCCCCGAGCGCCAGCGCCAGATCGCAAAGGTCGCCAAGTCCGGCGACCAGCGCCGCGCCGGTGAACCGTTTCCGTTCGGCGAATAGGCGTAAGACGATAAAGCGCCCACCGATCAGCCGCTCGCTGCATACTAACGACCTTGGGGGCAATGCGGGGCGGGTCCGGCCGTGACATGAGAAGGGCCGTACGGGTTGGGTGAGTTGTGAAGCTGACCTGGGCCCGCACGGCCTGCTCCCATCCTGCCCTGTCCGGGGTCTCTCGCGCACATTTCGGCGAGTTGCTCGAAGAACTCGCACCCCGATGGGCGGCTCTCCGTGAGTCCGCGCTGCGCGAGCGGCGCGGAGGGGATCGTCAGCGGGCGGCGGGTGCGGGGCGTAAGCAGCGACTGGTCTTCACTGACCGGCTGCTGGCCACCCTGGTCCATCTGCGCCTCGGGCTGCCCCACGCGGCCCTGGCCGAGCTGTTCGAGGTCGACCGCTCGACCGTCTCCACCGCGATTCGCGAGGTCCGGCGCTTGCTCGCGGCCCGCGGCTTTGCTGTCCCCGACCGCCCCGGACTGCGTATCCGCACCCTGGAAGATCTGTTTGCCTACGCCCAGGCCGAAGCGGTCGAGATCCGTCTCGACGGCACAGAAGTCCAGGTCAGACGCCCTCACGCGGGACGCCCTGGACGCAAAGCGTTCATCTCCGGCAAGAAGAGACAGAACACGATCAAGACGACCACATTCAGCGACCACCAGGGCCGCACCCTGTTCTCCGGTGTGGTGCGGCCCGGGCGGATGCACGACCAGACCGCCGTGCGCACCGAAGGTATCGCCGAGCAGTTCCGCCTGCACCCCACGGTGAAAGCCGAGGTCGACTCCGGATATCAGGGCCTGGCCAAAGAGTTTCCTGACCAGGTCAGCGCCCCGCCGAAGAAGCCAGGCGACGACGCGTGCGAGGGCGACAAGCGTGCCTGGCGCGAGCTTCGCCGCCGGCAGTCCTCGGCGCGGATCTGCGTAGAGCACACGAACGCCGAGTACAAGCAGTGGCATCCGCTCCAGCGATACACCGGGCGTCGCGAGGACTACGACGAGACCCACCGGGCGATCGCGTCCCTCGTCTCGGACCGCTCCGCCCGCAGGCCAACCCGCCGCCGGACGAGCACCGAACTGGTCCTCGTCCGCACGACGACCTGCTGATCACCCACCAGCCGAACCGCCAGGCCAACACGTCCCGACCTCAATTGCCCCCAAGGTCGT
>NZ_JAGGOY010000001.1 GCF_018614095.1 Streptomyces sp. ISL-87 | reverse complement strand
ATCTACAGCTGGAGTATTAGAGCCTCCCCCCACAGGGCGGCTCTGAAGGGCCACAAAACCTTCATCTCCCACACAGCATCACTTCCAGAAGTTGCCTACAACCAACTCCCTTTCATGTTCAGGACACAAGACCAGCAACAAGCGGCGGACGGACGCGCACCGCTTCTACGAGCGGCTGGGCTTCGCCCGCAGCCACCAGGGCTTCAAGCTGGCGCTGCGGGACTGACTCGGAGCGCCGTCTCGGCGACTTGGGGACTTTCGGCCCTGGCGTGATGCTGGACACATCACCGCCAAATCGGGCGTTTGTGGTGTTGAGTATCTGCCACGCCCGATCTTGTACCGCCCGCGTCCCCTGGAGGACCGCGTGTTCCCCTCCGTCTCCCTGGCCCAGGAAATCGGCCTCGCCGTCCTGCTCGTGGCGGCTCTCGTCTGGGTGATCGGCCTCGGCCACATGCTGTGGGACAGCCGCTTCCACCAGCCGGAGCCCGGCGCGTTCGAGGGCCTCCCGGCCATCCCGGCCCAGCGTGGCGTGGCCTCGCACCCGATGGAGTCGGTGGAGCTGACCGAGGCGGAACAGCAGGCCTTCGCCGGCCTGATCCGCACGATCGCCCTGCACTGACCCGCCGGCCGGGCCCACCGCTCCCGGGCCCGCCGCCGCTGAACAAGGGCACAGAACGCAGGCACAGAACGCAGAACGCCCTCCCGCCCCGAGACCCGGGGTGGGAGGGCGTTTCGGCTGCCGGCGCCCGCGAGGGCTCAGTTGTGGCTGTGCAGGATCTCGTTCAGGCCGCCCCAGACCGCGTTGTTCGGGCGGGCCTCGACGGCGCCGGTGACCGAGTTACGGCGGAAGAGGATGTTGTCGGCGCCCGAGAGCTCCAGGGCCTTGACGATCTCGCCGTCCGGCAGGGTGACGCGGGTGCCCGCGGTCACGTAGAGGCCGGCCTCGACGATGCACTCGTCGCCGAGCGCGATGCCGACGCCCGCCTCGGCGCCGATCAGGGTGCGCTCGCCGATCGAGATGATCTGCTTGCCGCCGCCCGACAGGGTGCCCATGGTGGACGCGCCGCCGCCGATGTCGGAGCCGTCGCCGATCACGACACCCGCGGAGATGCGGCCCTCGATCATCGAGGTGCCGAGGGTGCCGGCATTGAAGTTGACGAAGCCCTCGTGCATGACGGTGGTGCCCTCGGCGAGGTGCGCGCCGAGGCGTACGCGGTCCGCGTCGGCCACGCGGACGCCCTTGGGGGCGACGTAGTCCGTCATCCGGGGGAACTTGTCGATCGAGGTCACCTGGAGGTACAGGCCCTCGGCGCGGGCGTTCAGGCGGACGGTCTCGACCTGGTCGACGGCGACCGGGCCCAGGGAGGTCCAGGCGACGTTGGCCAGCAGGCCGAAGAGGCCGTCAAGGCTCTGGCCGTGCGGCTTGACCAGGCGGTGGCTGAGCAGGTGCAGGCGCAGGTACGCGTCGTGCGCGTCCAGCGGCTTGTCCTCCAGGGAGGAGATCACCGTACGGACGGCCACGACCTCGACGCCGCGGACCGCGTCCTGGCGGATCGCCTTCGCCGCGGCGGCGCCCAGCAGCTCCACGGCCTGTTCGGCGCTGAGGCGCTCGGAGCCGGCCGGGCCGGGCTCGGCGACCAGCTCGGGGGCGGGGAACCAGGTGTCGAGGACGGTGCCGTCGGCGGCGATGGTGGCAAGTCCGGCGGCGACGGCGCCGGTGGTACGCGTAGCAGTCATGTCTGAAACCTAACCGGCGACGACCCGCGGTTGCGAACCGGTCTCATGTGCCGGGCGCGGCTCGTGCAGCGACCCCGGCCCCAGCTCGGCTCCCGGCCCCTGCAGCGACCCCGGCCCCAGCTCGGCTCCCGGCCCCTGCCGCGACCCCGGCCCCAGCTCGGCTCCCGGCCCCTGCCGCGACCCCGGCCCCAGCTCGGCTCCCGGCCCCGGCCGCGGCGCCGGCTCGGCCCCCGGCGCATGTCCCGCCGCGTGTCGCCGCCCGCCTGCGGATACGTAGAGCACCGCCCCGCCCGCGCCCGCCGCGAGCACCGCGCACAGCGGCCACAGCAGCCCGGGGGCGGCCGAGTACAGCGCTCCGCCCAGCGGCGGGCCGAGCACGACCCCGCTGACCGAGATCCCCGCGTACAGGCTCTGGAACCGCCCGATCGCGTGCTCGGGCGCCTGGTCGGCGACGTATGCGGTGGCGGTGGTCTTGTAGAGGATCTCCCCGAGGCTCAGCAGCACCATCATCAGCACGGCGCTCACCACCCCGACCCCGAGCAGCAGGGCCGCGTACCCGGCGCCGACCAGCACCAGCCCGGTCCCGATCACCGGCAGCGGCGGCCGGGCGCGCAGGGCGACGGCCGCCGGGAGCTCCAGCAGCAGGATGACGGCCCCGTTGAGGGCGATCACGAAACCGAAGATCCGGGTGTCGAGCCAGTGGTCGGCGAGGAACACCGGGAAGGCGGAGTACTGCTGGCGGTAGACGACGTCGGTCACCAGGATCGCGCCGAGCAGGACGAGTACGGCGGGACGCGCGCGCAGTTCGCCCCATACGCCGCGGCCCCGACCCCCGTGCAGGGCCGCGGCGGGCTTGCGGGAGGCGCCGCGGGCCGGGACGACCCGGGCGGTCCAGAGGGCGAAGAAGAGGGTGCCGAAGCCGTCGGCGAGGAAGAGCCAGTCGTACGAGAGCCCGGTCGCGACCAGGGCCCCGATCGGCGGGCCGAGGGTGAAGCCCCCGTTGGAGACGCAGCGCACGACGGCGAAGGCCTGGCGGCGGGCCCCTTCGGGGACGGTGACGGCGACCAGCGCGGAGTTGGCGGCGCGGACCACGCCGGAGGCGTACTGAGCCAGCGGCAGGCCTGCGTACAGCAGCGGGGTGGGCAGGAGCGGGAAGGTCATCAGGACGAGGCCGCCGAGGGTCGAGGCGGCGAGCAGCACGCGGCGGTGGCCGAATCGGTCGCCGTACCAGCCGCCGGTGAAGTTCCCGGCGACCAGGCCGATGCCGCCGATGCCGGTGACCAGGCCCGCCTGGGCGGCGTCGAGGCCGCGCGGGCCGGTCAGGTACAGGAAGGTGAAGACGAAGGTGAAGCTGACGACGGCGTTGACGAACACGCCCGCCGCCAGCAGCCACACCACTCGCGGTACGTCCTTGAACCCTTGCAGCACGCCGCCCCCAAGTCAGTTCCTTTTGGGAACGGACTATGTCAGCATGACAGCCTTGGGTCAACGGACAAAGGAGCTCCCATGGCCCAGCGCACACACCTCGGCGATGCGGACTGTGCCATCGCCCAGGCCCTCGACGTGGTGGGCGACTGGTGGACGCTGCTGATCGTGCGCGACTGCGCGCGTGGGCTGCACCGCTTCGACGAGCTCCAGCGCGAGCTGGGCATGTCCCGGAAGGTGCTGGCCGAGCGGCTGAAGCTGCTGGTCGAAGCCGGGGTGCTGACGCGCGAGCCGTACCAGGAACGCCCTGTGCGGCACGAGTACCGGCTGACCCCGCGCGGGCGGGCGCTGCTGCCGGTCCTGGTGGCCCTTCAGGACTGGGGGGACGCCTGGATCCTGGGAGAGGGAGAGATGACGGCGACGACCGACGAGGCCTCGCGGGAGGCGGCCCGCGTGCACGCGCTGCGGGGCACCCGGCTGCCGGAGCTGCTGCTGCCGGACCGTTTCGGGGAACTCCGCGACCCGGTCGCGGACACGGCGTTCACGGTGCTGTACTGCTTCCCGGGCGCGTACGCACGGGCCGAGTCGTACCCGCCCGGCTGGGCCGGAATCCCCGGCGCCAAGGGCTGTACGTTCGAGTCGTGCACGTACCGCGACCAGCTGGCGGAGTTCACGGCGGCGGGGGCGACGGTGCACGGGGTCTCCACGCAGCGGCCCGACGAGCAGCGGGAGTTCGCGGAGCAGGAACGTCTCCGCTTCCCCCTGCTCTCGGACGCGGACCTGTCCCTGACGGCCGCCCTGCGCCTGCCCACGTTCCGTGCGGCGGGGGTGAGCCGGATCAAGCGGCTGACCCTGGTGCTGGACCGGGACCGCACGGTGCGCGAGGTGATCTACCCGATCCAGGACATCGAGGCCGGCGTGGCGACGGCCCTGGCGGCGGTGCGCTCCGCCGGCTAGTGCCGTGACCGAAAAGGTTCACCGGGTCGCAGCACCCGGCCCAGGATGTCGCGGGCGTACGGCTCGTCGTACTCCGTGTCCGTCAGCAGGACTTGCAGGCAGATGCCGTCCATGACGGCGACCAGCGCCCGCGCCGTCACCGGGTCCACCCGCTGCGCCAGCGCCGCCGTCACCGACTCGCACCACTGCGCCGCCACAGGACGCAGCGCCGGGCGGCGCAGGGCCTCCAGGTAGAGCTCGTACTCCAGCTCCGCCCGCCCCCGGTCCGCGGACAGCAGCTCCCCCAGCAGGCGGGCGAGGGACCGCGCGAGGTCGTCCCCCGGGGCGGGCGGCGGCACGGTGAACGCCTCGTTCGCCTGCCGCAGCGCCGCCACCAGCAGGTCGTCCAGCGTCTTGAAGTGGTAAGTGGTCGACCCCAGCGGGACATCCGCCTCCGCCGCCACACTGCGATGGCTCAGCCCCGCGATCCCCTTGGCGCCCACCACCCGGATCGCCGCGTCGATGATCCGCTGCCGCCGCTCGGGGTCGTACCTGCGCACACCCGCCGGCATCAGTGCGCCCCGCCCAGATTCAGCAGGACCACCCCGCCGATCACCAGCGCGATCCCGGCGATCTTCGCGGCGGTGGCCGCCTCCCCCATGAACACCATGCCGATGGCGGCGATGGCGGCGGTGCCGACCCCGGCCCATATCGCGTACGCCATGCCGACGGACATCGACTTCAGGGTCTGCGCGAGCAGCGTGAAGGCGATGACGTATCCCACCAGCGTGATCAGCGAGGGCCACAGCCTCGTGAAGCCCTCGCTGTACTTCATCGCGGTGGTTCCGGCGACCTCGGCGGCGATGGCCGCGGCAAGCAGTACGTAGGGCATGCGTACAACTGTACACAGCGTTGCGTACGACCGTACACATGCCCACCCGGCGACTCCCAGGGGTCAGTTCAGCGTGAACCAGGCCGCCCGGGCCTTCTTCCACTCCGGGTGCGTCAGGTCCTTGGCCGCGATCCCGTCCCCGTACAGGTCGGCGGAACCGCTGTCGGTGACCACCTGCACCCGCGCTCCCGCCTCCGTCAGGTCCGGCACGTCCACGATGGCCTCCCAGCCGCCGGGGTCGGCGGTCGGCAGGTCGGCCCGCTTCACGGGGGCGTGCCCGGCGAACCCGTCCCACTGGTAGAGCGCGTACGGGTCGGAGTTGTCGTCGGCGGCCCAGGAGCCGGCCAGGATCAGGTACTGGTCGGCCGCGTTCTTGCGGATGTCCCGGATCGACAGCCCGCCGAGGTCGAGCTCGATGCCCGCCCCGAAGGTCGCCTTCGCACCGGTGGACAGCACCTTGTCGAAGTTCGTCACCGGCACGATCAGCGCCTTGCCACCCGGCACTGCGGGCGCCAGCGGAGCCCGGAAGCCCAGGTAGGCCGTGGTCGTGGAGCCGGGCGCGAACTCCAGCCCCTCCACGTTGAACCCGTCGATCTGCTTCGGCGCCTCGCCGGCCGCCGTCCCGGCCGCGAAGCCGTAGCGGTTCCCGTTCGCCGTGTCCCAGGCCACCAGGTCGTCGCGGAGCTGCTTGTACGAGCGCCCGTACGCGAGCTGCGTACCCGAGCCGGAACCGCTCACCGTGGTCGTGAACACCGTGTTCCGCGGCACCTTGTACTCACCGTCCTTGTTGTTGCCGAGCGAGCCCGTCCAGAAGATGGTGTCGCCGATCCGGGTCGCCCCCTCGATGTCCACCTCCTTGGTGACCCCGAGCTGCGCGCTGAAGTCCCAGGTCCGCACCGGCGCGGCCGCGCGGGAACGGTCGTACAGGCGCAGCACGTTGTTCTCGTCGTCGGCGACCACGGTGTAGCCGCCGCCGACGTCCACGGCGGCGGAGGTGTCGGAGGCTCCGGTGAAGTACCGCGCGTCGGCGGGGTTCTGCACGGCGGCGGAAGCCGCGTAGTACAGGGTCTTGCTGGCGGTCTTGCCGCCCAGTCCGGTCACCTTGACGGTGAGGTCGGTGTAGCCGCGGCCCCGCGCGGTGACGGCCAGCTGGCGTACCGCAGCGGCGCCGGTGACGCTCACGTCCCCGGTACCGGCGACCGAGGCCTTGCTGGACGCCGAGGCGCTGACGGTCAGCGCCGAGACGTCCGCCCCGCTCTGACCCACGGTCACGTTCACCACCGGGTCCCCGACCGCGCCCACGGCCCCGGTCAGGTACGAGGCCGACAGCGTGATGGTCGGCGTCCCGTACGTGACCGCCTGCGCGGGCATGCTCACGCCGGCGACGACTACCGCCGCGATCCCTGCGATGCCGAGCTGCTTCTTCATCGGTGTCCCCCACGCGTCGTGTGCGGCCCCACGTCGTGACGGCCGTCGAGAAGGTTCGGCCACCGTGGCCAACTCCCGGTGCACGTCATCCGTCCGACGAACGAACACGGCGGGCACCCCGAGACACGGGGCGGGCACCCCGAGACACGGGGAGGCCACCCCAAGGCGCAGGCAGGGCACCCCAAGACGCAGGGAGGGCCCCCGGCACAGTGCCGGAGGCCCTCCCTGAGGTACGCGTACAGCGACTCAGACGTTGAAGCCGAGCGCGCGCAGCTGCTCACGACCGTCGTCCGTGATCTTGTCCGGGCCCCACGGGGGCATCCAGACCCAGTTGATGCGGAGCTCGTTGACGATGCCCTCCGTCGCCGACTTCGCCTGGTCCTCGATGACGTCCGTCAGCGGGCAGGCCGCCGAGGTCAGCGTCATGTCGAGGGTGGCGATGTTCGCGTCGTCGATGTGGATGCCATAGATCAGGCCCAGGTTGACGACGTCGATGCCCAGCTCGGGGTCGACCACGTCGTAGAGGGCCTCGCGGACCTCTTCCTCGGTGGCGGGCTTGATCGACGCCTCGGGCGTCGCGTTCTCGGTCATGCCGTCTTCCTCTCCGCGTCGCCCAGCGCCTGGGCCGTCGCGTCCTTCCACGCCATCCAGCTCAGCAGAGCACACTTCACGCGAGCCGGGTACTTGGAGACGCCGACGAACGCGACCGCGTCCTCCAGCACCTCCTCCATGGCCTCGTCGGGCTCGATCTTGCCCTTGGACTGCATCATCTCCAGGAACACGCCCTGGATCTTCTGCGCCTCGGCCAGCTCCTTGCCGACAAGCAGCTCGTTCAGTACGGACGCGCTGGCCTGGCTGATGGAGCAGCCCTGGCCCTCGTACGAGACATCCGTCAGCGTCTCGCCGTCGTACTTCACGCGCAGCGTGATCTCGTCGCCGCACGTCGGGTTGACGTGGTGCACCTCGGCGTCGCCGTCGCGCAGGCCACGCCCGTGCGGGTGCTTGTAGTGGTCCAGGATCAGTTCCTGGTACATCGAATCCAGCTTCACTGCGTCCTCGTCGCCCTCGTCCGTCGTCAGCCGAAGAAGTTCCGTACGTGCTCCAGCCCGTCGATCAGCGCGTCGACCTCGGCCGGAGAGGAGTACAGGTAGAAAGACGCTCGCGTCGTCGCAGGAATTCCGTACCGCAGGCAGACCGGGCGCGCGCAGTGGTGACCCACGCGGACCGCGATGCCCTGCTCGTCCAGCACCTGGCCGACGTCGTGCGGGTGGATGTCGCCGAGCACGAAGGAGATCGCGGCGCCGCGGTCCTCGGCCGTGGTGGGGCCGATGATCCGCAGGTCGGGGACCTCCAGGAGGCGCTTCACCGCGTATTCGGTGATCGCGTGCTCATGCGCGGCGATCTTGTCCATGCCGATCGCGGTCAGATAGTCCACGGCCGCGCCGAGGCCCACGGCCTGGGCGATCGGGGGCGTACCCGCCTCGAACTTGTGCGGAGCCGGGGCGTACGTCGAGGCGTGCATCGACACGGTCTCGATCATCTCGCCGCCGCCGAGGAACGGAGGCAGGTCTTCCAGGAGCTCCTGGCGGCCCCAGAGCACACCGATGCCGGTCGGGCCGCACATCTTGTGGCCGGTGAAGGCCACGAAGTCGGCGCCGAGCGCCTGCACGTCCAGCGGCATGTGCGGAGCGGCCTGCGAGGCGTCGATCAGCACCAGCGCGCCTACCTCCTGCGCGCGCCGGACGATCGCCTCGACCGGGTTGACCGTGCCCATGATGTTGGAGACCAGGGTGAAGGAGACGATCTTCGTCTTCTCCGTGATGACCTCTTCGATGTTGGACAGGTCGAGCCGGCCGTCGTCGGTCAGGCCGAACCACTTCAGCTTCGCGCCGGTGCGCTGCGAGAGCAGCTGCCACGGCACGATGTTGGAGTGGTGCTCCATCTCCGTGATGGCGATCTCGGTCTCGCGGTCGACCCGGTAGGGCTCGTCCGCCCAGCCGAGCATGTTCGCGACCAGGTTGAGCGACTCAGAGGCGTTCTTCGTGAAGATCACCTCATCGCGGCTCGGCGCGTTGATGAAGGCGGCGACCTTGTCGCGGGCACCCTCGTACAGCGCCGTGGCCTCCTCAGCGAGCACGTGCACGCCGCGGTGGACGTTGGCGTTGTGCTGCTCGTAGTACTCGTTCAGCGCGTCGAGCACCTGGCGCGGCTTCTGCGAGGTCGCCGCGTTGTCCAGGTAAACGATCTTCTTCCCGTCGTGGACCACACGATCCAGAAGGGGGAAGTCCTTGCGGATCGCCTCAATGTCGAGGAGGCCAGGCAGCTGTGTCACGCGGTCGCGCCACCCTTCACGTACTTGTCGTAGCCCTCGGCCTCCAGCTGGTCGGCCAGCTCGGCGCCGCCGGACTCGGCGATCCGACCGTTCGCGAACACGTGAACGAAGTCGGGCTTGATGTAGCGCAGGATGCGCGTGTAGTGGGTGATCAGCAGCGTGCCGACCTCGCCGGTCTCGGCGACACGGTTGACGCCCTCCGAGACGATGCGCAGCGCGTCGACGTCCAGGCCGGAGTCGGTCTCGTCGAGGATCGCGATCTTCGGCTTCAGGAGCTCCAGCTGGAGGATCTCGTGGCGCTTCTTCTCACCGCCGGAGAAGCCCTCGTTCACGTTGCGCTCGGCGAAGGCCGGGTCCATGTGGAGCTGCTCCATCGCGGACTTGACCTCCTTCACCCAGGTGCGCAGCTTCGGGGCCTCGCCGCGGATGGCGGTGGCCGAGGTGCGCAGGAAGTTGGAGACCGAGACGCCGGGGACCTCGACCGGGTACTGCATGGCGAGGAAGACGCCGGCGCGGGCGCGCTCGTCGACGGACATCGCCAGGACGTCTTCGCCGTCGAGGGTCACGGTGCCACGAGTGATGGTGTACTTCGGGTGACCGGCGAGCGAGTACGCGAGCGTGGACTTGCCGGAGCCGTTCGGACCCATGATGGCGTGCGTCTCACCCTGCTTGACGGTGAGGTCGACGCCCTTGAGGATCTCGCGGGCGCCGTGCTCGGCCTCGACGGAGACGTGCAGGTCGTGGATTTCAAGCGTTGCCATGGATACCTCAGGACTCCTGGGTGAGGGAGACGAGCACATCGTCTCCTTCGATCTTTACGGGGTATACGGGTACGGGGCGCGTCGCGGGCAGACCGGACGGCTTGCCGGTGCGCAGGTCGAAGGACGACCCGTGCAGCCAGCACTCGATCTGGCAGTCTTCGACCTCGCCCTCCGAGAGCGAGACGTTCGCGTGCGAGCAGATGTCGTTGATCGCGAACACCTCCCCCTCGGTGGAGACGATGGACACCGGCGTGCCGTCGAGTTCCACCCTCTTGGGGGTGTTCTCCTCCAGCTCGCTCAGCGCGCAGGCCTTGACGTAAGTCATCAGACGGAACCCTGGAGCTCGGTCTCGATCTTGGCGAGCAGGCGCTCCTCGATGTCGTCGACACCGATCTGCTGGACGAGCTCGGCGAAGAAGCCGCGCACGACCAGGCGGCGGGCCTCGTCGGCCGGGATGCCGCGGGCCTGCAGGTAGAAGAGCTGCTCGTCGTCGAAGCGGCCGGTCGCGGAGGCGTGGCCGGCGCCGACGATCTCGCCGGTCTCGATCTCCAGGTTCGGCACCGAGTCGACCCGCGCGCCGTCCGTGAGGACGAGGTTGCGGTTCATCTCGTAGGTGTCGGTGCCCTCGGCGGTCTTCTCGATGAGGACGTCACCGATCCAGACCGCGTGCGCGTCCTGGCCCTGGAGCGCGCCCTTGTAGACCACGTGCGACTTGCAGTGCGGGGCGTCGTGCGTGACCAGGAGGCGGTGCTCCTGGTGCTGGCCGGCGTCCGTGAAGTACAGGCCGAGGAGCTCGGCCTCGCCGCCGGGGCCCGCGTAGCTGACCCGCGGGTGCAGGCGTACGACGTCGCCGCCGAAGGTGACCACGATCGACTTGAAGGTCGCGTCACGGCCGACCAGCGCGTTGTGCTGGGAGCAGTGAACGGCGGTGTCGTCCCAGTCCTGCACGGACACGACGGTGAGCTTGGCGCCGTCGCCGACGAGGAAGTCGACGTTGGCGGCGCGCACGCCGTCACCGGTGTGGTCGATGACGATGACGGCCTCGGCGAAGGCCTGCACGTCGAAGACGGTGTGGCCGAAGGTGGTGCCACCCTCGCCGTGCAGCGAGACGCGCACGGGCTCGGCCAGGACGGCCTCCTTGGGCACGGTGACGACCGTGGCCTTGGCGAAGGACGAGAACGCCTGGGCGGCGATCCGGTCCACCGGGGTACCGGCCTTGCCGATGCGCGCGTCGCCGCGCTCCACCGACTCGACCGTGACGCCCTCGGGCGCGTCGATCTGGGCCTTCATGGTGCCGTTGGCGACCGCGGTGCCGTCGTGCAGACCCTTCAGGCGGGCGAGCGGCGTGAAACGCCACTCCTCCTCGCGGCCGTGGGGCACGGGGAAGTCCGCCACGTCGAAGGACGGGGGCGCGCTCATCCGGGTGGCGACGGTGGACTCGGCGGCCACCGCGATCGCGCCGGCGGTGGTCGAACCCGCCGGAATGTTCTGAGCCTCAGCCATGGCTGTCGTGTTGCTCGCTCTCTTTAAACAATGCTGCCTACGTCAATGTGCTGGGGATGCCGGGCGGGGTCGGGGTCAGCCGACCGAGCCCTCCATCTGCAGCTCGATCAGCCGGTTCAGCTCCAGCGCGTACTCCATCGGCAGCTCACGGGCGATCGGCTCGACGAAGCCGCGCACGATCATGGCCATGGCCTCGAACTCGGTCAGACCGCGGCTCATCAGGTAGAAGAGCTGGTCGTCGGAGACCTTGGAGACGGTCGCCTCGTGGCCCATGGACACGTCGTCCTCGCGGACGTCCACGTAGGGGTACGTGTCCGAGCGGGAGATCGTGTCGACCAGGAGCGCGTCACACAGCACGTTGGACTTCGAGCCGTGGGCACCCTCGCCGATCTCGACCAGGCCGCGGTACGAGGTGCGGCCGCCGCCTCGCGCCACCGACTTGGAGACGATGTTCGAGGAGGTGTTCGGCGCCATGTGGACCATCTTGGAGCCGGCGTCCTGGTGCTGGCCCTCGCCCGCGAAGGCGATGGACAGCGTCTCGCCCTTGGCGTGCTCGCCCATCAGGTAGACGGCCGGGTACTTCATGGTGACCTTGGAACCGATGTTGCCGTCGATCCACTCCATGGTCGCGCCCTCGTACGCCACGGCGCGCTTGGTGACCAGGTTGTAGACGTTGTTCGACCAGTTCTGGATGGTCGTGTAGCGGCAGCGGCCGCCCTTCTTCACGATGATCTCGACCACGGCGCTGTGCAGCGAGTCCGAGGAGTAGATCGGGGCGGTGCAGCCCTCGACGTAGTGGACGTACGCGTCCTCGTCGACGATGATCAGCGTCCGCTCGAACTGGCCCATGTTCTCCGTGTTGATACGGAAGTAGGCCTGGAGCGGGATGTCGACCTTGACGCCCTTGGGGACGTAGATGAACGAGCCGCCCGACCACACGGCGGTGTTCAGCGACGCGAACTTGTTGTCGCCGACCGGGATGACCGTGCCGAAGTACTCCTGGAAGAGCTCCGGGTGCTCCTTGAGCGCGGTGTCCGTGTCGAGGAAGATGACGCCCTGCTCCTCCAGGTCCTCACGGATCTGGTGGTAGACGACCTCGGACTCGTACTGGGCGGCGACACCGGCGACGAGGCGCTGCTTCTCCGCCTCCGGGATGCCGAGCTTGTCGTACGTGTTCTTGATGTCCTCCGGCAGATCCTCCCAGGAAGCGGCCTGCTTCTCGGTGGAACGCACGAAGTACTTGATGTTGTCGAAGTCGATGCCCGAGAGGTCGGAGCCCCAGTTCGGCATGGGCTTCTTGTCGAACAGCTTGAGGCCCTTGAGGCGGAGCTTCAGCATCCACTCGGGCTCGGACTTCTTCGCCGAGATGTCGCGGACGACATCCTCGGACAGACCCCGCTTGGCAGCGGCGCCGGCCGCGTCGGAGTCGGCCCAGCCGTATTCGTAGGTGCCCAGGCCATCGAGCTCAGGGTGAGCAGTCTCCGTGGTCATGCGGGGTTCCTCCCGGCCGTACTTGCAGATGCTGATGTGTCTGTCTGTGTGCCGCTCGCGCTACGCGGAATGAACGTGGTGCACACCCCGTCGCCGTGGGCGATCGTGGCGAGCCGCTGCACATGTGTCCCGAGCAGGCGGGAGAAGACCTCGGTCTCCGCCTCGCAGAGCTGCGGGAACTGCTCGGCGACGTGCGCGACCGGGCAGTGGTGCTGGCAGAGCTGTTCTCCGCTGTGCGGACCGGGAGCGCTCTTCGCCGTAGCAGCGTACCCGTCCGCGGTCAACGCCTTGGCAAGGGCCTCGGTGCGGTCCGCGGGGGCGGCCGCCTCGACGGCTTCCCGGTAGGTCTCCGCCTGTGCGGCCAGTCGCGCCCTGGCGAAGGCGGCCACTGCCGCCTCCCCCTGCTCCCCGCCGCCCGCGGACTGCGCGATCCAGCGCATGGCGTCCGCGGCGAGGAGGTCGTAGGACTGGTCGAAGGCGTCGCGGCCGCAGTCGGTGAGCGCGAAGACCTTGGCGGGCCGGCCCCGGGTGCGCGTGCCGTACACGCGCTGCTCACGGGGTTCGACCACGTCGTCGGTGACGAGCGTGTCGAGATGGCGGCGGACGGCGGCCTGGGTGAGGCCGAGACGCTGGGCGAGGTCGGCGACGGTGGACGGACCGTGGTCCAGGATGGAGCGCGCCACCCGGTTGCGGGTTGACCGCTCCCCGGTCGCGAGTTCCCCCTGGGGGGTCTCGATCAGCCGTTCGCCGTATTTCACAACGCCATTGTTGCGTAATTAGCCGAGCCCCGACAAGCCGTGACCGAGGCCACTCCTGGTGGCTTCCATCACTAAGGGTGACCTAATTTGTGGGCGCGGGTCTACGCAGAGCGCGTCCCCACCAGCCATTCCGGGTCCGCGACGTTCCTCGGCACGGTGAACATCAGAGGCCGGAAAAAGGGGCCTGCCCGCCCTCCGTAGACTCACCCGCATGAGCAACGACCCCGCCGTGGAGATCCGCGGACTGGTGAAGCGGTACGGCCACAAGACAGCGGTGGACGGCCTGGACCTCACCGTCCGCAGAGCCTCGGTCACCGCGGTCCTCGGCCCAAACGGCGCGGGCAAGACCACCACGGTGGAAACCTGCGAGGGCTACCGCCGCCCCGACGCCGGAACCGTGCGTGTCCTCGGCCTCGACCCGGTCGCCCAGGCCGAGGCCCTGCGCCCGCGGATCGGCGTGATGCTCCAGTCCGGGGGGGTCTACTCCGGCGCCCGCGCCGTCGAGATGCTGCGCCACATGGCCAAGCTGTACGCCGACCCGCTCGACGTGGACTCCCTGGTGGAACGCCTCGGACTCGGCGGCTGCGGCCGCACCGCCTACCGCAGGCTCTCCGGCGGGCAGCAGCAGCGTCTCGCCCTGGCCATGGCCGTCGTCGGCCGCCCCGAGCTGGTCTTCCTCGACGAGCCGACGGCCGGGCTGGACCCGCAGGCCCGCCGCGCCACCTGGGACCTGGTACGCGAGCTGCGCGCCGACGGGGTGTCCGTAGTGCTCACCACCCACCACATGGACGAAGCCGAGCAGCTCGCCGACGAGGTCGCCATCGTGGACGCCGGCAAGGTCATCGCCCACGGCACCCCCGAGCAGCTGTGCCGCGGCGGCGCGGAGAACACCCTCCGCTTCACCGGCCGCCCCTCCCTCGACCTCGCCTCGCTGCTGAAGGCACTGCCCGACGGCACCGAGGCCGCCGAGCTCAGCGCGGGCGTCTACCGGGTCACCGGTGACGTCCACCCGCAGCTGCTGGCCACCGTCGCCTCCTGGTGTGCGCAGCACGGGGTGATGCCGGACAGCCTCTCCGTCGAGCGGCACACCCTCGAAGTCGTCTTTCTCGAGCTGACCGGTAAGGAGCTGCGCGCATGAGCGCCGGTACGTTCACCCCCAGGCCGGGGGCCGCGCCCGTGTCCCGCATGATCCTCGCGCAGACGGCGCTGGAGACCCGGATGCTGCTGCGCAACGGTGAGCAGCTGTTGCTCACCGTGGTCATCCCGGCGCTGCTGCTGGTGCTGTTCTCCGCCGTGGACATCGTCGATACGGGCACCGAGAAGTCGGTGGACTTCCTCGCCCCCGGCATCCTGGCCCTCGCCGTGATGTCCACCGCCTTCACCGGCCAGGCCATCGCCACCGGCTTCGACCGCCGCTACGGGGTGCTCAAGCGGCTCGGGGCCTCCCCGCTGCCACGCTGGGCGCTCATGGCCGCCAAGACCCTGTCCGTGCTGGTCACCGAGGCGCTCCAGATCGCCCTGCTGACCGTGATCGCCTTCGCGCTGGGCTGGTCCCCGCACGGGAACCCGCTGTCGGTCGCCGCGCTGATCCTGCTGGGCACGGCCGCCTTCTCCGGGCTCGGGCTGCTGATGGCGGGCACGCTCAAGGCCGAGGCGACGCTGGCCGCCGCCAACCTGGTGTTCCTGCTGCTGCTGGTCGGGGGCGGGGTGATCGTGCCGATGGAGAAGTTCCCGGGCGCGGTGCAGTCCGTACTGGGGCTGCTGCCCATCTCGGCCCTGTCCGACGGGCTGCGCGAGGTGCTCCAGCACGGAGCTGCGCTGCCGTGGGGGGACGCGGCCGTGCTGACCTGCTGGGCGGTACTCGGGCTGGGTGCCGCGGCGCGGCTCTTCCGCTGGGATTGACTCCTCCCCCTTGCGAGGGGATTCCTGGCTCACGCTGCTCGCCCGCCCAGCCGACGGTCGAGACTCACACGATCAAAACCCACCCGGGTTGAGACCCGCCCGGTTGCACGCTGTGACGTTAGCCTTACCCCACTGTCCGTGGGGCTGAGATGACCCTTGACGGAAGCGCACCACAGACGCCGGAGGGCGGACATGGGGCAACGGGAAGCCGTTCTGCGGCTGGACGAACAGTGGGCGAGGATCCGGGCCGGGGCCGCGCACGCGGAGCCCGGGGAGAGCGACCGCCTGCTCGGTGAGCTGATCGGCGCGCTCCGCGAGCCCGCCCGTACCGACGCCGAATGCGCCGCCCGGCTGGGGCTTCGCCTGGGCGACCTCGCCGCGCGCCGGTTCGCGGCCGGGGACCGGGCGGGGGCCCTCTCCGCCATCGAGGAGGGCCTGCGGCACGCGCAGCAGGCGGCCGGGCATGCCCCGGAGTACGCCCGCTGGTACGCCCGGGGTCTGATCAACCAGGGCGTGTGGCTGGCCTGGCCGCTGAGCGACGCGTACCGGCTGCCCCGGCACCCGCTGGGCTTGGCCGCCGAGGAGGGTCCGAGCGCCATGGAGCGGGCCGCCGGCGAGCGCGCCCGTGACGCGACGCGTGCCGCCGTCGCGCTCTGGGAGTCCCTGGACCAGAACGATCCGGTCAACCGGCGGGGCCTCGCGCAGGCCAAGGTCTTCCTCGGGGACCGGCTGGCGGAGCTGGGCTTCGTGGCGGACGCGGTGGCCTGGGCGGTGGACGCGGAGTCCGGCTTCCGGCAGCTGCTGCTCGCGCACCCGGGTTCCGAGGAGGCTATGGAGGCGGAGGACGCCCTCGACCACATCGGCCGCCAGCTGGAACTGCGGCTGCGCTTCCTCGACTTCGACTCCCTGGTCGCGCTGCGCGCCGAGGGGCTGCTGCCCGAACGGCTGCTGCCGCAGGCCGTGGTGGCCGCCCGGATCCGGGGGGTGCCGGTGCCCGGGATCGCCGCCCGGCTCCACCTCGGCGCCGACCAGGTGACCACGATGCTGGACGTGACGTCCTGGCTCGCGGTGTGGCGCATCGACGTACGGGGTGCTGACGGACTGTGGAACGCACTCGAACATCCCTGGCACAGCGCGGCAGAAGTGCGAAATGGTTCAGCGGCGGACGTAGCGGGCGAATTGGCCAAGGGGTTCCAGGAGTCCGCGGACTACCCCGGCGAGGGCGGCTATTGGCGCATCCGCGTCTGGTGGCAGGAGGAGGGCGATCCCGCCGCGGCCGCGTTCCGCCAGATCATCGGCCCCGA
Organism: Streptomyces sp. ISL-87; assembly: GCF_018614095.1. Lineage (GTDB taxonomy): Bacteria > Actinomycetota > Actinomycetes > Streptomycetales > Streptomycetaceae > Streptomyces. The sequence continues at coordinate 86,007 of NZ_JAGGOY010000001.1, read as the reverse complement.
CTCGGCCGCTGCCACCCCCTCGTGAAACTTTGCACAAAGCGCCGTTTACGATAGTGGCCGTGTCGAACCCCCTCGCATACATCGCCAGCCGCTGGACCCCGTCACCCCGGGCCGTCCAGCGGGCCGCGTTCGCCGCGCTCCTGATGAGCGTGGCCATCGTCGTCACCGGCGGCGCGGTGCGGCTGACCGGATCCGGTCTCGGCTGCGATACCTGGCCCAAGTGCACCGACGACAGCCTCATCGCGACGCCCGCCCAGGGCTTCCACGGCGCCATCGAGTTCGGCAACCGGATGCTGACGTACGTACTGAGCGCCGCCGTTGGCTGGGCCATCATCGCGGCCCGCTCGGCCAAGCCGTGGCGCCATCCGCTGACCAGGCTCGGCTGGCTCCAGTTCGCCATCGTGATGGCCAACGCGGTCCTCGGCGGCATCACCGTCATGACGGGCCTCAACCCGTACAGCGTGGCCGGGCACTTCCTGCTCGCCACCTCGCTGATCACCGTGACCACCGTCACCTGGCAGCGCACCCGCGAGGCCGACACCGCCCCCCGGCCGCGGGTGCCCGGCCCGGTGCGCAAGCTGTCGTGGGCGCTGCTCGCGACGACCTTCGTACTGATCGCGGCGGGCACGGTGGTCACCGGGACCGGTCCGCACGCCGGCGACCGCAGCGAGATCAAGCGGATGCCGCTCGACTGGGCCGGCACCGCCCATGTGCACGCCGTCGCCGCGTGGCTGGCGTGCGCGCTCGCCGTCGCGATGTGGCTGGTGCTGCGGGTGGTGGACGCCCCCGTCGACACCCGGGCGCGCGCCCGGGACCTGCTGATCGTGCTGCTCGCGCAGGGCGCCATCGGCTACGTCCAGTTCTTCACCGAGCTGCCCGAGGCCCTGGTCGCGGCGCACATGCTCGGCTCCTGCCTGGTGTGGATCAGCGTGCTCCGCGTGGCGCTGAGCCTGCGCGAGCGGTCGGCGGACCGGGCGGACATCCCGGCCCAGGGCGACGCGCAGCTCACCTCGGCCTGAGGGCCGCGCCGGGCTGGGGGCGCCTCAGAACCCCCTCAGCCGCGCTACCTCCCTCAGCCGCACTCGTCGAGCCGGTAGACGCGGCGGGCATTGCCCGCCGCGATCATCGCCGCCACCCGTTCCGCGTCCCGCCAGTACCAGGCCCCGTCGGTGACCCAGCCGCCCAGCACCCGGCCCAGCGCCTCCCGGAACGCCAGGGCGCCCACCGCGTGCAGCTCGGGCAGCCGCCGGCCCCCGCTGGAGAACATCAGCTTCCCGAACGGCGCGAGCTCCAGCAGTTCGGCCAGCACCCCGGCCGCCCGCGCCCCGGTGTGCGAAAGGGCCTGCCCGAGATCGGCGTGGACGTGCGGGAACGCCGCGGCCAGCCGCGCCGCGTGCCGGTGGTACGGGTACCCGCCGAGCAGCACCAGCTGTGTCCCCAGCCCCTCGGTGGCCCGTACGAAATCCGTCAGCAGTGCCGGGTCGCCCCGCTCCGGCCGCGCCCCCGCGTCCTCCGCGCCCGTCTCCCCCGCACCGGTGTGCAGCTGGATCGGCAGCCCGGACGCCACCGCGCTCCACAGCAGGTGCCGCAGGAGTACGGGATCCCGTAGGGCCGCCCCCTTGGCCCGCCGGGCCAGCCACCGCCCGGCCGCCCCGCGCACCTCGCCGGGACCGGGCGGCTCGGGCGCGAACGCCAGGGCCGCGGGATATTCCGCGTCGGCGCCGCAGGTGAAGGCCACCGCCCCGGCGGCGGCGTGGTGGACGGCCCCGGCCAGGTTGGCGAGGAAGGCGGCCACGGTCCCGGAGGTGTCCGCGACCTGCTCGGCCAGCAACTCCAGCCGTACGAGCTCGTGCGCCTCGGCGTCCCCGGCGAGGGCCAGCTCCTTGGGCCCCGCGAGGTCGCCGGGTTCCCCGGTGTCGACCAGATAGGCGGCGATCCCGGAGCCGCGCAGCAGCCGTCGGCCGGACTCGACCACGCCGAGCTCGCGCCGCCGGGCCAGATATCGGGCGGGCGCGCAGTGGGGCTCCAGCCCCAGCAGCGGCGGGCACCAGCGGCGCACGGCGAAGCCGGTCTGGGTGTCGAAGAAGGTGGTCCCCGCGGCGGGCGTACCGGCCGCGGGGGTGAGCTGGGCCTCGAAGGTCGCGAGTCCCAGCTCCGTACGGAGCACTCCGTGGCAGTACTGGTCCACCAGGGGCGGCGTTTCGATCATCCGGGCATCCCGTTGCGGACGTGAGGAAGGGGCTTCCACACGTCTTAACGGGTGAGCGGGGTGTGAGGTGTTGCTCGCGCTGTTGACCGAGCGCCGACGGAGGGCTGGTTCAGGCCGCGGGGTTCGCGGTTCCGCCGAGCTGGATGCCCGCCATGCGGGTCCACTCGTAGGGCCCGGTGCGCACGCGGGCCGCCAGGTCCCCGTCGAAGTCCTCGTGGAGGGTGAGCCCGGCCTTCTCCGCGGCCAGCTGCGCGGTCGCGTAGGTCGGGGCCACCAGGTCTCCCCAGGCGCCGTCGGTGCCGACGAGCACGATCCGGGTGCCGGACTGGCCGATGTGCGCCAGCTGTCCCTCGACGCCGCCGTGCTCCTTGGCGAACGCGCCGATCTGCCTGGCCAGCTTCGCTGCCGTGCGGTCCTGCTTCTTGGCCGCGGCGCCTGCGGTGTCCTCGGTGCCTGCGGTGTCTGCCGTGGTGTCTGCCATGAAAGGAATGCTACCGGCGAGTAATCAACGGAGGAAGGGATCCACGGCCACGGCCACGAAGAGGAGCGACACATAGGTGATGGACCAGTGGAACAGCCGCATCTCCTTGAGCTTCGCGCCCGTCACGCCGGCCTTGGCCCGCGCGTTCAGCGCGTGCGCCTCCCACAGCCACCAGCCGCCCGCCACGAGCGCGACCGCGGTGTAGAACCAGCCGGTGTACCCCAGCGGGGTCAGCAGCAGCGAGACCACCACCATCACCCAGCTGTAGAGGACGATCTGGCGCGCCACGACCTTGTTGCCGGCCACGACGGGCAGCATCGGCACGCCGACACGCGCGTAGTCGTCCTTCACCTTCATCGACAGCGGCCAGTAGTGCGGCGGCGTCCAGAAGAAGATGACGAGGAAGAGGATGACCGCGGCCCAGGAGACCTCGTTCTTCACCGCCGACCAGCCGATGAGCACCGGCATGCAGCCCGCGATACCGCCCCAGACGATGTTCTGCGCGGTGCGCCGCTTCAGCAGCATCGTGTAGACCACGACGTAGAAGAGGAGCGCGCCGAGCGCGAGGGCGGCCGACAGCCAGTTGACCAGCAGCCCGAAGAACAGGGTGGAGACCACGGCGAGGGTGATGCCGAAGGCCAGGCATTCGCGCGGGCTGACCATGCCGGTCACCAGCGGCCGCTGCGAAGTCCGGTCCATCAGCGCGTCGATGTCGCGGTCGATGTACATGTTCAGCGCGTTGGCGCCGCCTGCGGACAGGTAGCCGCCGAAGCAGGTCGCGAGGACCAGCCACAGCGAGGGCACACCCTGCTCGGCGAGGAACATCACCGGCACTGTGGTGATCAGCAGAAGTTCGATGATCCGCGGCTTGGTCAAAGCTACGAAAGCCATGACCCGGGCCCCGAACGGCCGGCGACCGGGGCTCGTCCCGAGTACCCCCGCTGGACGGGATTCGACGGCCGTCACGCACACCCCTGAGAGAGAATCCAGCAAGCTTCAGACATGAAAGTCCAGTAAAGGCTTGCGCGTACCACGCCACTGTAGACGTTGCCCATACGTGGCCCCGCGCGGGGGTCGCCTCGCGTTGGGCCGATCGGTGGCCGGGCGGCCGGGCGGCGACAGGTGAGAGGGGCAAAGCCCGTATGAGCACTGGCAAGCAACCTCATGAAGCACGACGCGGACTCGAATAGCCGCACGCCCTCGCGGGGGTAGGCTCGGAATCGCGCCGGTGCACCGTTCGTCACCGGGAAACGACATGTGGAGAGGAGCCCTGACCCACGGTGAGCACCAAGCCGACGACCACAGAGCTCGAGTGGACCGAACTGGACCAGCGGGCCGTCGACACGGCCCGCGTCCTGGCCGCGGACGCGGTCCAGAAGGTCGGAAACGGCCACCCCGGTACGGCGATGAGCCTGGCCCCCGCCGCGTACACCCTGTTCCAGAAGGTGATGCGGCACGACCCGGCGGACCCCGAGTGGGTTGGCCGCGACCGTTTCGTGCTCTCCGCGGGGCACTCGTCCCTGACCCTGTACACCCAGCTCTACCTGGGCGGGTTCGGCCTGGAGCTGGACGACCTCAAGGCGTTCCGCACCTGGGGTTCCAAGACCCCCGGCCACCCGGAGTACGGCCACACGGCCGGCGTGGAGACCACCACCGGCCCGCTCGGCCAGGGCGTCGCCAACGCGGTGGGCATGGCCATGGCCGCCCGCTACGAGCGCGGCCTGTTCGACCCGGAGGCCGCCCCGGGCACCTCCCCGTTCGACCACATGGTCTACGCGATCGCGGGCGACGGCTGCCTCCAGGAGGGCATCTCCCACGAGGCGTCCGCGCTGGCCGGCCACCAGAAGCTCGGCAACCTCGTGCTGCTGTGGGACGACAACCACATCTCCATCGAGGGTGACACCGAGACGGCCGTCTCCGAGGACACCATCAAGCGCTACGAGGCGTACGGCTGGCACGTCCAGCGCGTCGCCCAGCAGAAGAACGGCGACCTCGACCCGAAGGCCCTGTTCGAGGCCCTCCAGGCCGCCAAGGCCGAGACCGGGCGCCCGTCCTTCATCGCGGCCCGCTCGATCATCGCCTGGCCCGCCCCGCACGCCCAGGGCACCGAGGCCTCCCACGGCTCGGCCCTCGGTGACGACGAGGTCGCCGCCACCAAGCGCGTCCTCGGCTTCGACCCGGAGAAGGCCTTCGAGGTCTCCGACGAGGTCATCGCGCACACCCGCAAGGCGCTGGACCGCGGCCGCGAGGCCAAGGCCGCCTGGGAGAAGGACTTCTCCGCCTGGCGCACCGCCAACCCGGAGCGCTCCGCCGAGTTCGACCGCATCAACGCCAACGAGCTGCCCGCCGGCTGGGAGGACAAGCTCCCCGTCTTCGAGCCCGGCAAGGGCGTCGCCACCCGCGCGGCCTCCGGCAAGGTGCTTCAGGCGCTCGGCGCGGTCATCCCGGAGCTGTGGGGCGGCTCGGCCGACCTGGCCGGCTCCAACAACACCACCATCGACAAGAACTCCTCGTTCCTGCCGAAGGGCAACCCGCTGCCGGAGGCCGACCCGTACGGCCGCACCATCCACTTCGGCATCCGCGAGCACGCCATGGCCGCGGCCATGAACGGCATCGCCCTGCACGGCCACACCCGCATCTACGGCGGCACCTTCCTGGTGTTCTCCGACTACATGCGCAACGCCGTCCGCCTCTCCGCGCTGATGCACGTGCCCGTCACCTACGTGTGGACGCACGACTCCATCGGTCTCGGCGAGGACGGCCCGACCCACCAGCCGGTCGAGCACATCGCCTCGCTGCGCGCCATCCCGGGGCTGAACGTGGTCCGCCCGGCCGACGCGAACGAGACCGCCATCGCCTGGCGCGAGATCCTCAAGCGCCACACCAAGGTGTTCGGCAAGGGTGCCCCGCACGGTCTGGCGCTGACCCGCCAGGGCGTGCCGACGTACGAGCGCAACGAGAACGCCGCCAAGGGCGGTTACGTGCTGTTCGAGGCCGAAGGTGGCGACGCCCAGGTCGTCCTCATCGGCACCGGCTCAGAGGTCCAGCTCGCCGTCGCCGCCCGCGAGGCGCTTCAGGCCGAGGGCATCCCGGCCCGCGTGGTCTCGATGCCGTCCGTCGAGTGGTTCGAGGAGCAGGACCAGGCGTACAAGGACAGCGTCCTGCCGCCGTCCGTCAAGGCGCGCGTCGCGGTCGAGGCCGGCATCGGCCTGACCTGGCACCGCTACGTCGGCGACGCCGGCCGGATCGTCTCGCTGGAGCACTTCGGTGCCTCGGCCGACGGCGCCGTGCTGTACCGCGAGTTCGGCCTCACCGGCGAGGCCGTGACCGCCGCCGCCAAGGCCAGCATCGATTCAGTACGCCTCGCCGCCGCCGCGCGCTGACGGCGTCACAAGAACCAGTAGGAGATGCATTCCTCATGACAGACGCACTCAAGCGCCTCTCCGACGAGGGCGTGGCGATCTGGCTGGACGACCTGTCCCGCAAGCGCATCACGTCCGGCAACCTCGCCGAGCTGATCGACCAGCAGCACGTGGTCGGTGTCACCACCAACCCGTCGATCTTCCAGAAGGCGATCAGCAGCGGTGACGGCTACGAGCAGCAGCTCGCCGACCTCGCCGCCCGCAAGGTCACCGTCGACGAGGCCATCCGCATGATCACGACGGCGGACGTCCGCGACGCCGCCGACATCCTGCGGCCGGTCTACGACGCCACCGAGGGCCAGGACGGCCGCGTGTCGATCGAGGTCGACCCGCGCCTGGCGCACAACACCACGGCGACCATCGCCGAGGCCAAGCAGCTCGCATGGCTGGTGGACCGCCCGAACACGCTCATCAAGATCCCGGCGACCAAGGCCGGCCTGCCGGCGATCACCGAGGTCATCGGCAAGGGCATCAGCGTCAACGTCACGCTGATCTTCTCGCTGGAGCGCTACCGCGCGGTCATGGACGCGTACCTGGCAGGTCTGGAGAAGGCGAAGGCCGCGGGCCTGGACCTCTCCAAGATCCACTCGGTCGCCTCCTTCTTCGTGTCCCGCGTGGACTCGGAGATCGACAAGCGCCTGGACGGCATCGGCACCGACGAGGCCAAGGCCCTGAAGGGCAAGGCGGCCCTCGCCAACGCCCGTCTGGCCTACGAGGCCTACGAAGAGGTGTTCGGCAGCGAGCGCTGGGCCGCCCTGGACAAGGCGCAGGCCAACAAGCAGCGTCCGCTGTGGGCCTCGACCGGCGTCAAGGACCCGGCGTACAAGGACACCCTGTACGTGGTGGACCTGGTCGCCCCCGGCACGGTCAACACGATGCCGGAGGCCACCCTGGAGGCCACCGCCGACCACGGCGAGGTCGCAGGCGACACCATTCGCGGCACCTACGAGCAGTCGCGTGACGAGCTCGACGCGGTCGCGAAGCTCGGCATCTCATACGACGATGTCGTTCAGCTGCTTGAGGACGAAGGCGTCGAGAAGTTCGCGGCGTCCTGGAACGACCTTCTGAAGTCGACCGAGGCGGAGCTTTCGCGCCTCGCCCCCACGGAGGCCTGAACACCTTGTCTGTAAACGGAGCGAACCCGCTTCGTGACGCACAGGACCGGCGGCTCCCGCGCATCGCGGGGCCGTCCGGCCTGGTCATTTTCGGCGTTACGGGTGACCTGTCGCGCAAGAAGCTGATGCCTGCCGTCTACGACCTGGCCAACCGCGGTCTTCTCCCGCCGGGCTTCTCGCTCATCGGGTTCGCCCGCCGCGAGTGGGAGCACGAGGACTTCGCCCAGGAGGTGTACGAGGCCGTCAAGGAGCACTCGCGCACGCCGTTCCGTGAGGAGGTCTGGCAGCAGCTGGTGCAGGGCTGCCGGTTCGTGCAGGGCGACTTCGACGACGACGCGGCCTTCGAGACCCTGAAGGCGACGATCGAGGAACTCGACAAGGCCCAGGGCACGGGCGGCAACTTCGCCTTCTACCTGTCGGTCCCGCCGAAGTTCTTCCCCAAGGTGGTCCAGCAGCTCAAGGACCACGGCCTGGCACAGAAGGAGGGCTCCTGGCGGCGCGCCGTCATCGAGAAGCCCTTCGGCCACAACCTGAAGAGCGCCGAGGAGCTCAACAAGGTCGTCCACGAGGTCTTTCCCCGTGATGAGGTCTTCCGGATCGACCACTACCTCGGCAAGGAGACCGTCCAGAACATCCTGGCGCTCCGCTTCGCCAACACGATGTTCGAGCCGATCTGGAACCGCTCGTACGTCGACCACGTGCAGATCACCATGGCCGAGGACATCGGCATCGGCGGCCGGGCCGGCTACTACGACGGCATCGGCGCGGCCCGCGACGTCATCCAGAACCACCTCCTCCAGCTGCTCGCGCTGACGGCGATGGAGGAGCCCGGCACCTTCCACCCCAAGGCGCTGGTGGCCGAGAAGCTCAAGGTGCTGACCGCCGTGGAGCTGCCCGAGGACCTGGGCAAGCACACCGTGCGCGGCCAGTACTCGGCGGCGTGGCAGGGCGGCGAGAAGGTCGTCGGGTACCTCGAAGAGGACGGTATCGACCCCAAGTCGAAGACCGACACCTACGCGGCCATCCGCCTGGAGATCAACAACCGCCGCTGGGCGGGCGTCCCGTTCTACCTGCGGACCGGCAAGCGCCTGGGCCGCCGGGTGACCGAGATCGCGGTGGTCTTCAAGCGGGCCCCGTACCTCCCGTTCGAATCGGGCGCGACCGAGGAGCTGGGGCAGAACGCCCTGGTCATCCGGGTCCAGCCGGACGAGGGCGTGACGGTCCGCTTCGGCTCCAAGGTGCCGGGCACCTCCATGGAGGTCCGGGACGTCACGATGGACTTCGCCTACGGCGAGTCCTTCACCGAGTCCAGCCCCGAGGCGTACGAGCGGCTGATCCTCGACGTGCTCCTCGGCGACGCGAACCTCTTCCCGCGTCACCAGGAAGTCGAACTGTCCTGGAACATCCTCGACCCGATCGAGGAGTACTGGGACAAGCACGGCAAGCCCGCGCAGTACCAGGCGGGCACCTGGGGGCCGGTCGAGGCGGACGAGATGCTCGCACGAGACGGACGGAGCTGGCGCCGGCCATGAAGATCGATCTCACGGAGACCACCTCCAGCAAGATCAACGCCGCGTTGGTGCAGGCGCGCCGGGACATCGGCACACCTGCCATCGGCATGGTCCTCACGCTGGTGATCGTGACCGACGAGGAGAACGCGTACGACGCGCTCAAGTCGGCGAACGACGCCTCCCACGAGCACCCCTCGCGGATCATCGTCGTCGTCAAGCGGGTCAGCCGCTCGCCGCGCAGCCGCCGTGAGGCCCGCCTCGACGCGGAAGTCCGCGTCGGGACGGACTCGGGCACCGGCGAGACGATCGTGCTCCGTCTGCACGGCGAACTGGTCAACCACGCCCAGTCGGTGGTTCTCCCCCTCCTGCTGCCGGACGCGCCGGTCGTCGTGTGGTGGCCGGAGGGTGCTCCGACGGACCTGGCGGGCGATCCGCTGGGTTCGCTGGGGCAGCGCCGGATCACGGACACGTACTCCTGCGAGGACCCGACCGGCAAGCTCGGCTCGCGCGCCGCGGCGTACGCGCCCGGGGACACGGACCTGTCCTGGACCCGGATCACCCCGTGGCGCTCCATGCTGGCGGCGGCGCTGGACCAGCAGGCCCTGCAGGTCGTCTCGGCGATCGTCGAGGGCGAGGACGACAACCCGAGCTGCGAGCTGCTGGCCATGTGGCTGGCGGACCGCCTTCGGGTTCCCGTCCGGCGCACCGTGTCGGCGGGTCCCGGTCTGACGGCGGTCCGGCTGACGACCAAGGACGGCGAGATCGTCCTGGACCGCGCGGACGGGTCGCTGGCCACGCTGTGCATGCCGGGTCAGCCCGACCGTGCGGTGGCGCTCAAGCGCCGCGACACGGCCGAACTGCTGGCGGAGGAGCTGCGCCGGCTGGACCCGGACAACACGTACGAGTCCTCGCTGAAGTTCGGCGTGGCGAAGCTGGAGTCGGCGCAGCCGGCCCCGGCGGTCGATCCGGGCCCGGCCCCCGCAGCCGACGCCCCGGCGAAGGCCACCCCCAAGCCGGCCAAGAAGGCCGCTGCCAAGTAACCCTCAACGCCGGCGAGGCTGGACGGTGCCGCTGCGCGGCACCATCCGGCCCGTCCGGCGTTTTCGCATCCACACCCACAGGATTACTACCGAGAAGGCGGCGAAGCCATGGGAATGACGACTCCTCAGGTCGTCGTCCACCGCGACAAGGAACTGATGGCGCAGGCCGCCGCGGCCCGGCTCATCACAAAGATCGTGGACGCGCAGGCCGCCCGCGGCAGCGCCTCCGTGGTCCTCACCGGCGGCCGCAACGGCAACGGGCTGCTCGCCGCCCTCGCCGCCGCCCCCGCGCGGGACGCGATCGACTGGGCGCGCCTCGACCTCTGGTGGGGTGACGAGCGGTACATCCCCGCCGACGACCCCGAGCGCAACCACACCCAGGCCCGCGAGGCCCTCCTGGACTCCGTCCCGGTGGACCCGGCGCGGGTCCACGTGATGCCGGCCTCGGACGGCCCGTACGGGAACGACGTGGACGCGGCCGCGGCGGCCTACGCGGAGGAGCTCCGCAAGGCCTCCGGCCCCGAGGACCACGGGCCGGTCCCCCAATTCGACGTGCTGATGCTGGGCGTCGGCCCGGACACCCACGTGGCGTCCCTCTTCCCGGAGCACCCGGCGTCCCGCGAGTCGGAGCGCACGGTGGTCGGGGTGCACGGTGCGCCGAAGCCGCCGCCCACCCGGGTCTCGCTGACGTTCCCGGCGATCCGGGCGGCCCGCGAGGTCTGGCTCCTGGCGGCGGGCGAGGACAAGGCCGCCGCGGTGGCCATCGCCCTCGGCGGCGCGGGCAGTGTCCAGGCCCCGGCGGCGGCCGCGTACGGCCGCTCGCGCACGCTGTGGCTGCTGGACCGCGCCGCGGCGGCCAAGCTCCCGACGGCCCTGTACCCCCAGCCCGCTTCCTGAGCGGGTTCCCGGGGCCGAGGTACGCGGGTCCGGGGGCAGCACGCCCCCGGACCCCGTCAGGTCACCGGGCCCGTCAGGTCACCGCCCCCGGAGCTCCCGGTACGTGGCCACCAGCGCGCGCGTCGACGCGTCCAGGCCCTGGACGTCCGCGCCCTCCGTCAGCGCCGGCTCGACCCGCTTGGCGAGGACCTTCCCCAGCTCCACACCCCACTGGTCGAACGAGTCGATGTTCCACACCGCGCCCTGCACGAACACCTTGTGCTCGTACAGCGCGATCAGCTGGCCCAGCACCGAAGGGGTCAGTTCCGGGGCCAGGATCGTGGTCGTCGGGTGGTTCCCGCGGAAGGTCTTGTGCGGGACCAGGGACTCGTCCGCGCCCTCCGCCCGCACCTCGTCCGGCGTCTTGCCGAAGGCCAGGGCCTGCGTCTGCGCGAAGAAGTTCGCCATGAGCAGGTCGTGCTGGGCCTCCAGCTCCGGCGCCAGCTCGGCCACCGGCCGCGCGAAGCCGATGAAGTCCGCGGGGATCATCCGCGTCCCCTGGTGGATCAACTGGTAGTACGCGTGCTGCCCGTTGGTGCCCGGCGTACCCCACACCACCGGACCGGTCTGCCAGTCAACCGGCTTGCCCTCCCGGTCCACGGACTTGCCGTTGGACTCCATGTCCAGCTGCTGCAAGTAGGCCGTGAACCTCGAGAGGTAGTGGCTGTAAGGCAGCACGGCGTGCGACTGCGCGTCGAAGAACCCCCCGTACCAGATGCCCAACAGGCCCATGAGCAGCGGCGCGTTCTCCTGCGGCGGCGCCGTCCGGAAGTGCCGGTCCATCAGCTCGAAGCCGCCCAGCAGTTCCCGGAAGGCGTCGGGGCCGATCGCGATCATCAGCGAGAGCCCGATGGCCGAGTCCATGGAGTAGCGTCCGCCGACCCAGTCCCAGAACCCGAACATGTTGGCCGGATCGATGCCGAAAGCGGTCACCTTCTCCGCGTTGGTCGACAGCGCCACGAAGTGCCGTGCCACGGCCGCCCGGTCTCCGCCGAGGCCGGCCAGCAGCCAGTCGCGCGCCGAGGTGGCGTTGGTGATGGTCTCGATCGTCGTGAAGGTCTTCGACGCGATGATGAACAGCGTCTCGGCCGGGTCCATGTCCCGCACCGCCTCGTGCAGGTCCGCGCCGTCCACGTTGGACACGAAACGCAGCGTCAGACCCCGGTCGGTGAAGGCGCGCAGCGCCTCGTACGCCATCGCCGGGCCCAGATCGGAGCCTCCGATGCCGATGTTGACGACGTTCTTGATGCGCTTGCCGGTGAAGCCGGTCCACTTGCCCGACCTGACCTGCTCGGAGAAGGCCGCCATCTTGTCCAGGACGGCGTGCACGCCGGGGACGACGTTCTCGCCGTCCACCTCGACGACCGCGTCCTTCGGCGCGCGCAGGGCGGTGTGCAGGACCGCCCGGCCCTCGGTCGTGTTGATCTTCTCTCCGCGGAACATGGCCTCGCGCAGTTCGGCGACGCCCGTCGCCGCGGCCAGTTCACGCAGAAGTGTCAGCGTCTCGTCGGTGACCAGGTGCTTCGAGTAGTCGATGTGCAGGTCGCCGACCCGCAGGGTGTAGCCGGTGCCCCGGCCCGGATTCGTCTCGAACAGTTCCCGCAGATGCGTCTGCCCCAACTCGTCCCGGTGCTTGCCGAGTGCGAGCCACTCGGGCGTCCGGTTGAGCCTCGTACGGCCGCCTGCGTTCATCTCGGACATCAACCCACTTCTTCCATCCTGTCGTGCCCCGCCGATGACCAACCTAAGGGATCGGATGCGGGACAACGCACACAAAGAGGCCCGGCCCGCAGGAGAGGATTCCTGCGGGCCGGGCCTTGTTCACACGCTCATTCGGATGTTCAGATCTCGCCGCGGAGTTTGGCGAGCGCCTCCGCGAGGATCGCCTCGCCGTCGGCGTCGGTGCGCCGCTCCCGTACGTACGCCAGGTGCGTCTTGTACGGCTCGGTGCGCGGCGGCGCGGGCGGGTTGTCCCGGTCCTGGCCGGCCGGGAACCCGCAGCGCGGGCAGTCCCAGGTGTCGGGCACCTGAGCGTCGCTGGCGAAGCTCGGCTGCGTCTCGTGCCCGTTAGAGCACCAGAAGGAGATGCGCAGGCGGGGCGCGGACTCGCCGCGCTCGGCCTCACCCATCGGCCCCGCTCCGACCCTGCTTCCACGGATCGCGTTGCCACTTGCCACGGTCGTAACTCCCTGCGTGATGGTGCCGCGGAGCATGCGTGAAATTCCGCTGAGGGCGCCCCAGTCTACGTAAGACCCAACGCACGTCCAGTGACCGGAGGGATCATCCCCGCAGGAGCGGGGAGCAGAGTTGACTCCGCGACAGGGGCGCCGGACTCATGATAGGCCGGGGGGAGCCGACCGGACGGCCGGAATGGCCAGAACCGTCAGTGGCTCGACTTCATGAGGAGGCCGAGCGCCATGATGCACGCGAACCACAGCAGGCCGATCACGACGGTGATGCGGTCCAGGTTGCGCTCCGCGACCGAGGAGCCGCCGACGGACGACTGCATGCCGCCGCCGAACATGTCGGAAAGGCCGCCGCCCTTGCCCTTGTGCATCAGCACGAGCAGCATCAGCAGGGCGCTGAAGACGATCAGGGCGATCGAGAACCCCATAATCACGGCTGATTCCTACTTTCTGGCTTTTCCGGGTGTGCGCGGGGGCCAGTGGCTGGTGGTTCAGCCTCCTGGCCCCCGCAAGGGTACGACGGATCCGTCCTACCGCATACTCACAGCCACTGTCACTGGTCGCGGAACCGGACGATCTTGACGAACTCGTCCACGTCCAGCGCCGCGCCGCCGACCAGGGCGCCGTCGACGTCGGGCTGGGCCATGATCGCCGCGATGTTGCCGGACTTGACCGAGCCGCCGTACTGGATGCGGACCTTGTCGGCCAGCTCCTGGGAGTACAGCTCGGCGAGGCGGCCGCGGATGGCACCGCAGACCTCCTGCGCGTCCTCGGGGGTGGCGACCTCGCCGGTCCCGATCGCCCAGACGGGCTCGTAGGCGATCACGACGGACTCGGCCTGCTCGGCCGGGATGCCCTCGAGGCCGCCGTCGACCTGGTTCAGCGTGTGCTGGACCTGCTGGCCGGCCTTGCGGACGTCCAGGCCCTCGCCGACGCAGAGGATCGGGGTGATCCCGTTCCGGAAGGCGGCCTTGACCTTGGCGTTGCAGATCTCGTCGCTCTCACCGTGGTACTGGCGGCGCTCGCTGTGGCCGACGGCCACGTACGCGCAGCGCAGCTTCGACAGCATCGGGCCGGAGATCTCACCGGTGTACGCGCCGGCGTCGTGCGCCGAGATGTCCTGGGCGCCGTACTTGATCTTCAGCTTGTCGTGTTCCACCAGGGTCTGGACCGAGCGCAGGTCGACGAAGGGCACCAGCACGGCCACCTCGACGGCGTCGTAGTCCTTGTCGGCCAGGGCGAAGGCGAGCTTCTGGGTGTGGGCGATGGCCTCAAGGTGGTTGAGGTTCATCTTCCAGTTGCCCGCCATCAGCGGAGTACGGGTGCTCATTAAGGGTCAGACCTCCAGTGCGGCGAGGCCGGGGAGCGTCTTGCCCTCGAGGTATTCGAGGGAGGCGCCGCCACCGGTCGAGATGTGGCCGAAGGCGTTCTCGTCGAAGCCGAGCGTGCGCACGGCCGCGGCGGAGTCGCCGCCGCCGACCACGGTGAACGCGTCGCTGTCGACGAGGGCCTGCGCGATCGCGCGGGTGCCTCCGGAGTAATCGGGGTGCTCGAAGACGCCCACGGGACCGTTCCAGAACACGGTCTCCGCGTCGGCGATCTTCGAGGCGTACAGCTCACGGGTCTTCGGACCGATGTCCAGACCCTCCTTGTCGGCGGGGATCTTGTCCGCGTCGACGGTGATGTACTCGGCCGGGGTCTTGCCCTTGAGGTCGGGGAAGTCCGCGGAGGCCAGGATGTCGACCGGGAGGACCAGCTCGACGCCGTTGGCCTCGGCGCGCGCCATGTACTCGTTGACGACGTCCACCTGGTCCTTCTGGAGCAGGGAGATGCCGACCTCGTAGCCCTTGGCGTACAGGAAGGTGTACGCCATGCCGCCGCCGATGAGGAGGCGGTCGGCCTTGCCGAGCAGCTGGTCGATGACGGCGAGCTTGTCGGAGACCTTGGCGCCGCCGAGGATGACCACGTAGGGGCGCTTGACCTCGGCGGTCAGCTTCTTCAGGACGCCGACCTCGGTGGCGATGAGGTAGCCGGCCGCGTTCGGGAGGCGCGCGGGCAGGTCGAAGACCGAGGCGTGCTTGCGGTGGACGGCGCCGAAGCCGTCGCCGACGTAGATGTCGGCCAGCTCGGCGAGCTGGTCCGCGAAGGCGCCGCGCTCGGCGTCCTCCTTCGAGGTCTCACCGGCGTTGAAGCGCAGGTTCTCGATGACGGCGACCTGGCCGTCGGCGAGGGCGGCGACGGTCTCCTTGGCGGAGGAGCCGACGGTGTCGGTGGCGAACGCGACGTCGACGCCGAGCAGTTCTCCGAGCCGCCCGGCGGCCGGGGCGAGCGAGAAGGCCGGGTCCGGGGCGCCCTTGGGGCGGCCGAGGTGCGAGGCGACGACCACGCGGGCGCCGGCCTCGGCGAGCTTGGCGATGGTCGGCTGGACGGCGCGGATGCGGCCGTCGTCGGTGATCTCGCCGTTCGCGAGCGGCACGTTCAGGTCGGCGCGGACGAAGACCCGCTTGCCGGACACGCCCTCGGTGAGAAGTTCGTCGATCGTCTTCATGTGTTTCTACTCCTTTTCCCCGTGCAGGGCTTCGGTCCTGCGGGGCGAGAGGGGACGAGGCAAGCAACAGGGCCCGTACAGCGCTCCATCGCGCTGACCGGACCCTGTGCTCACATCGTGGTTCCTGCAGTGGTGCTTAGAGCTGGCCGCCGACGAAGACCGTGAGGTCGACGAGGCGGTTGGAGTAGCCCCACTCGTTGTCGTACCAGCCGACGACCTTGACCTGGTTGCCCTGAGCCATGGTCAGGGAGGAGTCGAAGGTGCAGGAGGCGGGCCAGTTCACGATGTCGGAAGAGACGATCGCGTCCTCGGTGTAGTCGAGGATGCCCTTGAGCTGCCCCTCCGCGGCCTTCTGGAAGGCGGCGTTGATCTCGTCCTTGGAGACCTCGCGGTCGAGCTCCAGGACCAGGTCGGTGACCGAGCCGGTCGGGACCGGGACGCGCATGGCGATGCCGTCCAGCTTGCCCTTGAGCTGCGGGAGGACCAGAGCGGTGGCCTTGGCGGCACCGGTGGAGGTCGGGATGATGTTCTCGGCGGCGGCGCGGGCGCGGCGCAGGTCCGAGTGCGGGAAGTCGAGGATGCGCTGGTCGTTCGTGTACGCGTGGACCGTCGTCATCATGCCCTTGACGATGCCGAAGTTCTCGTCGAGAACCTTGGCCATCGGCGCCACGCAGTTGGTGGTGCAGGAGGCGTTGGAGATGACGTGGTGGTTGGCCGCGTCGTACTTGTCCTGGTTGACGCCCATCACGATGGTGATGTCCTCGTCCTTGGCCGGAGCCGAGATGAGGACCTTCTTCGCGCCCGCCGCGATGTGCTTGGCGGCGTCGGCCTTCTTCGTGAAGATGCCGGTCGACTCGATGACGATGTCGGCGCCCAGCTCGCCCCAGGGGAGGTTCGCGGGGTCGCGCTCGGCAAAGGTCTTGAAGGTGTTGCCGCCGACGGTGATGGTGTCGTCGGTGTGGCTGACCTCGGTCTTGAGGCGGCCCAGGATGGTGTCGTACTTGAGAAGGTGCACCAGGGTGGCGTTGTCAGTCAGGTCGTTGACACCGACGATCTCGATGTCCGCTCCCTGCTCCAGGAGCGCCCGAAAGTAGTTGCGGCCAATTCGGCCAAAACCGTTGATGCCTACGCGGATCGTCACGAACCGATCTCCTCGTTGGTGCGCCGGTAAGTGCGCCGGCGAGCTGTATGGGATGTCCCCGACCGCTTACGACCCTACCTCTCCGTGAGCTTCGGAGTGACATCGGCCGGGGCCTGACACACCCCGAAGCCCCATACCGGACGCTCCGGTACGGGACCTCGGGGTCCTTGTTCCCCGTCACTCAAAGTGAGCGACGGCAGAGCCGCTGATCAGCGGTTTAGCGAACGCAGCGCCTTACTGACGAGTACGGCGCGGTCCGCCGCGGCCGGCACGTGCTCCAGGCCGAAGCCGAGGAGCACGGTGTTACGCGTAGTGACGGACGCATAGGACTTGAACAGCTCCCCGGTCCGCGCCCAATCGCCTGGGACTTCCGGACTTCCGGCAGGTGAACCCTGGGCGGTCCAGGCACCCAGCGACGTCTCGAAGCCCTCCGCGGCCTGCTCGGTGCCGCCCACGGACAGTCGCGCCTCGTCCGCGAAGACACCGCGGCCGCCCGAGCCCGGGTCGGTGACGTACGAGAGCGAGACCTCCACGGACTTGCCGGCGTACGCGCTCAGGTCGAAGGAGACCTGCTTCCAGCCGCCGGAGGAGCCGGTGAAGCTGTTCCAGGAGCCGCTGGTGCCCTGCGCGGTGCAGCCGCCGCTCGCCACCGTGAGGTAGTGGCGCAGGAACGGGTGGCCGTTCACGAAGAACCCGGCCCCGCACTCCTCCGGCACGGTGGCGCTGCTCAGGCCGCCCGCCTCGGGCAGCGTGGTCCAGTCGTCGGCGCCGACGGTGTGGGACTCCAGGACCGCGTGGTCGTAGCCCTCCTCGACGTTCCAGTTGAGGGCCGTCTTGAGCTGCGGCTTGTCGGCGGCGCTGACCCCGGTGAGGTCGATGGTGCGCGTGAGGCGCTTCCAGTCGTCGTCCTCGTGCGCGGCCGAGGCCATCCCGGTGCCGGCGTAGGGGGCGTACGGGTTCACGACCCCGGCGTACTGGCCCGCCTGCGCGCTCTTGAACTGCGGGAACTGCGTGGGGGCGAGGGTCTCGGAGGTCACGGTGTAGGACCCGGGGGCGTTCAGCGGGTTGTCCGCCGCGTCGCCGAGACCGCCCTTGGCCCCGGCCAGGGTGCCCGCGCCGGTGAAGGCGGTGGCCCCGCTGACGCTCGCACGGCCGTAGGCGCCGAGGTAGTACTGGCTGAAGTCGTTGGTCACGGCGCGGCCGACCTGGGCGTTGCCGCCCGCCAGTTCACCGGCCTCGATCAGCTTGCCGCCCTCGTTGAGGAAGTCGCGCACCGCCAGCTGGGTGTCGCCGCCGGGGGTCTTGGCGCCGGTGTAGTGGACGGCCGTGCGGAAGTGGGAGAGCACCCCGAGGTGGTGGGGGACTCCCTGGGTGGCGACGTCCCAGACCGCCGCGGACTTCCCGTTGGCGCGCAGGGCGTCGACGTAGGTCCGGGCGTGCTGGGCCTTGGCGCCCTCCTCGGCGATCACCAGCACGTCCGCGCGCGGCCGCTCGGCCACCGTGTACGTGAAGTGCTCGCTGGAGACCTGTTTGCCCGAGCGGTCGCGGCCGGTGAACCAGACCTCGACCTTGTCGCCGGGCTTGGCGCCGTCGACCTTGGCGCGGTACTCGTCGAACCAGTTGTTGTCGTCGCCGCCGTAGACCTCACCGCCCTTCCAGGCCCTGAGGTCCTCGTCGTGCGTGCGGCCGCCGTTGATGCGGAAGTTGAGCTCCTTGTCCTTCAGCGCCTTGCGGGCCGTGACGGCGACCCTCTGGTCCTCGCCGCGCTCCACGTAGGAGGTGGTGAAGGGGTCCACGGTGAAGTCCGCGGCGCTCAGGCCCACGGAGGACACCGGCCGGTCCGGGTGCTCGGCGCTCTCGGCGACCGAGAGGGCGAAGGGGATGTTCTTGGTGAACTCCGCCTGGATGAGCTTCTCGTCGTCCGGGAAGTTGAAGCCGGAGGGGCAGTCCCCGGCCTTCCAGCGGTCGTTCGGATCGCTGTCCGAGGCGGTCTGGCAGGTGGTCATCTCCGGCGTGAACATCATGACGCCGTTGACGTTGCCCGCGTTCCCGTCGGCCTCGCCGTTGGTGGTGTACAGCTCGGAGGAGACCTGCGGGTAGTAACCGGGGACCGCCGAGTGCTCGGGGGTGCCGGCGAGCGCCTTGTAGGCGACGTCGTCGGGGGTGGGGGTGCCGACCTGCCAGCCCACGCCGTAGAGCAGCAGCTCGGCGGCCGAGTGGTAGTTGATGGCGTACGCGAAGCCGATGCGCTTCTCGAACCGGTCGAGGGCGACGGTCTCGGGCTCGGAGGCGGCGCTGGGGCCGCGGTAGGTCTCGCTCGACGGGTTCGGGGAGGAACCCTCGTTGTCGTAGCCCCACTTGTAGGCGAAGTTGCGGTTGGGGTCGACGCCGTCGACGGCGGTGATCTTGCCGTCCCCGTTGTTGTCGCGCATGTTCTTGCGCCACAGCCTCTGGCCGTCCGGGGCGTGCGTGTAGTCGTACCCGTCGGGGTTGGCGGAGAGCAGGAACCACAGCTCGGTGGTGTCCACCAGCTTGGTGATCCGCGCGTCCTTGCCGTAGTTGTCCAGGGTGTGGTGCATCAGCCGCCGGGTCATCTCGGGGGTGATCCACTCGCGGGCGTGCTGGTTGGACATGTAGAGCACGGACGGCTTGTCGCCGTCTTCGGTCTGCCTGGCGTTCTTGGTGACCTTGAGGGCGAGGATGTCCTTGCCCTGGACGGTCTTTCCGATGGAGACGACCTTGGTGAGGCCCGGGTTGGCCTGGGCGGTCCTGAGGATCTCCTCCTGGAGGCCGCCCTTGCCGCTGTACGGGCGGAAGACCCCGTCGCCGGCGGCCTGGGAGCGGGCCGTCGCTCTGGCGGCGGCCTTGCGCTCGGCGAGCTTGACGCCCTGGGCGGCGAGCTCCTTGGCCTGGTCGCCGGTGAGGAAGAGCTCGACCTTGGCGGTCCCGGTCGCCGGGGCGCGCTCGGAGAGTTCGTGTGAGTCCTGGCCGGCGGCGAGGACGAGCGGAACCTGTTCGCGGGTGATGTCGGCGTCGTAGACCCGTACCTCGTCGGCGCCGGAGGCGGTACCGGCGCCCGGCTGGGCCGCGGCGGGTAGCACGGTGAGTGTGGTTCCGAAGACGAGTGCGCTTGCGGCGAGGATCGATCTCGCGCGGTGCCTCATGTGCCCCCCTGGGCGTCGTCTGCCACGAAAGCGTTGGACGACAGGCTCACGATCAGCCCATGCTCATGTCAATGGGGCGTGCCGAGAAGGGCCTGCACGAGTGATCATGCGGGCCCTTCTCGGCGGTACTGCCGGCCGGCTGCCGGCCTGCTGCCGGCCGACTGCCAACCGACTGCTGGCCAGCTGCCAACCGACTGCTAGCCGGCCATGTTGTCGGCCAGTTCCTCGCTGAGGTCGAGGTTCGACTCGGTGCCCGGGATGCCGAGGTCCTGGGCCCGCTTGTCGGCCATGGCCAGCAGGCGGCGGATCCGGCCGGCGACCGCGTCCTTGGTCAGCGGCGGGTCCGCGAGCGCGCCGAGCTCCTCCAGGGAGGCCTGCTTGTGCTCCATGCGCAGCCGGCCGGCCGCGGCGAGGTGCTCGGGGACCTCCTCGCCGAGGATCTCCAGCGCACGCTGCACACGGGCTCCGGCGGCCACCGCGGCCCGCGCCGAGCGGCGCAGGTTGGCGTCGTCGAAGTTGGCCAGGCGGTTGGCGGTGGCGCGCACCTCGCGCCGCATCCGCCGCTCCTCCCACGCAAGCACCGATTCGTGGGCGCCGAGGCGGGTCAGCAGGGCGCCGATCGCGTCGCCGTCGCGGACCACGACCCGGTCGACTCCGCGCACCTCGCGCGCCTTGGCGGCGATGGAGAGCCGACGGGCGGCGCCCACCAGGGCCAGGGCGGCCTCCGGACCGGGGCAGGTGACCTCCAGCGAGGAGGACCGGCCCGGCTCGGTCAGCGAGCCGTGGGCCAGGAAGGCGCCGCGCCAGGCCGCCTCGGCGTCGCAGGTGGCCCCGGAGACCACCTGCGGGGGAAGACCCCGGATGGGGCGGCCGCGGCCGTCCACGAGGCCGGTCTGGCGGGCCAGCTGGTCACCGCCGGCCACGACCCGGACGACGTACCGGCTGCCGCGGCGCAGTCCGCCGGGCGCCATCACCACCAGGTCCGAGGAGTGGCCGAAGATCTCCAGGATGTCCTTGCGCAGGCGCCGGGCAGCGATCCCGGTGTCCAGCTCCGCCTCGATGACGATGCGGCCGCTCACCAGGTGGAGGCCGCCCGCGAACCGAAGGATCGCCGAGACCTCCGCCTTCCTGCAGCAGGTCCGGGTGACGGGGAGGCGGGAGATCTCATCCTTCACCGCGGGCGTCATCGCCATGGGCCGATCCTTCCATGCATCCGAAAAATACGGTCGTACGCGGCGGCCAGCAGCTCCGGATCGTGCTTCGGAGAGCCGTCCTGTCTGGCGACCGGCGCCAGCTCGACCGCGGCACCGAACCGTTTTGCGGCATCGGCCAGGGACTCGCGGTCGGGCACGGCGGCCTCGTCGGCCAACACCACGTCCAGGGCGAGTTTAGGGGCGTGTCGGGCCAAAACCTCCAAATGACGCTGCGGAGAGAACCCCTCTGTTTCGCCGGGCTGCGGCGCGAGGTTCAGCGAGAGGACCCGTCGGGCCTTCGTCTCGATGAGCGCGTCGAGCAGTTCCGGCACCAGCAGGTGCGGGATCACGGACGAGAACCAGGAGCCGGGGCCGAGCACCACCCAGTCGGCGTCCAGGACCGCGGCGACGGCCTCGGGCACGGCCGGCGGGTCGCTGGGCACCACCTGTACGGAGAGCACCTCGCCGGGGGTGAGGGCCACCGTGGCCTGCCCCCGGACGGTGTCCACGTCCTCCGGGCGCGCCGGATCGTGCCCCTTGACCATGGCCTGGAGCTCCAGTGGCACCGCCGACATCGGCAGTACCCGGCCCTGCGCGCCGAGCAGCTTGCCGACCAGGTCGAGGGCCTGGACGGGGTCGCCGAGCTGTTCCCACAGGGCGACGATCAGCAGATTGCCGACCGCGTGTTCGTGCAGGTCGCCGGCGGACTGGAAGCGGTGCTGGATGACACGGGCCCAGGTCTGGCCCCAGTCGTCGTCCCCGCACAGCGCGGCCAGCGCCTTGCGCAGGTCGCCGGGCGGCAGCACGCCGAGCTCCTCGCGGAGCCGGCCGCTGGAGCCGCCGTCGTCGGCGACGGTGACCACGGCGGTGAGGTCACCGGTGATGCGGCGCAGGGCGGTGAGGGAGGCCGAGAGGCCCTGTCCACCGCCGAGCGCCACCACCTTGGGGGTGGCGCCGCGGCGCCGGCCGGCGCGGCTGCCGCCGTCCTCGCCCCGCCCGGGGGCGAGCCGGCGAAGACGGCGCAGCCGCAGGGTGCGTCCGGTCACTCGCGCCCCATGTCCCGGTGGACGACGACGGTCTCTACTCCCTCGGAGGCGAGGCGGGCGGCGAGCTTCTCGGACATGGCCACACTGCGGTGCTTACCGCCGGTGCAGCCGACCGCGATGGTCACGTAGCGCTTGCCTTCGCGGCGGTAGCCGGTGGCGATGAGCTGAAGCAGCTCGGTGTAGCGGTCGAGGAACTCCTTGGCGCCGGGCTGGCTGAAGACGTAGCCCGACACCTCGGGGTTGAGCCCGGTGAAGGGGCGCAGCTCCGGGACCCAGTGCGGGTTGGGGATGAAGCGGCAGTCGACGACGAGGTCGGCGTCGACGGGAAGGCCGTACTTGTATCCGAAGGACATCACGGTGGCCCGCAGCTCGGGCTCCTCGTCGCCCGCGAACTGGGCGTCCATCTTGGCGCGCAGCTCGTGCACGTTCAGGCTGGAGGTGTCGATCACCAGGTCGGCGTCGCCGCGCAGCTCGCGCAGCAGGTCCCGCTCGGCGGCGATGCCGTCGACGATGCGGCCGTCGCCCTGGAGCGGGTGCGGGCGGCGGACCGACTCGAAGCGGCGGACCAGCGCGTCGTCGGAAGACTCCAGGAAGACGATGCGGCGGGTGACGCCGCGGGCTTCCAGGTCGGCGAGGGACTCGCGCAGCGCGTCGAAGAACTGGCGGCCGCGGACGTCGACGACGACGGCGATGCGCGCCACATTGCCCTGCGAGCGGGCGCCCAGCTCCACCATGGTGGGGATCAGGGCTGGGGGCAGGTTGTCGACGACGAACCAGCCGAGGTCCTCCAGGCACTTGGCCGCCGTGCTGCGGCCGGCTCCTGACATGCCGGAGATGATCACCAGCTCGGGGATGGCCGCCTCGGCGGCCTCGCCGGGCTCCACTGTCGTGGGCGTACTCACCTGTGCTCCGTCTCGGTCGTGCGCGGTCTCGTGCTCGGTCATTGCTCGGTCCCCCGTTCGGACGATGTCCCCCAGCTACCGCTGGGAGGAACCCCCACCCGCGGGGCGGGGGTCTCATCCTCAATGATCTCTCCTGTCGCCGTGTTGACGGCAGGAACGGCGGGGACCGACTGGGCGAGGACCGCGGCCACGGTCTCGGCCGTCTTGCGGCCTATGCCGGGGACCTCGCAGATCTGGTCGATTGTCGCCTGTCTCAGCTTCTTCACCGAACCGAAGTGCTTGATCAGGGCCTGCCTGCGGCTCTCGCCGAGCCCGGGCACCTCGTCCAGCGGGCCGGTCCTGAGCCGCTTGCCGCGCTTGTTGCGCTGGTACTGGATGGCGAAGCGGTGGGCTTCGTCACGGACGCGCTGGAGCAGGTAGAGGCCCTCGCTGCTACGGGGCAGCACGACCGGGTCGTCGTCCCCGGGCAGCCAGACCTCCTCCAGCCGCTTGGCCAGGCCGCATACGGCCACATCGTCGACGCCGAGCTCTTCCAGGGCCCGCTTGGCGGCGGCCACCTGAGGCCGGCCGCCGTCGACCACGACGAGCTGCGGCGGGTACGCGAAGCGCTTCGGGCGCCCGTCATCCTCTTCGGGGCCCTCGCCGTCCTCGGGGGACCACTCCCCCGTCTTCAGCTTCTCCTGGAGGTAGCGGCGGAAGCGCCGGGAGACGACCTCGTGCATGGAGCGGACGTCGTCCTGCCCCTCGAAGGATTTGATCTGGAAGCGCCGGTACTCACTCTTGCGCGCCAGCCCGTCCTCGAAAACGACCATGGACGCGACGACGTCCTCACCCTGGAGGTGCGAGATGTCGAAGCACTCGATGCGCAGCGGGGCACTGTCCAGGTCCAGCGCCTCGGCGATCTCCTCAAGGGCCCGGGAGCGGGTGGTGAGGTCGCTGGCGCGCTTGGTCTTGTGCAGGGCCAGGGACTGCTGGGCGTTGCGGTGGACGGTCTCCATCAGGGCCTTCTTGTCCCCGCGCTGCGGAATGCGCAGGCTCACCTGGGCGCCGCGCCGTTCGGCGAGCCACAGCGCCAGCGCGGCGGCGTCGTCGGGGAGCGCCGGGACGAGCACCTCCTTGGGGACCGCCTCGCCCTTCTCCTCCCCGTACAGCTGCTGGAGGGCGTGCTCGACGAGGCCGGCCGTGTCGACGGCCTCGACCTTGTCGGTGACCCAGCCGCGCTGGCCGCGGACCCGGCCGCCGCGTACGTGGAAGATCTGCACGGCGGCTTCGAGCTCGTCCTCGGCGACCGCGATCAGGTCGGCGTCGGTGGCGTCGGCGAGCACGACCGCGTTCTTCTCCATGGCGCGGCGCAGCGCCCCTATGTCGTCGCGCAGCCGGGCGGCCTTCTCGTACTCCATCTCCTCGGCGGCCTCGTGCATCTCCTTCTCCAGGCGGGAGAGGTAGGTGCCGGTGCGGCCGGCCATGAAGTCGCAGAAGTCCTCGGCCAGTTCGCGGTGCTCCTCGGGGGTGACCCGGCCGACGCAGGGGGCGGAGCACTTGCCGATGTAGCCGAGCAGGCAGGGGCGGCCGATCTGGGCGGAGCGCTTGAACACCCCGGCGGAGCAGGTGCGGACGGGGAAGACCCGGAGCATGAGGTCCACGGTCTCGCGGATGGCCCAGGCGTGCCCGTACGGCCCGAAGTAGCGCACGCCCTTCTTCTTGGGCCCCCGCATGACCTGGACCCGGGGGTACTCCTCATTGAGGGTGACGGCGAGGGAGGGATAACTCTTGTCGTCCCGGTACTTGACGTTGTACCGGGGGTCGAACTCCTTGATCCAGGAGTACTCCAGCTGGAGCGCCTCGACCTCGGTGGAGACGACGGTCCACTCGACGGAGGCGGCCGTGGTCACCATCGTGGCGGTACGGGGGTGCAGGCTCGCGACGTCCTGGAAGTAGTTGGCCAGGCGTTGGCGCAGGCTCTTGGCCTTCCCGACGTAGATCACCCGACGGTGTTCGTCGCGGAACTTGTAGACGCCCGGGGAGTCAGGAATCTGTCCCGGCTTGGGGCGGTAGCTGGAAGGGTCGGCCATGCCATCCACCCTACTTGCGGCCACCGACAACCCGCCCGCACCGGGCTGCCCGGCCTTTCAGCCCCGCCGGCGCTTGAGGCGGGGGTCGGGGGCGGGGCCCGGGTGGGGGTCCCCCGGACGGAGTCCGGGGGAGGTGGAAGGGCGGGAGGGGCATCGCCGCCCGCGGGGCCCGGCCGCCTGGCGGACGGCCGGGCCCGGGTGGCTACACCCGCACCACCCTGCGCCGCCGCACCGCCAGCACTCCGACGGCTCCTACGGCGAGCGTGCCCGCCACCGCACCGGCCCCGAGGGCCGTCGGCCCGTCGGCGGCGGCACCGGCCTCGTAGCCCCCCGCCTTACCGGCCTCCGCATAGGCGGAACCCGGCAGCTTGTCCCCGTACGCCGTGGCGACCCTGGCCCGGTAGGCGGTCAGCGAGGTGCCCCGCTCGCCCACCGCCCGCACCGCGTCCTCGTCCAGCGGCAGCACCCGCGCCCCCTGGGCCACGTACCACGCGTCGATCTGTGGCTCCCGGAACACCGTGCCTCCCGGCAGCTTGGCCGCGCCCAGCTGCGCGTAGCGGAACTCGTCGTCGCCGGTGGCGATGTTCACCACCTCCCACCCCGCCTCCGTCCTGGCGGTCCACAGCGCGGCCTGCTGCCCGTCCGAGGAGACCGCCTTGCTGGCGAGGAACTCCAGGCGGGCCACGGACGCCCCGGCCCGGCCCGCCACGAAGTCCGGCGAGAGGTAGTGGACGGGTATCGCCTCGCCCTCGACGCGCGGCCTGGCGGCGGCCGCCGAGACCTTCCCCTCGCGGGCGAAGAACCGGGAGAGGGTGGCCATGGTCCCGGGCGCGGCGGCGGCCCGCGCGGCCTCCGCCTTGGTCTCGGCGGTGGCCGACTGGGGCTGCGGCACGGGCGCCGCGGAGGCCTGCGGGGCCAGGGCGGCCAGCAGGGCGGTCGCGGCGAGGAAACCGGCGGCGGTGGCGGCACGCATGGTCATGGCGGTCACGCCCCGATCCGGTAGAGGGAGTGGGTCCAGGAGAAGGTGCTGTTGTCCACGTACCAGGCGTGCGAGGCCCAGTTGTAGCGGTCGCTGGAGGGCCAGGGGTCGCCCCAGTAGACCCAGCTGTTGGCGGTGTCGTAGCCGTAGAGGACGTGCATGTGGCCGCCGCCGTTGGACCACTGGATCCGGGTCTCGACCGGGCGGTCGGCGTTGATCTCGCTCTGGACGGTCGAATAGCGGAGCCAGCCGGTGACGTAGGAGCCGGAGTTGATGCCGGCCCAGTCCAGGGCGGTCTGGACGTTGCCGAGCGTGGCCTGGTTGTTGGGGCAGTCGTAGCCCTGCTGGCGGTTGAAGGCGGCGTTGCAGAACTGGTTCTGGGTGTAGTTGCGACCGAACCAAGTGGCGATGGTGTTGCCGCTCGCGGCCCAGCACCAGTTGGTCTTCTGCTGCGCCTGCATGGTGATGTCCAGGCGCTTGTACGACAGGGCGGAATCGGTGCCGGCATCGGCGGCGGTGGCGGTGCCGGTGGGCAGGGCTAAGAGCACGGCGGTGACGACGGCGGCGAGGGAAAGCCGCCGGTTTCGGATGGTGCGCATCGCGTTCCTCCCGTGTGGGGGTCCCCCCGGCGAGGCCAGGGGGAGCATGGGGATGGAGGAGCGCGTCCGGACGCTGAGGGGAGCATCAGGGTGTTGTCGCGATCAGGTCAACACGCTTCAATACGCGGTGACATTGCAGTGTGAACGGTGGGGCCGCGATGTGAACGGCAGCCGTCCTGTCACCTGGGTCCCGGGCGCCACCGGTGGGACCTCCCGTCCCATGGCGCGTGAACGTTCACATGAGGAGTCGCCATGCGGTCGAGCCGGGACAGCACCCGAGAGCTGCTGCAACTGCTGCGTGCCGGGCCCTTCCACGTCGCGCTGCGCGCCGCGCTCGACGCCCGCGGCCTGCCCCTGCACCGCGTGCAGCACCGGCTCGCGGCCCGCGGCATCAAGCTCGGGGTGACCAGCCTCAGCTACTGGCAGCAGGGCGCCCGGCGGCCGCGCCGCCCCGAGTCCCTGAAGGCCGTACGCGCCCTGGAGCAGATCCTGGAGCTGCCCGAGGGCACACTGTTGCGACTGCTGGCACCGGAGGGCGGCGGCGGGCCCGAACCGCTCCGCCCGCCGGCCCGCTCGTACCGGGCGCTGATCAGCGTGGGCGCGGCCGTGGAGGAGCTGCTGGCCGACATGGAACTGCCCTGCGACGGCGGCCTGCACACCGTCGGCCACCACGAGCGGGTGCGCATCGGGGCGGCCGGCGAGCTGCTGGACCGCGCTTCGCAGCACGTCGTACGGGCGCACCGCGACGGGGTCGACCGCTACCTCGCCGTCCACCACGGCGATCCCGGGTGCGACCCGGCCCGGATCCGGGTGCGGGCGGACGAGAACTGCCGGACCGGGCGCGTCCGGTGGCACCGGGAGGCCGGGGTGGTGGTCGCCGAGCTGCTGTTCGACGCCAGGCTGCGCGCGGGGGACACGTACGTCTTCGGCTACGGCTTCGAGGACGGCACGGGCGGCCGCAGCACCGAGTACGTCCGGGGCTTCAGTTACACCGGCGGGCAGTACATGCTCCAGGTCCGCTTCGACGAGGCGGCCCTGCCGGTGCGCTGCCGGCGGTTCAGCCGGAGCCGGCCGGGCGCCCCGCGCAGCGGGCTGGCCGACCTCACCCCGAGCGGGCGCCACCGGGCCGTGCACCTGGTGGAGCCGGGGGTGCGGCGCGGGATCCTGGGGATCGGGTGGGACTGGAACTAGGGGGTGTCCGGCCGATCATGGCCGGGCCTGATCCGCCGGACACCCCCTAGGACCGGCGCCTTCGGGCTAACCCGCGATGAGCTTTCCGCCCTCGGCCTTGACCTGGACGGCGGCCAGCGGGGCGGTGGCCGGGCCGCGCAGCACCTTGCCGGTGGTGACGTCGAAGCGGCTGCCGTGGCAGGGGCAGTTGCCCTCACCCTTGTCGATCTTGTCCAGGACGCAGCCGGCGTGCGTGCACTTGGCGCTGAACGCCTTGTACTGGCCCTCCGCCGGGCAGCTGACGACCACCCGCTGCTCCCGGAACAGCTTCGCGCCGCCGACCGGGACATCGGCCACGGCACCCAGCTCAACCGGCGCGTCCGGCACCGCCGGGGCGGCCGCGCCCCTGGCGGGCTCGGGGGAGCAGGCCGCGAGGGTCAGACCGGTTCCGGCGGCCCCGGCGAGCGCGGCGGCGCCCTTGAGCACGGTACGGCGGGCGGCGGACTGCGACGCGGACATGCGGTTCTCCTGGATCATGGGCGGGAGCGGGGCGGGCGGCCCACCCGACGTCTGGGCGGAGCCGGGGGACGGAGCCCACCCGACGATACCGCCGCCCGATGGGGTACCTTCCCCCGCGTGATCGTCGTCGGTGGAGAAGCCCTGATCGACCTGGTGCCGCTGGCGCAGCCGCCGGGCGCGCTGCTGCCCCGGCCGGGCGGCGGACCGTACAACACGGCGCTCGCGCTGGGCCGGCTCGGCGCGGAGGTCGCCTTCTGCTCCCGGGTCTCCACGGACGGCCTCGGCGAGAGCCTCCTTTCCGGGCTGCGGGCGGCGGGCGTGGACCTGTCGCTGGTCCAGCGCGGGCCGGAGCCGACCACGCTCGCCGTGCCCTCGCTGGCCCCGGACGGTTCGGCGGCGTACGGCTTCTACGTCGAGGGCACGGCGGACCGGCTGTTCACCCTGCCGCCAGCACTGCCGGACGGCGTACGCGCCCTCGCGCTCGGCACCTGCTCCCTTCTGCTGGAGCCGGGGGCGAGCGCCTACGAGGCCCTGCTGCGCCGGGAGTCACAGCGCGGGCTGCTGACCCTGCTCGACCCCAACATCCGGCCGGCCCTGATAGCGGACCCGGCGTTGTACCGGGCCCGGTTCCTGGGCTGGCTGCCGTACGTCTCCGTGCTCAAGCTGTCCGAGGAGGACGCGGCCTGGCTGGGCGGGCGGGTGAGCGACTGGCTGGCGGCGGGACCGTCGGCGGTGGTGCTCACCCGGGGAGCGGGGGGTCTGACGGTGTGGACCCGGGAGGGCGCGGAGCACTCGGCGCCCTCGCACCGGATCTCGGTGGTGGACACGATCGGCGCGGGCGACACGGTCAACGCGGCGCTGCTGCACCGGCTGTCGGGGATGGCGGGACAGCCCGTGGACTGGCCCGGCGTCCTGGCCTACGCCGCCCACGCGGCCGCGCTGACGTGCACCCGGGCCGGCGCGGAGCCCCCGTACGCGGCCGAGCTCAGCGGATAGCGGCCCAGAGGGTCCTGGCGACGGCCGGGGCGAACTCCTCGACGGGCTGGACCACTTCCTCGCCGGAGAAGTGCAGGAAGAACGCCCGCTGGAAGCAGGCGCCGAGCAGCAGGGAGGCGGCGGCCCGGGGGTCGGCGTCGGGGCGGAGCCGGCCGCGGTCGAGCTCGCGGCGCAGATGGTCGCTCACCGCCTCCAGTACGACGTGCGGGCCGATGCCGATCTCCCGCACGCCCTCCCGGTGGCGGGCGAGCAGGGCGGGCTCCGCGAAGAGCGAGGCGGCCATGGGCATGGCGTCGGCGTAGAACAGCGCGGCGTGCCGGGCGACGACGGTCAGCCCCTCCTCGACCGGGCGCTCGCCCGGATCCGCGGTCAGCGCGGCCATCAGGGGGCCCGCGTTGGGGGTGCGCTCCATCAGCACGCGCACGAACAGCTCTTCCTTGTTCGCAAAATGTTTGTAGAGCGCGGCCTCCGAGCAGCCGGCCTCGCGGGCGATGGCCTTGGTGGTCGTGTTGGCGAGGCCGATGGTGCGCATGAGGCCCTCGGCGGCGTCCAGCAGTCGCTCGGGGGTGGGCCTGCTTGACTTTGGGGTGAGCATTCACTCACCCTAGTGGAAAACGTGGTGAGTAAACACTCACCCACCCCTCCGGTTCGGGAGCTGCGGATGAAACTCACGGTGTTCGGAGCCACGGGCGGCGTCGGCCGCGAGGTCGTCCGGCAGGCGCTGGAGGCGGGTCACGAAGTGACCGCGGTCGTCCGCGACCCGGCCCGGCTGGGCGTGCCGGAGCACCAGCGCCTCCATGTGGCGGTGGTGGCCGACCTGACGGACCCGGACGCACTGGTGCCCGTACTGACGGGCCGGGAGGCGGTGATCTCGGCCCTGGGTTCGGCCAACAATAAGCAGGCCCGGCTCAGCCCGGTCACCAGTCCGGCGGTACGGTCCATCCTCGTGGCGATGGACCTGGCGGGAGTGAGCCGTCTGTCGGCGGTGAGCGCGGCCCCGGTCGGCCCGGATGTGCCGGGGGACGGCGTGGTGGCCCGGAAGATCTTCCTCCCCCTGCTGCGGCGGGTGCTGCGCGACCTGTACGCGGACCTGGCGGTCATGGAGGCGCTGATCAGGGCGAGCCGGACGCAGTGGACGGTGATCCGCCCGCCCAAGCTGTTGAACAAGCCGCGCACCGGGACGTACCGGCGCGCGATCGACGCCAATGTCCCGGCCGGGCGGTTCATCGCCCGTGCGGACGTCGCGGACGCGCTGCTGACGTCCCTGAGCGACCCGTCGACGACGGGCCACGCGGTGGGCGTGGCCGCCTGACCCTGCGGGGCTTGCGGCCGGCCCAGGTGCGGGTGCCTGCGGGGCTGGTCCCCTACCCGCCCTTCGCCCGTTCCCCGGGCCCTGCCCGGACCCGCGCCTCAAACGCCGGCGGGGCTGTTTCCAGCCCCGCCGGCGTTTGTCACCGTCACCGGCAGCGGCTACGCCTTGCGGGACCGCGTTGCCGTCTTCTTGGCCGGGGCCGCAGCCTTCTTCGCCGCCACCGTCTTCCTGGCGGCAGCCTTCCTGGCCGGGGCGGCGGCGGTCGGCCCGGCGTCGGAGACCCGCTCCGCCCCCAGGATGTCCCGCAGGAACTTGCCCGTGTGGCTCGCGCCCACCGACGCGACCTGCTCCGGGGTGCCCTCGGCGACGACGAGGCCTCCCCCGTATCCGCCCTCGGGCCCCATGTCGATGACCCAGTCCGCGGTCTTGATGACGTCCAGGTTGTGCTCGATGACGATCACCGAGTTCCCCTTGTCCACCAGCCCCGACAGCACCTTGATCAGCTTCGAGATGTCCTCGAAGTGCAGACCCGTGGTCGGCTCGTCCAGGACGTAGACCGTCCGCCCCGTCGAACGCTTCTGCAGCTCGGAGGCGAGCTTCACGCGCTGCGCCTCACCACCCGACAGCGTGGGCGCCGACTGGCCGAGCCGGACGTATCCCAGCCCCACCTCGTTCAGCGTCCGCAGGTGCCTGGCGATCGTCGGCACCGCCTCGAAGAAGTCCAGCGCCTCCTCGATCGGCATGTTCAGGACTTCCGCGATGGACTTGCCCTTGTAGTGGACCTCCAGCGTCTCCCGGTTGTACCGGGCGCCGTGGCACACCTCGCACGGGACGTACACGTCCGGCAGGAAGTTCATCTCGATCTTGATCGTGCCGTCGCCGGAGCAGTTCTCGCACCTGCCGCCCTTCACGTTGAAGGAGAAGCGGCCCGGCAGATAGCCGCGCACCTTCGCCTCCATCGTCTCCGCGAACAGCCTGCGCACGTGGTCGAAGACACCCGTGTACGTCGCCGGATTCGACCTCGGCGTCCGCCCGATCGGCGACTGGTCGACATGCACGACCTTGTCGACCAGGTCGTCCCCGTCCACCCGCGTGTGCCGGCCCGGCACCGACCGGGCGCCGTTCAGCTCGCGCGCCAAGTGCGTGTAGAGGATGTCGTTGACCAGCGTGGACTTGCCCGATCCGGACACGCCCGTCACCGCGGTGAGCACACCCAGCGGGAAGGACACGTCGATGTCCTGCAGGTTGTTCTCCTTGGCGCCGTGGACCGTCAGCCTCCGGTCCCCGTTCACGGGGCGCCGTACATCCGGCACCGTGATGGACCGCTTGCCGGACAGGTACTGCCCCGTCACCGACTCGGTGTTCTTCAGCAGCTCCTTCAGCGAACCGCTGTGCACCACCTTGCCGCCGTGCTCGCCGGCGCCCGGGCCGATGTCCACGACCCAGTCGGCCACCTTGATGGTGTCCTCGTCGTGCTCGACGACGATCAGGGTGTTGCCCATGTCCCGCAGCCGCACCAGCGTCTCGATCAGCCGGTGGTTGTCCCGCTGGTGCAGGCCGATGGAGGGCTCGTCCAGTACGTACAGCACGCCGACCAGGCCGGAGCCGATCTGCGTGGCCAGCCGGATGCGCTGGGCCTCGCCGCCCGAGAGGGTGCCGGCGGCGCGGTTCAGCGAGAGGTAGTCCAGGCCGACGTCCACGAGGAAGCGGAGCCGCTCGTTGACCTCCTTCAGGACCCGCTCGGCGATCTTCTTGTCGCGGGCGTCCAGCTTCATCCGGCCCAGGAAGTCGGCGCACTCGCTGATCGACATCGCGGCGACCTCGGCGATGGACTTCTCCATCACCGTGACCGCGAGCACGATCGGCTTGAGCCGGGAGCCCTCACAGGTGGGGCAGGGCACCTCGCGCATGTAGCCCTCGAAGCGCTCCCGGCTCGCGTCGCTCTCGGACTCCGCGTGCCGCCGCTTGACGAACGGCACGGCGCCCTCGAAGGCCGTCGTGTACGCCCGCTCGCGCCCGTACCGGTTGCGGTAGCGGACCTCGATCTGCGTCTTGTGCCCGTACAGCAGGGCCTTCTTCGCGCGCGCCGGCAGCCCGGCCCACGGGATGTCCGTCCGGAAGCCCAGCTCGCCGGCGAGCGCGCCGATCAGACGCTGGAAGTAGTCCTTGGTGTGGCCGAGCGACCACGGCGAGACCGCGCCCTCGTCCAGGGACCTGTCCTCGTCGGGAATGATCAGTTCCGGGTCTACCTCCATGCGCGTACCGATACCGGTGCACTCGGGGCAGGCGCCGAAGGGCGAGTTGAAGGAGAAGGAGCGCGGCTCCAGCTCCTCGAAGGACAGGTCGTCGTACGGGCAGTAGAGGTGCTCGGAGTACATCCGCTCACGCTCGGGGTCGTCCTCGGCGAGGTCGACGAAGTCCAGGATCACCATGCCGCCGGAGAGGCCGAGCGCGGTCTCCACCGAGTCCGTGAGCCGGCGCTTGGCGCTGTCCTTGACGGTGAGGCGGTCGATGACCACCTCGATGGTGTGCTTCTCCTGCTTCTTCAGCGTGGGCGGCTCGGAGAGCTGGACGGTCTCCCCGTCCACCCGCGCCCGGCTGTATCCCTTGGTCTGGAGGTCGGAGAAGAGGTCGACGAACTCGCCCTTGCGCTCGCGCACCAGCGGCGAGAGCACCTGGAAGCGGCTGCCCTCGGGGAGCGCGAGCACCTTGTCGACGATCGCCTGCGGCGACTGCCGCGAGATCGGGCGGCGGCACTCGGGGCAGTGCGGCTTGCCGATGCGCGCGAAGAGGAGGCGGAGGTAGTCGTAGACCTCGGTGATGGTGCCCACGGTGGAGCGCGGGTTGCGCGAGGTGGACTTCTGGTCGATCGAGACGGCCGGGGAGAGGCCCTCGATGAAGTCGACATCGGGCTTGTCCATCTGCCCGAGGAACTGGCGGGCGTACGACGAGAGCGACTCGACGTAGCGGCGCTGGCCCTCGGCGAAGATCGTGTCGAAGGCCAGGGAGGACTTGCCCGACCCGGAGAGTCCGGTGAAGACGATGAGTGAGTCGCGGGGCAGGTCGAGCGAGACATTCTTGAGGTTGTGCTCGCGAGCGCCACGAACGATGAGACGGTCGGTCACGCCGGTCCGCACCTTTCTTGAGAGAGCGGGGGCACGGGCCCTTGTCCCAGGGTATGGGGGGCGCCTCTGCGATGGGGATGGAGAGTGGACTTCCGAGCGTATAGCACGCGCATTCGATTTACGGCACACCCGAGACCGCTTCACCCGATCGTGTGGCCGGGGCCTTGTGCGCACTAGGCTCGGACCCATGACTGATCATGTGCACGACCTGCGATCTGTACGTGAAGCCACCGACCGACTGCTCACCGCGGTCGCGAAAGTGGACAACGCCACCCTGGCCGAGGAGTCACACCTCCCCGGCTGGACCCGCGGGCACATCCTGGCCCACCTGGCGCGCAACGCGGACGCCCTCGTCAACGTCTTCGAGGGCCGGCCCATGTACGAGAGCGCCGCCGCCCGCGACGCGGACATCGAGCGCGACGCCCCGCGCCCGCTGGAGGTCCAGCTCGCCGACGTACGCGAGACCAGCGAGCGCTTCCTGGCCCAGGGCGAGGTGGACCAGGACTGGTCCCGCACCGTGGAGCTGCGCAACGGCGTCACCGACCTCGCCTCGAACGTGCCGTTCCGCCGGCTCGTCGAGGTGGAGCTGCACCACGTCGACCTGAACATCGGCTACACGCTCGGCGACCTCCCCGAGGAGTTCGCCCGCCGCGAGATCGCCTTCCTCGCCGACCGCTGGGCCGGGCGTCCGGAAGTACCGCCGGTCACGCTGAGGACGCATCACGACGACAGCGTCTGGAAGACCGGTTCGACCGAGGGTGACCCCGTGACCCTCAGCGGGCCGCTGAGCGAGCTCCTGGGCTGGCTGGCGGGCCGCGAGCTCAAGGGAGCCCACCTGTCCGTCGAAGGCGGCCCCCTGCCCGCCCTCCCCCCGCTCTAGGATCAAGCCATGACGTACAGCGGAGCGGTCAAGGTCGGCGGTCCTGCCGACGTGCATGAACTCGCGGACCTGATGATTTCCAAGGTCGCGGTGGGCTCGATGAACAACAACGCCTACCTGCTGCGCTGCCGGGCCACCGGCGAGCAGCTGCTGATCGACGCGGCCGCCGAGGCGGCAACGCTGCTGAGCCTGATCGGCGACGACGGCATCGCGTCCGTCGTCACCACCCACCGGCACGGCGACCACTGGGGCGCGCTCCAGGCCGTGGTCGAGGCGACCGGCGCGCGGACCTACGCGGGCGCCTACGACGCCGAGGGCATCCCGGTGGCGACCGACGTCCCCGTCGCGGACGGGGACACGATCCAGGTCGGACGGGTCACCCTGACCGCCCGCCACCTGGTCGGGCACACCCCCGGCTCGATCGCCCTGATCTACGACGACCCGCACGGGCACCCGCACGTGTTCACCGGTGACTGCCTCTTCCCGGGCGGTGTCGGCAACACCTCGGGCGACTCGAAGGCCTTCGTCCAGCTCATCGACGATGTCCAGCACAAGCTCTTCGAGCAGCTGCCGGACGAGGCCTGGGTCTACCCGGGCCACGGCAACGACACCACGCTCGGCGCCGAGCGGCCGTATCTGGCCGAGTGGCGCGAGCGCGGCTGGTAGTCCCGGTCGGTCCCGGTCAACTCCGCGAAGGAGTGCACTCCTTCCGGTCGTTGACGGCCGAACGCACGTCCTGAGGTTGTGGGGCGGGGTAATTGCTGCACCATGCAACAAGACCCCTCCCCCTCCTCCCCCGTGAACTCCCCTGTGCACTCCCCCTCGATGCTGCGGCTCGCCTCGGCCTCGCTCGCCGGCACCGCCATCGAGTTCTACGACTTCTTCGTCTACGGCACGGCCGCCGCCCTGGTGCTCGGCCCGCTCTTCTTCCCGTCCTTCTCCCCGCTCGCGGGAACACTCGCCGCCTTCGGCACCTTCGGCGTCGGCTTCCTCGCCCGCCCCCTGGGCTCGGCCCTCTTCGGCCACATCGGCGACCGCTACGGGCGGCGCCCGGTGCTGCTCGCCTCGCTGCTGCTCACCGGCCTGGCCACGGTGGCGGTGGGCTGCGTGCCCTCGTACGCCACGCTCGGCATCGCCGCCCCCGTCCTGCTGCTCCTGCTGCGGTTCCTCCAGGGGCTCGGCCTCGGCGGCGAGTGGGGCGGCGCGGTGCTGCTGACCGCCGAGCACGCCCCGGAGGAGCGGCGCGGGCTGTGGTCGAGCTTCCCCCAGATCGGCCCGTCGGTGGGCTTCCTGCTGGCCAACGGGCCGATGCTGGCGCTGTCCGCCACCCTCACCGACGCGCAGTTCACGTCCTGGGGCTGGCGGGTTCCGTTCTGGGCGGCCGGGCTGCTGGCGCTGGCCGGGCTGTGGCTGCGGCGATCGGTCGAGGAGACCCCTGAGTTCCGCGCGCTCGCCGAGACCGGCCGGCGCTCGGAGGCACCGCTGACCGAGGTGTTCCGCGGGCACTGGCGGCTGCTCCTGCTGACCGGCGGAGCCCTCGCGGTCGGGTACGCCGTCTTCTACGCGGCCACCACCTGGTCCCTCGCGTACGCGACGGAACATCTGAACGTGGGCCGCACCGCGATGCTGGCCTGCATCATGACGGCGGTGGCGGTCATGGGCCTGGTGACCCCTCTGATGGCGGTGCTCGGCGACCGCTGGGGCCGGCGGCCCCTGTGCCTGGCCGGCGCCGCGGCCTGCGCCCTGTGGATGTTCCCCTTCGTGGCGCTGCTGCGCACGGCGGACCCGCTGCTGATGACGCTGGGCTGCCTCGGCGGACTGCTGGGCATGATCACGATGTTCGCGGTGGTGGGCGCGTACCTCCCGGAGCTGTACGCCCCGCGGATCCGCTGCACGGGCGCGGCCGTCGGGTACAACCTCGGCGGGGTGCTGGGCGGGGCGCTGACTCCGATCGTGGCGACGGCGCTGGCGGACGGCTCCGGCCCGCCGTGGCGTGTCGCGGTGTACCTGACGGCGATCGCCCTGGTCAGCCTGGGCTGCTTCGCCCTGCTGCCGGAGACGAATCCGATGGTCGTCCGGGCGCGCGGCGCGAGCGCGAGCCCCGGTACGGGTACGGGAACGGGGGCGGCCGAAGCGGCCGCCCCCGCGTAGCCCCGCAGGACCCTCGCGTACGGCGCGTCCTACGTGTCCTACGCGTCGATGCTCGCCGGGCGGGCGGCGGTCTCGGCCGCCGCCTGCTTCTTCGAGGCCATAAGGCTCGTGATGGTGGTGATCACCAGGACGCCGCAGATGACACCCAGGGAGACCGGGATGGAGATCTGCGGGACGTGCACCCCCGACTCGTGCAGGGCGTGCAGCACCAGCTTGACGCCGATGAACCCCAGGATGACGGACAGGCCGTAGCTGAGGTGGACCAGCTTCTTGAGCAGGCCGCCGATGAGGAAGTACAGCTGGCGCAGGCCCATCAGGGCGAAGGCGTTGGCGGTGAAGACGATGTACGGGTCCTGGGTGAGGCCGAAGATCGCCGGGATCGAGTCCAGGGCGAACAGCACGTCGGTGGTTCCGATGGCGAGCATGACGACCATCAGCGGGGTCAGGACGCGCTTGCCGTTGTTCCGGATGAAGAGCTTGGTGCCGTGGTACCTGTCGGCGACGCCGAACTTCTTCTCGATCGACTTGAGGAGGCGGTTCTCCTCGAACTCGTCCTCGCCGTCGGCCCCTTCGTCCTTGCGGGCCTCCTGGATCAGCTTCCACGCGGTGTAGATCAGGAACGCGCCGAAGATGAAGAAGACCCAGGCGAACGTGGTGATGATCGCGGCGCCGGCCGCGATGAAGATCGCGCGGAGCACGAGGGCGATCAGCACACCCACGAGCAGCACGCGCTGCTGGAGGTGGGAGGGCACCGAGAACTTCGCCATGATCAGGACGAAGACGAAGAGGTTGTCCACGCTCAGGGACTTCTCGGTGATGAAGCCGGCGAAGAACTCCTGGGAGGCCTGGCCGTTGCCGAAGAACAGCAGGCCGAGGCCGAAGAGCGCGGCGAGGACGATCCAGACGACCGTCCAGATGCCGGCTTCCTTCATGGAAACGTCATGGGGCTTGCGGCCGATGAGGAAATCGGCGCCGATGAGGATGCCCAGACCGAGAACGGTCAGCACCCAGAGGGTCAACGAAACATCCATTACTTGCAGCCTCCGGCAGATGGCTCAGCACATCGTCAGCGTCATCGCTGCCGGAGGTCTCTTCCACCCGGACGGCCTGGAGGCCGGGGGCCGGCGCCCCGGGACCGATCACGGTCCGTATTGACGGGTACGCCGAAGCAGGAATGCAGGAGTACTCCCCTCCGCGCTCATCAGGGTACCCGCGAAGGCCGGATTGGGTAAAGGGAATCCCAAAGAATGGTCAGCGACAGGTCACCAACTGGTCATCGACCGGTCTGTGACCCACCCCCCGGTCACGGCCGGGTGCCGCCCCGGGCCGCCGTGATCCGCTCCAGCGCCTGGTCGAGGACCTGGCTGCCCTGCGGGGGCAGGTCCGGCTCGAAGGTCCAGGCATGGCCGACCCAGGGATCGGCGAGGTGGTTGTCCGGGACCGGCGAGAGCCGCATCAGCGAGCGCCACAGCGGGTCGAGCAGCGGCCCGTACGCCGAGGCCTCGTCACGGTCCGCGACCATCAGCAGGTGCACGCCGACCGACGGTCCCTCGTCGGCGAGATACCGCAGCTGGGTGACGGCACGGTCGTCGAACCCGTGCGGGAAGTCGTGCACGAGCAGCAGCTGCTCGGCCGTGTCCACATCCGGCGGCAGGTCCTCCGGGGCCCCGGCGCGCAGCGCCATCTGTACGAGGTCCACCCGCCGGGTCAGCTCGGCCAGCGTCCGGGTGACCCCGGCGGCCCCGGCGGCGGGCGGCCCGGCCAGTACCCCGGACCGGACGAGCGGGGCCAGCGAGGCGCCCCCGGCGCCGGCCGCGTCGATGACGCGCACGGAGAACCGGTCGCCGGGGTGGACCGCGAGCAGCCGGACGGCATGCGCGACGGCCATGTCCATGGCGGCCCGGCGCAGCCGGTCGGTGTCCATGGCCATGGCGGCCTCGGAGCCGGTGCGGCCGTTGTCGATCCAGAGGCCGCGCTCCAGCGGGACCCGCATCAGCATCGGGATGCGCAGCCCGGGCCGCTCGGGCAGGTGCAGGTCCCCCAGGCGCAGGGCCAGCGGATTCTCCTCGGGCAGACCGGTCGACGGGCCGCCGTGCCAGACGGGGTTGTCCCAGCGGGCGTACGCGGCCGGCAGCGCGGGCTCGACCACCTCGGACTCGGCGACCAGCTGGGCGAGGTCCCGGTCGAGGACGGCCTGGGCCTGGGCGACGAGCTCGTCACGGCGGGCCCTGGCGGTGTCACGGGCGGCGTCGCCGGAGCCCCCGAGCCGGTTGCGGGGGTCGGACAGGGCCTCGTCGAGCTCGCGGTCCATCCGGGAGTCGGCGAAGTCGACGGCGCTGCGGTAGGCGGCGACCGTGCGGGCCAGGTCCTCGAACATGCCCCAGACCTGGTTGTACAGCCGCTCCTCCAGGGACCAGCCGCTGGCGTCCCCGGCGACGGGGCGCGGCGGCTCGCCGGGCTGCGCGGGCTCGGCGGGACGCGGGGCCGGCTCGGGCGGCTCGGTGCTTGCCCGGCGGCGGCGCGGGTGTGCGTAGTTCACGGTGGGCGGGCCACCGGCGCTGTCGGCGGGCGCCGGGCCCGGCGTACCGGCGTACGGGACCCCCGACACGGGGATCGGAGCCGGCGGCTCCGGCGCGGGCGGGGCGGGGACGGCCGGTGCGCCCGGGTCGCTGCCCGGGGCGCCGTCCTGCGGCGCCCGCAGGCCCCGCGGCACCGTGGGGGCGGTCCCGGTCGGCATGGCCGCGCGGGTGATGTCGCCCGGGGCCGCCACGTCCAGGGCAGCCGCGGCCAGCTCGGTGGCCGCGGAGGCGGCCAGCCCCGCGTCCGCCAGCAGGGCGCCGAGCCCGTCGGCGTACCCCTGGCCCACCGCGCGGACCTTCCACGCGCCCTGGCGCCGGTACAGCTCCACGGCCACGACAGCGGTCTCGGACTCCAGCCCGGTCAGCGTGTACCCGACGAGCTCGGCGCCCTCCGGTTCGGCCACCGCCACGTAGGACGCGGGGACCGCGCCGAAGCGCTCCGGGCCGCCGGGCGGCAGGACGAGGACCACGCCGACCCGGTGCACGGCCGGTCCGACCGCGTCGAGGTCGACGGCGATCCGGTGCTGACCGGCCACCGCCCCCGGCACCTCCAGCCCCGGCAGGGCCCGGGCACCGGGGTGGGCCACCGCTCCAGGACCCGCCAGCCGGCCCTCGTCGTCGGCGGTGGAGGCCAGGGCCAGCACGGGCGTGCCCGCCGAAACCCTGATCTCCACCCGGCTCTGGGACAGGGGGTGGTTCTGCCCCCGGACCAGTTCGGCCGTCATCGTGCAGCCCTCCCCCGTGCCCTTGTGCTGTTGTTCCGTGCTTCTTACAGGTGCGTTGCTACTTACAGGCGCGTTGCGTCTTACAGGTGCGGCAGGATCGCCGGCATCAGGTCCTGGAAGGTCCGGCCGTTGGCCGGGTTGCCGAGGGCCGTCATCTGCCAGCCGGCGCCGGAGCGGGACACCTTCGCCATGATCTGCGCGGTGTACTGGCCGCCGCCGTCCAGGGTGTAGCGGGCCAGCTCCTGGCCGTTGGTCTCGTCGACGATGCGGCAGAACGCGTTCTGCACCTCCTGGAACGTCTGGCCGGTGAACGAGTTCACCGTGAAGACGATCTGGTCGATGTGCACCGGCACGCGCTGGAGGTCGACGAGGATCGCCTCGTCGTCCCCGCCCTGCCCGACACCGCCGACGAGGTTGTCACCGGTGTGCCGGACCGAGCCGTCGTCGCTCTGGAGGTGCCGGAAGAACACGACGTCCACGGGCTGCTTGTCGGCGAAGAGAACCGCCGACGCGTCCAGGTCGATCTCCCGGGTCCGCGAGCCGAACAGCCCACGCCGCTTCGCCGCCTGCCAGCCGAGGCCCATCCGGACCGCGGTCAGCGTGCCCCCGTCCGCCTTCTGCAGACTGATGGCCTGACCCTTGGTCATGTTGACCGTCACGCGCTGTCCCCTCTCCATAGCCACCCTCAGGCAGCGTGTGCCTGTGGCTGTGGCCCCACACTACTGACCGCCTCCTGGTCAGGCGAGGCCCGCTTCCCTCATCTGCCGAAGCTCCTTCTTCAACTCGCTCACCTCGTCCCGGATCCGGGCCGCGACCTCGAATTGCAGCTCGGCCGCGGCGCCCCGCATCCGTTCGGTCATCTGCTCGATCAGCGCGGCCAGTTCCTCGGCCGGCCGGTCCGTGAGCACCTCGACGGCCTTGGCACCCTTGGCCCCCTTGGCGGCCTTGGCGCCCCTGCCGCCCGCCTTGCCGTGGGCCGCCGCGCCGTGGGCCGCCGTGCCGCCGAGGCCGAGGGCGGGCACCGGCGCCTTGGCGCCCTTGCCGTCCTTCCCCTGCCGGTACCCGGTCCCGAGCAGCTCCTCGGTGTCCAGCTCCTCGCGGGCGATGGTGGCGACGATGTCGTTGATCTTCTTGCGCAGCGGCTGCGGGTCGATCCCGTTGGCCGTGTTGTACGCGATCTGCTTCTCCCGGCGCCGGTTGGTCTCGTCGATGGCCTTCTCCATCGCCGGGGTCATCTTGTCCGCGTACATGTGGACCTGGCCGGAGACGTTGCGCGCCGCGCGGCCGATGGTCTGGATCAGGGAGGTCCCGGAGCGCAGGAAGCCCTCCTTGTCGGCGTCGAGGATCGCCACCAGCGACACCTCGGGCAGGTCGAGGCCCTCGCGCAGCAGGTTGATGCCGACCAGGACGTCGTACTCGCCCGCCCGCAGCTCGCGCAGCAGCTCGATGCGGCGCAGGGTGTCCACGTCGCTGTGCAGGTAGCGGACCTGGATGCCGAGCTCCAGGAAGTAGTCCGTGAGGTCCTCGGCCATCTTCTTGGTCAGGGTGGTGACCAGGACCCGCTCGTCCTTCTCGGTGCGCTGCCGGATCTCGTGCACCAGGTCGTCGATCTGACCCTCGGTCGGCTTGACCACCACTTCGGGGTCGATGAGGCCGGTGGGGCGGATGATCTGCTCGACGAAGCCCTTGCCGCGCGAGAGCTCGTACTTTCCGGGGGTGGCCGACAGGTAGACGGTCTGACCGATCCGCTCCTGGAACTCCTCCCACTTCAGCGGCCGGTTGTCGAGCGCCGACGGCAGCCGGAAGCCGTGGTCGACCAGGGTCCGCTTGCGCGAGGCGTCGCCCTCGTACATCGCGCCGATCTGCGGGACGGTGACGTGCGACTCGTCGATGACTAGGAGGAAGTCCTCGGGGAAGTAGTCGATGAGGGTGTTGGGCGCGGAGCCCCGCTCA
This sequence comes from Streptomyces sp. ISL-87, assembly GCF_018614095.1. Taxonomy (GTDB): domain Bacteria; phylum Actinomycetota; class Actinomycetes; order Streptomycetales; family Streptomycetaceae; genus Streptomyces. The sequence goes on along the minus strand of NZ_JAGGOY010000001.1, from coordinate 44,053 downwards.
CGGTCGTCCATGTGCAGCGAGTAGTTCTCGATACCGGAGCAGGAGCCGATCTGACGCATCATCTCCAGGTCGTACGTGGTGCGCATGCGCAGCCGCTGCGCCTCCAGCATCTTGCCCTGCTTCTCCAGCTCGGCCAGGCGTTCGGCGAGCTCGGCCTCGATGCCGCGGACCGCCTTCTCCATGCGCTCGGGGCCGGCGACGTAGTGGCTGGCGGGGAAGACGTACAGCTCGCGGTCCTCGCTGATGACCTCGCCGGTCAGCGGGTGCAGGGTGGAGAGGGCCTCGATCTCGTCGCCGAACATCTCGATGCGGACGGCCAGTTCCTCGTAGACGGGGAAGATCTCGATGGTGTCGCCGCGCACCCGGAAGGTGCCCCGGGTGAAGGCCACGTCGTTGCGGGTGTACTGGATGTCGACGAAGCGGCGCAGCAGCTGGTCCCGGTCGATCTCCTCGCCGACCTTGAGGGAGACCATCCGGTCGACGTACTCCTGCGGGGTGCCGAGGCCGTAGATGCAGGACACGGAGGCGACGACGATGACGTCGCGCCGGGTCAGCAGCGAGTTGGTCGCGGAGTGGCGCAGCCGCTCCACCTCCTCGTTGACCGAGGAGTCCTTCTCGATGTACGTGTCCGACTGCGGAACGTAGGCCTCGGGCTGGTAGTAGTCGTAGTACGAGACGAAGTACTCGACGGCGTTGTTCGGCAGGAGCTCGCGGAACTCGTTGGCCAGCTGGGCGGCGAGGGTTTTGTTCGGCGCCATCACCAGGGTGGGGCGCTGGAGCTTCTCGATCATCCAGGCCGTGGTGGCCGACTTGCCTGTGCCGGTCGCGCCCAGCAGGACGACGTCCTTCTCACCTGCACGGATGCGCTTCTCCAGCTCGGCGATGGCCGTCGGCTGGTCGCCGCTGGGCTGGTAGGAGCTGACGACCTCGAAAGGCGCCACCGTGCGTTCGATCTTCGATACGGGCCGCATGACTCAACCGTACGACCCCCCACTGACACGCACGTCTCCTCGCGCGCCCTCGCGGGGCTCCGGCGGCTCCCGCTGGTCCGGGGGGCGGGGCGAATTTCCTCCTTTCCGGTCCGTTTGTCGTAGTTCGGTGGCGTCTCGGTGATCTTCAACCGCATGATCGCCGTATAGGTCCCGCTGTGAACCGCATCGCCACAACGTCTGTCGTTCCGCCCCCGTCTGACGCAGGAACAGGGTTCCCGACCCGAGGAGAACGCACATGTACGTCCGACCCGCCGCCGCGGCCGCCGCCGCGTTCCTGGGATTCACCCTCACCGTGCTGGGCGGGACGGCCTCCTCGGCCGCCACCGGTCCCGCCTCCGGTCCCGCCACCGGTCCTGGCGCCGGTTCTGGCGCCCTCCCCTGGCTCTCGACCCCCGTCGTGTACGCCCACCGGGGGGCTTCGGCGTACGCGCCGGAGAACACGCTCGAATCGATCGACCTCGCGATGCGGCTCGGTTTCGACTGGGTCGAGAACGACGTCCAGCGCACCAAGGACGGCGAGCTGGTGGTGATCCACGACGACACCCTGTCCCGTACGACCGATGTCGAGCAGGTCTTCCCGAACCGCTCGCCCTGGCGGGTCAAGGACTTCACGGCGGCGGAGATCGCCCGGCTGGACGCGGGCAGCTGGTTCGACGAGGAGTTCACGGGCGCGCGGGTGCCGACCCTGCGGCAGTACCTCGCCCGGGTACAGATGAACCGGCAGCGGCTGCTCCTGGAGATCAAGAAGCCCGAGCTCTACCCGGGGATCGAGGAGCAGACCCTCGACGTGCTGGACGCGGCCGGCTGGCTCGATGAGCGGCACGTGGCGCGCAGGCTGGTGGTGCAGAGCTTCAGCGCCGACTCCGTCCGCGTCGTACACAGCCTGCGCCCGGACCTGGTGACGGCCTTCCTGGGTACGCCCACGGTGGCCGATCTGCCGCGGTACGCAGCCTTCACCGACCGGATCAACCCGTGGCACACCACGATCTCGGCCGACTGGGTGGCGGCGGTGCACCGCACTTCGGGCGCCCACGGCAAGGCCATGGAGGTGGACACCTGGATCGTGGACGACCCGGCGACCGCCCGGAAGGTGCAGGACATGGGGGTGGACGGCATCATTTCCAACGCCCCCGATGTCGTACGGGAGGCGGTTGGCGGGTTCTGACCACCGCGGGCCGGCACGGGAGCGGCCCTGTCAGCGGTGAGCCGTACCGTGGACGGGTGGACAGCACCGAGCGGCCCCGCGGGCCGCATCTCGAATGGACCGTCGTCGCCAGCGATGTCGGTCCCCTGCTCCTGGCCGCGACCCCCGAGGGTCTGGTCCGGGTCGAGTTCCATGCCGGGCCCGACCGGGTCGAGAGGATGATCGGCTCGCTGATCTCCCGGCTCGGCGCCGACGCGTGGCGTCCGGCCCCGGGCGAGGAGGTGCTGCTGGCCGAGCCGATACGCCAGCTGGCCGCGTACTTCGCCGGCTCCCTGAAGCGTTTCGACCTGCCCCTGGACTGGCGGCTCAGCTCCGGCTTCAACCGCCAGGTGCTGCTGGAGCTGGACCGCTCCGTGCCGTACGGGGCGGTCGTCGGGTACGGGGAGCTGGCCGCCCGCGTCGGGCAGCCGGGCGCCGCCCAGGCGGTGGGCAATGCCATGGGGTCGAATCCGCTGCCGCTGGTGGTGGCCTGCCACCGGGTCGTGGAGAACAACGGCGGCATCGGGGGCTTCGGCGGTGGGGTGGAGACCAAGCGGATCCTGCTGGCGCTGGAGGGCGTACTGCCGCAGCCGCTGTTCTGACCGGGGCCTGTTCTGACCGGGGCCTGTTCTGACCGGGGCCTGTTCTGACCGGGGCCTGTTCTGACCAGCGCCTGTTCTGGCCAGCGCCTTCCCGAGCGCCGGGAGGGGCGGGGCGGGTGGGGGCTGTTATACGGTTCCGCCGCGCGGTAAGGGGTGCGAAACTGCCGCGGTGACTACTCCTGCCGCCCCCGGCATCGCCGCGCCCGTACGCCGCTCCCCGCACCCGCGACGGGGAGGTACGGCGTGAGCGCCGCGCCCGGCACCGACCGCCCGGCGCCACCGCTCGACCTGGCGGAACTGCCCCGGCTCCAGCGGCGCATCTCCGGGGTGCTGATCGCCAGCCAGATGCTGGGCGGCCTCGGCGTGCCCATCAGCATCGCCCTGGCCCCCGTGCTGGCGACCCAGGTCAGCGGCACCGAGTCGCTGTCCGGCTTCGCCTCCACCGCCGCGGTGATCGGCACCGCCCTGCTCTCGCTGCCCCTGGCCGCGCTGATGACCGCGCGGGGGCGCCGGCCCGGACTGGTCCTGGCGTACGCGATCGGCGCGGCCGGCGCGGCCACCGTCGTACTCGCCGCCGCGATCAAGAGCTTCCCGCTGCTGATGCTCGGCATGGCCGCCTTCGGAGCCGCCTCCTCCGCCAACCTCCAGGCCCGGTTCGCCGCCGCCGACCTGGCCGCCCCGGACCGCCGGGCCCGGGCGATCTCCGTCGTCGTGTGGGCCTCCACGCTCGGCGCGGTGCTCGGCCCGAACCTCTCCGCCCCGGCCAGCCGCAGTTTCGCCGGCACCTCGATACCCGAGACGGCGGGCCCCTTCGTGTGGGCCGGCGCCGTCTTCCTGCTCACGGGCGCGCTGATCGCCGTACTCCTGCGGCCGGACCCGCTGCTGACGGCCCGGGCGCTGGCCGGGCCCGAGGAGCAGACCCGCGCGGGCCGCTCGCTGCGCGCCGGGCTGGCCGCCGTCAAGGCCGCCCCGCGGGCCCGGCTCGCCCTGGTCACCGTCGCGGTGTCACACACCACGATGGTCTCGATCATGGTGATGACCCCGGTCGACCTGGGCCACCACGGCGCCGGGCTGGAACTCGTCGGCCTGGTGATCAGCGGCCACATCGCGGGCATGTTCGCCTTCTCGCCGGTCATGGGGTGGCTCGCGGACCGGCTGGGCCGCCTGTCGGTGATCGGGCTGGCGGCCGGGCTGCTGTCGGTCGCCGCCCTGCTCGCCGGGACGGCCGGGCCGAACCACGGCCAGAGCGCCCTCGGTCTGTTCCTGCTGGGCCTCGGCTGGTCGGCCGGCATGGTCTCCGGCTCGGCGCTGCTCACCGACTCGGTGCCGCAGGCCGCGCGGGCCGCCGTCCAGGGCCTGAGCGACCTCACGATGAACACGGCCGCGGGCCTGGGCGGCGCCGCCGCCGGCCTGGTCATGTCCCAGGCGGGCTACGGCTGGCTCAACGCGATCGGCGCCACGCTGCTGCTGCCGATGGCGGCGCTCGCCCTGTTCACCGCGCGCCGGCACCCCGTCCCCGCGAAGGCGGCCGGCGAGGCGCTCAGCGGCTGAGTCAGTAGCTGATGTGGTAGGCCTTGCGGAGCGTTTCGTGCACGGTCCAGGTGGTCTTGTCGCCCTCCCGCAGCACACACGCCGATCCGGGACCCACCTCCAGGGTCGCGCCGCCCTCGACCTCGATGGTGGCGCGGCCGCTGACCACGACGAACAGCTCGTTGGCCTCGGTGTCGGTGACCACGCCGGGGGTGATCTGCCAGATCCCGCGGATCTGCGAGCCGTCCCCGGCCTCCCACAGCACCTTGCCGGTCACGACGGGCTCGCCGGAGACGATCTGCGCGGGATCGAGCTCCTCCGCCTCCAGTTCGGCATCCGGGATGTCCGGTACGGAGACGGCGAAGGATGCGGGGGCTGCGCTGTGATCACTGGTGCTCATGGCGCGCCAGCCTAATCCGGGGGCCGCGCGCGGCGGGGCGGTCAGACCGTCCAGCGCGGGCCCGGCGGACGAGTCACCCTGTCCAGCGGAGCAGGCCGCCGGGGCGCGGCACCCTACGGGTTTCGGCCAGAGCGGCGCGTACGTCCTGGGCCGTCAGCGGGTGCGGGGAGGGCGCCGGGTGAACGCTGGTCGGACAGGTTCGCGCCGGAGTGTGGGGGAGCGCGTTTGGGGGCGCGAATCCCGTGCCATGGATGGGGACATGCCACAGCACAGAGCATCCGCGTCCCTGTCCGCATCCGCATCCGCATCCGCGTCCGGCGGGTTGGTCCTGTCAGAAGAGGTCCACGAGGCGGTCGCCCGGCGGCGGCCCGTCGTGGCCCTGGAGTCCACGATCCTCGCGCACGGCCTGCCGCGCCCCCGCAATCTGGCGGTGGGCCTGGAGCTGGAGGCGCTGGTCCGGTCGGAGGGGGCCGTTCCGGCGACGATCGCCGTCGTGGACGGGGTGGCGTACGCCGGCCTCGACAAGGAGCAGCTGGAGCGGATCGCGGGCGGCGAGGGCGTGCGCAAGCTCGGGCACCGGGATCTGGCCCCCGCGCTCGCGACGGGCGCGACCGGGGCGACGACGGTGTCCGCGACGGCCTTCCTGGCCGCGCGGGCCGGCCTGCGGGTCTTCGCCACGGGCGGGCTGGGCGGCGTACACCGCGAGTGGGCCCAGACGCAGGACGAGTCGGCGGACCTGTCGCTGCTGGCGCGGACGCGGATCACGGTGGTGTGCGCGGGGGTGAAGTCGATCCTGGACGTGCCGGCCACCCTCCAGCGGCTGGAGACGCTGGGGGTGGGCGTGCTCGGCTACGGGACGGAACGTTTCCCCGGGTTCTACCTGGCCAGCTCGGGCGAGCCGGTGGACTGGACCGTGCACCGGCCGGAGGAGGTTGCGGCGGTGATGGCCGCTCAGGACGGGTTGGGCGGCGTCGAGTCGGCGCTGCTGGTGGCCAATCCGGTGGCCGAGGCGGAGCAGTTGGATCCGGAGCTGCACGACCGGGTCCTGGCCGAGGCCCTCGCGGAGTGCCGGGAGCGGGGGATCACGGGGCAGGCGGTGACTCCGTTCCTGCTGGGGTTCCTGGTACGGGCCACCGGCGGTGCCTCGCTGGAGGCCAACCTGGCGGCGGTACGGGGCAACGTGCGTCTCGGGGCCCGGATCGCGGGGGCCTGGGCGGCCCGGCCGTGACCGCGCCGCCCGGAGCGCTGCTGGTCGTCGGGGACGTGGTGACGGATGTGGTGGCGGTGCACCCGGAGCCCCTGACTCCGGCCACCGACACGGCCGCCCGGATCCGCACCCTGCCCGGCGGCTCCGGGGCCAACGCGGCCTGCTGGGCCGCGCACGCCGGGGCGGCGGAGGTACGCCTCCTCGCGCGGGTGGGCGCCGAGACGGTGCGCTGGCACGAGCGGGCGCTGGTGGACGCCGGGGTGCGGCCGCGGCTGGTGGTCGACCCGGCCGAGCCGACCGCGACAGTGGTGGCGCTGGTCGGCAAGGACGCGGAGCGGACCTTCTTGACCGACAGCGCGGCCGCGTTGCGGATCGCCCCCGCCGACTGGGCGCCGTCCCTGCTGGACGGGGTCGCCCATCTGCACCTCTCCGGGTACCTGTTCTTCGCGGACTGCAGCCGGGAGCTGGCCCTCGTCGCGCTGCGGGCGGCGCGGGCGCGGGGGGTGCCGGTGAGCGTGGACCCGGCCTCGGCGGGATTCCTGGCGAAGCTGGGGCCTCGGCGCTTCCTCGATGCCGTGGCGGGCATCGGCGTACTGCTGCCCAATGAGGACGAAGCCCGGCTGCTGGCCGGGCTGCCGGAGCCGGCCGGGGCGGCCCGGGCGGCGGCGGAGCTGAGCCGGCGGGTGCCGCTGGTGGTGGTCACCCGGGGCGCGGCCGGGGCGCTGGTGGCCGAGGCGGGGCGGGTCACCGCGGAGGTCGCGGCGGAACCGGCGGAGGCGGTGGACTCCACGGGCGCGGGTGACGCGTTCACCGGCGGTTTCCTCGCGGCGCGGCTGGCGGGCGCGGACCCGGTGGAGGCCGCCCGGGCCGGGTGCCGGACGGCCGCGGCGGCCGTCACCCGGCTGGGCGGCCGGCCCTAGCTACGGCGTGTATTCCTGGTCGAGCGTGTCGATCACGCCCTTGGCGCCCAAGTGGTAGCGGAACACGAGGCCCTTGTCCGGGTGGGCGATCAGCCATTCGGTGAGCTCATGGAGCGTGATCGGCTTGCTCACCGTGCCCGGGAGGATCGGGGTGATGGCCGTGATCTTGGCGTCTTCGGCGATCGGGATGAAGGTTTCCGTGCCGACGGTCTTGAAGGTGGCGGTGCTCAGGCCGGGGGTGGCGCAGGTCCAGTTGCCGTGCTTGACGATGAGGCTGTGGAAGCCGCCCTCCGGGGTGTAGCGGTAGACGGCGACCTCGTCCGGCGAGATCGGCATCTTGTCGCCGCAGGCGGGTCCGGGAGCCGGCGGCTTCGGCTTGGCGGCCGGGGTGGTCGCCGGGGTCTTGGCGGGCGTCTTCGCGGTCGCGGTCGGCGCCGCGCCGCCCGCCGGGGTGGCCGGGGCCGAGGGGGCCGAGGGGGCCGCCGGGGTCGCCGAGGCGGCCGGGGTCGCGCTGGGCTTCGTACCAGCGGCTCCCTCGCCGTCGTCGCCGTTGTCCCCGTTGCAGCCCGTGAGGGCCAGGGCTGCGCACAGGGCGAGCGCGGCCAGCGCCTGCCCCCGGAACCTTCTCGCGCCGCGAACCGTTGTGCCGTGTACGCGCATTGCCGTCTCCCTCTGCCAAGGCGCCACCGGGGCCGCCGGTGGCCGCCGTGAAGCGTGGCCTCACCGTAGAGCGCAGGTATCGGCCGGGACGATGGCCCGATTCCGTTCGTCGCCCGGCCGGGATCGCACTGTTGCCGTTCCCGGACGTCCGTGACCGGCCCGGGGCGCGGCGGTCAGCCGGGGAGGCCCGTCCAGGCGGGGTGGCGGGGGTCATCCGCCCGGACCACCGTGTCGGCCTGGGCCGCCGGGTCGGTCTCGGCCTCGTAGCGCGCGAAGGCGGGCAGGGTCCAGCGCGCGGACTCCTCGGTGCGGCGGGCCAGGGCCGCCGGGGAGAGCCGGATGTGCACGCTGAGGTCGAAGGGGAACCAGTGGCCCAGCAGCAGCGGGTCGTGCACGATCAGCACACCGCCCGGCGGGAGTTCGGTGTACGGGCTGCGGGTGGCCCGGTCGGTCACCGGGTCCCAGAGGTCGGGAAGCACCCGTCCGCTGCCGCCGATGTCCGTCGGGCCGAAGACCTCCCGCCAGAGCGCGGCCGTGTCGTACCAGCCGCCGAGGTACGCGTCCACGTCCTCGCGGCCGAACTCGAAGCGGAGCGAGGCCGGCCGCAGGAACCCCTCGGCCGGGACAACCAGTGCCGAACTGCCGTGCAGGCGCAGCGCGTCCGCGAGGTGTCCGGCGAGCACGCCGGTGCCGGCGGCGGGCGCGCCGTCGATGCCCACCCGCAGCCAGGCATCCGGCGCCGCGCCCGCTTCGTCGAGGTGGCCGGCGAGCCGCTCGGCCATCCGCTGCCATGTGATCGCTTCCAGCTGCACGAGCCCATTGTCAGTATTGGCCCTTAGCGGTTTTTCACGAGGGATCACCGGCGGAAAGAGAGCCGGCGGCCCGGCCTTTGGGGCGTACGGGCACCGGTCATCGAGCTGTGCACACAGCGGGGCGGTTCACGCGATGGGGTGATTGTCGGGTTGTTCGGTTGCTCGGGGCAGCGCCCTGCTCGCCAACATTGCTGGTGCGATCTGGGACGCCGTACTCGGTGTCGGCGTGCGGGGCCCCTGTTACAGCGGAGTGATGATTCAGGGCCTCCCCGTCGCTTTTGGCCGAGTTCACATGGCCAGGTCGTGAGGGACCCCGCCCGGCCGGGACCGAAACACGGACACGATCCGTGTCGCCACGCGGCTGCGAAAGCGGGCAACCAGTGCGCCCAAGACCGTTCGGGGCGCGCCGGTAGGCAGGCTCACCTGTTCGCCGGCGATCTCGCCTCCTCGGTGTACTGCTTCGACGCGGACGGGCGGCGGCTGTGGAAGCTGGGCACCGGCAGCGGGTCCGCGCTGTCGATGCAGTACCTGGACGAGCGGCTGTACCTGGTCACCACGGACGGTTCCCTGGTGTGTGTGGACGCGAGCGAGGCGGCGATCGCCGCGGCCCAGCAGGGTTCGGTGCCGACCGCGGTGGATGTGAAGTCGGCGGCGGCCCTGCCGGTGTTCACCCCGGCCGCGTCGGCGGCCGCGGTGTCGACGGTCTCGGTGGCCGCGGCTCCTGCGGGCGGCATCGTCGTGGAGTGCGTCCATCAGGGCGGCCGGATGCGCGTACAGGTGGTCTCCGGCGGCTACGAGCCCTCGTGGAACGTGCAGTTCCCGCGCGGGATACGGGAGCCCGGCGCCCGGTACGTGGTGGACGGGCTGCATGCGGCCTCGGGGGGCTTCTACCGGGTGTGCGGGGAGATACGCCGCCTCGTATGAGGGCGTGGGTGACGGTTCACGGAGCGCGCCCCGGGCAGGCGCACGCCGCGGCGCCGGGCGGGGCCGGGGTGGGTATGGAGAAGGGGGCGCCCTCGGGGAGCGCGTCGCAGGTCACGTACAGCACGACCGGTTCGGTGCCGAGGTTGCGGCCGAGGTGGATGTGCCGGATGCCCTCGGGTTCGACAAAGCTGGTCCCGGTCCGGTGCACCTCGACGGTGTTGTCGTGCAGGATCCGCGTCAGCGTCCCGGACTTCACGACCGCCATGAGCTGTACGCGGTGGTAGTGCCAGCCGGTGCAGCCGCCGGGTTCTATGACGATCTCCCGGCCCTCCAGGTCCGCGGGCTCCGCTGCCCGCGGGCGCCGGGCCGTCGCCTGCCGTCCACCCATGTGTTCCTCCTCCACGGGCCGGCCGAGCCCCGCTTGACACGTTAGGAGGACATCCTGACGTCCAGCGAGACATGGTGAAAGCCCAACAACCCATCTCCACAAGGTGATATACGGTCCGGCCGGCGGTATCACACCGGTATGAGTCTCGTGGTGTTCGAGTCGCTGAAGCAGATCTACTGCGCGGAGTGCCGGCGGGGACCGATCCGGCACGTCGTCCGGGAGGCCGGTGTGCCCCGCTGCCTGGACTGCGCCGACCTGGGGCACCTGGTCTACCTGCCGCGCGGCGATGCGGCGCTCACCCGCCGGGCCCGCGAGGCCAGTTCGCTGTCGGCCATCGTGGTCCGCCTCCACAAGCGCCGCCGCCGCTATGAGCGCCAGGGACTCCTGGTCGAGGACACCGCCCTGGCCCGCGCCGAGCGCGCGTGCCTCGCGGACGCCGACGCGCGGGCCCGCCGCCGGGAGCGCGACCGGCTGCGCCGCGCCGCCGAGGACATTCGGTTCACGGCTGCCTTCGCCGCCGAGATACGGCGGCTGTTCCCCGGGTGTCCGGCCGACCGCGCCCTGGCGATCGCCGCCCACGCCTCGGCCCGAGGCAGCGGACGGGTGGGCCGCACCGCGGCCGGCCGGGCCCTCGACGAGCTGGCGGTGTCGATGGCCGTCCGGGCGGCCGTGCGGCACATCGACACCGAGTACGACGCCCTTCTGATGTCGGGCCTCCCCCGGTTCGCGGCCCGGGCCCGGCTGGCCGCGCGGATCGACGCGATCCTGGACGGCTGGCGCACGGGGGCAGGGGCCCGGGCGGAGGCTGTTGAGTTGGAGGTCGTGAGGACGGATGCCGTAGAGGCGGAGACGGCCGAGCCGGATGCCGTTGAGGCGAATGACCTCGGGGCGGAGGCCCTTGAGGCGGAGGCCCTTGAGGCTAGTTGAGGCGGAAGCGGCGGTAGAGCAGCGCTCCGCCGAGCAGCAGCGCCCCGCCGCCGGGCAGCAGGTAACCGACGGCGTCGGCCCCCGTGTGGGCGAGTGCGGAGGTGTGACCGGGCGGGGCCGACGGGACCGACGGGACCGACGGGACCGACGGGGCCGGAAGGATCACGGGCTGCTCGACGGCCGGCGGCTGGGCCGGCTCGGCTCCACTGGGCTTCTCCCCGTTGACGGAGGTGTTGCCGCTGGAGCCGTTGCCGACGCCGACGACGCTCACCGCGTTGCCGCTGACGTTCAGCGGCACGTCGACGGGGAGCTGGATCCCGTTGCCGGACAGCAGCCCGGGCGAATCCTTTCCGCGCCCCTCGGCACTGGCCCCGCCGCCGTTGCCCGTACCGTTCCCCCCGCCGGGTTTCGACGGATGTGAACTCTGGGACGGATCGGAGGGCCCGGTCCCCGCATCCCCGTGCCCGCCGCCCGGCTCGGCGTTGACGCACCGGTTCCCCGCAGCCGGGTTGAGGAGCCCGATCACACTCACGGTGTTGCCGCACACGTTCACCGGCGTGTGCACCGGCAGCTGCACCAGATTCCCCGAGAGCAGACCCGGGGAGCGCTCGGCCGACCCGCCCGCGTCCGCATCGGCGTAGGCGAGGCCGCTCACACCCGCGACGGCCAGTCCACCTCCCGCAACCACCGCCGCGATCAAGCCATTCCGACGACTGTGACGCATCAGCTTTTCCTGCCTTCCGGAGGGTTCACGGGTCGTGCACCCGTACCGGAAACAACGCGGTAAGCCCATTCGGGTTATAGAACCGGTAGGCATTTCACTCCATCGTGTACTGGGTAGTGCCTACTTCATGACTGTTCGCCCGCTGCTCCTCCTCGATGTGGACGGCCCCCTCAACCCCTTCCGCTCCCGCCTCGCCGGAATGCGCGGGTACACGAGCCACCGCATGCGCCCGGCGGTCTGGATGTCCTACCGCTCCCCTGATTCCCGCAGCGCCCGGCGCGGTCTGCGCGTCCGTCTCCACCCCGCCCACGGCCCCCGGCTGCTGGCGCTCCCCTTCGAACTCGCCTGGGCCACCACCTGGATGCACGAGGCCAACACGATGATCGCCCCGCACATCGGACTTCCCGGTGATCTTCCTGTCATCGAGTGGCCGGAACTCTTCGCCCGCGATCCCAGCGGTCTCTCCTGGAAGACCCGAACCCTCCTCGACTGGGCGGCCGGGCGCCCCTTCGCCTGGGTCGACGACATGATCAACACCCGCGACCGCGCCTGGGTCCACGCCCATCACCCCGCCCCGGCGCTGCTCCTGCGCATCCACCCCCGCCACGGTCTGCGCGCCCGCGACTTCACCACCCTGAACTCCTGGGCGCAATCGCTCTGAACCCGGCCTCCGCGTGGACGGACGCACCCGAGGGCATCACCTGCGGCCGAGCGCCGCCACCGGGTCCGCGGACGGGGCGCCGCTGGGCCACCAGTCGTTGTCGTCCAGGCGGGACTCGTACGCGTACCAGAGACCCTCGCGGCTCAGGCGCAGCTGGCGGTTGAAGGCGGTCAGGCGGTTGCGGTCGGGGCGGAACGAACCCTGGCCGGCGGCGAGGAGGAGCGGGCGGGCCCGGTCGAACGGGCCGGCCGGGGGGTCCCAGGGCTCCTCGAGGGTGGCCAGGGCGGGCAGACCGCCCTGGCGCCAGGCCGCGGCGGCCCGGGCCAGGTCCGTGGTCGTTCGGCCGGTGGCGCGGGCCAGGTCGCGGTAGAGGGTACGGGCCGAGCCGGTGAGCCCGGCCGTGGGGTGCGCGGAGGCCAGCCGGACGGCGTCCTGCCAGAGGTTGAGCCCGGCGATGGGGTCCGCGCCGGTGGTGAGCAGGGCGAAGGCGCGCGCGGCGGCGTCGGTGGCGAGCTGGTCCAGGGCCAGGGGGTCGGGGGCCGCGGGATCGGCCGGGTAGGCGGGCGGGAGTCCCACGGCGGCCGGCCCGGCGAGCGGGGCAGGCAGCGGGGGCAGGACGGTGCGGGCCAGCGCCGCGCGGGCCGGAACTCCGGGGAAGTCCGGGGCCGCGTCGGGCTGTTCGCGCGCGGCATGAGCGGCATTGCGGCGGGCGAGCTCATCGAGCAGTTCCCGCTCGCCCCGGCCGCGCAGGAGCAGCAGGACGAACGGGTCCTCATCGAGCAGCCGGGCCGCCCGGTAGCAAAGGGCCGCGGCGTGCTTGCACGGCGGACGCGCGACGTCGGGGCACGAGCAGCGCGGCACGAGTTCGCCCGCGCCGGGCAGGACACTCCCGGCCAGGGACTGCGGAACCTCCCGCTCCAGCAGCGCGGCGAGGGCACCGGGGTCGGCCGCCACCCCTTCCAGGAGTTCGGCCCACTCTGCGTCCGGGAAGGCGTTGAGGGCCAGCTCGGTGCGGTAGGGGCGGGGCCTGCTGCCCCGCACGTACGCCACGATCCGCCCGGGGGTGATCGTCACGGCGTCGACATGGCCTTCCTCGGCGTACGTACGGCCGCGCGCCAGGCGCGCCGAATCGCGGGAGCGCTCCTCCAGGGCGGCCACCCAGGCCCGGCCCCACCAGGTGGCGGCCTCCACCCCCGCGGGCACGGTCTCGAAGGTGCGGCGGCGGTCGTCCCTCGCGGTGATCATGCGGGCCTCCGCAGGGAGACGAGGTCGGCCAGCTCGCGGTCGCTCAGCTCGGTCAACGCGGACTCGCCGGAGCCGAGGACGGCATCGGCCAGGGCCCGCTTCGTCTCCAGCATCTCGGCGATCCGGTCCTCGACCGTGCCCTCGGCGATGATGCGGTGGACCTGCACGGGCTGGGTCTGGCCGATCCGGTAGGCGCGGTCCGTCGCCTGCTCCTCGACGGCCGGGTTCCACCACCGGTCGAAGTGGATCACATGGCCGGCCCGGGTCAGGTTCAGTCCCGTACCGGCCGCCTTCAGGGACAGCAGGAACACGGGGACCTCGCCCGCCTGGAACCGGTCGACGAGCTCCTCCCGGTGCGCCACCGGGGTCCCGCCGTGCAGGAATTGGGTGGCGATGCCCCGCGCGGCCAGATGCCGCTCGATGAGCCGCCCCATCGTCACGTACTGGGTGAACACCAGCACCGAGCCGCCCTCGGCGAGGATCGTGTCCAGCAGTTCGTCGAGCAGCGCGAGCTTGCCCGAGCGGTGCGCGATGCGGGGCTGTTCCTCTTTCAGGTACTGCGCCGGGTGGTTGCAGATCTGCTTGAGCGAGGCGAGCAGCTTCATGATCATGCCGCGCCGCTCGATGCCCTCGCTCGCCTCGATCACGGCCATCGCCTCATCCACCGCCGCCTGGTAGAGCGAGACCTGCTCGCGTGTCAGCGACACCGGATGGTCGGTTTCCGTCTTCGGCGGCAGCTCGGGCGCGATACCGGGATCGGACTTCTTGCGGCGCAGCAGGAACGGCCGGACGAGCGCGGCCAGCCGGGCCACCGCCGCCTCATTGCCGCCGTCCTCCTCCTGCTGGTGCTCCACCGGGCGGGCGTGGCGGGCCCGGAAAGCGGTGAGCGGCCCCAGCAGGCCGGGCGTGGTCCAGTCGAGCAGCGCCCACAGCTCGGACAGGTTGTTCTCCACCGGGGTACCGGTCAGCGCCACCCTGGCCGGCGCGGGGATCGTGCGCAGTGCCTTCGCCGTCGCCGAAACCGGGTTCTTGACGTGCTGGGCCTCATCGGCGACGACCATGCCCCAGCTCTGCTCGGCCAGCCGGGGCGCGCTCGCGCGCATCGTCCCGTACGTGGTGAGCACGAAGCCCCCGGCCAGCCCGTCAAGGCTGCGGCCGCCTCCGTGGAAGCGGCGCACCGCGACCCCGGGGGCGAACTTCTCGATCTCCCGCTGCCAGTTGCCCAGCAGGGACGCGGGGCAGACTACGAGCGTCGGCTCGGGGCGCTCCCGGTGCAGGTGCAGCGCGATCAGGGTGACCGTCTTGCCGAGGCCCATGTCATCGGCGAGGCAGCCGCCGAGGCCGAGCGAGGTCATCAGGTCCAGCCAGGCCAGGCCGCGGGCCTGGTAGTCGCGCAGGGTGGCCTTCAGCCCGGCGGGCTGCGGCAGCGGGGCCAGCTCGCCCGTCAGCCGCTCCCTGAGAGCGGCCAGCGCCCCCACCGGAACCGCCGCCACCGGTTCCCCGTCGACCTCTGCCGTCCCGGTGAGTACGGTGGCCAGCGCGTCGACCGGGTCCAGCAGCCCCAGCTCCCGCTTGCGCGCCTTGCGCACCAGCTCAGGATCGACCCGCACCCACTGGTCGCGCAGCCGCACCACTGGCCGGTGGGCCTGCGCGAGCGCGTCCATCTCGCCCGGGGTGAGCCGGTCGCCGCCCAGCGCCAGCTCCCAGGAGAAGGCGAAGAGGTGCTGCGCGTCGAAGAAGGCGGTGCCGTCGGTGGCGGAACCGGGCGCGGTGGAGCGTACGACGGCGGTCGCGGACAGCGTACGGGCCAACTCGCGCGGCCAGTGGACCAGGACCCCGGCGGCCGCCAGCCTGGTCGCGGCCACGCCCAGCAGGTCTTCCAACTCCGGATCCGAGAGAGCCAGCACATCGGGGACCGGCTGATCGAGCAGACGCAGCAGCGGCGGCCAGACGCGGGCGGCCCGGCGCAGCGCGAGCACGGCATCGATCCGGGCGCGCGGCCCGAAGCCGGCGCCGGCCGCTCCCGCCCACAGCATGCCGGCATCGGTGACCAGGGTCGGATCGGCGAGGCTGTGCACCTGAACGACAGCGGCGCCGGCCCGGCGGGTGTCCGTTTCCTCCGCGCCCTCGGCCGCTCCCTCGGCCTCGTCGAAGAGGCGGAATGAGGACAGGTCGAGCCGGAGCGAGATCCCCACGCCGGTGTCGGCGCCGGCCGCGACCTGCGCGGCCCAGTCCTGTATGCCGGACACCTGTTGCGGCTCCTGCGCCGCGAACGGCCGCCCGGCGGCCACGGGCGCGGCCGGGGTCCGGGGCAGGCTGTCGGCGACGGCGTCGAGGAACGCCCGTACCAGGGCCTCCGGTTCGGGCAGCTGAAGCGGGCGGCGACCGGCGAGGGGCGTCGCGTACCCCTCGCAGGGCAGGGCGGCGGCCACCGCCCGCAGGTACCCGATGTCCTCGGCGTCGAGCGGCCCGGCACGCCAGGCGTCGACGCCGCCGGGGGTGAGCCCGGGGAGCAGCCGGCCGCGGGCCACGAGTGTGAGCGCCTGCGTGGCGGCGGTGCCCCAGGCGCGGGCGGCGGGATGCGCGGCGGGGCTGCGGGACGCACGGACGAGCAGCGGCAGCGCGGCCGCGACGGGCAGTGCCACTGCGGGTACGGTCCGGGTAGAGACCCCGTCCCCGTGCGGCCGCGCGACCTGGAGGGCCTGCGGAGTCCCGCCCTCCGGCGCCTCGGGAAGCGGCTCCCCGTCGGGACACCAGAAGGCGACGCGCCCTTCGCGCGGCACCGCGCCGGGCAGGAACACGGCGGCCCGGCGCAGCAGGCCATCCGACGGCGACTGCGCTGTCACGGCGTCCCCCCTCCCGGTCCCTCGGCTCCGCCACGGTCAAGGCGAATGTTCCGCCCCCGAGTCTAGGCGCGCCCACTGACAACCCCGCTGAGCTGCGCGTATACCCCGGCCGGGGCCGCGGCACGAGCGCCGGGCACACACGGCGTGCACACCTCGATCCCGGACCGGCCGTGAACAGGCTCAAGCCCTGATCCGCGCAGGTGGGACCATGGACATTGAAGCGAGGCGATGGCCATGCGTTCCGGAAACGAGCCGGTGACCGCCCGCAGTCCGCTGCGGCTGCGGTTCTGGCTGAGCGTGTGGGGGCTGATCTGGGCCGCCGCCGGGGCGGCCGCGTTCTCGCTGGCCGGCCGTCCCGGGTGGGCGGCCGCCTGCGGCGTGGTCGCGCTGCTGGCGGCGGTGGACCTGGCCGTGGTGCTCCACCACATCCACCAGGGCCCGCACTACCAGCCCGGTCCGGACGTCCCCCCGTACGAGCCGCCGCGCGACCGGTAGGGCTCAGTTCTCGAAGCGGGCGGCCGCCAGATAGTCCGGTTGCGGGTCGAGGGCCGCGGCGAGCCTGAAGTGCTTGCGGGCCTGCTCGGGCCGCCCGGCCCGCTCGTGGGTGCGGGCCAGCGCGAAGTGCGCGAACGCGTTGTCCGGCTCCCGCTCCAGCACCAGCTCGAACTCAAGCTCCGCCGGACGGAGTTGGGCGGCGGCGAAGAAGGCCCGGGCACGCAGCAGCCGGGCGGCCGTGTTCTCCGGATGGGCGGCTATCACCGAGTCGAGAAGCTGGACGGCGCCGCGCGGATCTCGTGCGGCGAGCAGTTGCTCGGCGGCCCGGTAGTCGATGACATGAGTCTCCGGGCTCGCGGCCCCGGACGAGCCGGACGACGGGCCCTGCGGCGGTGGCGTGGTGTCGGACACGATCTGTTCCTTCCCTCTACGGGCGCGTTCAACGCCCGCCTCCGCGCCGTCTATTCCATGAACACGTCAGGCCCCGGCAGTGGCCGCCCGCTCCGTGAGCCGCTCCCACACCTTGCGCACCTGCGGCTCCAGCGCCTCCAGCGGCCCGTCGTTGTCGATCACGAGCGTGGCCACCGCCAGCCGCTGCTCCCGCGTCGCCTGCGCCGCCATCCGGGCCCGCGCCTCCTCCTCGGCCATCCCGCGCAGCGCGGTCAGCCGGGCCAGCTGCGTCTCGGGCGCCGCGTCCACGACGACCACCAGGTCGTACAGCGGTGCCAGGCCGTTCTCGGCGAGCAGCGGTACGTCGTGCACCACGATCGCGTCGGGCCCCGCGGCCGCCTCCAGCTCGGCGGACCGGGCCCCGACCAGCGGGTGCACGATCGCGTTGAGGGTCTGGAGCTTCGCCGGGTCCGAAAACACGACGGACCCCAGCTTGGGCCGGTTCAGGGACCCCTGCGGCGTCAGCACGGACTCCCCGAAGGCCGCCACGATGGCCGCGAGCCCGGGCGTACCGGGCTTCACGACCTCCCGCGCG
The DNA here is from genome assembly GCF_018614095.1 of Streptomyces sp. ISL-87. GTDB lineage: Bacteria > Actinomycetota > Actinomycetes > Streptomycetales > Streptomycetaceae > Streptomyces. The sequence continues at coordinate 26,552 of NZ_JAGGOY010000001.1, read as the reverse complement.
ATGCGGTCGGCGTCCACGATGACCGCCCCGTACCCCGCGAGCAGCCGCGAGACCTCGCTCTTACCCGCGCCGATTCCGCCTGTCAGGCCCACTTTCAGCATGCCCGCAGACTAGACCCCGCGCCCTGGCCGCCGTACAGCCCCCCAACCAGCCGGGAACCAGCCAGACGGGAACCAACCGGCCGGGAACCAGCCCACGCCAACCAGCCCGGCGGGAACCCAGCCCGGCGGGAATCAGCCCTCGCCCTCGCGCTCCGCCAGGAACCGCTCGAACTCGCGGCCGATCTCATCCGCCGACGGGATCTCCGCCGGCTCGGCGATCATGTTCCCCCGGGTCTCCGCGCCGGCCGCCGCGTCGTACTGGTGCTCCAGCCCCTGGACCAGGCTGACCAGCTCCTCGTCGCCCTCCCGGATCTGGCGGTCGATCTCCGTCTGCGTGCGGTGCGCCTCGGTGCGCAGGGCGTGCGCCACGGCTGGCAGAACCAGCCCCGTCGCCGCCGTGATCGCCTCCAGGACCGTCAGCGCCGCGTCCGGGTACGCGGAGCGCGCCACGTAGTGCGGTACATGCGCGGCGACGCCCAGCACATCGTGCCCCGCCTGCCCGAGGCGGAACTCGACCAGCGACTCCGCGCTGCCGGGCACCTGCGCCTCGTCGAACGGGCTGCGGTGGCCGGGCATGAGGTCGGTCCGGTTGCCGTGCGGGGTGATGCCGACGGGCCGGGTGTGCGGGACGCCCATCGGGATGCCGTGGAAGTTCACCGAGAGCCGGACGCCGAGGCGCTCCACGATCTGCCGGACGGCGACGGAGAAGCGCTCCCACTCCACGTCCGGCTCCGGGCCGGACAGCAGCAGGAAGGGCGCGCCGGTGGCGTCCTGGACGAGGCGCACCTCCAGCCGGGGCTCTTCGAATTCGGTCCAGTGGTCGCGCTGGAACGTGAGCAGCGGGCGGCGGGCCCGGTAGTCCACGAGCCGGTCCGCGTCGAAGCTGGCCACGAGCTGGTGGGGCAGGGTGTCGAGCAGGCGCTCGACGATCTGCTCGCCGGCCTCACCCGCGTCGATGTACCCCTCGAAGTGGTACAGCATGACCAGCCCGGCCGAGTCCTGGGCGAGCGCCAGATCGGCCACCGCCAGGCCCTTGGCGTCCCATTCGTACAAACCCTGTGGATCAAGCACCGTCACCACTCCTCCTCGCCGCGTTCCCTGGGAAGAACGCCCAAGGAGGCGCCACCATTCCCCAGTTGGCCCCCGCAGTTGGCCGCTTCACGGGAACGTAACAGCAGTAAGGCCCGCCCCCCTGAGGGGACGGGCCTTACCTTTCAGCTCATTTCACACCGGGGTGTGATGCGCTGCGATCAGCTCTGGCCGCCGGCCAGCTTCTCGCGGAGCGCGGCGAGGGCCTCGTCGGACGCCAGGGCGCCAGAGGTCTCCTCGGACTCCGAGGAGTACGAGCCACCGGAGACGCCCGCACCGGCGTTGCCACCGGCGGCCGGGGCGGCAGCGCCCTCGGCAGCGGCGGCCTCGTCGGCCTCGCGGCTCTTGATGACCTGCGCCTGGTGCTGCTCGAAGCGCGTCTGCGCCTCGGCGTACTGGCGCTCCCACGTCTCGCGCTGGGAGTCGAAGCCCTCGAGCCAGTCGTTGGTCTCGGGGTCGAAGCCCTCGGGGTAGATGTAGTTGCCCTGGTCGTCGTAAGACGCGGCCATGCCGTACAGGGTCGGGTCGAACTCGACCGACGCCGCGTCGGCACCGAAGGACTCGTTGGCCTGCTTCAGCGACAGCGAGATCCGGCGACGCTCAAGGTCGATGTCGATGACCTTGACGAAGATCTCGTCGTTGACCTGGACGACCTGCTCCGGGATCTCCACGTGGCGCTCGGCCAGCTCGGAGATGTGGACCAGACCCTCGATGCCCTCGTCCACGCGGACGAACGCACCGAACGGAACCAGCTTGGTGACCTTACCCGGGACGACCTGACCGATCTGGTGGGTCCGGGCGAACTGCTGCCACGGGTCCTCCTGCGTCGCCTTCAGCGACAGGGAGACACGCTCGCGGTCCATGTCAACGTCGAGAACCTCGACGGTGACCTCCTGGCCGACCTCGACAACCTCGGACGGGTGGTCGATGTGCTTCCAGGACAGCTCGGAGACGTGCACGAGACCGTCGACGCCACCCAGGTCCACGAAGGCACCGAAGTTGACGATCGAGGAGACGACGCCGGAGCGGACCTGACCCTTCTGCAGGGTGGTGAGGAACGTCTGGCGAACCTCGGACTGGGTCTGCTCGAGCCAGGCGCGGCGGGACAGGACCACGTTGTTGCGGTTCTTGTCCAGCTCGATGATCTTCGCCTCGAGCTCCTTGCCCACGTAGGGCTGGAGGTCGCGGACGCGACGCATCTCGACGAGAGAGGCCGGCAGGAAGCCGCGGAGGCCGATGTCGAGGATGAGACCACCCTTGACGACCTCGATGACGGTACCGGTGACGATGCCGTCTTCTTCCTTGATCTTCTCGATGGTGCCCCAGGCACGCTCGTACTGAGCGCGCTTCTTCGAGAGGATCAGGCGGCCTTCCTTGTCCTCCTTCTGGAGAACCAGGGCCTCGATCTCGTCGCCGACCTTGACGACCTCGTTCGGGTCGACGTCGTGCTTGATCGAGAGCTCGCGGCTCGGGATGACGCCTTCGGTCTTGTAACCGATGTCGAGGAGAACCTCGTCCCGGTCAACCTTGACGATGACGCCGTCGACGATGTCGCCATCGTTGAAGTACTTGATCGTCTCGTCGATCGCCGCGAGGAACGCGTCCGCGTCGCCGATGTCGTTGACCGCTACCTGCGGAGTGGTGGCGGTGGTCTCGGTGCTGCTCGTCATGTGGGAAAGGGCTCCGGTTACGGACAGAAAGTCGTAGGTACTGCTACGCCGGGAGCCCTTATCGGCATCCACCGAAGACCGGACAGCCAAGGAGGCCCCCGATCCGCAAACGAGCGGCGGGGCCTCGAAAACCGAGGGGACATCAACAGATGCAAGCGCAGCCTGCTAGGTCTGAGGAGCACAGGCTCGCAGCGCAACTTGTAGCATACGGGGGCAGCCGGACAGGGTCAATGCGCGAAGGCGCACAGCCCGGGCGGATCGCCGCATAACCGGCACGATTCGTGGGCGGGAAGGCCTCAATGAGCCCTTCTGCCGACTTCCGCAGTCCTTCGAAGACACTCGAAGGCATTCGCAGACTACGACGACGGGCCCCATGAACCAAGAGGACTACGCCCCCCAAGACGCGTACGACGCCGAAAGCGCCGCCCCCGCGGACGGGGACACCGGCGCGGACGACGCCGAGGCCACGCGGCGTGACGCCGGGGAAGCGGAGAGCAGCCGGGCGAGCCGCGGCTGGTGGGACCGCAACGCCGACGAGTACCAGAGCGAGCACGGCGCCTTCCTCGGCGACGACCGCTTCGTCTGGGGGCCCGAGGGGCTGGACGAGGCGGAGGCCGCGCTGCTCGGCCCGGCGGCCTCCCTCAAGAACAAGCACATCCTGGAGATCGGCGCCGGCGCCGCCCAGTGCTCGCGCTGGCTCGCCGCCCAGGGCGCCCTCCCGGTGGCCCTGGACCTCTCCCACCGCCAGCTCCAGCACGCCCTGCGCATCGGCGACGGCATCCCCCTGGTCGAGGCGGACGCCGGGAGGCTCCCCTTCCGCGACGGCTCCTTCGACCTCGCCTGCTCCGCGTACGGGGCCGTCCCCTTCGTCGCCGACCCGGTGAACGTCATGCGCGAGGTGCACCGCGTGCTGCGCCCCGGTGGGCGCTGGGTCTTCTCCGTCACCCACCCCATCCGCTGGGCCTTCCCCGACGAGCCGGGCCCGGAGGGGCTGTCCGTCGCCGCCTCCTACTTCGACCGGACCCCGTACGTCGAGCAGGACGAGCAGGGCCACGCGGTGTACGTGGAGCACCACCGCACCATCGGCGACCGGGTCCGGGAGGTGGTCGCGGGCGGATTCCGGCTGGTGGACCTGGTCGAGCCGGAGTGGCCCGCCTGGAACAGCCAGGAGTGGGGCGGCTGGTCCCCGCTGCGCGGCAACCTGATCCCCGGCACCGCGATCTTCGTGTGCGAGAGGGACTGACCCTTGTCCATTCGTACCGCCGCCCTCGACTCCCTTCCTGTACGGGAAGCCCTGCCCGCGCTGGTCTCCGCGCTGGACGGCCACGGCACCGCGGTGCTGTGCGCCCCGCCCGGCACGGGCAAGACCACGCTGGTGCCGCTGGTTCTGGCGGGGCTGGTGGGCGGCGGGCCGCGGCGCCGGGTCGTGGTGGCCGAGCCCCGGCGGATCGCCGCCCGGGCGGCGGCGCGGCGGATGGCCTGGCTGCTGGGCGAGGCCGTGGGCGCCACGGTCGGGTTCACGGTGCGCGGGGAGCGGGTGGTGGGGCCGGCCATGGCGGTGGAGGTGGTCACCACGGGCGTCCTGCTCCAGCGGCTCCAGCGGGACCAGGAGCTGGCCGGGGTCGACCTGGTCGTCCTGGACGAGTGCCACGAGCGGCACCTGGACGCCGACACCGTGGCCGCGTTCCTCCTGGACGTACGGGAAACCCTGCGCCCGGAGCTGCGGCTGGTGGCGGCTTCGGCGACGACGGACGCGGCCGGGTGGGCGCGGATCCTCGGCGGCGCGCCGGTGGTGGAGGCCGCGGGGATCTCGTACCCGGTGGAGACGGTCTGGGCCCCTCCGGCCAGGCCGGTGCGGCCGCCGCACGGGATGCGGGTTGACCCGGCGCAGCTGACGCATGTGGCCTCGGTGGTGCGGCGGGCGCTGGCGGAACGTTCCGGCGATGTCCTGTGCTTCCTGCCCGGCGTCGGGGAGCTCGCCCGGGTCGCCGGGCAGCTGGGCGGGGTGGACGCGGAGGTGCTCCAGGTCCACGGCCGGGCCCCGGCTGCGGTCCAGGACGCGGCGCTGGCCGCCTCGCCGCACCGCCGGGTGATCCTTTCCACCGCCGTCGCGGAGTCGAGCCTGACCGTGCCCGGGGTACGGGTGGTCGTGGACTCCGGGCTCGCCCGGGAGCCCCGGGTCGATCACGCGCGGGGGCTGGGCGCGCTGGCGACCGTACGGGCGTCCCGCGCGGCGGGGCGCCAGCGGGCGGGGCGGGCGGGGCGTGAGGCGCCGGGGGCGGTGTACCGGTGCTGGTCGGAGGCCGAGGACGGGCGGCTCCCCGCCTTTCCGTCCCCGGAGATCCGGATCGCGGACCTGGCGCAGTTCGCGCTCCAGGCCGCCTGCTGGGGTGACCCCGACGCGGGCGGGCTGGCGCTGCTGGATCCGCCGCCGGCCGGCGCGATGGCCGCGGCGCGGGAGGTCCTGCTGGCCGTGGGCGCGGTGTCCCCGGAGGGGCGGCCTACCCCACGGGGGCTGCGGATGTCCCGGCTGGGCCTGCATCCGCGACTGGCCCGCGCCCTGCTGGACGGAGCCGCCGCCGTGGGCCCCCGCCGGGCCGCGGAGCTGGTCGCCCTGCTGAGCGAGGAGCCGCCGCGGGAGTACGGGGACGACCTGGCGGCCGCGTGGCGCCGCGCCCGCGCGGGCGGCGACGGCTACTCCCCCCGCTGGCGCGCGGAAACCCGCCGCCTGGAGCGCGCCGCCACCGCCGAATCCCCTGCGGGGCCACCCCTCGCCCCGACGCACCCAGCCCCACCGGCACACCCAGCCCCACCGGCGTTTGAGGCGCGGGGGTCCGGGGGCAGCGCCCCCGGCAACGGACCCGCACCCGAGCCGGGGGCACAGCCCCGCCAGGCGCACCCGGCCCCACCGGCACACCCAGCCCCGCCGGCGTTTGAGGCGCGGGGGTTCAGGGAGCAGGGCCCCTTGGGCGATGACGGCGCTGCCGGGCTCGTCGCGGCGCTGGCGTTCCCCGAGCGGGTCGCGAAAGCGAAGGGCGAGGGAGCCTTCCTCATGGCGTCCGGAACAGCGGCAGGGCTCGGCGACGGCTCAGGGCTGCGCAGCGCGCCCTGGCTGGCCATCGCCGTCGCCGACCGGCCCCCGCACTCCGCCTCCGCCCGCATCCGGCTGGCGGCGGTCGTCGACGAGGACACCGCCCGGGCCGCCGCCGGGCACCTGCTGAGCGCCGGGGAAGAGGTGCGCTGGGAGGGCGGGGATCTCGTCGCCCGCGCAGCGGAACGGCTCGGGGCGATCGAGCTCTCCGCACGGCCCTTGCGCAATCCCGACCCGGCGCTCGTACGGGCCGCCCTGCTCGACGGGCTGCGCAGCGACGGGCTCGGGCTGCTGCGCTGGTCCCCGGACGCACAGGGGCTCCGCGCCCGGCTCGGCTTCCTGCACCGCACGCTCGGCGCGCCCTGGCCCGACGTACAGGACGACCACGCACTGCTGGCCCGCGCCGACGACTGGCTGGAGCCCGAGCTGTCCAGGGCCCGCCGCCGCTCCGACCTCGCGCGGATCGACGCCGGGCAGGCTCTGAACCGGCTGCTGCCCTGGGCCACCGGCGAGGCCGCCCGTCTCGACGAGCTGGCCCCGGAGCGGATCGAGGTGCCCAGCGGATCCCGGATCCGGGTGGACTACTCCGCCGAGCACGGGCAGCCCGTACTAGCCGTGAAGCTTCAGGAGCTGTTCGGGCTGGCCGAGACCCCCCGGGTGGCCGGAGTGCCCGTGCTCGTGCACCTGCTGTCTCCGGCCGGGCGCCCCGCCGCCGTCACCGCCGACCTCGCCTCCTTCTGGCAGGGCGGCTACCGCGCCGTCCGCGCCGAGCTGCGCGGCCGCTACCCCAAGCACCCCTGGCCGGAGGACCCGGCCACCGCCGAGCCCACCCGGCACACCAACGCCCGCCTCAGGCGCTGAGCGGCGCGCCGCCCTCCCCGTCGCCGCGCCGGCCACGCGCCTCCAGCCACAGCGCGAGCCCGAAGAGCCCGAGCCCGCCGGCGGCGAGGCCGATCGGTGCGTAGGTGTGCAGCGCGAGGACCTTCATGCGGTTCGACCTGACCAGGTCGAGGGTGTACTTACCGTAGTCCGCGCGCATCGTCACGTGCCCGGCGAAGACGGTGAGCTTGCCGTCGGGTGCGCCCGCCGCGATTCCGCCGCGCATCTCCTGCTGGATGTCCTGCTCGGCGTTGACGGGCGCGCCGGTCACCGGGTCGACCCAGAACATCGCCTTGACCGAGTACCAGAGGCTGGTGCCGGTCGTCTGCTCGAACGTCGCCGGGTCGATGCCCTCGATCGGCATCTTCTTCGGCAGGGAGACCTTCGTCCAGGGGACCGTCTGCTCGAAGTAGTAGACGTCCATGCCCTTGAACGTGCGCGGGCCGACGTAGTGGATCGGCGAGGACGTACGGGTCTGCGCGTCGAAGTAGAGGTAGTCGCGCGGCTCGGTGAAGAACGGCCACTTGAACTCGATGCCCTCGCGCTTGACCGGGTCCCCGTCGACCATCTCGCCGGTGGCGTGCACCGGGTCCTGGGTGTGCGCGTCGAAGATGTAGCGCTCGGGTATCTGGGAGACCGTCTTCCCGTCCGGACCGATGATGTGGGTCAGCGTGTCCCAGACGACCACGTCCTTGCCGGCGCTCGCCTCGATCTCCTTCGACGCCTCGACGTTGCCCTTCAGGGTCTGGACGATCGTGACCTTGTCGACCTGCTTGGGCTGCATGCCGGCGGTGTAGTCGAGGAGGGTCGCGTCCTTGGCCTCCAGGACCATCTCCTGGTACTGGCTCGGCGGGATCTTCGCGAGCCGGGGGTACGCGTACCAGCGCAGGAGCGGTGCGAGGGCGCCGAGGAACACGGCAACGGCAAGCAGGACGAGGCTCGCTGTACGTCTCATGGCCGGGCCTCCTCTACTTTCCGGGCGCGGGGGGCGCGGTGGTGAGCAGGGGCTTGGGCGAGGTCTTGCCTTCTGGCGCCCCGAGCGCCGTGATGGCGAGCACGAGAAGCACCGCGAGGACGAGCCCGCTGGCGGCGGCGAGGATTGCGCGCATGCCGGCCTCCGGAATCTGATTGGGCGTCAGGGCGGAGGCACCGTAGCAATGCGGGAGTGAGAAAAGAACCGTTTGACTAGTGGGTTTCGGTCTGGCTCGGGCCGGGGGGCGGTGTGGGTGCCGGGGACGGTGGGGGTGTGGGGGACACCGTCGGCGTCGCGGACGGTGTCGTGGTACGCGTCGCGGTCGGGCTCGGCGTCGGCTTGGGAGTTGGCTGCGGCTTCGGCTTCGGCTTGGGAGTCGGCTTCGGTTTGGGGGCCGTCGTCGGTTCGCCCGGGCCCGCGCCGTCCGGTACCTCGTGCGTCCCCCTCAGGTAGGACGTGAACCAGGACCGCACCGTCCGCAGGTACTCCCCGGACTGGTTGTACGACAGCACGGCCCGGTCCAGGTCCACGCTCACCCGCAGGTCCCGGTTGCCCGCGCACAGGTAGCGCCCGGCGGCGAGGGCCGCGTCGTGCACGTTGTTCGGGTTGCGCCGGCCGTCACCGTCCGCGTCCTGGCCCCACACCGCCCACGTGGACGGGATGAACTGCATCGGCCCGACGGCCCGGTCGTACACCGCGTCGCCGTCGTAGGCCCCGCCGTCCGTGTCCCGGATGTTCGCGAAGCCGTTGCCGTCGAGTACGGGCCCCAGGATCGGCCGCAGTGTCGTGCCGGCGGCGTCCACCCGGCCACCGCGTGCCTGCCCGGACTCGACCTTGCCGATCGCGGCGAGCAGCTGCCAGCGCAGCCCGCACCCGGGGTCGCTCTCCCCCACCGTCTCCTCCGCCCGCCGGTACGCGGCCAGCACGCTCGCCGGTATCCCCTGCGCGCCCTCCCCGCCGCCCATGGCCACGGGCTCGTTGCGCCCCACCGGCACCGGCACCGCCGCCGGCACCGGCACCGGCTCGGTCTGCGGCGCCTCCTCGGGCAGCAGTACCGCCGGCGGCTCGGGGCTCACCAGGGGCGGGAGTTCGGTGAAGTAGGCGGAGTCCCCGCCGGCTCCGGCGGGCGAAGGCGAGGACGGCGGCGCGGCCTGCCCGCCGCCTTCCCCGGCCGCGGATATCCGGTCCCCCGCCGGGCCCTGGGAGGCGGTCACCGCGGCGACCACGAGCGCGGCGATCAGGGCGGCCGTCCCGCCCCTGCGCAACCTCTGTCCGAATCGAGCCGCCATGAGCCGGGCCCCCTCCCCCTCGACGTCCGCGTGACCCTACGTCAGCTCCCTTCACACTGCACGGATCGCGGCCCGGAATTCATCACTTCCCCCCGCCCTGCGCAGCTCACGCATACTGTCCGGACCGTTCGGGGCGCAAAGGCCCGAAGTAAGGGCCCGCTCGGACGAGCCCTTGCCCAAGACCCGGAGAGGTGCCATGCCGTTCACTCTCAGCCATGCGGCCGCCGTACTGCCGGCCGTCCGCCGGACCGGCCGCGCCCGGGGACCGCTGGTCGCCTCGGCGCTCGTCCTGGGCTCCTTCGCGCCCGACACCTTCTACTTCCTGGACGCGGTCGTCGAGGGTGTCATGCGGTACGGCGCCTTCACACACTCGATCCCGGGAGTGCTCACCGCGGACGCCGCGCTGACCGCCGCCCTCGCGGCGTGGTGGCTGCTGCTGCGCGAACCGCTGATCGCGCTTCTGCCGCGCGGACAGCGGGGCAGGGTCCACGCCTTCGTCCGGGGCGAGCACTGGCGCGAGCGCCGTCAACTGTCTTCGCTCGCAGTCTGGTTCTACCTCTCGGCGGTCGTCGGCTCCCTCACGCACGTCGTGTGGGACAGCTTCACGCACCTGGACCGGTGGGGCACGAACGCGCTGCCCGGGCTCGGGGAGCCGCTCGCCTTCGGCCTGCCCCTCTACACGTATCTGCAGTACGGCAGTTCGGCGCTCGCGGCCTGCGCCCTGCTCTGGTTCACGGTGACCGGCCTGCGCCGGCTGCCCGCCTCGCCCGTCCCCGCGTCCGTGCCGGTGCTCGGGCGCGGCGAACTCTGGTGCGCGGTCGCTCTGCTGGTGGTGTGCGTGGCGGCAGGGGTCACGATGCGCGTGGTCCGCCTCTTCACGTTCTTCGACCGGATCCGCACCCCGCTCGACATCATCCCGACCGTCTGCTTCGGCGCGGGCGGCGGCCTCGCCGTGGCGCTGCTGCTGTACGGGGTCCTCGTACGCCTCCTTCACCGAAGCGACCGCCCCGACCGCCCCGGCCGCCGCGACCGGGCCCACGCGGACGGCGCCGACGGCGAAACGCGGACGCCCGTCCCCACCGCATAGCGGGGACGGGCGTGCGGTGAGCTGTGCTCAGTGCGCGGCGGACTCCCAGTCGGAGCCGACGCCGACGGACACGTCCAGCGGGGCCCGCAGATCGACGGCGGCGGCCATCTCTCGGCGCACCAGCTCCTCCGCCTTCTTCCGCTCGCCCGGGGCGATCTCCAGCACGATTTCGTCGTGGACCTGGAGCAGCATCCGCGACTTCAGCCCCGCCTCGGTGATCGCCTTGTCCACGCGCAGCATCGCGACCTTGACGATGTCGGCGGCGGTGCCCTGGATCGGCGCGTTCAGCGCCATCCGCTCGGCGGCCTCGCGGCGCAGCCGGTTGTCGCTGTTGAGGTCGGGCAGGTACCGCCGGCGGCCGAGCACCGTCTCGGTGTAGCCGGTGGCCCTGGCCTCCTCGACCACGCGCTGGAGGTAGTCCCGTACTCCGCCGAACCGCTCGAAGAACGTCTCCATCAGGCCGCGCGCCTCGCCCGGCTCGATGTTCAGCTGCTGGGCGAGACCGAAGGCGGACAGCCCGTACGCCAGACCGTACGACATCGCCTTGATCTTGCGCCGCATCTCGGCGTCGACGGCGGACCGTTCGACCCCGAACACCTGGGAGGCGACGGTGGTGTGCAGGTCCTCGCCGGACAGGAACGCCTCGATCAGGCCCTCGTCCTCGGAGAGGTGGGCCATGACGCGCAACTCGATCTGGCTGTAGTCGGCGGTCATCAGGGACTCGTAGCCCTCGCCGACGACGAAGCCGCGGCGGATCGCCCGGCCCTCGTCGGTGCGCACCGGCACGTTCTGCAGGTTCGGGTCGGTGGAGGACAGGCGTCCGGTCGCGGCGACGGTCTGGCTGAAGCTGGTGTGCACCCGGCCGTCGGCGGCGATCGTCTTGACCAGGCCCTCGACGGTGACGCGCAGCTTGGCCTGCTCCCGGTGGCGGAGCATGATCACCGGCAGTTCGTGGTCCGTCTGCGTGGCCAGCCAGGCCAGCGCGTCCGCGTCCGTGGTGTAGCCGGTCTTGGTCTTCTTCGTCTTCGGCAGGTCGAGCTCGCCGAAGAACACCTCCTGGAGCTGCTTGGGCGAGCCGAGGTTGAACTCGTGGCCGACCGCCGCGTGCGCCTCCTTCACCGCCTGCTGCACCGCTCCGGCGAACTGCTGCTCCATGGCCTCCAGGTGGTCGCGGTCGGCGGCGATGCCGGCCCGCTCCATCCGCGCCAGCAGCTCGGAGGTGGGCAGTTCCATGTCGTGCAGCAGCTCGGCGGCGCCCACCTCGGCGAGCTTGCCGGTGAAGGCCTCGCCGAGGTCCAGCACCGCGCGGGCCTGCGCCATCAGCGCCTCCGCCTCGGCCGCGTCGTCGGCGCCGAAGGCCAGCTGACCGTCGGCCGCGGGGGCCGCCAGCTCCCTGTGCAGGTACTCCATGGACAGCGCGTCGAGCGCGAAGGAGCGGCGGCCCGGCTTGACCAGGTAGGCGGCGAGCGCAGTGTCCATGGAGACGCCGGCCAGGGTCCAGCCGTGCTCCGGGAAGACCCGCATCAGGCCCTTGGCGTTGTGCACGACCTTGGGCTTGGCCTCATCGGCGGCCCAGGCCGCGAAGGCCCGCTCGTCCGCCTCGTCCAGCTCGGCCGGCTCGAACCAGGCGGCGGCCCCGCCGGCCGCGGCCAGCGCGATCTCGCTGACATTGCCCTGGCCCAGCGCCCAGCTGTCGACGGTGGAGACGCCCAGCGGACCGCCCGCGTGGCTCTCCAGCCACGGCGCCAGCTCGCCCGCGCCCAGCACCGTCGCGTCCAGCTCCACGCCGGCCACCGGGGCCGGGACCTCCTCCTCGGCCGCGCCCGGGTCCACGGCCAGCAGCCGCTCACGCAGCGAGGGGTTGCGGATCTCCAGGACGTCGAGGACACCCTTGACGGCCGAGCGGTCGTACGGCGCCCGGACCAGGTCGGCCGGGCTCTTGGACAGCTCCACGTCCTTGACCATCTCGGTCAGGACCCGGTTGAGCTTCACGGCCTCCAGGTGGTCCCGGAAGTTCTGCCCGGCCTTGCCCTTGACCTCCTCGGCACGCTCCACCAGCTCCGCGAACGACCCGAACTGCGTAATCCACTTGGCGGCGGTCTTCTCGCCGACGCCCGGGATGCCCGGCAGGTTGTCGGACGGGTCGCCGCGCAGCGCCGCGAAGTCCGGGTACTGCTGCGGGGTGAGACCGTACTTCTCCTCCACCTTCTCCGGGGTGAACCGGGTCAGCTCGGAGACACCCTTCGTCGGGTACAGCACGGTGGTGTGCTCGGACACCAGCTGGAAGGAGTCACGGTCGCCGGTGACGATCAGCACATCGAAGCCGAGCGCCTCCGCCTGCGTGGCCAGCGTCGCGATCACGTCGTCGGCCTCGAAGCCGTCGACCGCGAACCGGGGCACGCTCATCGCGTCGAGCAGCTCGCCGATCAGCTCGACCTGCCCCTTGAACTCGTCGGGGGTCTTGGAGCGGTTCGCCTTGTACTCGGGGAACTCCGTGGAGCGCCACGTCTTGCGGGACACGTCGAACGCCACCGCGAAGTGCGTGGGCGCCTCGTCGCGCAGCGTGTTCGCCAGCATCGACGCGAAGCCGTAGATGGCGTTGGTCGGCTGGCCGCTCGCGGTCGTGAAGTTCTCCGCGGGCAGCGCGAAGAACGCCCGGTACGCCAGGGAGTGCCCGTCCATGAGCATCAGGCGGGGGCGGGCCGCTGCGGTCGTCTGGTCGGTCTTCTTCGATGCTGAATCTGCCACGCCCCCGATCCTAGGCGGCCCCACTGACAATTACGGACCGGCCAAATCCGGCGTCGGCGATGTCCGCGGGGCGTGACAGGATCGGAGGTGTACGCACACACACGCACACATGCACACATGCACACGCAGTCGCGCGGCAACGAGGCCGCACTGCTCGCAAGCTCGAAGGGGAGCGCCATGGCCGCCAAGCCGCCCGCAGGTGATCCGGTACAGGACGCGCCGCAGGTCGCGCCCCCCAAGCACGCGGCCGCCGGCCTGCCCGCGATCGGGCACACCCTGAAGGTCGCGCAGCAGCAGATGGGCCTGGCCCGTACCGCCCGCACCCTCCTCAAGGTCAACCAGAAGAACGGCTTCGACTGCCCGGGCTGCGCCTGGCCCGAGGGCGACAAGCGGCACACCGCCGAATTCTGCGAGAACGGCGCCAAGGCCGTCGCGGAGGAGGCCACGCTGCGCCGGGTCACCCCGGAGTTCTTCGCCGCCCACCCGCTCGACGACCTCGCCGGCCGCTCCGGGTACTGGCTGGGCCAGCAGGGCCGGATCACCGAACCGATGTACCTCGCCGAGGGCGCCGACCGGTACGAGGCCGTCACCTGGCAGCGCGCCTTCGAGATCATCGCGCAGGAGCTGACCGCCCTCGGCTCCCCCGACGAGGCCCTCTTCTACACCTCGGGCCGCACCAGCAACGAGGCCGCGTTCCTCTTCCAGCTCTTCGCCCGCGAGTTCGGCACCAACAACCTGCCCGACTGCTCCAACATGTGCCACGAGTCCTCGGGCTCCGCGCTGAACGAGACCATCGGCATCGGCAAGGGCAGCGTCTCCCTCGAAGACCTCCACCAGGCCGACCTGATCATCGTCGCCGGGCAGAACCCCGGCACCAACCACCCGCGCATGCTCTCCGCCCTGGAACAGGCCAAGTCCGCCGGCGCGAAGATCATCTCGGTGAATCCGCTGCCCGAGGCCGGCATGGAGCGGTTCAAGAACCCGCAGACCCCCCTCGGCATGGTCAAGGGCACCGCCCTCAACGACCTGTTCCTGCAGATCCGCATCGGCGGCGACCAGGCCCTCTTCCGCCTCCTCAACAAGCTGGTCATCGAGGCCGGCGGCGCCACCGACGAGGAGTTCATCCGCGAGCACACCCACGGATACGAGGAGTTCGCGGCCGCCGCCAAGGAAGCCGACTGGGCCGAAACCCTCACCGCGACCGGCCTGACCCGCCCCGAGATCGAACGCGCCCTGGCCATGATCCTGGCCTCCGAGCGCACCATCGTCTGCTGGGCCATGGGCCTCACCCAGCACAAGCACGCCGTCGCCACCATCCGCGAGGTCGTCAACCTCCTGCTGCTGCGCGGCAACATCGGCCGCCCCGGCGCCGGCGTCTGCCCCGTCCGCGGCCACTCCAACGTCCAGGGCGACCGCACCATGGGGATCTTCGAGCGCCCGGCGCCCGCCTTCCTCGACGCCCTCGACAAGGAATTCGGCATCACCTCGCCCCGCGAGCACGGCTACGACGTGGTCCGCTCCATCCAGGCCCTGCGCGACGGCGAGGCCAAGGTCCTCTTCGCCATGGGCGGCAACTTCGTCGGCGCCACCCCCGACACCGAGGTCACCGAGGCCGCGATCCGCCGGGCCTCCCTGACCGTGCACGTCTCCACCAAGCTCAACCGCTCCCACGCGGTCACCGGCCGGCGCGCCCTGATCCTGCCCACCCTCGGCCGCACCGACAAGGACGTGCAGGCCTCGGCTCTCGGTAAAAAGGGCACAGCACAGTTCGTGACCGTCGAGGACTCCATGGGCATGGTCCACGCCTCCCGCGGCAACCTCGCCCCCGCCTCCCCGCACCTGCTCTCCGAGCCCGCGATCGTGGCCCGCCTGGCCCGCGCCGTCCTCGGCAAGGCCTCCGCCACCCCGTGGGAGGAGTTCGAGCGCGACTACTCCGCCATCCGCGACCGGATCTCCCGCGTGATCCCCGGCTTCGAGGACTTCAACACCCGCGTGGCCCGCCCCGGCGGATTCCAGCTCCCGCACGCCCCGCGCGACGAGCGCCGCTTCCCCACCAAGACCGGCAAGGCGAACTTCACCGCCGCGCCCGTCGAGTACCCCAAGGTCCCCGAGGGGCGGCTCCTCCTGCAGACCCTGCGCAGCCACGACCAGTACAACACCACGATCTACGGCCTCGACGACCGCTACCGCGGGATCACCGGCGGCCGCCGCGTCGTCATGGTCAACCCGCTCGACGCGGCGGAGCTGGGGCTGGCCGACGGCGCGTACACCGACCTGGTCAGCGAGTGGAAGGACGGCGTGGAGCGGCGCGCCCCCGGCTTCCGCGTCGTGCACTACCCGACCGCGCGCGGCTGCGCCGCCGCCTACTACCCGGAGACCAACGTGCTGGTCCCCCTCGACTCCACCGCCGACACCAGCAATACCCCGGCGAGCAAGTCCGTCGTCGTGCGCTTCGAACCGGCCTGATAGAACGACCTCAGGACAAGATGGTTAACGAGCGTTGACGAACGGAGCCGGCCCATGGGCGAGCAGCACGCAGTGAAGTTCCCGCAGGAGGTCCTCGACGAGTACGCGGCCCTGGGCATCGACCTGCCCGCGCTGTTCTCGGCGGGCGACCTCGGCGAACGGATGGACATCCGCATCCTGGAGGCCTCGGCCGAGCGGGTCGTCGGCACCATGCCGGTCAAGGGCAACACCCAGCCCTACGGCCTGCTGCACGGCGGGGCCTCCGCCGTCCTGGCCGAAACCCTCGGTTCCATCGGCGCGATGATGCACGGCGGCATAAACAAGATCGCCGTCGGCGTGGACCTGAACTGCACCCACCACCGGGGCGCCCGCTCCGGCCTGGTCACCGGCGTCGCCACCCCCGTACACCGGGGCCGCTCCACCGCCACCTTCGACATCGTGATCAGCGACGAGCAGGACAAGCGCGTCTGCAGCGCCCGCCTGACCTGCCTGCTGCGCGACGTCGACCCGGCCGCGGGGAGCGCCGCGCAGGCCTGAGCCCCGGCCTGCCGGCCTTCACCGGCCCGAGTCCAGGCCCCCGTGCGCCCCCGCAGGCCCGGATCCCCCCATCAGGCGGGGTCCGGGCCTGCGCGGTTCCAGACCTGCGCCCGCTGCCAGACCTGCCGCGCTCCAGATCTGTGCCGCTGCCAGACCTGCCCCGCTCCAGATCTGTGCCCGTTCCAGACCTGCGCCAGCTCCAGACCTGCGCCCGTTCCGGACCCGGACGGACCGGCAACCGCCCGGAATCCGCCAGTCCGGACACTTTCCGCCCAGGGCTGTTGTGTCACCGATGGTGACGGCCTACCGTCCCCTCATGGGGACCACGCCACGCACTGCGGGCCGGTACGGCGCCGCCGCCCTCCTCGCGGCGCTCGCCTTGTCCGGATGCGCCCCTTCCGCCCCCCAAGCCGCGCCCACTGCCCCAACCCCCGCACCCAGCCCGTCCTCTCCGGCACAGATCTGTACAAGTCTGGTGTCCTACTGGGCCAAGGAGACGCTCAAGGGCACCAAATGGTCCGGTCTCGACTGGGAGCAGAAGGGCCTCTCCAACGAGCAGTACGAGATCCACGAGGAAGCGGTCGCCGCCGGCCGCGCCGAGGAGCGAACTGCCGGACGGGACAAGGCACTTGAGCTGATCGACCGGTTCGTGGCGCAGCGCTGCGCCGAGCGGAACGGCGCCACCTGGAGCTCCGAGAACTGGCGTCCGCCGACCTGACCCGGGTGACCGGATTCCCGCGCACGCTGTCCGGCTTCCGGGCACCTGGCTCGTATGGCCGAATCGCAGGTCGCGGGCCCTTTGGGCTCTGAACAAAGATCGACTCAAGCCAAGTGGATCAAGGAGTTCCATTACGCTCCGTAATGCCCACGCCCTACGTAATCCCCTCTTTTCCCCTGCGGAATGCCACGCGCCGGATCCTTTCGGACACACCCTGCGACATTCGGCCCGATTTGATCAATGACAGGACCATGAGGCCCTCAAGCCCCTTAGAGGAACGGGGAATTCTCAGCATGTGGTCACCCCCCGGCGTCACCAAAAGCCCGATCTGTCCGTACTAAGGCCACACATTCTTGGCCTCGGCATAACAAGAGCGTCACATCCTCCTTTCCCCGCTCCCCGCATTCGCCACCTCGGGCCTAGAGTCACGGCCAGTCACCGCGCCGCAGGGCGCAACCCAGCACGGCCGTGGACCTCCCAGTGCGGCCCGGCGACCAATCGGCACCTCAGATGAGGGGGCCGCGCCAGGGAAAGGAAGAATCGTGCGACACCGTTCTTTGCTCGTCCTCACCACCGTGATCACCACGGGAGCACTGACCCTCACCGCCTGCGGATCGCGCGATGAGGCGAAGACCGGGGACAAGTCCGACGGCGCGAAGACCGTCGTCGTCATCGGCGTGGACGCCCCCCTCACCGGCTCGCTCTCGGCGCTCGGTCAGGGCATCAAGAACTCCGTCGACCTCGCGGCCAAAACGGCCAACAAGAACAACGAGGTCCCGGGCATCGAGTTCAAGGTCGAAGGCCTTGACGACCAGGCCGTTCCCGCCTCCGGCCAGGCCAACGCCACCAAGCTCGTCGGCAACAAGGACGTCATCGGCGTCGTCGGCCCGCTGAACTCCGGCGTCTCCCAGTCCATGCAGGGCGTCTTCGCCTCCGCCAACCTGGCGCAGGTCTCCCCCGCCAACACCAACCCCTCGCTCAGCCAGGGCGACAACTGGGGCAAGGGCGAGTTCAAGCGCCCCTTCAAGACCTACTTCCGCACCGCCGCCACCGACGTGGTCCAGGGCAAGTTCGCCGCCCAGTACCTCTTCAAGGACGCCGGCAAGAAGAAGGTCTTCGTCGTCGACGACAAGCAGACCTACGGCGCCGGCCTCGCCGCGATCTTCTCCGACGAGTTCAAGAAGCTCGGCGGCGAGATCGCCGGCACCGACCACGTCACCGTGAAGGAGACCGACTTCTCCTCCACCGCCGACAAGGTCAAGTCCACCGGCGCCGACTCCGTCTACTTCGGCGGCCAGTACCCCGAGGGCGGCCTCCTCGCCGACCAGATCAAGAAGGCCGGCGCCAACGTCCCGCTCATGGGCGGCGACGGCATCCAGGACCCCGCCTTCATCACCGCCTCCGGCGAGGCCAACGAGGGCGACCTCTCCACCTCCATCGGCTACCCCGTCGAGAAGCTCGACACCGCCAAGAAGTTCATCGAGGACTACAAGGCCGGTGGCTACAAGGACCCGTACGCGGCCTACGGCGGCTACTCCTACGACGCCGGCTGGGCCGTCATCCAGGCCGTCAAGACCGTCGTCGCCGCCAACGGTGGCAAGCTCCCCACCGACGCCCGCGCCAAGGTCGTCGAGGCCCTCAACAAGGTCTCCTTCGAAGGTGTGACCGGCAAGGTCGCCTTCGACGAGTACGGCGACACCACCAACAAGCAGCTCACGGTCTACAAGGTCGAGGGCGGCAAGTGGGTCGACGTCAAGAGCGACACCTTCAACCAGTAGTCGCCCCGCTCCACCTGATCCACACCAAATGAACCAGCCCGCGCGAGGGCGCAAACAGCGCCCTCGCGCGGAGTCACATCCGACACGCTCATCGGAGGCCCTGCGGTGCACGAACTGCCGCAACAGCTGGCCAACGGCCTTGCCCTCGGTGCCCTTTATGGCCTCGTCGCCATCGGGTACACCATGGTCTACGGCATCGTCCAGCTCATCAACTTCGCCCACGGCGAGATATTCATGATCGGGGGCTTCGGCGCCCTCACCACCTACATGGCGCTCCCCAGCGGAACGTCCCTCCTGGTGGCGATCCCGCTCATGATTGTCGGTGGCGCAATCGCCTCCGTAGCCGTCGCAACCGCCGCAGAACGCTTTGCGTACCGCCCACTGCGCAGCGCCCCCCGCCTCGCGCCGCTGATCACCGCAATCGGCCTCTCGATCGCGCTCCAGCAGATCATCTGGGCCTGGTACCCCAACGCCAAGGACAAGCGCAGCTTCCCCGAGTTCACCGGCGAAGCGTTCAAGATCACCGAGAACCTGCAGATCCAGCGCGCCGACGCCTTCGTCCTCGTCGTCGCCCCCATGTGCATGCTCGCCCTCGGCCTCTTCGTCTCCAAGAGCCGCAGCGGCCGCGCCATGCAGGCCACCGCGCAGGACCCCGACACCGCCAAGCTGATGGGCATCAACACCGACCGCATCATCACCCTGGCCTTCGCCATCGGTGCCGCGTTCGCCGCCGTCGCCGCCGTCTGCTACGGACTCGACCGAGGCCAGATCGGCTTCGAAATGGGCTTCATCCTCGGCCTCAAGGCCTTCACCGCAGCCGTCCTCGGCGGCATCGGCAACATCTACGGCGCCATGGTCGGCGGCATCGTCCTCGGCCTCGCCGAAGCCCTCTCGATCGCCTACATCGAGCACATCCCCGGCATGCAGCAGCTCGGCGGCGGAGCCTGGTCCAACGTCTGGGCCTTCGTACTCCTCATCGTCGTCCTACTCGTACGACCACAAGGCCTACTCGGCGAACGCGTCGCGGATCGGGCGTGAGAACCATGACCAACGAAGCCACCACCGTGGAAACCCTCGCGGCCACCAACACCGCCGGGCCCTCCCGCACCGCCCTGCTCTACACGATCATCGGCGGCAGCCTCATCGCCGTCATCAGCACCTTCTTCGCCTGGACCTACACCACAGCGTTCCCCGGCGACCTCACCATCTACGGCAACCCCGCCCCCCTCCAGCTCCTCACGCTGGTCGGCGCCGTCCTCACCGCCCTGTACGCGCTCTCCGCCCTCGGCATCAAGGGCCTCGGCTGGCTCACCCCCGCCGGCGCACGCAAGGCGCTGTGGCTCCTCGCCCTCGGCACCTTCGCCACCACCCTCTACACCGCGGGCTCCATCGCCTGGGTCCTCGGCGGAGTCGTCCACCTCGAACCCGGCGCAGCCATCGCCGTCGTCGGAGCAGCCATCCCGGCCCTCGCCGCGTACAAGCTCCCCGACGACACCCGCAAGGCCGCACCCGCGAAGAAGCTGCCCTCCTGGGCCGAAATCCTGATCATCACCGCCGTCTTCGCCGTCGGCCTCTACGTGATCACCTTCGGCATCGACACCGACGACAAGGAACCGCAGCTCTTCACCGCGTACCTGATCCTCGTCGCGTTCGCCACCACCGCGATCATGAAGTCCGGCCTCTCCGAGCGCCTCTCCGCGATCACCGCGAACAACCGGCAGATCACCGTCATCGCCGGGTTCGTCGCAGCACTCGCCTTCCCGCTCACCCAGCAGGGCGGCGACACCTACACCCTGATCGCGGTCAACATCCTCATCTTCGCGACCGTCGCACTCGGCCTCAACGTCGTCGTCGGCCTCGCCGGCCTCCTCGACCTCGGCTACGTCGCCTTCCTCGGCGTCGGCGCCTACACCGCGGCCCTCGTCTCCGGAAGCGCATCCTCCGCCTTCCACGTGCACTTCCCCTTCTGGGCCGCAGTCCTCGCCGGCGCCCTCGCCTCACTGATCTTCGGCGTCGTCATCGGCGCACCCACCCTGCGCCTGCGCGGCGACTACCTCGCCATCGTCACCCTCGGCTTCGGAGAAATCTTCCGCATCGCCATGGGCAACCTCGACGGCACCTCAGGACCCAAGATCACCAACGGGCCCAACGGCGTCACCAACATCCCCGACCTCGAACTCTTCGGCTGGAACTTCGGCCAGGCCCACACCGTCGCAGGCATCGAACTCGGCGCCTACGCCAACTACTACCTGCTCATGCTGCTCGCGATGGCCCTCGTCGTCATCGTCTTCAGCCGCGCAGGCAGCAGCCGCATCGGACGCGCCTGGGTCGCCATCCGCGAAGACGAGACCGCCGCCACCGCCATGGGCATCAACGGCTTCCGCGTCAAGCTCATCGCCTTCGCCCTCGGCGCCACCCTCGCCGGCCTCGCCGGCACCGTCCAAGCACACGTCCAGCACACCGTGGTCCCCGAGATGTACCAGTTCGCCGGCCCCGTGCCCCCGAACTCCGCATTCCTCCTCGCCGCCGTCATCCTCGGCGGCATGGGAACCATCCGCGGACCCCTGCTCGGCGCCGCACTCCTCTTCCTCATCCCCGCCAAGCTGTCATTCCTCCAGGACTACCAGCTCCTCGGCTTCGGCATCGCCCTCATCCTCCTCATGCGCTTCCGCCCCGAAGGCCTCATCGCCAACAAGCGCGCGCAGCTGGAGTACCACGACGACACCGCTGACCAGGCCCCCACGGACCTGGCCACCGCCAAGGCTGGTGCGTGAACAACATGACGACCACCACCGAAAACACCACCCCCGCCGCCGCCACCCCGGCCGGCGAAACCGTCCTCGAAGCCAGCGGCGTCACCATGCGCTTCGGCGGCCTCACCGCCGTCCGCTCCGTCGACCTCAAAGTCAACGCAGGCGAAATCGTCGGCCTCATCGGCCCCAACGGCGCCGGCAAGACCACCTTCTTCAACTGCCTCACCGGGCTGTACATCCCCACCGAGGGAACCGTCGCCTACAAGGGCACCGTCCTGCCGCCCAAGCCCCACCTCGTCACCAAGGCCGGCATCGCCCGCACCTTCCAGAACATCCGCCTCTTCTCCAACATGACGGTCCTGGAAAACGTCCTCGTCGGACGCCACACCCGGACCAAGGAAGGCCTCTGGTCGGCCCTCCTGCGCGGCCCCGGCTTCAAGCGCGCCGAAGCCGCCTCCGAAGCCCGCGCCATGGAACTCCTCGAGTTCATCGGCCTGCAGCACAAGGCCGGACACCTCGCCAAGAACCTCCCCTACGGCGAACAGCGCAAGCTCGAAATCGCCCGCGCCCTCGCGAGCGACCCCGGCCTGCTGCTCCTCGACGAGCCCACCGCCGGCATGAACCCGCAGGAAACCCGCGCGGCCGAAGAACTCATCTTCGCCATCCGCGACATGGGCATCGCCGTACTCGTCATCGAGCACGACATGCGCTTCATCTTCAACCTCTGCGACCGCGTCGCCTGCCTCGTCCAGGGCGAAAAGCTCATCGAAGGCACCGCAGCCGAAGTCCAGGGCGACGACCGCGTCATCGCCGCCTACCTCGGCGAACCCTTCGAAGGCGACCCGGGCGCCGCCGAGGTCGCCGAAGTGGAAGCCGCCGAAGCCGCCGCGGAAACCACCGCGGACGACACGGCCGAGGCCACTGCCGAAGCCCCGGTCGAGGCCACCGTCGAAGCCACCACGGACAACACCCCCGAGGCGGCCGAAGCCACAGCCGAGGCCACCCCGGAGGCGGCCGAAGCCACAGCCGAAGCCACCCCGGACGAAGACAGCACCACCGGCACCACCGGCACCACCAGCACGGAAGGAGACGCCAAGTGACCGCACTGCTCGAGGTCAACGACCTCAAGGTCGCCTACGGCAAGATCGAAGCCGTCAAGGGAATCTCCTTCAGCGTCGAAGAAGGCCAGATCGTCACCCTCGTCGGCACCAACGGCGCCGGCAAGACGACCACCCTGCGCACCCTCTCCGGGCTCCTCAAGCCCGCCGGGGGCACCATCACCTTCGACGGCAAGCCCCTCGCCCAGGTACCCGCCCACAAGATCGTCTCCCTGGGCCTCGCCCACTCCCCCGAGGGACGCCACATCTTCCCCCGGCTGACGATCGCCGAAAACCTCCAGCTCGGCGCCTTCCTGCGCTCCGACAAAGAGGGCATCGAGAAGGACATCCAGCGCGCCTACGACCTCTTCCCCATCCTGGGCGAACGTCGCAAGCAGGCCGCCGGCACCCTCTCAGGCGGCGAACAGCAGATGCTCGCCATGGGCCGCGCGCTCATGTCCCAGCCCAAGCTGCTCATGCTGGACGAGCCCTCCATGGGCCTCTCCCCGCTCATGATGCAGAAGATCATGGCGACCATCGCCGAGCTCAAGGCCACGGGCACCACCATCCTGCTCGTCGAGCAGAACGCCCAGGCCGCGCTCTCGCTGGCCGACCAGGCCCACGTGATGGAGATCGGCAAGATCGTGCTCTCCGGCAGCGGCCAGGAACTCCTCCACAACGAGGACGTCCGCAAGGCCTACCTCGGCGAGGACTGACAAAAATCGTGTGAGGCCCGCCTCCCCTCGGGGGGAGGCGGGCCTCACGCATGTCCGCGCCTACTGGGCGGCGTTCTGCTTCTTCTCCTCGGCGTCCTCGATGACCGCCTCGGCGACCTGCTGCATGGACATACGGCGGTCCATGGAGGTCTTCTGGATCCACCGGAACGCGGCCGGCTCACTCAGCCCGTACTGCGTCTGCAGAATGCTCTTGGCCCGGTCGACGAGCTTGCGGGTCTCCAGCCGGAGGGAAAGGTCGGCGACCTCCTTCTCCAGCGCCTTCAGCTCGGCGAAGCGGGACACCGCCATCTCGATGGCCGGCACGACATCGCTCTTGCTGAACGGCTTCACCAGGTACGCCATGGCACCGGCGTCGCGGGCGCGCTCGACGAGGTCGCGCTGCGAGAAAGCGGTCAGCATCAGCACGGGGGCGATGGACTCCTCCGCGATCTTCTCGGCGGCGGAGATCCCGTCCAGGACGGGCATCTTCACATCGAGGATGACGAGGTCCGGGCGGTGCTCGCGGGCCAGCTCGACGGCCGTCTGGCCGTCCCCGGCCTCACCGACGACGGAGTACCCCTCCTCCTCCAGCATCTCTTTCAGGTCCAGGCGGATGAGCGCCTCGTCCTCGGCGATGACGACGCGGGTCGTCAGCGGCGGAACGTGCGACTGGTCGGCGTCGGGCGTGGGCGTCGACTCGTGCTCGGCGGTCACGGGTGGCTCCTCGTTGCGGGGCTGTGCTGCTTGGATGAGCCTACCTAGCAGCGCTGCCGCATGGTCACCCGGTACACTCCGACATGCGACCCAGCCGGGTTGGTGGAATGGCATACACGGATGTCTCAAACACATCTGCCCGTGAGGGCTTGCGGGTTCGAGTCCCGCACCCGGCACTGTCCGAAAAGCGGACGTTCACCTTCGCGTGAACGTTCGCTTTTTGCTACGCAAGGCCATCACGCATCACACACAGTAGCGACATGGAGTTTCACAGCCTCGAAGTGCGCCAGGCGGCCCTCTCCCTACTGCGCGACGGTACGCGGAACGCGGACGTGGCCCGGCGCCTGAACGTGCCACTCGGCACGATCGGCTACTGGAAGCACGTGGACCGCGCGAAACGCGGAGAATGCCCCGGAGCCCACAATCCGGATTGCCCACGCTGCGACGGCAGCACCTTGGACACGCAGGCTTACGCCTATCTGCTCGGCTTGTATCTGGGCGACGGCCACATAAGTCAGTACTCGCGCCACCGCGTCCCGAACCTCATGATCACCTGCGATGACAAATGGCCCGGTCTTATGGACTCCGCCGAACAAGCGATGCAGCGCGTGTTCCCGTTCAACCAGGTATGTCGGGTGCGCAAGGTTGGCTGCCACAACGTCAAGGTGTACTCGAAGCACCTTGAATGCTTGTTCCCGCAGCATGGGCCGGGCAGGAAGCACGAGCGGCCCATCACCCTCGAAGGCTGGCAGCAGGTGATCGTCGACGTGTACCCCTGGGAGTTCCTCCGGGGGCTGATCCACTCCGACGGGTGTCGGATCACCAACTGGACCGTGCGGAACGGGAAGCGGTACGAGTACCCCCGGTACTTCTTCACCAACAAGTCGGACGACATCCGGAAGCTGTGTACGGACACGCTCACCAAGGTCGGCATCCAGTGGACGATCCTGGCCAGGGGCAGCGATCCGTTCAACGTCTCCGTCGCCCGGAAGGGCTCCGTGGCGCTCATGGACGCCCATATCGGGCCGAAGCACTGACCGGGCCTTGATCGTCCTGCTGCGACCGTAGGCCCTAGAGTCGAGTTGAGGTCGAGGCACGCGATGAAGGGGACTGTGTGATGAGTGAGAAGGCCCGGAAGCTGTTCGACGCGCTGGATCTGAACGAGGACGGTCAGCTGACCCGCGTCGAGGTGATCACGGCTCTGCGGTCGAAGGGGCCGACGCTCGCTGCCCAGGGGGTTCTGCCGTTCTGGGCCGTGGGGGACGTAGACGCGTCGTCGGCGTTGTTCGATGCGGCGGACGCGAACGGCGACGAGGTTCTGACGTTCGAGGAGTTCGCGGCTGTCGTCGACCGGCGGTTCGGCTGGTAGTCCGTCATGCGTGGCGCGTGAGGCCGCCCAGGATGGTGGTGACGTGGGCTTCGGCGTCGGCCGGGTCGAGGGGGGCGTGGGCGATCAGGAGGCGGTACCAGAAGGGGCCGAAGACCAGGTCTGTGGCGTGGTCGAGGTCGGTGTCGGCCGGGATCTCCTCGCGGGTGATGGCGCGGGTGAGGAGGGTCGTGACGAGTTCGCGGCGGGTGTGTACCCAGGCGCGGAAGGGTTCGGCGAAGGCGGGGTCGAGCTGGGCTTCGGCCATGAGGCCGGTGAGGGCTTTGGTGCGGACGGGGTCGCCGCCGATGCGGTAGAGGTCCGTGACGAAGGCGGTGAGGTCGCCGGGGAGGGTGCCGGTGTCGGGCTGGGGGACGCGGGTGGCCGTTTCGTGGGCGTAGGCGTCCATGACGAGGGCGGGTTTGGATTTCCACCAGCGGTAGACGGTGCTCTTGGCGACGTTGGCGCGTTTGGCGACCCCTTCGATGGTGAGGGCGCCGTAGCCGTGTTCCACGAGGAGGGCGGCGGTTGCTTCGAGGACGGAGTGGTGGGCGTCCTCGCGCACGGGTACGGCATGAGCGGTGGGGAGCACTGGTACCCCTCCGTGGCCGAGGAGCTTGCCGCCGAGGGGCATGAGGTGCGGGTGCCGGACTTCCCGGAGCCGTTCGCGCCGGACGCGGGCGCATGGCTGAAGGAGCTGCGGGCCGAGACGGAGGGAGCGCGGGCCGGCGAGACCGTGCTGGTGGGTCACAGTCTGGGCGGGATGAATGTGCTGCGGCTTCTGGAGGAGCACGACACCGTGGCCGAGGGGGCCTTCGCGGGGGTGGTGTTCGTGGCGTCGATGAATGCCGATGTGGGGTATGAGGCGTTGGCGCCGTTCTTCTCGCCGGGCTTCGACTGGGCGAGGATCCGTGGTGCGGCGCGGGAGTTCCGGGTGCTGCATGCGGCCGATGACCCGGTGACCGGGGGGAGGACCCCGGAGCACATCATGCGGTTTGTGACGGAGCTGGGGGCGGCGGCGCGGGTGACCGCGTCGGGCGGGCACTTCCCGAGTACGGGTGGGAGCCAGCTGGAGCTGCCCGACGCGGTGCGTCTTATACGTGAGGTGCTGTAGCGGCGGCGGCTAGGAGCGTGGGTCAGTAACGGGCGAGTGGCCGGGCGGTCGGGGTCGGCGGAATCGGTCACGGTTGCCCGGCCGGTGTCGGCTGGCCCGAGGCTGGGGTCTCCTGGTCCCCGGGCTGGGGTCTCCTGGTCCCCGGGATGGGTGAGGGGCCCACGACCGTGCCGTTCAGCCGGTCGCTGCTGTGAGTCCGGTGGTCCTGGCGTGTCGGAAGATCTTGCGGAAGTTGTGGCAGGCGGCCAGCAGCCGCCATTCGCCGCGGGCGCCGTCTTCGCCGCGCAGGAGGAGTTGGCGGCCGTTCTGGCAGGTCAT
Organism: Streptomyces sp. ISL-87; assembly: GCF_018614095.1. Classification (GTDB taxonomy): domain Bacteria; phylum Actinomycetota; class Actinomycetes; order Streptomycetales; family Streptomycetaceae; genus Streptomyces. Next base: position 48 of record NZ_JAGGOY010000001.1, on the reverse strand, counting down.
GATCTGTCCGAAGACGGGTTCGACGATGGCTTTGCGGCGGCTGTAGGG
>NZ_JAGGOY010000018.1 GCF_018614095.1 Streptomyces sp. ISL-87 | reverse complement strand
CTCAATTGCCCCCAAGGTCGTTAGGCTCGGGCCGAGCAACCGACCCGGGGGACCGCGCGCATGGAACGCCTTCGTCAGGACGACCCGCAGCACTTCGGGCCGTACGTGACCCTGGCCCGGCTCGACGCCGATTCCACCGTGGACTCCGTTCCCGAACGCCGCTACCTCGCCCGCACGGCCGGCGGGGAACGCACCGTCCTCGTCTGCGCGGCCCGGGCCGACGCCGATCCGGCCCGGTGGGCGGGCGACGCCGAGTCCACCTGGCGCCACCGGGTGCCGCGGTTCCTCTCCCTCACCGAGTCGGGCTCCACGCCCGAGGGGGTCCCCTGGTACGGGGCCCCGTACACGCCCCTGCTGCCGCTACCGGCGGTACTCGCGGCGTACGGCGGCCCGTTGCCCGAGGACGTCGTGCGCAGGCTCGGCGCCGGGCTCGCGGAGGGGCTGGCCGCCGCGCACTCGATGGGGCTGACGCACGCGGGGGTCTCACCGGCCGCCGTACTGCTCACCCCGGGCGGGCCGCTGCTGGGCGGCTTCGGCACGGTACGGGCCGGGGCTCCCGGGCTCGACCCGGGCTGCCTGGCCGTGGAGCTGGCGTCGGGCGGGCAGCCCCACCCGCTCGGGGACATCTTCGCGCTCGGCGCCGTACTGGCGTACGCGCTGACCGGTCACACCGTGCCGGAGCGCGATGAACTCCCGCCAGGACTCCGGCAGTTGATCGCCTCCTGTCTGGCGCGCGACCCGGCGGACCGGCCGCAGTCGGCGCAGGCGCTGCTGTGCGAGCTCGTACGCCCCGCGGCCGACGGCGCGCAGGACGCCCCCGCGGCCGACGGCGCGCAAGGAGCCCCCGCCGCCGCTTCCGAGTGGTACGTCCTTCCTCCGGTCCCGACCCTCTTCGACCACGCCAGTGCCCCGCCCCTGCCGGGCCGTGTCGTCGCCGCGCTCGCCGACCAGTCGGCCCAGCTGCTCGCCGTGGAACTCCCCGCCGTTTGGGAGCCGTTCCCGTCGGCCGCCCAGAAGGTGTACTGACCTCGATGCCTCCCTCCTCGTCGGCGCCGGGCTCCCCGCTCGCGCCGCTCACCCACGACGATCCGCCGCACATCGGCGACTACGAGCTGCTCGCACGGCTCGGCAGCGGCGGCATGGGCACGGTCTATCTGGCCCGGTCCGCGGGCGGGCGTACGGTCGCGCTCAAGACCGTGCACGCCCGGATCGCCGCCGACGCGTCCTTCCGTGCCCGTTTCCGGCTGGAGTCGGACGCGGCCCGGGTCATCGGCGACCGGTACGGTGTCCGCGTCTTCGCCTCCGACGCGCTGGCCGAGACGCCCTGGCTGGCCACCGAGTACGTGATGGGCCCGCAGCTCGACGAGGCGGTCCGCCTCGGCGGCCCCCTGCCCGAGCCGTGTGTCCGGTCCCTGGGCGCGGACCTTGCCCGGGCCCTCGGCCGGCTGCACCTCTCGGACGTGGTGCACCGCGACCTCAAACCGTCCAACATCGTGATCACCGCCGCGGGACCCAAGGTCATCGACTTCGGTATCGCACGCGCCCTCGGCGACGAGCGGCTGACCAGCGCCGGGGCCGCGGCGGGCACGCCCGCGTTCATGTCGCCCGAGCAGGCCGGCGGGCTCGAACACACCCCGGCCGGCGATGTGTTCGCGCTGGCGGGCGTCCTGGTCTTCGCGGCGTCCGGGCACGGCCCCTTCGGCGGCGGGCAGGCCGCGGACCTGCTCTACCGGGTGCGGTACGCGGAACCCGACCTGGGCGGCGTACCGGAAGGGCTGGTACCGCTGCTCGCCCGCTGTCTGGGCAAGGACCCGGCGCAGCGGCCCACGACGTCCGAACTGGCGCAGTGGCTGGCGCCCGGCGACGGCCCGTTCGCGGACGGGCTGCCGCAGCCCGTGCTCGACGACATGGCCCGGCGCAGCGCGACGGTGTGGCAGAAGCCGCCCGTCCGGCTTCCGGCGCCCGCCGCGGACGCGCCGGCGGAGCCCAGAGCCGCCGTGCGCGAGGGTATGTCGCGCCGCAGGCTGTTCACCCTGGCCGGCGCCGCGGTCGGCGGTACGGCGCTGGCCGCGGGCGGGCTGTGGGCCTGGTCGGCGGGCCGCGGCCGGGGCGGTGCGCCGGGCGCCGGAGCGCCTCCGCAGCAGCCGCCCGCACCGCTGTGGCAGTACAGCTGCGCGAGCCCCGGGCCGGACGGCGCGCCGCTGCGGGTGGGCGCCCTCCTCGTCGCGATCACGGGGCTGCAGACCTCCGCCGTCGACCCGGCGACGGGCATGGACCTCTGGGCGGGAGACGTCTCGCGGCCCTGGCGCCTCGCCGTCGGCGGCGACGCGGTGTACGGGCTCAGGAAGCAGGACGCGGGGGACAAGGCGCTCGCCGTGCTGGTGCTCGCGGAGCACAGCCGGGACAGGCCGCCCGTCGTGACGCTTCCCGCTTTCGACGGCGGCGAGGAGAACAACCAGCTTCTTTGCGTGGACGGCGACACGGTGTTCCTCTACGCCAAGTCCGCTTCGGGCGGGCAGTGGTTCTTGGTCGGCGCGAGCCTGAAGTCCGGCAAGGAGGTGTGGCGCCGCCCGGCGCCGGCACCCGTCAGCACCCACCGCGGTGTGGTCCGCAGGAAGACCGTGAAGGGCGGCGGGCTGCTGCTGTGCCGGCAGGCGGACGCGGGTGACGGCCTGGGCCTCTCCCTGCACGACGCCGGCACCGGCGCGGAGCGCTGGCAGACCGTGGTGCCCGTCCCGGGCGCGGTGCCCTACCAGCTGGCCACGGACGACGAGCGCCTCTACTTGGGTGCCGACACCTTGCAGGCGCTGCGGCTCTCCGACGGCGCTGTGGCGTGGTCCTTCGGCAAGGGCCGGGACCTGGGGAGCAAACCGTACGGCGTGCGCCGCTACGGGATTCCGGCCGTCCGGGACGGGGTCGTCTACGCCGTGGAGGGCGTCCGCGGCATCGTCGCCGTCGATGCCCGCAGCGGCGCGGAGCGTTGGTCGGAGCAGCCGGTGAAGGACACCATGCCCGTCGGCGACACCGCGCCGGCCGTGGGCGCCGGGTACGTCTACACCATGGACAAGATCGGCATGCGGGCCGTGGAGATCCGATCGCACCGGGCGGTATGGCGGTACCCGACGACCGCGGACACCCTGGCCGCCGACCCGGACGGCACGAAGCTCTACGGCCGCGAGAGGACCAAGATCTTCGCTCTCCCGATGCGGTGATCCGATCCCCGCCGCCCCGGCCGAACGCCGTCGCCCTACCGGGGCAGGCGCGCGGCCGGGACGGTGATCGCGGCGAGCGCGAGGCCGTCGCGGACCAGCCAGCGGCCGTCGAGGCGGTCCAGCCTGCCCCCTCCGGGCGGGGAGTACGGGGCGAGGATCCGGGCACTGAAGGTCCCCGTGCCGAGGTCGATGCCGATGTCGGCGTCCTCGAAGCCGAGGCTTTCCCCGGTGAAGGGGTACCAGGCCTTGAAGACCGCCTCCTTCATGCAGAACAGCAGCCGGTCCCAGCACACGCCCGGGTCAGCCGTCCGCAGGACCCGCAGATGGTCGCGCTCCGCGGGCAGGGCGGTGACGTCGATGACCCCGTCGGGCAGCGGCGCGTGGGGTTCGGCGTCGATGCCGAGCGTCGCGAAGTGCGTACGTCTGCCCACTACCGCGGCCCGGTAGCCGCGGGTGTGCGTGAGGCTGCCGACGACGGTTTCCGGCCAGCGGGGCGCGCCGCCCCGGCCCGGCAGTACGGGGACGGCGGGCAGGCCCATATCGGCGAGCGCCCGGCGGGCGCACATCCGGGCGGTGGCGAACTCGCGTTTCCTGGAGTCGACGGCGTTGCGGACGACCGCCGCCTCCTCGGGGAAGAGGGGGGCGTCGGCGAGGTCGTCGAATGCCTCGGACACGGCGACGCCGGGCGGGAGGATCTGCTCTATCACGGGGCGCTCGTCGCGGTGAGGACCCGGCGCGGCACGTTGCGGGGGTGGCCGGGACGGCGCCACTCCCTGGGGTAGCCGACCGACACCTCCTCGAAGCGCACACCGTCGTGCCAGGTGGTACGGGGGATGTGGAGGTGGCCGTAGACGACCACGCCGGTGTTGAAGCGGAGGTGCCAGTCGGCGGTGCGTTCCGTACCGCACCACTGGGCGAACTCCTGGTGCCGCAGGATCCTCGTGGGTTCCCGGACCAGGGGGTAGTGGTTGACCAGCACCAGCGGCACGTCGGGGTCGCAGGCGGCGAGGCGCTCCTCGGTGTAGGCCACGCGTGCCCGGCACCACTCCTCGCGGCTGGCGTAGGGGTCGGGGTGCAGGAAGAACTCGTCGGTGCACACCACGCCCGCCTCGTACGCCTGGGCGATGGACTCGTCCTTGGTGGCGGCCGTGGGGGTGCGGAAGGTGTAGTCGTACAGCGTGAACAGGGGCGCGACGCGCACCGGGCCGCCCGCGCCCTCCCACAGTGCGTAGGGGTCCTCGGGGGTGAGGACGTCGAGGCCGCGGCAGATGTCGACCAGGTGCTGGTACCGCTCGACACCGCGCAGCTGGACCGGGTCCGGCTTCGGGGTCCACAGCTCGTGGTTGCCCGGGCTCCAGATCACCTTGGCGAACCGGTCGCGCAGCGTCCGCAGGGCCCAGGCGATGTCCTCGACCAACTCCCCCACGTCACCGGCCACGATCAGCCAGTCGCCGTCCGACGCCGGACGGAGCCCTTCGACGATCTTTCTGTTCTCCGGGTGGGCGATATGGAGGTCGCTGATGGCGAACAGATCCGGCTCGCTCTGCCGGTTCGGCTGATCCAACTCGTTCACCCGCTCGTTCACCCGCTCATTCATCATGTCGTTCGTCCGCTCGTTCATCCGGTGCGTCCGGCTCATGACGGGCACGCTCTCATTCACGGTCGCGGTCCCCGCTCGAAGACTCGTCGAGCCGGAAAAAGGTCCGGTAGAGCCCGAGTTGGTGATCGAGCATATGGGCGCCGTGGAGGATCGGGTGGCTCAGCGCGCCAGCGGCCTTCAGCAGGGCGGTCTCTCTCGGCTTCATGATCACATCGGCCACCACACAGTGCGGGCGCAGGGCCTGCGGGGAGAACGGCAGGGGATCGTCCGCGCGCATGCCCAGCGGGGTCGCGTTGACCACGATGTCCGCGTCGTCGAGCACGGGCTGCGCCGCGCCGGTCGTGCAGCCGGGCCAGTGCCGCTCCAGCCGTGCGACCAGGGCCTCCAGCTTGTCCGAGTCCGGATCGCAGAGGGACAGCCGTGCCGCGCCCGCGGGGGGATGCAGTTCCCTCCCGCAGGGGTGGCAGCGCGTCATCACATGGGGTGATCATTGGGCTGTTCCCTTCCCTCTCCCCCTCACTGAAAAGCGAAGATGACCTACCTGCTTCACATCGACTCCTCATCGCTCCTCACCGGTTCGGTTTCCCGGGAGGTCGGCGCCACCTTCCAGACCGCGTGGCAGAAGGAGCACCCCGATGACACCGTGGTCTACCGCGACCTCGCCGCGGACCCGCTGCCGCACCTGACCTCCGACGCGATCACCGGGCGCTTCACCAGCCCCGCCGACCGCACCGAGGGCCAGGCGGCCGCGATCGCCCTCCAGGACACCCTCATCGAGGAGTTCCTCGGAGCGAGCGCCTACCTGTTCACCGTGCCGATGTACAACCACTCGATCCCCTCGGGCTTCAAGGCGTGGATCGACCAGGTCTTCGTCAACGGGCGGACCCTCTTCCCGGTCCCCGACCAGGTCCCCACCCGCGGCCGGCGCGCCGTGGTCGTCACGAGCCGCGGCGGCGGCTACGGCCCCGGCACCCCGCGCGAGGGCATGGACCACGTGATCCCTTACCTCCGCAGCGTGATGGCCGGCTCGCTGGGCCTGAACCTGGAGATCATCACCCCCGAGCTGACCATGGCCCACCGCAACCCGGCCATGGCCCCGCTGCGCCCCCAGGCCGAGGCGTCGCGCGCCCGCGCCCACGAGGAAGCGGAGCAGTTCGCCCGGCTGGCCTGAGCGGTACCGGCCGGCTCGGCTTGGCCGTATCGGCCGACTGGCATGAGCCATATCAGTCGGCTGGCATGAGCCATATCAGTCGGCTGGCATGAGCCGTATCAGCCGGCAGCGGACTTCATCGCTGCCGGCCGTACCGCTCTACGCGCCTGCCTCCACCCCTAGTGCCGTGGCGGCCCCTGCGGCCTCGGCCGCCTCGGCGTCGGAGCGGCTCGCCACGATCACGGTGGCGTCCAGCTCGTCATCGGTGACCACCCTGGCGAGCATCCCGGCGCCGGTGACCGCCGCGATGGCCTGGTCGGCCTGTCGCTCACTCGTCTCGAAGAGCAGGACGCCGCCCGGCGCCAGCCACTGCGAGGCCTCGGCTGTCACGCGCCGCAGCACCTCCAGGCCGTCCACGCCGCCGTCGAGGGCCACCCGCGCCTCGTACTCGCGGGCCTCGGCCGGAAGCAGCTCGATCTCCACCGTGGGCACGTACGGCACGTTGGACAGCAGCACGTCCACGCGGCCCTTCAGCCCGACGGGGAGGGGCTCGAAGAGGTCGCCTTCGTAGACCTCGCCCCCGGCCGGGACGACATTGCGCCGGGCACAGCGCACGGCGCCGGGGTCGACGTCCGCGGCGTGCAGCTCGACCTCGTCGAGGGCGGCGGCCAGCGCGACGCCCAGTGCGCCCGAGCCGCAGCACAGGTCGACGACGACCGCACGCGACGGGGCGAGCGCGGCGGCCTGCTGGACGAGGGCCTCGGTACGCCGACGGGGCACGAAGACCTCGGCGTCGAGCGCGATCCTCAGCCCGCAGAACTCGGCGTAGCCGACGACGTGTTCGAGCGGCAGACCGACAACGCGGCGCTCGACCATGTCCTCGAGCTCGGCGGGGCTGCCCGCCGCGGACATGATCATCTGCGCCTCCTCCTCGGCGAATACGCAACCCGCGGCGCGGAGCCGGGCGACGATGGCGGATTCGGACTGATCCAACGAAGGAACAGACATGAAAGCCTTTCAACAGAATGAGCAACGTGCGGCCCTCGGCCGGTCACCTGGACGGGTGAACAGAAGGACGGTCCACGAAAGACAACAACACTATCCGAGCGCAACCGGGGACGATTCGGGCGAACTTTTGCCATGCTCGGTCAAGATCACATCTCCTAGGCGTCCGAGGTGACGACGGCCAGGATCTGGTCCATGGCGACAGTGTGGCGCCGGGTGAGACGTCGAGCTCGGTGACGGTGCCGGCGCCTGCGCCGGCCGCGCCTTGGAGGGAAGCGGCGACGGGGTCGTGGCGCAGGACATGCCAGGAGTCCCCGTCACGGCCGAGCCAGATCCCCTCCGGGGAGGGGGCGTACGCGAAGCGGTGGGTGACGCCGTCGAGCTCGACGATGACGTGCTCGTCGGTGCGCTCCACGATCCGGCCGCGGGCCGGCGTCCCGGGGCTCTGCCGGCGTGACTCCGCCGGGTTGCCGGGTGCGGGCTGAGTACCGGGGGCGCCGCCCCCGGACCCCCGCGCCTCAATCGCCGGCCGGGCTTGATCTGGTCCGGCGCCGCTGTCAGCCGCGGGCTGAGTTCGGGGGCGCTGCACCGGGGCGTGGTGTTCCGGACCCTGTACCAGGACTGCGTGCGCAACGACGGCCCTACCGTGGACCACGCCAACTGGCTGCTGGAGCGGGGCGGCGAGGTCCGCACGGCACCGGTGGTCCCGCAGCGCATGGTCATCACGGACCGCAGCCGCGCCCTGGTCCCCCTGGATCCCTCGGACAGCCGCAAGGGCGCCCTGTACGTCACCGAACCCTGCATAGTGACCCCGCTGATCGACCTGTTCGAACAGGCCTGGGCCATCGCGGTCCCCCCTGGGCGCGACCCACACCCGAGACCCCGACACCGGCCTCAGCCCCGCCGAACGCGAACTCCTGCGCCTCCTGGGCTCCGGCCTGACCGACGAAGCCGCGAGCAACCGCCTCGGCGTCGCGGTCCGCACGGTCCGCCGCCAAATGGCCTCCGTCATGGAACGCCTGGGCGCCGCCAGCCGCTTCGAAGCCGGCCTCAAAGCCGAGCCGCCCAACGCAGCTGGCTCTGAACCCTCCCACCCCGAGACCCCTAGCCCCTCTCCCCCCACCGCTCCTTGAACCAGCCCAGCGTCTGGAGCAGGAGCTCCCGGCTCCGCTCGTCCTCCAGAGCCGAGAGCCGGAAATTGGGACGCAGCTCCAGCTTCCCCTGCGGCAAGGAGACATCCTTCAACTCATTGATCTGATCGAGCAGTTCGGCACGCAGCGAGCGCTCCGTAAAGGGCTCGCGCTTCGCGAGGTGCTGGAACACCACCTCGGCGACGCCGCCGCGGCCGCTGCCCGGGTAGAGGACAATCGGCCAGATGCCCTTACCCGGGTCGCCCGCACTCCCGAGCATCAGAAACGCACTGGTCATGACCTCGCCGGCACCGTGGCCGATCCATCCTCCGAGCCGCTCCCATCCGGCCATCAGATCGCGCACGGCCGCCACGGTCTCGGGGGTGTCGTCCGCCGCGAGTTGCCGGAAGAACCTCGCAGCTCGGGTCTCCACACCCTTCCGCCCGGTCTCCTCCCGTGCCACCTCCCCCATACCCGCGGCCTCCCGGGCCTCCTCCTCGTCTTCCCCCTCGGCGTCGACGATGAGCAGCGCGAGGTCGCCGCTGGTGAGGCGCTGGGCCGGATCAGCGGCCCCCGTGGCAGTGAAGCGGATCCCGTCGGCGCCCAGCCGGACACGTACGTCGCCGCCGTCCTGCCCGGCCCACTGGAACCCCTCAGCCACCTTTCCGTCGGCATTGAGCACCCGATACGCGTTGGCCACCCCGTCGGTCTTGGCGAGATGGTTACCCACGGCCTGCGCCCCGGAGCCCACATACGCGGCCAGGTCCCCGTACGAAGTCCAGGTGCCGTGCGGGAGCGCCGCGAGCACCTGATGGGCCAGCCCCCAGTCGCGGCTGCGCTCGGCGCGCCCCACACCGCTCAGCGGGGCCGGCCACAGCCGGATCGCCCGGTCGGCCAGGTCGTCGGCGCGGGCCAGGATCTCGGCGGAACCCCAGCGCTCGGTGGCGGCGATCCGCCGGTTCATCTCCAGGTGGCTGCCGTGCAGCAAGGCCTGCTTGCGTTCGAAGGGATGGTTCGACAGCTCCGCGTTCACGCCCGTCAATGTCAGGTTGCCGAGCGTGTGCTGCAAGCGGGCGTGCAGATCCTCCGGGCTCTCGCCCTCGGCCACGTCCTCCCCCAGCATCCGCATCCACTCGTCGCCGGGCGACTGCGGCATCACGTGTTCAATGGTCAGCTGCGCCGCGCCGAAGTCCACCGGCTCGGGATGCCCGTAGCTCTCCTCCAGCCGCTGGAGAACCAGCCTGCGCTGGTTCGGCCGGCCGTACTGGTAGAAGGGCGCGGACCGGATCTTCTCGCGCAGCTCCTCGTCGTCGGGCCACAGGCGGTTGTCGGCGGACAGGATCTGACGCAGCCCGTCGGCAACCGGAACGTCCCGCGGGAGCTGAGCGGGCACGGACTGGAAGATCCTGTTCAGGTTGTTCGTCGGAACCCTGCAGACCGTCCTGCGGACCAGGAAACTCTCGACGAACGACAGGGCGCGAGCGGTCTCGTGGTCGTCCAGCTCTCCTCGTGCCCGCCGGTCGAGCAGCAGCATCAGCGCCGGGTAGGTCACCACGGCCTGCCAGTCGTGCAGCCTGCTCAGGTGTCCGCGGATCGATGGAACGGCCTCCTCCGCCGGGTGGATCACCTTCCGGAAGTGTGCGCTGCGGCGGTGCAGCTCCTTGACGTAGGCCTCGATGTCCGCCTCGGTCCGCGCCGCGTCCATCTCTCCGCACTCGAACCGCTTCTGCTGGGCGGTGTACAGGTCCTGCCGGCGGACCCGGTCGTCCCCGTCGAGTACCAACTGCAGCCACATCAACTGTTCGAGCTCGTCATTGCTCAGGCTGGCCTGCAGAGGCAGCCAATACGTCTCGTATACGTGCTCACCGCGAGTCGGCAGCCGCATGAACAGGTAGTTGCGCAGCAGGTCTGCCTGGCTGAGCTTCAGTCCGGTGTTGTTGAGGGACTCGAAGATGCGATGCACGTTGTCACCGCGCTCGGCGATCACCACCACCAGCGTCAGCCGGGAGGTGATCGCCTGTTCGATGCGCAGTACATCCTGCGCGCTCACCTGCTCGTCCGCCTCGACCAGCTTCCGACGGAAGAACCGGTAGGCCGAAGCGACCCTGTCTCCCGCCGTCTGATCCGCATGGACACCGCGGATTCGGGCGGCGAACTGCGACCGGTCCGCCTGAGTCGGCAGCAGGCGGAAGTACTCATCACCGCGCTTCCGCTTGTTGATGAGGTATTCCTCGTCGATCCGCTCCGCCTCGTCCGGCCGCCGTTCAGCGATGTGGTCACGCATCGCCACCAGCGCGAGGGACAACGTGGTCAACCGCTGCTGGCCGTCGACAACGAGCCAGCGGGGGAACGTCACCTCGTTCTGGGGCGACGGGGCGAGCACGACCGAGCCGAGGAAGTGCGTACTCGCCGACGCACCGGAATCCAGCAGTTCGACCTGTTCGACGATGTCGTTCCACAGCTGCACCAGCTGTTTCTCGGACCAGGAGTACGTCCGCTGGTACAGCGGCACCTGAAACTGCTGGGTCCGCCCCTGCATCAAGTCGGCGAAGACGGTCTCTTTGGCCTGCACGACAACTCCCCCTCGAACCCCGGCCCTGAAGGACCCGGCATGCCTGACGACACTACGTCCCCCCGACGCCAACGACCCCCAGAACAGCCGTACGTGGAGTCGCGGGGCGCGGTGCGCGCGCTCAAACCGGCCTCCAGGACCAGGGGAGTGAGGCCTCGCTCGACGAGGTGGGCGGCGGCGGCCGCCAAGGCCGACGGGGCCGGCGCCGATGACCACGGTCGGCGGGGCGGCAGGGCGGCGGGGCGGCGGGGCGGCGGGGCGGTGTTGTCGCTCATCCGGGGCTCCATTGGCAGGCTTCCGTCGATCTCCTGGTTCGACGCTTGTCGATATTGCTGGCACCCGGAGCTTGCACCACAGCATCGACTGATGTCAATATCGACACATGTCGAAATCGAGTGTGGTGGAGCTTCCGGTCCTCAGTGAGCCGGTCGCGCCGTGCTGCCCGCCGTTGAACGAACGCCCGCTGAGCGCGGAGGAGGCCGAGCGGACGTCGAAGATGTTCAAGGCGCTCGGCGACCCGGTACGGCTGCGGCTGTTCTCACTGGTCGCCTCCCACACGGGCGGGGAAGCCTGCGTGTGCGACATCTCCGACGTCGGCGTCTCGCAGCCGACCGTCTCCCACCACCTGAAGAAGCTCAAGGACGCCGGCCTGCTGTCCTCCGAGCGGCGCGGCACCTGGGTCTACTACCGGGTCGAGCCTGCCGTCCTGGCGGGGATGGGTGCGCTGCTGAGCACCGCCGCCACGAAGGCGGCCTGACGGGCATGCGCATAACTACGCTGCTCCCGGAACACGCGGACGAGGTTCTGGCGATCTACCAGGCCGGGATCGACGATGGCAACGCCACCTTCGAGACCGCCGTGCCCACGTGGGATGCCTTCGACGCCGCCAAGCTGCCCGAGCACCGCTTCGCGGCCCTCGGCGAGGACGGCAAGGTGCTGGGCTGGGTCGCCGCCAGCGCGGTCTCGGACCGGTGCGCGTACGCCGGAGTCGTCGAGCATTCCGTCTATGTCCACCCCTCGGCACGAGGTCAGGGCGTCGCCCGAACCCTGTTGAACGCGTTGGTCTCATCCACCGAGGCGGCCGGTATCTGGACGATCCAGTCCGGCATCTTCCCCGAGAACACCGCCAGCCTCGCCTTGCACGAGCGGGCCGGCTTCCGCATCATCGGCACCCGCGAGCGCATCGGCCGCCACCACGGTGCGTGGCGCGACGTCGTCCTGCTGGAGCGGCGCAGCCCGAGCATCCACTGATCGGCTCGCCGAGGGGGAGGGCACCTGAGCCGCCTCCCCCCGTACGGCGGGAGGCGCATTCGCATCGTCTGCTGCGGGCGTGTTCAGTAGGCGCGCGGAGACATGACGTGCGGCGGGGCGTCGGCCGCCTCAAGGATGCAGCGGGGGACACCGGGGCCGGGTGTCGCGCGTACCGCGACCTGCGCGGCGACTGCGGTAGTTGAGGCGGCCGGGGAGAACAGACGCAGGGAGTCCCATGCGTGCTGCCAGGCGCCGCCCGGCTCGGCCTGGGCGTCGAGGATGACGAACTCGATGCCCAGGCGGCGCAGGTGGTAACCGGCGGCGAGGCCGGACTGGCCGCCGCCGATCACCACCACATCCGTGCTCCGCGTCATGCCGAGGGCTGTCCGTCGTTCGTCGTGCCGCGCATGAAGATGACCGCGACGAGGGCCAGGCCCATGACCGCGCCCAGCAGCTGCATCGCGACGAACGCCGGGACCGAAGCGGGGGCGATACCCGCGAAGGTGTCGGTAAAGGCACGGCCGATGGTCACGGCGGGGTTGGCGAAAGACGTGGAGGAGGTGAACCAGTACGCGGCGCCGATGTACGAGGCGACCGCGACCGGCGCGAACCGGAGCCGGTCGGTGCGGGCCAGGCCGAAGATCAGCAGGATCAGCCCGGCGGTCGCGACGACCTCGCCGAGGAGCAGGTTTCCGGCCGAGCGGTCGTGCGTGGACCACTTCACCAGCGGCTCCCCGAACATCGCGTCGGCCAGCACGGCACCCGCGATCGCGCCGACGATCTGCGACGGCACGTAGACGGCCAGCTCGCGGGCGGTGACGCCCGCCCCGCCGCGTCGGGCCGTCCAACACTCGGCGAGTGTGACCGCCGGGTTGAAGTGGGCGCCGGAGACCGGGCCCAGCAGCGCGATGAGGACGCCGAGGCCGAAGACGGTGGCGGTGGAGTTGGCGAGCAGTTGCAGCGCCACGTCGTCGGTCAGCTTGGTGGCCTGGATTCCGGAGCCGACCACGATCGCGACCAGGGCGGCGGTGCCGACGAGCTCCGCGGCGGCGCGGGCGATCAACGGAGTTCGGGGCGGGGTGGCACCGGGTGCGGGCTGGGGCGTGTCGGCGGCTATAGCGGACTCCGCTGCGGGGATGGTGCCGACAGGCTCGGTGGCGGTCAAGAAAAGCTCCTCGGGCAGGTGAGGCAAAGCGGGGAAGGCTATGGGCAGGACCGCTTGAGGTTCGCTTCGGCGGTGGCGCGCGCGGTCTGGGCGAGGTTGGCGAATTGACCGGCGAGCGCTTCGATGACTTCCGGGCGCAGCCGGTAGTAGATGAACCGTCCGCATGGCTCGGTGTCCACGACCCCGGCTTCGCGCAGGACCTTGAGGTGGTTGGAGAGGTTGGTCTGCTTCGCGCCGGTCTCCTCGACCAGGTGCGTGGTGCAGAGCGTCTCCTGGGCGAGCAGGGTCACGATCTTGAGCCTGAGCGGGTCGGCCAGAACCCGGATCAGATCAGTGTCGACTGACGTCATCATATGCTGATACTCTCACATCATCCAAGGCTGATACCAGTCTGGGCTGAGCCGACTCTCCGTGTATGCGACGTGTGTGCGAGGAGAGCGGGCAGCCCCTGCCGCAAAGGAAGAGCAGATGTCCGCCACCCCGCTCGCGTCCGTGTTGTTCGTCTGCATCCACAACGCAGGCCGTTCGCAGATGGCGGCCGGTTTTCTGCGCCACCTCGCGGGCGACCGTGTCGAGGTCCGCTCCGCCGGATCCGTACCCGGCGACCAGGTCAACCCCTCCGCCGTCGCCGCGATGGCCGAGTTGGGCATCGACATCTCCGACCAGAAGCCGAAGGTCCTCACCCCCGAGGCCGCGCAGGCGTCCGACTACATCATCACCATGGGCTGCGGCGACGCCTGCCCGTACTTTCCCGGCAAGACCTACCTCGACTGGCAGCTCGAGGACCCGGCCGGCCAGGGCGTCGACGCCGTCCGCCCCATCCGCGACGAGATCAAGACCCTGATCGAGGGCCTGATCGCCGAGATCGACGCGAAGCAGCAGGCGTAACCACGCCGACCAGGCCGCCCTCTGCGCCGCCCGCGCCCAGCTGAAGCCGCTGCTGCTCGCGGCGCGGCCTTGTGCATGTCGGCAGCATCTCCGCAGCTCAAACCGCATTTGTACGGACGCAAGCCCGTCCTCATCGGTGGCTGGCTCATCGCACTGCCCGTGCCCGCGATGCTCGCCTGGGGGCCCGCCTGGGGCTGGATCGTCGCCGCCAACATCCTGCTCGGCGCCTCCCAGGGACTGACCTGGTCCACCACCGTCATCATGAAGATCGACCTCGCCGGACCGGAACGACGCGGCCTCGCCATGGGCTTCAACGAGGCCGCCGGATACGTCGCCGTCGCCGCCGCCTCCCTGGCCACCGGCGCCATCGCAGCCCACGCCGGGCTTGCGCCCCGCGCCCTTCCTCCTCGGAGCGGCCTACGCGGCCCTCCCCGACAAGGCCCTCCCCGCCCGGCACCGCACTCGTCCACCCCACCCTGCTCGCCGTCATCGGCGACGTCGCCCACCCCGCATCGCGCGCCCGCGCCATCGGCGTCTACCGGCTCTGGCGCGACGGCGGCATTCGCCGTCGGCGCCCTCAACCAGTAGCCACCAGGGTTGCGCCGCGATGACGCTTCCGGCCTGCCCGGGAGCCGCCTGCGTGCCACGACCTGGTTCCCCGGGGCGCACCCCGTGCCGATGCGCTTTACAGGCACGGCGCAGCGTGCCTAGCGTGGAAGTCCAGTGCTCCCCGGCTCACTGGTGGAGCGGAGTATTCATGAGCCGCCCGTCCCCTTGCCCCGCCGGGCCGGCCTTGAAGGGCCGGCCGGGCAGGCGCGGGCTGTTTCGCGAGCGCTCCCCGCCGGTTGGCCCGGTTCCATCCGGGCCCACCAAGCAGAGGAGCAACTTATGACATACAGCATTTCCGGGCACTATGTAGTGAGCTGTTCATGCGCCGTGATCTGCGGATGCAGCGTCGACGCACAGCCCAGGGACGCGCGGGGCGGCACGGAGTGCCGTGGCACCGCGGTGTTCCACATCGCCGACGGGCGGCTGGACGACGTCGATCTCTCCGGGGTCGACTTCGCGTTCTACAACCACTTTCCGTCGAACCTGACGGCCGGCGACTGGAAGGTCGGCGTCGTGATCGACACCGGCGCCACTGACACGCAGGCCGACGCCGTTGGGCGGATCCTCTCCGGTCAGGAGGGCGGCCCGTTCGGCGAGCTCGCGCAGTTCATCGGTGAGTTCCTCGGTACCGAGCGCGGTCCGGTCTCGCTCTCCGACGGGGAGCACCCGGGCCTGACTGTCGAGGGGCACACTCAGCTGTCGTACGAGCCGCTGCGCGGTGCGGACGGCACGCCGACGACGGTGAAGAACGCCCTGTTCGGATTCGCCCCCGAGTACGGGATCGGGCGGACGACCGGCACCTCGGATGCATTCGGCCTGAGCTACGAGCCGGGTTATGGAGAGGAGGCCGACTTCGTCTTCGCCAGCGAACAGGAGGCTGGAGTGTCCAAGGGCCGGGTGTGAGTGGCTCACGGGCACCGCGGGGGAACCGTCGGGCCCCTCCGCGGACCGGCGATCTCCCGCCGCGGCTGCTGGAGACGGCGTTCTCCACGACGTCGCTGGGTCGGTGCGTGCCGATCGCCCTGGTGGTCGGCACGCTGCTCTCGCTGGTCAACCAAGGTTCAGTGCTCTTCGCGGGCGCGGCCACAGCTGTGACCTGGGTGCGGGTCCTGGTCAACTACCTGGTGCCGTTCTGCGTCTCAAGTGCGGGCTTCTACGGCTGCCGGCGCTCGATGTGGCGCGCGCAGCGACGGCGTTGAATCACATCGGTGCCATCGGCCCACCGGACGGCTGCAGACCCGGCAGCAGCCAGTCCTGGAAGGGCGCGAGCACCGCGAGTACCAGGAACGCCACTCCCATGACATGGGCGAGCTGAGGGCCTCGGTACCAGAGCTTCTCCAGGAAGATCAGCGCCGCGAGCCCGGCCATCGCCGCGATGTTCATGACGCCGAGCGGGATCAGGACCACCATCAGCGCCCAGCAGCAGCCCAGGCAGTACCCCCCGTGGTGCAGCCCGACCCTCAGGTCACGGGCCGGCGGCCGGTAGCCCGCGTAACGCATCAGTTGTGCCATCGGGCTCCGGCAGTGCCGTAGGCAGATGGTCTTCAGCGGGCCCAGTTGGTACAGCCCGGCCAGTGCGAAGGCGGCCGCGCCGATCCACTTCCCGGCCTGCGGATCACGGTCGACCACATCCCCGGTGAGTGCCAGCCCCCCGTACGCGAGCAGCCCGAAGGCCGTCCAGACGACCAGGTAGCCGGCGATGAACTCGGTGGTGCGCACCGCGCGGGCGGCTCCACTGGACTGCCTCGCGATGCCCTTCGCCCAGGTCACCGCTACGGGAGCCACCGACGGCAGCATCATCGCCGCCATCATGGCCACCCATAGGAGCAGGAACAGCGGCAGCGCCATCCCCATGGTGCCCGGCTCGATCCCCATGTCCAGGGCCTGGCCGACGGTGAGCACCCAGGCCAGTGCGGCGATCAGGACGATCAGCGACCAGGCGACGGCAAGGTCCCGGGCCGACAGCAGCACCCCCGGCCGCAGCGGATGGTCGTTGGTGATGGAGCGCTGGATGATACGCATATTGCTCTCCCCGCCGGACCCTTCCAGGACAGCACGGATCCCGGCACGGCAAAACCCAGGGCACGACCATGCCACCGGACGCGGCACCCACCTGCGCTGCCCCCCTCTCCTGCGGCACGCCCGGATGGGCGAAGCCCGGTGAGCAGCCCTGCCAGGATCAGCAGGCCGCATGCCACCTCGAAGAAGCCGTCAAGGGACGTGAAGAAGCCGGGGACGGGAATGCCGGCCGTACGGCCTGCGCGAGGAGATCCAGAACGCCGACCGGAACACTAGCGGCTCCCCAGTCCGTCACGCATAACGCAAAACCGCAGGTCAGGCGTCGTCGCGGATCGGCTCCAGGATCGCCACGCACTCGACATGATGCGTCATCGGGAACAGGTCGAAGACGCGGAGGGTGCGGACCTTGTAGCCGTTTTCCTTGAAGTAGCCCAGGTCGCGGGCCAGGGCCGCCGGGTCGCAGGCGACGTAGGCGATGCGGCGGGCGGAGAGGCCCGCGATGTGGCGGACCGTCTGCTTGCCGGCGCCGGCGCGCGGGGGGTCGAGGACGACCAGGTCGCACTCGGTGATCCCGGTCTTCGGCAGGACCTGCTCGACCTTGCCCTGCTCGATGCGGACGCGCGGCATGTCCTCCAGGTTGTGCCGGGCGTCCTCGACCGCGCGCTTCGTCGACTCGATGCCGAGCACCGCGCCCGTGTCGCCGAGTCGCTCGGCCAGCGCGCCCGCGAAGATGCCGACGCCGCAGTAGAGGTCGAGGGCCATCTCGCCCTTGCGCGGCATCAGGCCCTGCATCACGGCGCGGATCAGGGTGTCGGCAGCCTGCGGGTGGACCTGCCAGAAGCCGCCCATGCCCACGCGGTACGTACGGCCGTCCGCGCGCTCGCGCACGAAGGGGCGGCCGTGGACGCGGTGGACGCCGCCGTCCTTCTCCTCGACGCGCAGGACCGAGACCGGCTTGTCGAGCTCGACGAGCGGGAGGCGGCCGCCGGGGCGCGGGGTCAGGACGACCTGGCGGTCGTTCGAGCCGGAGGCGGCGATGGCCTCGACCGTGGCCATCTGGGGCCAGTCCTGCTTCTCGATGCCCAGCTCGCTGACGCCCGGCGCGGCGATCATGCAGTGGTCGATCAGCTCGATGTCGTGCGAGCGGTGCTTGCGCAGGCCGGCGTTGCCGTCCTCGTCGATGGCGAACTGGACCCGGGTACGCCACTGCGGGACCTGCCCGGCCGGCAGCTTGTCGCCCTCGGCCGGCATGACGGTTCCGTCCCAGCCGGCCTCCTCGGGGGTGAGCCCGGCGAGCCGCTTCAGCTGCTCGGCGACGACCTCGCCCTTGAGCCGGCGCTGGGCGCCCGGCTTGGCGTGCTGCCAGTCACAGCCGCCGCACTTGCTGGGGCCCGCGTACTTGCAGGGGGCCTCGACACGGTCCTTCGACGCCTCCAGCACGGTGATCGCGTCGGCGCGCAGGAAGCGGGAGTCCACATCGCCCTCGGTGACCTTCGCGATGACCTTCTCACCGGGGAGGGTGTGGCGGACGAACAGGACCCGGCCCTCGGCGGTCCGGGCGATGCAGTGGCCGCCGTGCGCGACGGGGCCGACCTCGACCTCGTACTCCTCCCCGACCAGTGACTGCTTCTCGTTCTGCTCGGTCATGGTGGGGAGGCTCCAAGGCTAAAAGGCTTCACAACGAAGAACGGCCGGACGACCGACCCACCAGTTTACGTGGATCTCGTCCGGCCGTTCGCCACCCGACAGCCAGGCGCTACTTCGCCTCGCGGTCCTTCGGGCGCGGGGCGTCCACCGGTCCGCGGCGCACCGCGCCCGGGGCGTTCCACTCCTGCCGCTTCCTCGCCCGCCGCTTCGCGAGCTCGGAGGACTCCAGCTGGTAGGGCACCGAGGTGACCATCACGCCGGGCGTGAAGAGCAGCCGCCCCTTGAGCCGCAGCGCGCTCTGGTTGTGCAGCAGGTGCTCGTACCAGCGCCCGACGACGTACTCCGGGATGTACACGCTGACGGCGTCGCGCGGGTTCTCACTGCGCAGCCCCTTCACGTACTCCACCACCGGCCGGGTGATCTCGCGGTACGGCGAGTCCAGGATCTTGAGCGGTACGTTGATCGCGCGCCGCTCCCACTCCTCCTTCAGCGCCTTCGTCTCGGCCACGTCGACGCTGATGCTGAGCGCCTCCAGGGTGTCCGACCGGGTCAGCTTGGCGAAGGCCAGGGCGCGCAGCGTCGGCTTGTGGACCTTGGAGACGAGAACGATCGAGTGGACCCGGGAGGGCCGCACGCTGTCGTCGCTCGGCCCCTCGGCTGCGGCGATCTCGATGGCGACCCGGTCGTAGTGCTTCCGGATCGCGGTCATCGTGCCGTAGAAGATCACCATGCCGAGCAGAGCGACCCATGCGCCGTGCGTGAACTTGGTGGCGAGGACGACGACCAGGACCAGCCCGGTGAAGATCGCGCCGAAGGTGTTGATCGCCCGGGACCGGTGCATCCGGCGGCGGGCCGCCGGGGCCTTCTCGGTCCGCAGGTGGCGGTTCCAGTGCCGGACCATGCCGATCTGGCTCAGCGTGAAGGAGACGAAGACTCCGACGATGTAGAGCTGGATCAGCTTGGTCGAGTCGGCGTCGTAGATCCACACCAGCAGGATGGCGGCGCCCGCCAGCAGCACGATGCCGTTGGAGAAGGCGAGCCGGTCGCCTCGGGTGTGCAGCTGGCGCGGCAGGTAGCGGTCCTGGGCGAGGATCGAGCCGAGCAGCGGGAAGCCGTTGTACGCGGTGTTCGCGGCCAGGAACAGGACGAGCGCGGTGGCCGTCGCGAGGACGACGAAGAGGATGCTGCCGTTGCCGAAGACGGCCTCGGCCACCTGGGAGATCACCGGGTGCTGGACGAAATCGGCGCCGACGGGGACGCCGTTCTCCAGCAGGTTGGTGGCGGGGGTCTCGGCCATCTTCACATCGGTGGCCATGGCCAGGCCGATGATGCCGCAGAACATGGTGACCGCGAGGCCCCCCATGAGGGCGAGCGTGGTCGCGGCGTTCTTGCTCTTGGGCTTGCGGAACGCGGGGACGCCGTTGCTGATGGCCTCGACGCCGGTCAGGGCGGCGCATCCGGAGGAGAAGGCCCGCAGCAGCAGGAACACCAGCGCGAAGCCGGCCAGCCCCTGGTGCTCGGCCTTGATTTCCATGTCGGCCGTCGGGGCTTTCATGGTGTCGCCGACGACGAGGCCGCGCCAGGCACCCCAGGCGATCATCACAAATACGGCACCGACGAACACATAGGTCGGGATGGCGAAGAGCTTCCCGGATTCCTTCACGCCGCGCAGATTCATCAGCGTGAGCAACAGAATCATGATCACCGCCGAGAGCACCTTGTGCTCAATGACGAAATCCACCGCGGAGCCGAGATTTTCGACACCGGAGGAGATCGAGACGGCGACGGTCAGCACGTAGTCGACGAGCAGGGCGCTCGCGACGGTGAGGCCGGCCTTGGGTCCGAGGTTGGTGTTGGCGACCTCGTAGTCGCCGCCGCCGCTCGGGTAGGCGTGGACGTTCTGGCGGTAGGAGGCCACCACGGTGAACATCAGCACGACGACCGCTGCGGCGATCCACGGGCTGAAGTGGTACGCCGACACGCCCGCGATCGACAGCACCAGCAGCACCTCGCCCGGGGCATATGCCACCGAGGAGAGCGGGTCGGACGCGAAGACAGGTAGGGCGATCCGTTTAGGGAGGAGCGTTTCTCCGAGGCGGTCGCTGCGCAGCGCCCGGCCGATCAGGATCCGTTTGGGCACGTCGGTCAGTTTGGACACGCAGAGGATCGTACCCGGCGTCAAGAAGTCATATTGGTGACCGCCCGTGTGTAGCTTGGGCCACGGTCTGAGACCCTGTTAAGCCTGAGCGTGAATGAGGCTGGACAGAACAGCCGCTGACAGCCGGAAGGACGGCCGTGCACATCGTCATCATGGGCTGCGGAAGAGTGGGTTCCGCACTCGCCCAGACCCTGGAACAGCAGGGGCATACGGTCGCAGTCGTCGACCAGGACCCCACCTCATTCCGTCGGCTGGGGGCATCCTTCGGCGGTCGCCGCGTCACCGGCGTCGGCTTCGACCAGGACACTCTGCGCGAGGCCGGGATCGAGGAGGCGGGAGCCTTCGCCGCGGTCAGCAGCGGTGACAATTCCAACATCATCGCCGCCCGCGTGGCCCGCGAGATGTTCGGCATCGAGAACGTCGCCGCCCGCATCTACGACCCCAAGCGCGCCGAGGTCTACCAACGCCTGGGCATCCCCACGGTCGCCACCGTCCGGTGGACCGCCGACCAGATGCTGCGCCGGCTCCTGCCCTCGGGCGCGGAGCCGCTGTGGCGCGACCCGAGCGGTGGCGTGCAGCTCGCCGAGGTGCACGCCTCCCCCGCCTGGATCGGGCACAAGGTCAGCAAGCTGCAGGACGAGACCGGCGTCCGCGTCGCCTTCCTCACCCGGCTGGGCGAGGCGACGCTGCCGACGTCCCAGACCGTGCTCCAGGAGGGCGACCTCGTCCACGTGATGATGCGTACGGACGAGATCGCCAAGGTCGAAGAGGCATTCGCCCAGGGGCCCGAGGAGGCACACGCATGAGGGTCGCGATCGCCGGAGCCGGCGCGGTTGGCCGCTCCATCGCGGGCGAGCTGCTGGAGAACGGCCATGAGGTGCTCCTGATCGACAAGGCGCCGACCGCCATCTCGGTGGAGCGGGTGCCGCAGGCCGAGTGGCTGCTGGCCGACGCCTGTGAGATCACCTCACTGGACGAGGCCGCGCTCCAGCGCTGCAACGTGGTCATCGCCGCGACGGGCGACGACAAGGTCAACCTGGTCGTCTCTCTCCTGGCCAAGACCGAGTACGGGGTCCCCCGGGTCGTGGCGCGGGTCAACAACCCGAAGAACGAGTGGCTCTTCAACGAGTCCTGGGGCGTCGACGTCGCGGTCTCCACACCGCGCCTGATGTCGGCCCTGGTCGAGGAGGCCGTCAGCGTCGGCGACCTGGTGCGGCTGCTCCGCTTCAGCCACGGCGACGCCAACCTGGTCGAGCTGACCCTGCCGGCCGACTCCTCGGTCGCCGGGACCCAGATCAGCGAGATCAGCTGGCCCGAGGACACCTCGCTGGTCACGATCATCCGGGGCAACCGGGTGCTCACCCCGCACGGCGAGGAGACCCTGGAGCCGGGCGACGAACTCCTCTTCGTGGCCGCCCAGGCCCGTGAGGAGCAGCTGGAGGACCTCCTCCAGGCCCGCGGCTAGCCCTGCGGGCACGCTGAACGGCATATGCGAAGGGGCGGCTGACCTGGTGGTCAGCCGCCCCTTCGTATCCCGCCGGGCAAACCCGGCCCCCGCCAAACCCAGCCCCGCCGGCGTTTGAGGCGCGGGGGCCCGGGGGCAGCGCCCCCGGCAACGGCGCCGGGCCCACTCCCCACGGCGGGGCCGGTCAGGCTCCCCGCTCCCGAGCGGCAGCGGCCTTGGCGGCGTCGGCGGCAGCCTCCTTGGCCTCCCACTCCGCGATCACATCGATCGGTGGCGGCGCCTTCGCCAGGAAGACCCAGGTGAAGTACACCGCCAGCACCATCGGCGGAAGCTTCAGCGCGATCAGCACCCAGCCCAGCTGCGTCGCGTCGCCCCACCAGTACAGCGGGAAGAGGATCGCGTACTTGGCGAGGAAGATGATGCCCCAGGCCAGACTGGCCTTGGTGTACGCCTTCTTGCGCCCCGGGTTGCGCGTGCGCCAGGACAGGTTCTCCTTGAACACCGGCCCCAGCACCACACCCAGCAGCGGGAAGCCCACGAGCGCGGAGAGCGTGAAGGCAACCCCCAGCCCGGCGCCGTAGATCATGCCGGGCAGGTAGAAGCCCTTGGCGGTGCCGGTGAAGAGCGCGAACGCCACACCCACGCCCACGCCGAAGACGCCGCTGAAGGCGTGCTTCACCGTGTCCTTGCGCAGCAGCCGCACGATCACCAGCAGGACCGCGACCGCGCCCGCCGCGATGGCGGACATCTTCACGTCCTTGTTGACCGTGTAGATCATGACGAAGAGCAGCCCGGGGAGCATCGTCTCCACAGTGCCGCGGATGCCGCCGAAGGCGTCGAAGAGAGCCGCCTGGGTCACGGCCTTCTGATCCGCCGAGGGATCCGGGGTGGTCGGTTTGTCGAGTGACGTCACCGGTTACTGCTCCTGTCCGAGCGGTCGGAGTTCGTACTTCGGGTTGAAGAGGACCCGGCGCCCATGGCTCGACGAGATGCGCCCCGAGGCGATCATGCGCCGCCCGGGTTCGATTCCCACTATCGAGCGACGGCCGAGCCACACCACGTCCAGCGCGGCCGAGCCGTCGAACAGCTCCGCCTCCAGAGCGGGTACGCCCGCACGCGGCCGCAGGGTGACCGTACGCAGGGTTCCGGTCACCTTGACTATCTGGCGGTCGTGGCAGTCGCAGATCCGCGTACACCCTGCGGCTTCTGCGTCCTCCTGCAGTTCCGCCGAATGCAGCTCCTCCTGGGAGGTCGACAGCCGCTCTATCATCCGGCGGAACCGGCCCGCCGGCCTGAGCGGCTTGGCGGGCTTGTCGGGACGCGGTTCAGCACTCATACAGGAAGCGTACCGGCGCCCCCACTACCTCTCGAAGCGGTACCCCATGCCCGGTTCGGTGATGAAGTGCCTCGGGTGCGACGGGTCTGCCTCCAGCTTGCGGCGCAGCTGGGCCATGTAGACCCGCAGGTAGTTCGTCTCGGTGCCGTACGAGGGTCCCCAGACTTCCTGGAGGAGCTGCTTCTGGCTCACGAGCTTGCCGCCGTTGCGGACCAGCACCTCCAGCAGGTGCCACTCGGTGGGCGTGAGGCGTACGTCGCGCCCGTCGCGCACGGCCTTCTTCGCGGCCAGGTCGACCGTGAAGTCCTCGGTCTCCACGATCACCTCGTCATCGCCGGCGCCGGCCGACGGCTCGGCCCGGCGGACGGCGGCGCGCAGCCGGGCCAGCAGCTCGTCCATGCCGAAGGGCTTGGTGACGTAGTCGTCGGCGCCCGCGTCGAGGGCCTCGACCTTCTCGTCGGAGCTGTGCCGCGCGGAGAGCACGAGGATCGGGACCCGCGTCCATCCCCGCAGGCCCTTGATCACCTCGACGCCGTCCATGTCCGGCAGGCCCAGGTCGAGGACGATCACGTCGGGGTGGCGGGCGGCCGCCAGCTCCAGCGCGCCGGCCCCGTCGGCGGCCGCGTCGACCTCGTACTTGCGTGCCTTCAGATTGATCACGAGAGCTCGGACGATCTGCGGCTCGTCGTCCACCACGAGCACCCGGGTCATTGAGGGCCTGCCTTCTGTCGCATCTGGTGTGTCTGGTGTGTCTGGTGTGTCTGGTGTGGGTCTAGTGAAGATCCACAAGGCCGGTACCGCTGGTAGCAGCCGAAGGCGCACGTTCGCGTGTCACCGCCCGCAGGGTGAGCACCATGGTCAGGCCGCCACCCGGCGTGTCCTCGGCGTGCAGCGTGCCGTCCATGGACTCCGCGAATCCGCGGGCCACCGCCAGCCCCAGGCCCACTCCGGCCCCGCGCGGCGAGTCCCCGTGCCGCTGGAACGGGGCGAAGATCCGGTCCTTGGCCTCGTCGGGCACGCCCGGCCCCCGGTCGACGACCCGGACCTCGACCCGGTCGCCGAGGAAGCTGGCCGCCACCACCACCGGCTCGCGCGCCGGGCTGTACTTGACGGCGTTCTCCACCACGTTGGCCACGGTCCGCTCCAGCAGCCCCGGGTCCACCGCCACCATCGGCAGCGTCTCGGGGATGTCCAGCACCACGCTGTCCTCCGGTACACCGCCCAGCGCCATCGGGACCACCTCGTCGAGGTCGATCTCCCGGATCAGCGGGGTGACGGTGCCGGTCTGGAGCCGGGACATGTCCAGCAGTTTGCCCACCAGGTGGTCGAGACGGTCGGCGCCGTTCTCGATGCCTTCGAGGAGCTCGGCCCGGTCCTCCTCGGACCATTCCACGTCATCGGAGCGCAGGGACGTCACCGAGGCCTTGATGGAGGCCAGCGGCGTACGCAGATCATGGCTGACGGCGGCCAGCAGCGCGGTCCGGATCCGGTTGCCCTCCGCCAGCCCGCGGGCCTCCTCGGCCTCGCCGACCAGCCGCTGGCGGTCCAGCGCCACGGCGGCCTGGGCGGCGAAGGCGCCGAGCACCCGCCGGTCCTCGGCGGGCAGCACCCGCCCGGACAGGGCCAGCGCCATGTGGTCCCCGACGGGCATGTCCACATCGGCGTCCTCGGGGCGGGTGACCGGGCTCGGGCCGGCGCTGCCGGCCGGCCTCCACGGCTCCACCTCGCTCGTACGCTCCAGCAGCGCGACCGACTCCATCGCGAAGGTCTCACGTACCCGCTCCAGCAGCGCGTCCAGCGCGGTCTCCCCGCGCAGCACGCTGCCTGCCAGGAAGGAGAGGATCTCGGACTCGGCGCGCAGCCGGGCGGCCTGGTGGGTGCGCCGGGCGGCCAGGTCCACCACCGAGGCCACGGAGACGGCCACCCCGACGAATACCGCGATGGCCACGATGTTCCGGGGATCGGCGATCGTGAACCTGTGCAGCGGCGGGGTGAAGTAGTAGTTCAGCAGCAGGGAGCCGAAGGCGGCGGAGGCCAGGGCCGGCACCAGCCCGCCCAGCAGCGCGGCGGCCACCGTCAGCGCCAGGAACAGCAGCATGTCGTTGGCCAGGCCGAGGTCGGCGTTCACATGCGTGAGCAGCACGGCCAGCAGGACGGGGAAGACCACCCCGGCCACCCAGCCGGCGACGATCCGGGTCCGCCCGAGCCGGGCCGCCGAGTGGGCCACGGGCAGGCCGCGGCCCTTGGCGGCCTCCTCGTGCGTGACGATGTGGACGTCGAGGTCGGGCCCCGAGTCGCGGGCCACGGTGGCCCCCACGCCGGGGCCGAAAACGTACTGCCAGGCCTTGCGCCGGCTGGAGCCGAGCACGATCTGCGTGGCGTTGACCCCGCGGGCGAATTCGAGCAGGGCGTCCGGGACGTTGTCGCCGATGACATGGTGGAACGTTCCGCCAAGATCCTCGACCAGGGTCCGCTGGACCGCGAGCTCCTTGGGCGAGGCCGCCGTCAGCCCGTCGCTGCGGGCGATGTAGACGGCCAGGATCTCGCTGCCGGACCCCTTGGCCGCCATCCGGGCGGCGCGGCGGATGAGCGTACGCCCCTCCGGCCCGCCGGTGAGCCCGACGACGATGCGCTCGCGGGCCTGCCAGGTGGAGCGGATGTTGTGCTCGCCCCGGTACTGCTGGAGGTACTCGTCGGCCCGGTCGGCCACCCACAGCAGCGCGAGCTCGCGCAGGGCCGTCAGGTTGCCGGGGCGGAAGTAGTTGGACAGGGCCGCGTCGACCTTGTCGGACTTGTAGATGTTCCCGTGCGCCATCCGCCGGCGCAGCGCCTGCGGCGACATGTCCACGAGTTCGATCTGGTCGGCCCGCCGGACCACCTCGTCGGGCACCGTCTCCCGCTGCCGCACACCGGTGATCGACTCGACCACGTCCCCGAGGGACTCCAGGTGCTGGATGTTCACGGTGGACACGACGTCGACGCCGGCCCGCAGCAGCTCCTCCACGTCCTGCCAGCGCTTGGCGTTGCGCGAGCCCGGCACGTTGGTGTGCGCCAGCTCGTCCACCAGGGCTATCGCGGGCTTGCGGGCCAGTACCGCGTCCACGTCCATCTCGGTGAACGCGGCGCCCCGATGCGTGAGCTCCGTGCGCGGCACCTGCTCCAGGCCGTGGAGCACGACCTCGGTGCGCGGCCGCCCGTGGTGCTCGACGAAGCCCACGACGCAGTCGGCGCCCCGCTCCACCCGGCGGTGGCCCTCGGAGAGCATCGCGTACGTTTTGCCCACGCCGGGCGCCGCGCCGAGGTAGATCCGTAGCTTGCCGCGTCCCATGTGCTCATTCTCGGGGACGTTTGCACCGTTCACGTACCTGCGAACGGCCTCGCGGCCATCCCTGACGGATCCCTGACGCGGCGGGCCCGGGCGGACGCGCGAAAGCCGGTGGGCCGTCCCCCCGAAGGAGTACGGCCCACCGGTCGATAACCATGGAGACACCCGGGAACCCGGGTGCGGCAGAGGTCAGCGGAGGTCAGCGGACCTCGGTGATCTCCGGGCCGCGCTCCAGCTGGCCCATGCCGCCGGAGAAGCGGGAGCCCTCCTGCTCCTCGGTGGTCTGCACGCCGTCCGGCACCATCTGCGCGTCGTTCGGCAGCTTCAGGACGATCGGGTCGCGCGGGGCCATCGGGCCCTCGCCGCGGACGACGACGGTGTCCCGGAAGATCTGCTCCAGCACACCCGCCGACTCGGGGCGCACCGCGCCCTGGCCGGAGATGACGCCGCGCAGGAACCAGCGCGGGCCGTCCACGCCGACGAAGCGCACCAGCTGGGCGCCGGTCTGGCCGTCCGGCAGCGGTACGGGCACCTGTGCGCGAAGCTCCCAGCCCAGCGGGCCCTCGGCCTCGTCGATGATGCCGCCCTGCTGGGTGATGCCCGTGGCGATCTCGTCGCGGACCTCGCCCCAGATGCCTTCCTTCTTGGGCGCCGCGAAGGCCTGCAGCTGCACGGCGCTGTCGCCGAGGACCACGGTCGCGGCCACGATCGCGTCACCGGCGACCTCGACGCGCAGCTCCATGCCCTCGACACCGGGTACGAGAATGCCGCCCAGGTCGACCCGGCCGTCCTCGGGGTTGCCAAGCACCTCGGAGACGTCCCAGGGGCCGTCGGGCCGCGGGGCCGGCGGCAGGTTCATCCTGCGCGGCTTGGCGGCGTCGATGTCCTCGGCGCCGTCCTGCTCGGCGGCGTTCACGCTGTCGACGACCTGCTCGGCCGCGCCGCCGTCCTTGACGGAGTCGTTCTTCTTGCGACGTCCGAACACGTCACTGTCCTTCCCGGTCGGTTACGACCGAAGCGTAGCCATTCCCACCCTGCTGACCAGCGCCGGATCCGGCCACGGCCGCATGACCGCCGGTGGAGCCGAAACCCCCCTCGGCCCGGGCCGAGCCGGGAAGTTCCGCCACCTCGTGGAAGCGCACCTTCTCGACCCGCTGGACAACCAGCTGGGCAATGCGGTCGAAACGCTCGAACCTGACGCTCTCGCGCGGGTCGAGATTGACCACGATCACCTTGATCTCCCCACGGTACCCGGCATCCACCGTCCCCGGGGCATTCACGAGCGCGAGGCCGCAGCGGGCGGCCAGGCCGGAGCGCGGGTGCACGAACGCCGCGTACCCGTCGGGCAGCGCGATGGACACCCCCGTCGGCAGGACCGTCCGCTCGCCGGGCTCCAGCTCGGCGGCCTGGGTGGTGACCAGATCGCACCCGGCGTCGCCGGGGTGGCCGTACGCCGGAATCGGAACCTCCGGGTCGATGCGGCGGATCAGCACGTCGACCGGGGCGTGGTTGTTCAGGGACATCAGGGGTTCACCTCGAAGGCGCGGGTGCGCCTGACCTGGTCCGGGTCGGCCATGGCCGCCTGGATCTCCTCGGGCCGACCGTTGTCGATGAAGTGGTCGACCTTCACTTCGATGAAGAGGGCGTCCGCACGCACGGCGACCGGGCCCTCCGGGCCGCCTATCCGTCCGACGGCCGTGCAGTAGATCTTCCGGCCGGCCACGGCGGTGACCTCGGCCTCCAGGTACAGCACGGTGTCCACGGGTACGGGCCGGACGAAGTCGGTCTCCAGCCGTCCCGTCACCGCGATGACGCGCAGCAGCCAGTTCAGCGAGCCCAGCGTCTCGTCCAGCGCGGTGGCCAGCACCCCGCCGTGGGCGAGGCCGGGAGCGCCCTGGTGGGCGGGCTTGACGGTGAACTCGGCGGTGACGCGCACGCCCTCGCCCGCCCGGGCCTCCAGCTGGAGCCCGTGCGACTGGCCCCCGCCGCAGCCGAAGCAGTGCTCGTAGTGCGCGCCGAGGGGCTCGCCGGGCGCCGGGGCCTCGGGGTGCCGGACCGGCGTGGTGGCATCGGCCGGGGGCGTCAACGCTGTGTTTCGTCCACTCACAGCCGCAGACCTTACCCGCGCGGCTACCCGCCGGTCGCCCCGTGGCAGGCTTGATGCCATGCAGCTTTCCCCCGCGCCCCACGACGAACGCCTCACCGCCCCCCGCTCCTGGTGGGGCATCGCCGTATTCACCGGCCTCGCCTGTGCGCTGATGCTGCTCCCGCTCGGCGGGCTCCCGCCGCTGGCCGGGCTGATCGGCGGCACCGCGCTGACGGGACTGCTGGTGAGCTCGTACGGCTCCGCGCGCGTGCGCGTGGTCAACGGCGTGCTGGCCGCCGGCGACGCCCGCATCCCGGTGACGGCCCTCGGGGAGCCGGAGGTCCTCGATCCGGAGGAGGCCCGCGCCTGGCGCACGTACAAGGCCGACACCCGCGCCTACATGCTGATGCGCAGCTACATCCCGACGGCGGTCCGCATCGAGATCACCGACCCGGCCGACCCGACCCCGTACGTCTACGTATCCACCCGCGAGCCGCAAGCCCTGGCAGCGGCCCTGCGCGCCGCACGCACCCAGGCCTGAACCCCCGGCCCCGCCGAGACCATCCAGCCCCGCCGATGTTCGAGGACCTTTCAGCCGCGCCGGTGTTCGAGGCGACCCTTCAGCCCCGCCGGCGTTTGAGGCGCGGGGTCTGGGGCTGAGCCCCAGCAGTGGCGCTCAGCGCTTCTCCTCCTGGCCCGGCCCGTCAAGTGCGGCTCTGGTGGCCTCGGGAAGGGGCTGGGTGGGCTGTTCAAGCGGCGGCAACGCGTCCAGCGCGTCCCACGCCACAGCACGGCGCCGCAGGTCCCTACGCACGTGCTCGGCGACTTTCCTGGTGTCCCGGCGGTTCATGACCGCCCCCACCGCCGCGCCCACCATGAACGGCATCAGGTTCGGCAGGTTGCGGAACATC
The DNA here is from genome assembly GCF_018614095.1 of Streptomyces sp. ISL-87. Taxonomy (GTDB): domain Bacteria; phylum Actinomycetota; class Actinomycetes; order Streptomycetales; family Streptomycetaceae; genus Streptomyces. Next base: position 35,611 of record NZ_JAGGOY010000018.1, on the reverse strand, counting down.
CGCTTCATGATCTGCTGGCGCAACTCGCGCTTCATCTGACCCCCGAGCGCCGCGTTCAGCGTCGTCGGCTTGGTCAGGTCGACCCCGCGTTCCTCCGTCCAGGCGGCCAGGAAGGCGAGGCTGCGCTCCTTGAGGTTGCCGGGCGGCCGCAGGCCGTACACCTCGTGGAGCTCGGCGATCAGCTTGAGCTCGATCGCCGCGACCGCGGTGATCTCCGCGGCCAGTTCCGCCGGCATCGCGGGCGGCACGGGCAGCATGGCCGCCGCGCCGATTCCCGCACCCACGGTGGACGTGGCATTGGCGGCGCCCGCGATCAGCTTGTCGGCAAGCTGATCGGGACCGAGGCCCGGGAACTGCGCGCGCAGAGTCGCGAGATCCCGAACCGGAACGCGCGGGGCGTTTTCGATGATCCGCTCGGTGACGTGCAGGACGGCGACCCTGGCACCTTCGCCGCCCTTGCGCACGCCGTTCTTCACGGCTTGCATCCGACGGGCCCCGCTCTTGAGCCGGGACCCCTCTCCGGCCTCTGTGGCCGACGGCACCGCAGCTGCGGCGCCGGAGGACACGGCGGGCACGCCGGGGGCTCCAGGGGCCGTTTCCGGGCCCTTGGCTCCCACCTGCGTCTCCGCCGGATCACCAGGTTTTCGGAGGCGTCGCTTCCGAAAAGGCGTCGAGCCTGTCACGGCCCTGGCCTCTCAGTCGCAGTCGCGACAGATCGGCTGACCGTTCTTCTCACGTGCCAGCTGGCTGCGGTGGTGCACCAGGAAGCAGCTCATGCAGGTGAACTCATCGGCCTGCTTGGGCAGGACCCGGACGGCCAGCTCCTCGTTGGAGAGGTCCGCACCCGGAAGTTCCATTCCTTCCGCGTTGTCGAAGTCGTCCACATCGACGACTGACGACGACTTCTCGTTACGCCGGGCCTTCAGCTCTTCAATGCTGTCGTTGTCGACGTCGTCGTCGGTCTTGCGTGGGGTGTCGTAGTCCGTTGCCATTGTTCGCTCTCCCCCTCTGGGATTTAGCGGTGTCTCAGCGCACGTAACGCGCGAGAGGCCGGACTTGTGCCCGACCTGAGGCGGAGATTTTGCCTCACATCAAGGTCTGTTACTCAATCGACACCCAGCCGCACGCCTGAAGGAGCATTTGGCTGGGATGACGACCGGGACCGTACACGGTCCGGGGGCCGTCTTGCACAAGGGCCACCCCGTGTATTTCCCGCCATCGGGGGGGCCGGAAACCCGGACTTCCCGGGCTTTCCGGCCGTCTCGGGGTCACAGAACGCACATGACCCAACACCCGACAATGTGATCGATCACACAGCCCCCGTCACGTCCGGCCGTCGGCCATTCAGCCAGCAGCGAACATCGGGGGGTCTCGGTCACAGGGGCAGCGTGACACGCATCACGAGGCCACCGCCCTCGCGAGGCGTCGCCTGGATGCGGCCGCCGTGTGCGCGGGCCACAGAGCGCGCGATCGACAGACCGAGCCCCACGCCCTTGTCGCTGCCCGTTCGCTCCGTACGCAGCCGCCGGAAGGGCTCGAAGAGGTTGTCCACCTCGTACGCGGGAACAACGGGACCCGTGTTCGATACGAGGAGCACGGCCAGGCCGTGCTGGGCCTCCGTGGTGACCTCCACCCAGCCGTCCTCCGGGACGTTGTACCGGACGGCATTCTGCACCAGGTTGAGGGCGATCCGCTCCAGCAGCACGCCACTGCCCTGTACGACGGCCGGCCCGCGCTCGCCGCGGATCTCCACACCCTTGGCCGCGGCCTCCTCGCGCGCCTGGTCGATGGCGCGCGAGGCGACCTCCGCCAGGTCCACGGGTTTGCGCTCGACGATCTGGTTGTCGCTGCGGGCCAGCAACAGCAGGCCCTCGACCAGCTGCTCGCTGCGCTCGTTGGTGGCCAGCAGCGTCTTGCCGAGCTGCTGGAGCTCCACGGGCGCCCCGGGATCGGAGAGGTGTACCTCCAGCAGCGTCCGGTTGATCGCGAGCGGTGTCCGCAGCTCGTGCGAGGCGTTCGCCACGAATCTCTGCTGGGCCGTGAAGGCCCGCTCCAGCCGGTCGAGCATCTCGTCGAAGGTGTCGGCGAGCTCCTTGAGCTCGTCGTCCGGCCCGTCCAGCTCGATCCGCCGGGTCAGGTCGGAGCCGACCACCCGGCGGGCGGTCCGGGTGATCTTGCCGAGCGGCGAGAGCACCCGCCCGGCCATCGCGTAGCCGAAGGCGAAGGCGATGATGCTGAGGCCCAGCAGGGCCATCAGCGAGCGGCTGAGCAGGTCGTCCAGGGCGTGCTTGCGCTGGTCGAGGATGCACTGGCTGATCGCGGAGTAGAACTGGTCGATCGACTGGTCGGTGCCCACGCCGGGACAGGTGCTGCTCGTGACCTCGATCTTCGTCCCGCCGACGATCTTGAACGGCAGTGCATTGCCCTCCCGCAGGGCCTGGGCGGCCAGCAGGTAGATGATCGACAGCAGCAGGATGCCGGCGATCAGGAACATCCCGCCGTAGAGCAGGGTGAGGCGTATCCGGATGGTCGGCCGCAGCCAAGGGAAAGGACCCTCGGGCTGGCCGGGGTCCCAGGTCGGTTTCGGTGGCGCCGATGGCGGTGCCGGGGTCGCTGCCATGGGCGTCAGATCCGGTATCCGGAGCCGGGCACGGTCACGATGACCGGCGGTTCACCGAGCTTGCGGCGCAGGGTCATGACGGTCACCCGCACGACATTGGTGAAGGGGTCCGTGTTCTCGTCCCAGGCCTTCTCCAGCAGCTGCTCCGCGGACACCACGGTCCCCTCGCTGCGCATGAGTACCTCCAGCACCGCGAACTCCTTGGGCGCCAGCTGCACCTCCTTGCCCTCCCGGAACACCTCGCGCCGGTTCGGGTCCAGCTTGATGCCGGCCCGCTCCAGTACGGGCGGCAGCGCCACGGTCGTACGCCGCCCCAGGGCGCGCACGCGGGCGGTCAGCTCGGTGAAGGCGAAGGGCTTGGGCAGGTAGTCGTCCGCCCCGAGCTCCAGCCCCTCGACCCGGTCGCTCACGTCACCGGAGGCGGTCAGCATGAGCACCCGGGTGGGCATGCCGAGCTCGACGATCTTCCGGCAGACGTCGTCGCCGTGCACGAGCGGGAGGTCCCGGTCGAGCACGACCACGTCGTAGTCGTTCACTCCGACGCGCTCAAGAGCGGCAGCGCCGTCGTACACGACGTCCACGGCCATGGCCTCCCGGCGCAGCCCGGTGGCCACCGCATCGGCGAGCAGCTGCTCGTCCTCGACGACGAGTACGCGCACGTCGTTTCCTTCCTCCGAGCCCCAAAGGGCACACGTGTATTGCGTCGTCCATCCTGCCGGTTTCAGCCGTAAACCGGCTGTAAGGCGCCGCGAGGCGCCCCTGCGCGGGGCGGAAGTGAGGATTCCCTGCCCTTGCGAGGTTTCTGGGCCCAGGGTGCCGGGGAGGACGTCAGCACACCCCAACCACTCCCTGACGGCGGACTGCTGCCACGTGCTCGGCCGCCGCGACCTACGCAGAGGGGGCGCACCCATCATGGACGCATTCACCACGGGTCTCCTGCAGCGCATCAGGACCACGCAGTCGGACCTTCGGCAGGCCCGCGAGACGGGCGACGACTACCTCGCGGATGTGGAGCAGGCGGAGCTGGAAGATCTCCACCGCCTCGCCGCCGAACACGGCGTGCCCGTCTCCGCCTGCTGACCCCGGACTCCACCCCCGAACCTCGGACCCCGACCCCCGGACCCGAGCCCCGGACCCCGGCCGCCGCATCCGGCAGCCGGGGTTCCCTTATGCCCGCGTCCGCTTACGCCCGCGTCCGCTTACGCCCGCGTCCGCTCCACCTTCGTCCGCTGTGCCCTCGGCAGCCCGGGTGTGCCCTCGCCGTCAGTCGTGCCAGGCCCCGGCCTCGTCCAGCAGCGGCTGGAGCGAGGCGAACACGGCGGGCGTGGCCGCCAGTACGAGCTCCCCCGAGGCGGGCAGCCCCGGCCGGCCCCCGGTCACGGCACCGGCCTCCCGCGCGATCAGGTCACCGGCGGCCAGGTCCCACGGATTCAGCCCCCGCTCGTAGTACCCGTCCAGCCGCCCGGCGGCCACATCGCACAGGTCCAGCGCCGCCGACCCGCCCCGCCGGATGTCCCGGACCACCGGAATGACCTGCCGCACGACATCCGCCTGGTGCGCCCGTCGCTCCTGGATGTACGCGAACCCGGTCCCCAGCAGCGCCTGGTCCAGCGGCGCGGCCGCGCGGCAGGCCAGCCGCGCCGTGCCCATCCACGCCCCGCGGCCCAGCACCGCGTGGTACGTCTCCCCGCGCATCGGGGCCGCCACGACCCCCACCACGGACTCGCCTCGGTACTCGGCGGCGATGGACACACCCCAACTCGGCAGCCCGTAGAGGTAGTTCACCGTGCCGTCCAGCGGGTCCACGACCCACCGGACCCCGCTCGTCCCCGGGGAGTCCGCGCCCTCCTCGCCGAGCAGCCCGTCCTCGGGCCGCCGCTCGGCGATCAGCGCGGTGATCAGCTTCTCGGCCGCGATGTCCATCTCGGTCACCACGTCGATCGGGCTCGACTTGGTCGCCGCCACCGCCAGATCCGCCGGCCGCCCGTCGCGCAGCAGCTCCCCCGCCCGGCGGGCGGCCTCCAGCCCCACGGCCAGCAGCTCGTCCAGCAGCTCGGCGGTCACTTCGGCCGTCAGTTCGGCCTTCAGTTCCTCAGAGATCACGATGCGTCCCACTCCTACGCGTACGGACTGTCGACACCCGCGGCCGCCGGCCGCGGGGCCCGGGAGGGGCAGCAGCCCACGGCGCACAGGTCCTGGCTGGCGCCCAGCATGCCAACCCAGCAGCGCTCGACCGGCTCCCCGCGCTCCTTCGCGGCCCGCTCCAGGACCAGTTCCCGTACCGCCCCGGCGAATCGCGGGTCGGCACCGACCGTCGCGGAGCGCGCGACCGGCAGCCCGAGTTCGGCGGCCTTCGCGGTGGCTTCGGTGTCGAGGTCGTACAGGACCTCCATGTGGTCCGAGACGAAGCCGATGGGCACCATGACCACGGCCGGCGCTCCGGCGGCGTCCAGGGCCTCCAGGTGGTCGCAGATGTCCGGCTCCAGCCACGGGATGTGCGGGGCCCCGCTGCGGGACTGGTAGACGAGCTGCCAGGGGTGCTGGCGGCCCGTCTCGACGGCCACAGCGTCCGCGATCACCTGGGCGACGTCCAGGTGCTGCTTGACGTACGCCCCGCCCTCGCCGCCCTCGGTGTGGTCCTCGGCCGGCCCCGAGGTGTCGGCGGCCGCGTTGGGGATCGAGTGCGTGGTGAACGCCAGGTGCGCGCCGTCCCGGACCTCCTCCGGCAGCGCGGCCAGCGAGGCGATCACCCCGTCGATCACGGGCTCCACGAAGCCGGGGTGGTTGAAGTAGTGCCGCAGCTTGTCCACCCGCGGCAGTTCCAGGCCCTCCTCGGCCAGCGTCGCCAGCGCGTCGGCGAGGTTCTCCCGGTACTGGCGGCAGCCGGAGTACGAGGCGTACGCGCTGGTGGCGAGGACGGCGATGCGGCGGCGGCCGTCCCGGACCATCTCCCGCATGACGTCGGTGAGATACGGCGCCCAGTTCCGGTTGCCCCAGTACACCGGCAGGTCCAGCCCGTGCTCCGCGAAGTCCTTGCGCAGCGCCTCCAGCAGCTCCCGGTTCTGCGCGTTGATCGGGCTCACCCCGCCGAAGCCGAAGTAGTGCTGCCCGACCTCCTTGAGCCGCTCGCGCGGGATACCGCGCCCGCGCGTGACGTTCTCCAGGAACGGCACGACGTCGTCGGGTCCCTCGGGGCCGCCGAAGGACAGCAGCAGGAGGGCGTCGTAGGGGCCGGCGGTACCGGCTTCGGGGGCTCGGAGCTGGTCTGACATGCCTCGAATCCTGCCACCCGTCGCCTCCGGCCGGGAAACAGGCCCGGCCCGCCACACCCCGGACGCAGGTAAGGTCACCCTAACTTCCTGTCCGCATCTTCCCCATGCGGGTGCCTTGGCGCCAGTCGTAACCTGTATGGGCCATTGACGTCCCTTACGGAGGGCTCCTTGCCCAGTCCCTACCGCGCGATCTTCGCGGCCCCCGGCACCCGGGGATTCACGGCAGCCGGCCTGATAGGCCGGATGCCGCTGTCCATGGTCGGCATCGGCGTCCTCACGATGATCACCGAGCTCGGCGGCAGCTACGCCCTCGCCGGGGGGATCACCGCGACCATCGCGCTCTCCGCCGCCGCCGTGGGCCCCCAGGTCTCACGGCTGGTCGACCAGTACGGGCAGCGGCGGGTGCTGCGCCCGGCGACCCTGGTCGCGGCGGCCTCGGTGACCGGCCTGCTGATCGCGGCGGCCACCGGCTGGCCGAGCTGGACCCTCTTCGTCTTCGCCGCCGTCGCCGGCTGCGTGCCCAGCGTCGGATCCATGGTCCGCGCCCGCTGGACGGCCCTCTTCCGGGACACCCCCCAGCTCCACACCGCCTACTCGTTCGAGTCAATCGTCGACGAGCTCTGCTTCATCGTCGGCCCGCCCCTCGCCGCCACCCTGTCCGCCGGCTGGTTCCCGGAAGCGGGCCCGCTGGTCGCCGTCGCCTGCCTGCTGACGGGCGTGTGGTGGCTGACCGCGCTGACCGGCACCGAGCCGGAGCCGCATCCGCGCCACGAGCAGACCGACCGCTCCTCGGCGCTGCGCTCCCCCGGCCTCCAGGTGCTGGTCGCGACCTTCATGGCGACCGGCGCGATCTTCGGTTCGGTCGACGTGTCGACCCTGGCCTTCGCCGAGGAGCACGGCAACAAGTCCCTCGGCGGGGTGTTCCTGGCGGTCTGGGCCTTCGGATCCTGCCTGGCGGGCATCGTCTTCGGGCTGCTGCACTTCAAGGGCAGGGCCGAACCCCGCTGGGTACTGGGCATCAGTGCGATGGCCGTGAGTATGATCCCCCTCCTACTGGCCGGGAACCTTCCGTTTCTGGCCGTGGCGCTCTTCGTCTCGGGCCTCGCCATCGCACCCACGATGATCACCACGATGGCCCTGATCGAGGCGCACGTGCCACACGCGAAGCTGACCGAGGGCATGACCTGGATCAGCACCGGCCTCGCGGTCGGGATCGCGCTGGGGTCCTCCGTGACCGGCTGGGTCGTCGACACAGCCGGCGCGCAGACCGGGTACGTCGTCTCCGTCTCGGCGGGAGCGACCGCGGCAGCGGTGGCGTTCGCGGGTTACCGCCGGCTGACGAGGCCGGCGCAAGGGGAGGAGCCAGCTACCGATGGGGACGGCGACAACAGGGAAGTCAGGGCCGATCAGGCCGGGCACGGCACCGACCGCGTGGCGTAACTGGGCGGGCAATGTCTGCGCCACGCCCGCCCGCGTGGTGACCCCGGCCTCGGTCGGGGAGCTTCAGGAAGCGGTCCGCCGGGCCGCCGAGGACGGGCTCAAGGTGAAGGCGGTCGGCACCGGCCACTCCTTCACCGCGGCCGCGGCCACCGACGGGGTGCTCATACGCCCTCAGGCGCTGGCCGGGATACGCGCGATCGACCGGGCCGCCGGCACCGTCACGGTGGGGGCCGGCACGGTGCTCAAGGACCTGAACCAGGCCCTCGCCAAGGAAGGCCTGTCGCTCACGAACATGGGCGACATCATGGAACAGACGGTCTCCGGCGCCACCAGCACCGGCACCCACGGCACCGGCCGCGACTCGGCCTCCATATCCGCCCAGATCCGCGGCCTGGAGCTGGTGACCGCGGACGGGCGGCTGCTGACGTGCTCGGAGAAGGAGAATCCCGAGGTCTTCGCGGCGGCCCGGCTGGGCATCGGCGCGCTGGGCGTCGTCACCGCGATCACCTTCGCCGTGGAGCCGATCTTCTTCCTGACCGCCCGCGAGGAGCCGATGGCCTTCGACCGGGTGACCGCCGAGTTCGACCAGCACTTCGCGGAGAACGAGCACTTCGAGTTCTACTGGTTCCCGCACACCGGCAACTGCAACACCAAGCGGAACAACCGCAGCCAGGGCCCGGCCGACCCGCCCGGAGCGGTGAGCGCCTGGGTCGAGGACGAGCTGCTGTCTAACGGCGTCTTCCAGGCCGTCAACTCGCTGGGCCGCGCGGTCCCGGCGGCCATCCCCTCCATCGCCCGGGTCGCCAGTCGCGCCCTGTCGGCGCGGACGTACACGGACATCCCGTACAAGGTGTTCACCAGCCCGCGCCGGGTGCGGTTCGTGGAGATGGAGTACGCACTCCCGCGCGAGAGCCTCGTCGAGGCGCTGCGGGAGCTCAAGGCGACGGTCGACCGCTCCGGGCTGCGCGTCAGCTTCCCGGTGGAGGTGCGGACCGCTCCGGCGGACGACATCGTGCTGTCGACGGCCTCGGGGCGCGAGACGGCGTACATCGCGGTGCACATGTACAAGGGCACCCCGTACCAGGCCTACTTCACGGCGGCCGAGCGGATCTTCACCGCCCATGGCGGGCGGCCGCACTGGGGCAAGGTGCACACCCGCGACGCGGAGTACTTCGCGCAGGTCTACCCGCGCTTCGGCGAGTTCACCGCCCTGCGGGACCGGCTGGACCCGGAGCGGGTGTTCGGCAACGACTACCTGCGGCGCGTACTGGGCGCCTGACCCGGGCTCAGGAGGGGCTCTGGCCGCCGTTCGCGTGCGAGGGGATCGGGGAGGTCCCGGCTTCCGGGGTCTTCCCGCGTCCGAGGGCGGGAGGGTGCGCGGCGCCGCCGCCTTCTCCTCGCGCGGCAGCGGTACCTGACGGGCCCTGGGCCGGGCGGTCTCGCGCAGCTGGTCGCCGGTGCGCCGAGGTCGCTTCGATGCCCGGCCTCGTCTTCCGCTCCACCCCCGTCCTCTACTCATGCGCACCACCGCTTTCAGCAGTTACTGACACCTGAGCGAAAGAGATAGTTCCATTTCTGGTGATTCTGTGAAGCAAGACACCTGAAATCGGACGCGGTTGCAGGTCCGGGTGGATCCGGGGCGGATTCAGGGCAGCCCAACTCCCACCGCCCACGACAAGTTCGGCGGCGCGGCGGTCCACTCAGGTGGCCCGAATGGAGTACTGTGGCGAGCCCTGGGGCCGTCCTTCCTTACGGATGTCCGGACCCGGGAGAGGGAGCCGGACGATGGAGAAACGGCACTCGAGACCGGTGATGCCGCGGTATTGCACGGGTTCCTGCTGCGCACAGTAATCGTTCGGTCACTGTGCGTGCCCAACAGGTAACCGTGCCATAACGGCGATCAAGGGCGCATGCCCGACACGCCGGTTTAACTCGGCAAGGTTGTGGCAGGCTGCACCCGGGCAGGCCACACTCGACTAGCGGAAGCAGCGACGCACGTGACGTCGGCAGGCACCACCCGGGAGGTCCCCATGCCCGAACTGCGTGTCGTGGCCGTCTCAAATGACGGCACACGACTGGTGCTCAAGGCTGCGGACAGCACGGAGTACACGCTTCCGATCGACGAGCGGCTGCGCGCTGCCGTGCGCAACGACCGCGCGCGCCTGAACCAGATCGAGATCGAGGTGGAGAGCCACCTCCGCCCCCGCGACATCCAGGCCCGCATACGGGCCGGTGCCTCCGCGGAGGAGGTCGCTCAACTCGCGGGCATCCCCGTCGACCGCGTACGCCGCTTCGAGGGCCCGGTGCTCGCGGAGCGGGCGTTCATGGCGGAGCGCGCCCGCAAGACCCCCGTGCGCCGTCCCGGCGAGAACACCGGACCCCAGCTCGGCGAGGCCGTGCAGGAGCGGCTGACGCTGCGCGGGGCCGACAAGGAATCCGTCCAGTGGGACTCCTGGCGCCGCGACGACGGCACCTGGGAGGTCCTGCTGGTCTACCGGGTCGTGGGCGAGCCGCACTCGGCGAGCTGGACGTACGACCCGCCGCGCCGGCTGGTCGTGGCCGTGGACGATGAGGCCCGCTCCCTGATCGGCGAGTCGGACGATCTGCGCGCGACGCCGGAGCCGAGCTTTCCGTTCGTGCCGAGGATCGCGCGGCTGCCGCGGGACCGACCGCTGGACCGCGCGCTCGACCGGCAGTTGGAGCGCCCTGCCCCGGAGCCGGAGGAGGAGCGGGACACGCTGACCAGCCTGCTGGAGGCGGTGCCGAGCTTCCGCGGCGACCTGGTGGTCCCCGAGCGCACCGACACCCCGGCCGAGGAGCCGGAGGCGGAGGAGCCCCCGGCCGCGTCGGCCGGAGCCGGGTCGGCGTACGCGGATGTCCTGATGCCGCGTACGGTCGCGGGCCACCGCGACCGCCTCACGGGCACCACCGACCGCCAGGCCGAGGCCGACGGGGTCCGCCCGGGCCGCCGCGCGGCGGTCCCGAGCTGGGACGAAATCGTCTTCGGCACCCGCCGCAAGAAACAGGAGTAGCCGCACCCCATCCGGCACACCCAGCCCCGCCGGCGTTTGAGGCGCGGGGGCCCGGGGGCTGGCCCCCGGCAACGGCGCCGCACCCACCAGCCTCGCCGCACCACACCCAGCCCCGTCGGCACATCCAGCCCCGCCGGCGTTTGAGGCGCAGGCTCTGGGGCGGAACCCCAGCCGGCGGAACCCCAGCCGGCGGAGCCCCCGGCGCACACGGGCGGGCTGCTACTACGGCAGCGGGCCCGTGGCCACCGGGCGGGAGGGGTCCGAGGACCACTCCGACCAGCTGCCCGCGTAGAGGGCCGACGGGATGCCCGCCACCTCCAGCGCGAGGACCTGGTGCGCGCCGGAGACACCCGAGCCGCAGTACACGCCGACCCGCGTGTCCCCCGTAGCGCCCAATTCCGCGAAGCGGGAGTGGAGTGCCCGCGCCGGCAGGAAGCGGCCGTCCGGACCCACGTTCTCCGAGGTCGGGGCCGACACCGCGCCCGGGATGTGCCCGCCGACCCGGTCGATCGGCTCGACCTCGCCGCGGTACCGCTCCCCCGCCCTGGCGTCCAGCAGGAGCCCCGAACGGGCCAGTGCCGCCGCCGCGTCCGCGTCCAGCAGCCCCAGCGCGCCGGGACTTGGCTTGAAATCACCCTCTACGGGAGACACCGCGTCGGCGGACACCGCACCGCCGGCCGCCGTCCACGCGGCCAGGCCCCCGTCCAGTACGCGCACGTTCCCGTGCCCCGTCCAGCGCAACAGCCACCACGCCCGGGCGGCCGCCCAGCCCAGTCCGCCGTCGTACACGACCACGGCCGTGTCCTCCGAGACCCCCGCCCGCCGCATCGCCGCCCCGAACGCCTCGGGTTCGGGCAGCGGGTGGCGCCCGCCCGACCCTGCCGGGCCTGCCAGTTCTCGGTCGAGGTCGACGTACGCCGCACCCGGCAGGTGCCCGGCCTCGTACGCGGGGCGCTGGTCGGGGCCGCCCAGCTGCCAGCGGATGTCCAGGAGCACGGGCGGCCTGGATCCGGCAAGCTCGTTCATCAGTTCGGAAGCCGAGAGAATCGCAGTCATGGGCCCATCCTCCTCCCCGCCCCCGCACCCCGTGTAACAAGCCGGACATCAACGCGCCGCGACGGGCCGCATCGTTTCGGACATCTCAGACCCGCACCCCCACCACGCGGCCCGGTCGGGGCGCGCCGGACCCTCCGGAGTGGAAGCATCACACCAGGGACGGGGCGACAGGTATACGACGGAGGAGACGGCTGACATGACCGAGGCAGCGGAAGCGACCCGGCGCCCGCCCGGCACGCCGTGCTGGGTGAGCCTGATGGTGCACAGCCTCGGGTCCACCGAGGACTTCTACACCGACCTCTTCGGCTGGGAGTACGAACCGGGCCCGGAGGCGCTCGGCCCCTACGTCCGGGCGCTGCTCGACGGCAAGGAGGTTGCAGGCATCGGCGAGATGCCGCCGGACCGGCATCTTCCGGTGGCCTGGACGACGTACTTCGCCACGGACGACGCCGACACCACCGCCGAGGTGATCCGTTCCTGCGGCGGCACCGTCGCGGTGGGCCCGCTGGATGCCGGTGTCGCGGGCCGGCTGGCGATCTGCTCCGACCCGCTGGGCGCGATCTTCGGGATCTGGCAGGCCGAGACCCACATGGGCACCCGGCTGCACGGGGCCCCGGGCACCCCGGTCTGGAACGAGCTCGTCACGCAGGACACCTCGACGGTCGGCAAGTTCTACGAGCACGTCTTCGGCCACGAGGCGCAGACCCACCCGGACGCCTCCGCCGACTTCGACTACCTGACCCTGCTGCTGCAGGGCCGGCCGGCCGCCGCCGTGCACGGCGTCGGACGCTCGCTGCCGCACGACCGGGGACCGCACTGGATGACGTACTTCGAGGTGGATGACGCCGACACGGCCGCCGACCAGGTCATCCGGCTCGGCGGCAGCATCGTCCAGCCGCCGCACGAGGGCCAGAGGGGCCGACTGGCCACGGTCGCGGACCCGGAGGGCGCCGTCTTCACGATCGTCCGGAGCGCGAACTGAACTACCCGCGGCCCAGGGCCCTGCGCACGGTGATCCCGTAGCACGCGCGCAGTCGACGCAGCTCCCAGAACGACAGCGCGGTCACCGACAGCGGGGGTCCCATCAGGAAGAGGATCCGCACCCCCAGCGGGGCGGTGACGGGCGGGCTGTCGAAGAGCTGGAAGACGCACATCGCCCACACCAGCACGGGCGATATCAGCGGCGGCAGTACCTCGTGGACATCGGCGGTGCGGAAGGTGTGGTGGACGCACAGCACCGCCGAGGCGACGGCGAACGGCACCAGGAAGAGGTAGCCGAGCCCGCCCACGAAGGTCAGCACGAACCCGAGGCCGCCGATCGAGTCCAAGTTGGGGATGAGCCACATCAGAAGCGCGGTGCCGAACAGCGCGCCGAGGGCGGTCAGCGGACCGCGCAGTCGCGGCCGGTAGAACGCCGGTCCGGGCCTGCGGGCGCCCAGGACGAAGGCGGCGAGCGCGATCGGCCCGAGAATCAGGAGCAGGCCGGCACTGAGCAGGACCTCGGTCAGCTTGTCGCTGAGGACGGAGCCGGCCGACTCGCGCAGCGGATAGGCGTAGATCAGCCAGCAGGTGGCGATCACGCCGACGGCGGTACGGGTGATCTGGGCGCGTTCGATGGCCCCGTCGACGATCCTGTCCGGGCGCGCGGGCCGGTGGATCCGCGCGGCCAGCACGAAGGGCAGCAGCAGGAAGCCGACACACCCCCGCCTGCGGTCATCCGCCGGGCCGGCGGCGGGCCTGCGTACGTACGTGCTCAAAGCGTGCTTCCCCCATGACGATGATGATCACCGAATCATAGGAGGCAGCCACCTACGGGCCGAACTCGGGTGAAGCACAGGTCAGTTCAGCTCAGTTCGCCGGCACCGGGAGCACGTCGGGCGAGAGCCCACGTCACCGCCGAGCGGCCGACGGCCGGAACGCCGGACCGGCTGCGGCGGCTGCGTCTCCGGCGGCTGCGGCGGCTGCCGCCATGGTCCGCCGGACACCCCTAGTCCACCCGCGCGTGCGCCAGTACCGCGGCGGCGGCAGCGCTGATGCCGTGGCGCAATGTGGCCTCCGCGGCGGGAGCGAAGTCCGCGGCGTGGTTGGCCGGCAAGGACTGCATCTTCGCCTGCGGTGAACCGCCGGGAGCGGCACGCCAGTCGGCGGCGCTCACGCAGCCGAGGAACCAGTACACGGTGGGGACGGCCGGGGTGTGTCCGTGCGCGAAGAACGGAAAGTCCTCACCGGCCAGCATCGGCGGCGTGGACAGGACGCGCCGCGGGCCCAGCAGGGCCGTGTGGGCGGCGTGCACCCGCGCGGCTGCCGCCGGGTCGTTGATGTTGACGGGCGCCTTGGGGCCGACCGTGATGTCCGGGTCGCGGGGGCAGCCCGCCGCCGCGCATTCGGCCCGTACGATCCGCTCGACCGCCGCGACCGCGCGATCCAGTTGGTCATCGGAATAGCAGCGAATGCTGATGCCCAGTTCGGCGTGGTCGGGGATGACATTGGGCACGGTCCCGGCGCGCAGGGTGCCCACGGTGACGACCAGTGGTTCGAAGGGGTTGTTCTCCCGTGAGACCACCGCCTGCAACCGCTGCACGGTTGCCGCGGCGGTCAGCACCGGATCGACGCTCAGGTGCGGCGCGGCGCCATGGCCGCCCCGGCCGTGGATCACCACATCCACCACGGTGGTCGCCGCCGTCAACGCGCCGGGTCCATGGGCGACGACTCCGCACGGCAGGGGCGCGACGTGCTGTGCCAGCATCACGTCCGGGACCCCGAAGCGTTCGAACAGCCCGTCATCGAGCATGGCGCGGGCGCCGGTCAGCGTCTCCTCGGCGGGCTGCCCGATCACCAGGAGCGTCCCGGACCAGGTGTCGCGCGCACGGCCCAGCAGGGCCGCCGCGCCGGCCGCGCACGCGACGTGGGCATCGTGGCCGCAGGCATGCGCCACCGGGACGGAGCGCCCGTCGCCCGTCGTCGCGGTCCGGGTGCTCGCGTACGGAAGGCCGGTGGACTCGGCGACCGGGAGGGCGTCCATGTCGGCGCGCAGCGCCACCAGCGGGCCTTCGCCGTTGCGGAGGATCCCCACCACGCCGTGGCCGCCGACGCCTTCCGTCACCTCGCACCCGGCTTCCTTGAGCCACGCGGCGAAGCGCGCGGCGGTGTGCTCCTCCTGCCCCGACAGCTCGGGAGCGGCGTGCAGCTCCCGGTAGAGCTCGAGAGCCTGCGGCAGGACGCCGTCGAGGCCTGCCACCGCCGACCGGAGCGCCTCCCGGAGCGAGGCCGTGATGGTGCTGTCCATGTGTTCCCCCGTCGCGGCTGTCACAGCCAGCCGGCTTCCCTGGCCGCCCGGTGGGCGGCAACGCGGTTGTCCACGTCGAGTTTGTTCATGATCGAGGACATGTAGTTCCGTACGGTGCCCTCGGCCAGGCACAGCCGTCCCGCGATCTCGCTGGGCCTGAGCCCTTCGCCGGAGAGAGCGAGCACCTCGCGCTCACGGGCGCTGAGCGGACTGCCGCCGAGGGCAAGCGCGTCCGTGGCGATCTCCGGGTCGATGAACCGGCCCCCTCCGTGGACCTGGCGTACGACGTCGGCCAGCTTCGCGGCCGGGGTGTCCTTGGTGATGAAGCCGCGTACTCCCAGGCGCATGCTGCGTTGCAGGTACCCGGGGCGGCCGTGACTGGTGAGGATGACGATTCCGCAGTCGGGGGCTTCGGACCGGACGGCCTCGGCCGCCTCCAGTCCGTTCATCACCGGCATGTCGAGGTCGAGGACGACCACGTCGGCGCCGGCCTCGCGTACCGCGGCCACTGCTTGGGCGCCGTCGGCCGCGACCGCGACCACGTTCATGTCCTCGGGCGCGGAGAGGATGATGGACAGCGAGTCGCGGATCAGCTGCTCGTTGTCCGCCACGACGATGCGGATCGTCACCTGCGGGTCACCTCGGCTCCAGGATCGTGTCGCAAGCCCTCGCCCAGCGGGGCGTGCGCGAGCAGTGTGAACGTACCGTTGTGGACCCCCGCGGTCAGCTCGCCGCCGATGGCGGCGAGACGTTCCCGCAGACCGCGCAGACCGCTGCCACCCGTGCGACCGTCGGATCCGGGGGCGATGGGGTTGTCGTTCGAAATCTCGATCATGAGTCGTCCGTCGTTCACCCTCAACTTGATCCGGCACTCCGTGGCCCTGCTGTGCCGAAGGATGTTCGTGACGCCCTCGCGGACGATCCAGCCCGTCACGTCATGGACATGCTGCGGGATGTCCGGGGGCACCTCGTCCGCACGGCAACCGATGCCCGCAGAGGAGAGGACGGAGCGCACACCGTCGAGTTCCGCCGCGATGGACTGCTGGCGGTACCCCCGGACCAGGGTGCGCAGATCGGACGCCGACTCGCGCGAGATGCCGAGCGCGTCCCGGATCTCCCCGGCCGCCTTGTCCGGGTCGTTCCCGATGAGCAGGAGGGCCACCTCCATCTTCATGCCGATCACGGACAGGCCGTGACCCAGCACGTCATGCAGGTCGCGTGAGAAGCGCAGCCGCTCCTCCACGACCGCCAGCCGGGCGAGTTCGGCGCGGTTGTCGTGCATCTCCCGGGCGAACGGGGGAAGCACCCCCAGCGTGCCGAGTACCACGACGGTGACGGTGCTTTTGACCAGCATGTCCACCAGTACGTCGGCGGGCACGGCGAGCATCAGCCCGGCCAGCGCCGTGCCGGCGAGGATCAGCGGCACGATCCAGCCCCATCGCCGGGGACTGAGGCTCACCACAGCCGCTCCGGCGGCCAGGCAGGGCAGGGCTCCCCACGCAGGTCCGAGGGCCAGCAGCATGGCGAAGGAGACGCTGGCACATACCGCGAGGTCCGCCTGGTGCCGGTTGCGCCCCCTGCCGCGGGCCACGGCGTCCCACACCGTACGGGCGTATCCGAACCCGAAGGCCACAGAGCCCAGTACGGCTGCGACGACCTGGCCGGGGGGCGGCCGGTGGCTCAGCCACAGGGCCATGGCCTCAAGGAGGAAGACCGTCGCCGTCAGCAGGATCAGCCATGCGACGGCGCGGGCGACCGTGGCGGGCGCGCGCCCGTGCATCTGCCACCACCTCATCGTTCTCCATGTGCTGCTGGGCGACTGTATCCGAGCGCGGTCAACCGCGGGCCACCCGGCCGACCTGCCGTACCCGGGCCGGACGGACGGGGCTCACGCGGACCGGCGGGGATCCCAGCGGAAGAACCGCTTGCCCATCGAGAACGACAGGCCCATCCAAGCGCAGAGCAGCCCGATCGGCGCGGCGCAGGCTTGGAAGGACGCGACGAAGCCGACAGTCGCGAGGTGGCCTGACGCCGCCGGATCGCTGGCGAAGTCCCGGCCCAGGTAAGCGGTCCTGACGATCTCGACGACCGGACTGGAGGGCAGGTACGGGGCGATGTGCTGTGCCCAGCCGGGCAGACTTGATATGGGCATGGCGATGCCGGAGGTCATCATCATGAGCAGGATGACCGGGGTGACGATCCAGGTGGACACTTCCCCGCTGGGCAGCAGCCCGGAGAGACCGATGGCCAGCAAGGAGAAGGCCAGCGCCCCGAGCACGATGCCGACGAGCAGCAGCAGGGGATTGCGGGGCATGGGCGCGTCGATCGCGACCACCCCGGCCACGACCAGGATGGCGACCTGAATCAGGCTGGTGACGCTGCCGCTGGCCGCTTCGCCGGCGAGGATGGCCGTGTCCGGCAGCGGGGTGCCGCGCAGCCGCTTGTAGACCAGGCGGTCGCGGCGGGACGCGGCCGAGTTGATGACGTTGTAGACGATCCACAGCAGGACGAAGCCGATGAAGCCGGGAAGCAGGTACACCCCCGAGTCGAACCCCGCGATCTCCCCCTCACCGTGCTGGCTGACGGTGTACGCCAGGCTCAGGCCGAGCGGCAGCAGAGCGCCGGTCAGGGCGAAGCCCAGGTCGCGCCAGTAGACGCGCTGGGAGAGGAGGAACTGCGAGTAGGTGAAGCGGAACCAGCTCATGCCTGGACCTTTCCGGAAGCCGCGACATCGAGAAATACATCTTCCAGGGACGCCGTGCGCACTTCGAGGCCGCGCAGCGCAGCGCCGTTGTCCTCGGCCCAGTTCAGCAAGTGCAGCAGGACGGGCTGTGGATCGGCGGTGACCAGACTGATCCGGCCGTCGGCCTCCCGGATCTCGGCGCCGGGGATGGGCGGCAGGGTCTGGGCGCTGACGCCTGGTGAGGCGGTCAGCGAGATACGGGCGCTGGACTCCCGGGCCACGACGTCCGAGACGCGGCCGTGCCGGACGATGCGGCCGTGGTCCATGATGGCGACGCGGTCGGCCAGGAACTCGGCCTCCTCCATGTAGTGCGTCGTCAGCAGCATCGTCATGCCGTTGTCGACCATCTCCTTGAGGAAGTGCCAGGTCTGGCGCCGCGACTCCGGGTCCAGCCCGGTGGTGGGTTCGTCGAGGAAGAGCAGCTTGGGCCGTCCCAGCACGGCGAGCGTGAGGTCGAGCCTGCGCTTCTCGCCGCCGGAAAGCCGGCCGACGCGGGTCTTCGCCTTGGGCTCCAGGCCCACGATCCGCAGCGCTTCGTCGGTGTCGACGGCGTTCGGTGTGAAGCGGCGCCACGCACGGATGGTCTCCAGGACGGTGAGGTCACCGAAGAATCCCGCCTCTTGGAGCATGATGCCGATGTCGGAGGCTATCCGGGCACGCTCCGTGCGGGGGTTCACCCCGAACACCGACACCGAACCGCCGGTGGGCTTGAGGTAGCCCTCCAGCACGTCCAGCGTGGTCGTCTTGCCCGCGCCGTTGGTCCCGAGGAGGGCCACCACCTCGCCGGGGAACACCTGGAACGAGATGCCGTCGACGGCGGTCGTCCCGCCGTAGTCGAGCCGCAGGTCACTGACGTCGATGATGGGGTGTTCGCTCATGGGAAGACCTTAGGAATCACGGCGTGCCGCCTGCCAGGGCGGAGCCGCACGGGTTGCGGATGGGGTTTGCGTGGGCCCGGCATGACGTTTGTCATGCGGCGGGGCCTGCGGTGGCGGCAACACGCGGCTCCCGCAGTCCCTCCAGCCACAGCAGCCGCGCGATCTGCATCTCCTCGCCGGGCACGACCCCCAGGCGGTTGTTCATCAGGTGGATGTGGTGGAACGCGGTCAGGTAGTCCGGCCGTGGGAGCCCCGCCCGCCGCACCCGGAGCCAGAACTCGTCCACGTAGCCGGTCAACGCGTCTCGCAGAGCGGCTACTTGCAGTACACGGTCTATCTGGGTGCGCAGTGCGGCGGTGCGCCGGATCGCCGCCGGATCGCCCGGCGAGAGCCCGGGGAGCGTGCGGCCGAACGGCGCGTCGCGCCGGCCGCGCCCGGACCAGTACCACGCGTACTGGTGCAGGAAGGAGGTGCGCATCGCGGCAGGAAGCCCGGCGACCATCAACTTGGTGTGAGCCGCCGCGAGGGAGATGCGCAGCGGGCGCAGCTGCGGGGCGGCGCAGACCAGGGCCGCCTCGCTGCCGCACTGCATCAGGCGCTCGGCCAGCGCCACCCCGGCGGGGCCGCCGAACTTGTCGTGCTCCGGCTCGTAGAGGCGCTTGGTGACCATGCGGTGGGCGGCCAGCGGCCCACGCGGGCCGTCCGCGGCCCCGAGAACATCCAGCGCCCGGCGGAAGCTGTCGTCCAACTCCTCTTCATAGCGGGCCAGTCGGCTCGGCGTGCCCCTCAGCCGCAGGCGCAGCTGGAGACCGACCAGGTCGACGTACTGGAGGAAGAACCAGCGCAGTGAGGGGTCCTCGGCGGTGAAGCGGCGCACGGCCGGGCCGACCACTTGCTCCACCAGGTCGCGTATCTCGGCGATGCTCGCCACGTACACCCGGTAGTAGAGCCATTCCTGCTGATCACTCACTGGCCGTCCTGCCTCAGCATCGCGATGAATTCGGTGGCCGCCGCAGGCTGGTGCGGGTCGGCCGCCCAGTGCCCGTCCCGGCCGGGCAGTGCCTCGGTGATCTCCACCGTGGTGGTGGCGTCGTCGATCTGGCGGAAGGCCGCCCACACGGCGTGCGGGTGGTCGAAGCCGACCCACTGGGGCTTGTGGTGGATGCCCGCCTGGCCGGTGCCGCGGGAGAGGAAGACCTCGTCCGGCAGACCCAGTCGGGCGCGCCAGCGCTCCACCTCCAGCAGGAAGCTCACAGGCGACTGGCCCCGGCCCGGACGGGGCAGTTCGCCGGGAGGCGGCAGCCATGACGCCCGGCGCATGACGATCCGGCCCCGCTGGACGCGCGGCCGGTACGACGAGGGGGATGCGGCACCGCCCGCCGCGCCGGTGCCATCGGCCGCAGCGGCGTCGCCGAGGTCGAGGACCCACGGGTCGCTCAGCGTCGCCAGCAGGCGGTCCACCCCGTGGAGCGAGGCCACCGGGACAGCCCCCAGGTAGGCGAACGCCGCCGGAGCCGCGGTGGCGTCCCGGACCTGGAGCGTGTGCGTGACGGGATCGTGCGCCAGGGTGAATCCCCGCAGATCGTGTGTCGCGCCGTCGGCCTCGGCGAGTTCGGATCCCCACCCGACGCGCGGCAGTCCGCGCAGTGCGGGGCGCTGGAACTCGATCCAGTCCGCGTGCGCGGACGTCTGGTACACCCGGCAGCCGGGGTGGAGGTCGCTCAGCCACCTCGTCAGCGCTTCGTCGATCCCGTGGTGCAGGGCCGGAATCACCGCCCACCGGCCGACCATGCCGGGGAGGCCGCTGTGGATCCGGTTCACCACCAGGAGGTGGTCACCCCGGGCCACCTCCTCGGCCGATCCCGCGGCCACCTGGAAGAAGACGACGTGGCTCGGCCGGGTCAGCGTCCGGTCGCCGCGCAACTGGCCCTCCGCCGGTACGGCGCCGACCGGCCGGCCCGGTACCGGCTGCCACGTCGTAGCCGGAGCGGCGGCCAGGAACCGGTAGCAGAAGGAGAGCACGTCGCTCGTTCCGCCGGAGCCGTACCACCGTACGAAGTGGCTGAGCATCCTGTCGTACAGGGCCGCACGCCGGATCTGCGGCGTGAGCGCCGAGGCGACGGTATGCAGATCCGCCCGTACGGCTTCGCCCAGCAGCGGGCTCGCACCCGGGTCATGGGCGACTGCCTCGTGCAGAAGCCCCGCACCGGCCAGCCAGTCGGGCGGCCGACGGTCCTGAGCACGGCAGGCCTCGACCAGGGTGGTACGGGCCCGGGTGACCGCCCGGGCGCGCTCCCCCGCGTCGGCGTCACCTGCCACGAGCTCCTCCGCCCGGCCCAGCGCCCGGACCGCCTCTGCGACCGGTCCGGGCGCCTGCCCGGCGCTCCGGCCCATCGCGGTGAAGTGGCTGCCCTCGTCGGCGCTCCACGGGGTGACCGGGAGGAGCACGCCCATGGTCACCAGACGCCGCAGGGAGGCGGCGTCCGCCCCGAGCGCCTCGATGGCCTCGGGCACGGACACCGGGTGAGCGGGCATGGCACTCAGCCTCCCCCGTACCCCGACCACATCGGTGATCTCGTCCGCACGCAGGAAGACCCCGCCCGCATGGCAGTACAGCGGGAGGGCGGCGAGTTCCCGTCCGCCGACGGTCCGCACGCTCGGATTGGCGAGCAGCCGCAGACCCGCGGGCGCGTCCGGGTGACCGGCCCAGGAGCGGAGCAGATCCAGCGCCGCCGCCCGGGAGGAGGAGACCACCCGGTCGGGGAGCGGTGCGTACGGCGCCGCCGGGCCGTCTGCCGGGCCGTCCCACCCCGCCACGCCGACAGTGGTCAGGGTCCCGAAAGGGCTGGGTTTGACGGCGGTGCGCGACAGATACGCCGCGGCGCTGCGGGCCAGCCGGGAATCCCACGCGGGAGCCCTGCCGACGCGGTGCCCCAAGAGCTCAAGGGTGAAGGAGGGGCTGGCCAGCGAGAGCCCGCGGGCGATCCGCTCCTCCCGCAGCAGGTCCGTCATGGCGGCCCCGGCGTCCGCGATCTCCTTGTCCGCCGCCCGCTCGGCCCGTGCCACCAGCGCGGCCCGCTCCCGAACGGCGGCGCACCACAGCTCCAACCGGTCGCGGGCCTCGCCGTCGAGCCAGGGGGAGACCAGCGCGGCCGCCTGCTCCGTCGCCCCGGTCAGTCGCAGGTTGTGCACGTCGCGGCGCAGGCGCAGCGCGCCCCTGCGGACCGCCCGGTCAAGACCATCGGTCGGCACCAGCCTGTGCAGATCGTCGGCCACTGCCTCGGTGATCCGTTCGGCGCGGTCTTCGCGGTCCAACGCCATGCGTACCAGGGAGAGTGTCTCCTCGGCCCGCAGTGCTTCCAACGCCCTCACCGGCAGTCCGCAGACCCGGGACACCACAATCGGCGCACTGTCCACCATTACGGAGTTCCCTCGCTCTCGATTCCGTGCCTGCTCAAGGGAGCAGGTGCCGCACTTCCTGCTGCCACTGCGGGTCGTTGCCCGGACGCCAGTCGGCGGCGTGGCGGGCGCTCTCCTCAAGCGGCCTGGTCTGCGGCGCGCTGCCCAGCAGAAACTCGCCGATGGCCGACTCCTTGAGGGGATCGAGTCCGAAGGCGCGCTCGGCCAGCTCGGAGTTCCCGCTGCCGAGCCCGCAGGCGGCGAGACCCATTGCGGTGGCCACCAGATACAGCGTCTGGTAGAGGACACCGACGTGCTTGAGCGTCACGGCGTAGGCGATGGACTGGTACTTCCACGAGAGCCGCTGGAACCTCGACGTCATGGTGATCAGAACGTCCGGGACCGCCTCGCCGCCGGTGGACAGCGATCCGACGTCCAGCAGGTTCTGCCGCAGGCCAGGATCGGCGTTCACCAGACGCAGGCAGTGGTCCATCGCGTCGTAGTGGTAGATACCCGGCTCGATGCCCTCGCAGCGCCTGATGGTCAGGTACAGCTCCAGCTCGTAGGCCGCCCCGCCACACGGATAGGGCCTGGTCGAGCCGGCGTACGGCATCTTCTGGTCCGGGCGCGGCCCGTAGGTTCCGCGGACGCGTGCCGCCCGGTAGAGGAATTCGCCGAGCTGCTGAGCGTCGAGCGGGCGCTCACCGTAACTGCGGATCGACTGCCGGCCCTCCATCACGGCCAGCAGGCTCGGGTCCTTGGCGAGGACGTCCGTGAGCTGCGGACGGAACAGCGGGATCGGCTCGCCCGGCGGGGCCGGCTTGACCGGCGGCAGCGGTTCGATCGTACCGACGTACGGGAAGCGGCCGCCGTACGGTTCGTCGGTGCGGCCGAGGCGGCTGCGCGAGTGGAAGTACAGGTCGTGGAAGTCCCACTGGCGCAGTACCTCGTCGTCGTCCGCGGCGAATACCGCCAAACCGTCCCGGCAGCTGCCCAGGTCGGCGAAGCCCGCTCCGACCAGGTGCCCGAGCACAGCGGCGACGGCCTCGGCCGGCAGCTCCCCGGAGGCCAGCTCCCGGGCGGTCGCCGTCTCGCCCAGGGCGGAGGCGACCGCGGCCGCCTCGGCCGAACGCAGCACGCAGCGGTAGGCGGTCAGCGGTGTCTCCACCACCAGCGCGCCCTCGCGTCGGCGCAGCAGCGCGAACTTCGACAGCCGGACCGGGGCGTCCAGGGGGACGGCGACGACGTCGTACGGTTCGGCGGGGGCAGTGGCCTCCACCGCCATCAGCTCCACATCTCGGTACATCAGGGAGCGGGCCAGGAACGGCGAGATCCGCTCCAGCACACGGGTGAGCTGGCGCTCCTCCTGCGTGTCGAGACCGGCCGCCAGCTGGTCGGTCGGCACGGCGTGGCGGGCGAGCCGCTCAAGCACTCCCAGAATCCCGGGGGTGACCCCGCGCAGCCGGTACCCGGTCTGGTTGCGCAGCGACAGCAGCACCGTGGAATCGCGGTTCTCGCAGAGAACGCCCTGGCGCAGGGCGGTGGCCTCGGTGAGCGGGCCGTGCAAGGTCACATCGGTGGTGGTCATCAGAGGAACATCGCAATCGGGTTGAGGTCGTCTTCGCTGGGCTTGCGGTCGAGCCAGCCCAGCTCGACCGGTACGTCGTAGAGGCGGCCGGGGGCGTAGCGGGGCCAGAAGTGACGCATCCCCGGCACGATGACCCGGGCCACCGGCAGGCCGATGTCCACCCGCGTCTGGTCCAGAACGAGCATTTCCATGCCCTTGTCCTCAACGGCACGCTGTGCGCGCAGTACGTCCTCGCGCAGGTCCGCCACGTGGTGCTCGGCGTAGTCGGCGGCGGTCCGTACGACCCCGTCGGCCGGCCGCATGTACGGCTGGTTCTGCACGGTCGCGGTCTGCCACCACTTCAGCTGGTCGGGGTCGTTGTAGGCGTAGGTACCGGAGCCGTCCGCACGCATGCCGATCACGGCGGGCAGGAACTGATTCATCTCGGACAGCGCCCGTCCGATGGCGATCTTGACGTCGAAGTGCGAGCCGAGCGCGAAGAGGACGTCCTGCACCGGCTTGTCCGTGCGGTAGGAGACGGCGACGACCGACGGGATGCCCAGGTCGTTGGTGACGTCCAGTACCCACGTCTCGCGGCCGAGCGAGCGGTAGCGGTCCTGCCACTTGCGGAAGTACGGGTCGTCGAAGCTGTCCAGGTCGATCCGGGGCATCCGCAGCCGGTGGTACCACCACATGGCGACGCTGTCCCGCTCGACGAGTTCGAAGAAGCCCTGCAGGATCGCGTCCTCCAGGGTCGTGCCGGCCGCGCACCCGTTGGAGTTGGCGCCCCCGTTGAAGCGCACCGCCTCGCTGGAGCTGGAGTACGAGAAGTACAGCGCCGAGGTCGGCAGGTACTTGTGCCGCTGTTCGGTCAGCGACCAGACGGGTGACCAGTCCACCGGCTCGGCCGGGTTCATCCGCGGCGACACCCAGTGGAAGTGCGAGGGCCGCGCGTTCCACTCAAGCCGGTCCGCGAACTGCCGGTCGCTGTACTGGTGGAGCGCGTTGGGCTCGATGGCCCGGTCGGCGCCGAGGGCCTCGTACGAGCTGGTGATGCGCGCCTCGTCGCCGTGGAACACCCCGGAGTACCGCTCGATCGCCTCGCCGAGGGCACTCGCCCTGGCCTGTACGTCGCTGATGCCCTTGCCGGAACTGGCGCTGCGCAGTCCGGCGCGCAGATCGGCGGCGTTGGCCATCGGCACGGCGAAGTTCTGTCCCGCCGTGTACGTGTGGAGCCCTTCCACGTCCAGCGGAACCTTGACCAGGCTGCTCACCGGGCCACTGATCGGGCTGACCAGGTGCTGGAAGGTGTCGAGGAACTCCTGCGGGTCCTTGGCCCGGTGGCCGCCGTCTGATGCCACGGCCTTGACCTGGCTGGACAGTTCCACCGGGCCCCGCTGCCGCTTCGCCTGGAGGTCCGGGTCGCCGCAGGCCGGGCACTGCGGGCGCCGGGTGACCGGGTGCTGCTCGGTGCGCAGGGTCAGCGTGTCGAGGGACGTGACCTGGTCGCGGGGGACGTCCGTGCCGGGCAGGGCACCGCCGACGGCCCCGGCGAGCCACTTCGCGGTTTCAAGGGCAGCCAGTTGGGCGGCGACTCCCACGGTGGCTGGCACATCGGTCACCGAATTCACCAGGACATCGGTGAGGACGCCGCGCTGGCGGAGGTACGAGGTCAGCATGTGCTTGTTGGCCAGCCGTATGCGCAGGCACTCGTAACACGCGCTGACGCCCGGCTGGAAGACCGGCCCCAGCCACACCGTGGCCCCGACCGGCTTCACCAGCAGCCAGGGCTTGCCGCCGGCGAGCGCCCGGCGGTTGATGTCGTCCAGCTCCGGCCGCAGGTAGTCGTCGGTCAGCACGACCGTCAGTGCGCTGTCCGGTGCGTCCGTGAGACGGATACCGAAGGCCTCGGCCGCGTCGGTGAACCATTCGGCGCGTACGTCGCCCAGGGCCACCAGGTCCACACCGGCGTTCCGCACGGCACGCACGGCCTCGTCGCCGTCCACGCCGAGCAGCTCCCAGTAGCCCCCGGCCCGCGGGTCCACCGAGGCGTCGGTCTCCACGACGTGTCCGGCGGCGATGAGCTTGTCCAGGGCGCGTCCGACCCGCGCGGGCGCGAACTCGTCCGAGAGCCGGTCCGCGATCTCCTCGCGGGTGTGGCCGCCCTGCAGCAGCGGGGCCATGAGCTCGATCATCCGGCCTTCCAGCCGGAGCTGACCGGACCGCTCGGTGGTGAGGTAGACGCCATCTCCTGCCACGGTCGTGCTGCGCACATACCTCTTGAACCGGGTTGTGGTGCTGGTCATGGTGCGGTTGCCTTTCCTTCTCACGTCAAAGTCGTTGCGTCGAGGTCCGCGAAGAGGCCGCGGGATGTGGCCGGCGCGTCGTAACTGCCGGATTCGGTGATCCGCCCGCCGGAAACGACCACGATGCGGTCGGCCCGGCGGATGGTGCTGAGGCGGTGGGCGACGACGATCCGGGTGATCCCGAGAGCCCCGATCGCTGTACTGATCTCGTCCTGTGTGGCGTTGTCCAGCGCGCTGGTGGCCTCGTCGAGAAGCAGGATGCGGGGCTCACCGACCAGGGCCCGGGCGATCAGCAGGCGCTGCAGTTGTCCGCCGGAGAACCCGGATTCGCCGTCCGTCAGCCGGGTGTCCATGCCCATCGGCAGGGCGCGGATCTCGTCGGCGATCCCGGCCAGCCCGGCGGCGTGCCAGGCGGCTCCCTCGTCGTGCTCCGGGGCGCTGCCGAGGATGACCGAACGGATGGTGCCCCGCAGCACCTTGCTGTCCTGCGGTACGTATCCGATCTGTCCGCGCACCGCGGCCAGGTCCAGCCCCGCGAGGTCGTGGCCGTCCAGCAGCACGGCACCGGCGTCAGGCCGGTCCAGGCCCAGCAGCAGCCGCAGCAGGGTGGACTTGCCGGCACCCGACTCGCCTACGACCGCCAGGAACTCGCCGGGCTCCACCGTGAGGTCGACACGGTCCAGTACCGGCTCCGCGGATCCCGGGTAGCCGAAGGTGACCGCGCGCAGCTCGGCCCGTCCGGTGAGGCGGCCGGGCAGGATGCCTGCAGGCGGCGTCTCGGGCGCGGTGGCCAGGATGGGTTCCAGCCGGGCGTACGTGGTGCGCAGAGTGAAGACGGCCTGGAGCACCCCGGGCAGCCGGCTCAGCGCCAGGTTCAGCTGGACTCCGGCGAAGGACACCGCCCAGATGCCGGTCATCCCGATGCCTCGCAGCTGAACCACCGGCAGGAGGACGCACAGCAGCAGGGGCAGGGCGGCGGCGATCAGTGCGGCCGACACCTCGGCATGGCGCAGGCCCGCGTCGTCGGCACGCTTCTGCGCGTCGAACCCCTGCCACCACCTGCGGAAGACCAGCTTCTGCGCTCCGTACGCGCGGACTTCGTCAATGCCGAGCAGCGCCGGGTAGACGGTGGACTGCACGCTCTCCACGGCGTCGTACACCTTCATGTCGTGCTTCTGCTGCGCCCACGAGAGCCATCCCAGCAGCGCCAGCAGGCCCGCAGTGGCTGCCGCGGCGACGAGACCGAGCACCCCGTCGACGAGCACCAGCAAAGTGATCGCCACTGCGGAGAAGAGCGCGCTCAGCAAGGCGTCGAGGCCGGAGGGACCGAGCAGGGACCGCAGCCGGCCGATGCCACCGGCGTGGTTGAGCAGCCGCACACTCGAATAGCGGCGCAGGAAGGGCAGCGGGAGACTGAGCACCCGCTCCCACACGGCCGGTTCCACGGTGGCCTCGATGTGCGTCTGCAGTGCGCTGGTGGAGCGGTCACGCATCTCGGCGAGCAGCCGGCCCAGCGGGACGGCTGCGAGCACCGCGGCGCACGTCCAGCCGAAGAGGGAGTCGTCGCCGGTGAGGACCGCCGTGATGAGCAGCAGCGAGCCGATCGGGGCGGCGAAGGCGAGCACCGCGGCCAGCAGGCCGCCCAGCAACGTACCGGTCAAGGGCATCGCGGCGCCCCGCACGGAGAACCGCAGCAGGCGGCGGCCCGTGATCCCGGTGTGGGGCAGCCGGGGCCGCATGACCCAGCAGTTCTCGTCGAACCCCCCGGCGTCGGCGGCCGTCACCGGGTGTCCCGCACCACCGGTTGCCGCGACGGCGGTCCAGCCCCGTCGGGCGGGCAGCAGTGCCACCGGCTCGCCGTTGCGGGACGCGAGCAGGGGAGCCCTCGGCAGCCAGGTGAGCGCCTGGGCGAGCGGCGCGCGGTGGGCCCGGACGCCGCACCGCTCGGCTGCCGCGGCGACCGGGTCCGGGGCCGCCGACGGCCGCTCCGGCAGCGCCTCCCCGGGTGCGCCGAGGGCGGCGAGCAGCGGCTTCAAAGCGTCCCGGTGGGCGGCCCACGCCTCTCCTGCCGGGGTCACCGGCTCGCTCCGAGCAGTTCGCGGTACTGGCCCTGCCGGGCCGACAGGTCGCGGTGCGTACCGAGCTGGGCGGGCGTACCGCGGTGCAGTACGAGGACCAGGTCGTCCGGTCCCACGGTGCCGAGACGGTGGGTCACCACCACGGTCGTGGTGCCCAGGCGGCGCAGGTTGGCGTCGACCCTGGCTTCGAGGGGGCCCTCGAGCGCGCTCGTCGCCTCGTCCAGGACCAGCAGTGCCGGTCGGCGGCACAGGGCGCGGGCGAGGGCGAGGCGCTGCCGCTCGCCGCCGGAGAAGTTCTGCCCGTTCGGCTCGACGCGGGCCTCGCGCGGACCTCCGCGGCGAGCGACGACCCCGTCGAGGCAGGCGGTGGCCAATGCCTGGTCGATCAGGTCCGGGGAGAACTCGTCGTCGCCGAAGGCGACGTTCTCGGCGACGCTCCCCTCGAATAGCACGGGATGCTGGCTGACGTAGCCGATGGAGCCGGGCGGCAGGGCCGTGACCGGGATGCCGTCGAGGGTGACCGAGCCGACCCATGGGGCGGTGCTTCCCACGACGAGCCGGGCCAGGGTGGACTTGCCGCTGCCCGTGGTTCCGACGACCACGAGACGGCTGCCGGAAGGCACCCGCACGTCGACGCCGCGGACCAGGGGCGGACGGTTGATGTCGTATCCGAATTCCAGGGTGCACAGCTCGAGCCGGCCGATGGAACCGGGGGCGGCGCCGACGTCGTTACGGACGGGGGCGGTCATGGTGCTCCCGGCCGTCGCGGCGGAATCGGTGGCCTCGTCGGTCTCGGTGGTCTCGGTGGTCTCGGTGGTCTCGGTGGTCTCGGTGGACAGGGGAAATGCGTCTGCGTTTTTTGCCGCTTCGGTGGTCTCGCCACGCCGGGGCGCTTGCGCGGACTCGCCCGTCTCGGTGGACGAACCGGCTACGTCCGCGAAGGCCGCGAAGCCGGCGCGCAACTGCCCGAATGACAAGCCCCCGCGGGCCACCGCACCCGCCGAAGCCTGGAAGACGCCGACCAGGGTGATGACGGACATCAGATCGGGCAGCGCCATGGCACCCCGCCTGACATCGGCTGCCGCCCAGAGCACCGACGCGACGGAGACGAGGGAGTCGATGACGGTGGCGGTACCCAGCGTCCGCTGGGCCGACCTCATGGACCGGTGCGCCACGGCCATGCTGCTCGAGTGGGACTGCTCCCAGCGATCGAGCAGCAGAGTGGTGACGGCCTCCGCCTTCAAGGTCTCAAGCATGTTCAGGCCGCTGATCATCTCGCCGTCCCGGGAGGCCTGTTCGGCCAGCAGCCGGCCCTGTCGGGAGGACTCACCGGCGGAGGCCCTTCGCAGGATCGCTGTCGAGCAGCCGACCCCGCAGAGCACGAGCACAGCGATGCCCGGTGCGAACCAGGCCAGCACGCCCAGCACGACCGCCATGCTCACACCGCCGACGAAGACCGGTACGACGGTGCCGGCGAGCTGGTTGGCGAGGGTGTCGGCGATCTGTACCCGGGCCGCGACTCCGCCCGTGAACCGCCGCTGGAAGAAGGACGCGGGCAGATCCAGCAGCGTCCGTACGAAGAAGCGGGAGTGGTCCACGGACAGGGCGCGCAGCAGCGCCGACTGCAGTCGGGTCTGTATCCAGGTCGCGGTGAACGCGGCGACCGCCGCACCGCCCAGAGCCCACAGCAGGACGCCGGCTCCGGCGGAGTCGGGCCGGGCCGTCGCGGTGACGACGGCCCGCATGAGCAGTGCGGTGGCCACGGCCGCCAAGGCCGCCGTCGTGCCGGCCAGCACCGCCCCGGCCAGCAGACCCCCGCGGGGGCGCGCCCAGGACAGCAGGTCGCCACGCAAACGGTGCGGCACCCCGGCCGGGTGAAAGTCCTCCGTAGGCGTGAAAACGAGAGCGATGCCGGTGAAGAGGGCACGGAACTCGGCCATCGGCATGAGTCGGTGGCCGATCGCCGGATCGTTGAGGCTGACGGCTCCCTGCTCGGAGACGTGGTCCAAGACCACGAAGTGGTTGCCGCCGACGAAGAGGATGGCTGGGGCCGCCAGGGACCGCATGGCCCTGATGTCGGCCTGGTCGTCGCCGGACAGCCGGATCCGCTTGCCGCTTCCCGCCAGTCCGTAGTGGGCGGCGGCGCCGACGAGGGTGGCGGCCGTCACGCCGTCGCGTCCGCCCCCGCACACCTGCTGCAACTCGTGCCAGGACACATGCCGTCCGTACCAGGCCAGGAGGACCGACAGGCAGGATGCTCCGCAGTCGGCCTCCTCGACTTGCCGCACATGCCGGGTTCTGACCGGGCGGGCGACCGCTCGCCGCAGGGAAAGCGTGTCACGCATCGTCACACCTCCAGCCCGGTTCCCAGCCGCACGGGGAGGACGGCGGGGCTGTTGAAGGTCAGCTCACTGCGCCAGGGAAGGGAGTCCTCGGATTGCGCGAGCGCGACGCCGTTCTGGGCCAGCCGGGCGAGCAACAACTCGGACTGGAGAGAGCCCAGCCCAGCACCGAGGCAGAAATAGGCGCCGTGGCCGAACGACATTCCGGCGTTCTGAGTACGGTCCCAGCGGAATTCGAGGGGTGCCTCGAACCGGCGGGGGTCGAGATTGGCGGCGGCGAAAGCGAGCAGCACGATCTCCCCCTTGCCTATGACGACATTTCCGATCGACAGGTCCTCAGCGGCAACACGTGCCCCGAAGGTGACCGGCGCGAGCAGGCGGATCGATTCTGCAAAGGCCGGGGCAGCAAATTTCCCAGGGTCCTCGGCGACCCGCTGCCATTCCGCCGGCCGAGTGAGCAGACAGAGAAGGGCGTTGGTCAGGCCGCTGGTGACCGTATCGACCCCGGTCATGAAGAGCAGTAGAACCATGTTGACGACCTCGTCATGGCTCAGCTGCCCGCTGCGGCGCGCCGCGTTGAGGCGGGAGATGACGTCGGTGGCATTGAGTGCGTCCCGTTCGCGGACCACCGATTCGACGTAGGCGCGCAGTTCCTGGAAGCCCTCGACGGAAATGGGGTCCGCTGCCGGCCGGTTGCCGGGAAAGCTCTTGCCCAACTGGGCCAGCATGCCCCGCGACCACGTCGTGACCTGGGCCCAGTCCTCCTCGGGCAGGTCGAGCAGCGCCGCTGTGACCAGAGAGGGAAGGGGGACCGCTATGCGGGACACGAACTCGCATCCGCCCTCGGCCGTGGGACCGGCCAAAAGCGTGTCGATGATGTGAGAGATCTTCTCGCGCAGACGCTCGACGGACCGTCCTGTGAATTCCCGGGCGAGTACGCCGCGGAGCCTGCGGTGATCATCCGGCGCCCGCACGGACATCGAATTTCCGAAGAACTCGGTGAAGTCCGGATTCTCCTCCCGCATGTCGGCCGGGAAGTCGGGGCTGACCATGGTGAGGCCGGGATGGTTGCTGAATTTCGCCACCAGATCGTGGCGCGAGATGACCCACAGCCCGGGAAAGTGAACAACGGGCGACTCTGTGACCAGCTGCGCGAAGAGATCGGTGTTGTCGGCGGCGGAGTCCTCCTGCATGGCGAACCAGCGCCACACTCGTCGCGCACTTTCAGTCGTTGACACTCCCACATTCCTTAACGGCCTGGCACTTTCATGCCGTAACAAAAACTGGAAGGGTGCTGCGCCCCGTCACCCGTTGGAAGGTGATCCAGCGGCGGGGGCGCAGCACCCGAGGCGTTACTCAGCCACACTGATGACGGTGCATCAGGTGGCGCAGCCGTACGTGCCGAAGCAGGTCGGGCAGCCCATCGATCCGAGCGTGCCGAAGCAGTTGGTGCCACCCGCCTCGGTCAGCTCCTCGATCGCGATGTCCTCCGCCAGGGCGTTGCCGGCGGCGTCGATCTCGGTGTGCATGACGTCGAGAGAGTTCATGTCTTTCACCTCCTTCCTGGGAATCGGTCCGGCCGCGAAGGCCGTGGTCCGCCATACTGAGAAGTGCCGGCAACGGCACCCGGCGTCGCCGTCGACCCGTGGACGAGGTTCTCTGCATGAACCTCGTCCGACGGCCGTCCTGGCGATGCCGGGCCCGCGGCCTTGCGACTCAGTGAGAGCTGGCGGTACCGACGGATCCGGCCGAGGAGGGGCAGCCCGCGCATCCGACCGTGCCGAGGCAGAAGCTGCCGCCCGTGGCGTCGGTCAGGTCCTCGATGCTGATGTCCTCGGTGTGGCCGACCGACAGCTCGGCTGCGAGGATTGCATCGTCGTTCATGTGTTCTCCTGCGCGCGTCGAGACGTCAGTGCGATGTCGTGGTGCCGTACGATCCGGCCGAGCTCGGGCAACCGAAGGTGCCGGCCGAGCCGAGGCACCAGCCCGCGCCGCTGGCGTCGGACAGCTCCTCGATGGCTACGTCCTCGAAGAGGTCGAGGTCCGTGTCCGCGATGGTGTCGTTCACTGTTCACCTCCTCTCGTCAACAGGGGGTGCACACAGCGCCCTTGCAGGTCCGCGTCAGCTCCAGCTGAACGCGGTACCGATGCAGGCGGGGCAAGTGGTCGAACCGAAGGTGCCACCGGTGTTGGTCGTGCCACCGGCACCGGCCATGTCACCGAGCTCCTCGATGGCGATGTCGTCGAACTCCTCGACGATCTCCATGTTCTGCATGTTCTCCATGATTTTCACCTCCTCTCAAAATCCGTTACGGAGGCGGAAAGGGCCTCTAGCCGAAGCTGGACGCAGTTCCGGCCGAGCTGGGGCAACCAGCCGACCCGACACAGAACGCGGTGCCCGCACCGGCCGTGTCCGCGAGTTCCTCGATGGCGATGTCCTCGTGCTGAACCGGGACATCCATGTTGTTGTTCTCCATGGCTTTCTCACCTCCCTTCCATCGGCACATAGAGCGCCGGAATTTACCCATGCCAACGAGAGGGCGCACAGGAGTGCGCCGCATAACCAGGCATGGAGAAACGAATCCGCACCACTGAGAAAAAGGTGGGAAAGAATGAGGAGGCGGTTTCTGATACACAGAACGACGCGCCCCTGCCCGACTCGGATCCGAGGCACAGAAAAGCACCGGCAAACACGAGAAGGACTCAGAGATAAACCGAAAGGAGTTCGCGCCGGATGGGAGCCCGCTCGACATTCACCGAGGCCCCCGACGAGCTCGAAGGAGCAGGCGCAGGGGGAGAAGCGTCACCGTTCCGCGAGGTCACGGGCGCGGCGGCAGTCAGGAGCGCCCGTCAGAAAAGGGCTACCACAAGCAGGCCGATCACGATGACAGCCGCGCTGATGCCGAAGATAGGAGCCCACTCTCGCAGGTCATCCTTGTAAGTTTTGTGGCCGCCACCTTGGGACCCACTGCCGGCTGCAATGCCCGCAGATCCACTGTCCCCGCCGTAACCACCTGAGTCCCCGCCGTGCACAGAACTACCCCCGTAGTTGTTTCGAAACCGTGCAGATCGCTTGTTCTGCACCGCCACTCCGCCTTGGCTGGTCACCGCCTGGCGTGATCCCAACGTTACGAACACCCATCGGGCATGTCAATTGAGGCCTGGGCGCGCCGCACCGCCTCCCCAAATGCCATAGAATCTGACACAGATCGGACATATCACACCGACTTCCGAACGCAAGCAGACGCGCGGAAGGCGACAATCTGGACATAAGATGCAGGTAGTTGCATATTCAATACTCGGAATCTCGCCTCCACTCGCCTCCCCTTTACCTTTTCTTTGTGATTCCAGGCCCTGCATATAGGGAATTTGACTCGTCCGAATTTCTGCACGGGGGCCGGGAGGCGGCTGCTCCCCGAGAAACCTCAACGGAGACTCAATTCTGTGGAGCTTCGGTGTTTCTTGGCCCGCGGAGATTCACCGGACGCGGCGACCGGCCCGTAGGTCCGTCGAGGCCTGCATGTGGTACGCGCCGATTCCGACGTCGACACGGGGTCGGCCTGCCCCCTCCTCCCCCGGGCCGGCTCGGGGGGAGGTGCGCGGAGACCGCCACAGGCGGATGCCCGTGGGTGGCGTCAGGGCTGGTCGAGTTGCACGAGCGGTTCGCGCATCGGTTCGCCCACGTCGACGCGCGTAAGTGCGTTAGAACGGCTGGGCGTTGGCGGCGGAGGCCGGGCAAGCTGGCCCGGACCGGATCCACCGGCTGCCGAACCGGATCGGCTGGGACGCCGACCCAGCCCGGCAGAAGACGCTCAGGCGGAGGTGACGGGCAGGACGTCCGGGGAGATGGCGGCCGCGTGGGCCGCGGCGCTCGTCATGTGGCGGCGGTGGTGGCGGCGGCACAGGACCTCGTAGCCCACCTCCTCCGGCGAGCGGTTGACGTCGCCCACGACGACCTGCTCGCCCTCCACCACCATCTCGCCGCCGACCGTACGGGCGTTGTGCGTGGCCCGCGCCCCGCACCAGCACATCGCCTCGACCTGGAGGGTCTCTATCCGGTCGGCCAGCTCGATCAGCCGCTGCGAGCCTGGGAAGAGCTTGGTGCGGAAGTCCGTGGTGATGCCGAAGGCGAAGACGTCGAGGTCCAGGTCGTCCACGACGCGGGCCAGCTGGTCGATCTGCTCGGGCGCAAGGAACTGCGCCTCGTCCACGATGACGTAGTCGACCTTCCCGCCCTTGGACATCTGCCCCACCAGATAGGCGTAGAGATCCATGCCGGGGGCGGCCTCGACCGCCTCCGTCACCAAGCCCAGGCGGGAGGACAACTTGCCCTCGCCCGCCCGGTCGTCTCGGGTGAAGATCACGCCCTGCAGACCCCGCGCCGACCGGTTGTGTCCGATCTGGAGCGCCAAAGTCTTCTTACTGGGGCATCCGCCATGTCAGCTGAGCCGGGACCGCTCCCCGCAGCCCTTCGGCACCGTCCGACTCTCGGGCGCGAGAGTACGAGGGCCGCGCGCCCACACCGAGCCCGCCCAGGGGTGGCGCCCGGGACGGGTGGGTTACATCTGCTGGAGTCTGTCATTGGCATCGCCGGGGGTGAACCGGGCCGGGTCGAACCCCACCCCGGAGTCAAGGCCAAGCCACCGCACGAGGTCGTCGTGCTCCGTCCGCGTCGGATCGGCGAGAGTCCGCTTGAGGTCTTCATAGGCCCCGGCGCCTCCGCAGTCCTCAGGAGGGCAGGCGCCGGAACCGGCTACGCAGACGGGATAGGTCCGGTCCGCCTCGGCTGCGATCCGGTGCTCCACCGTGACGCGGTGGTCCCAGGAGTCACCGAAGTCGTACGTGTACACAAGGCTCCCTCCCTCCTTGAGCAGGGCGCCGAGAGTGACGCCCCGCTCGTCCCCGAAGTCGAGCTCGGTGTTTGCCCGGCCGTACTGGACGCCGTCCACGGTGAAGGCGTGCATATGGCTGTTCTCCCAGCCCATGACAGCCTGGATCACAGCATGCACTTGGTCGAGCCGGGCCGCGGCCGGCACCAGCACACGTCGCCAGACCGCCGGTTCGACAACGTCCTCCAGATCGATGCGCAGCTGGAACACCGGTTCTCCGGGGAGCGGTTCGCCGCGCATCACGGCCACGGCCCGCCTGCCCTGACCGGTCAGCTCCACGGTGTCATCGTCGCTTCGGACGGCCCCGAGGGCCGCGAGGGCTTCGAGCAACAGCCGCACGTCACGGTCGTTGCTACCGCGCCAGGCCCGCAGCCGCTCGGGCGGCACATCGTCGAGAATGTAGGGATCGGTCACCGCCTGCCACACCGCTCTGCGCAGCGCGTCGCCGGCGACCGGGCCGCGAGCCGCGTACAGCCGATGCAGCAGCGTCCGCAGGCCGGCGGCATACTCCTGGGAGAAGACCGACTCAAGCCACCCCGAGACCAGTACGGCACTCCCGATGCGCGGTACCGCTTCGAAGAGGGCGTTCCACAGGCCGTCGGGCCGGTCGAGCAGCCGGGCGTTCTTCTTCACCGGGAGCAGACGGCCACCGGCAACCCTCAGCAGTCGGGCGGCCTTAGACCGACCGGCGAATGGATCATTT